>NZ_DATMFG010000031.1:0-52970 GCF_035556355.1 Microbacterium sp.
CGCTCGGTGGTCGTGTTCACGCCGGCGAGCTCGGGCACCTCGTCGAGGTTGCGGTACGTCAGCTCGCCGACGATGTCGCGCAGAGCCTCGCTCGCGCGGCCGATGTCGACGACGATGCCGTTCTCGTCGACGTCGGCCGACCGGAACGTCGCGTCGACGAGGAAGGTCGCGCCGTGCAGCTGCTGCGCGGGACCGAACACCTCTCCGCGCAGGCTGTGCGCGATCATGATGTGGTCGCGGACGGTGAGGCTGAAGGTCATGCCTCGCTCCAATCGATCGTGTGGCACAGCGCACCGGCGGTGCCCTCGGCAAGGTCGGCGGTCAGGCGTGGAAGGTCGGTCCAGGGCGAGCTGTCTGCGAGAAGCGTGTCGAACGCGGGATCCGCGAGCAGGCGCAGGGCGAGCGCCAGGCGGTCGTGTGTCGACCTTCGCGACCGTCGGCTCGCGGCGACGGCGCCGACCTGGCTGGAGCGGATCGTGAGCCGACGCGAGTGGAAGTCGGCCCCGAGGTCGAGCGGAATCGGGCGGCTGCCGTACCAGCTCGCGACGACGATGAGCCCGTCGGTGGCCGCCGCGCGGAGTGCGTGCTGAAGCCCCGCACCGTTGCCGCTTGCTTCGATGACGATGTCTGCGGGCGGCAGCTCGTCGGCGGGGTCGGCGAACCCCACGCCGAGAGACGCGGAGACGTCGGCCTTCGCGGGGTCGACGTCGACGATCGTCACCTCGACGCCGGGGATGCGGCCCGCGAGTGCCGCCACGGCGCATCCGATCATTCCCGCCCCCACGACGATGACGCGATCGCCGAGGTGCGGCTCCGCGTCCCACAGGATGTTGACGGCGGTCTCGACCGCGCCCGCGAGGACGGCACGGCGGGCAGGCACATCGTCGGGCACGACAGTGAGGGCGTCGGCCGGGACGACGAAGCGCGACTGATGCGGGAAGAGCGAGAAGACCGTGCGGCCGACGAGGTCGTCGGGTCCCTCCTCGACGACGCCGACATTGAGGTAGCCGTATTTGACGGGGAACGGGAAGTCACCGGATTGGAAGGGCGCCCTCATACGGTCGCGCTCGCTCTCGGGCACTTCGCACCGCGCCACGAGGCTCTCGGTTCCGCGGCTGATGCCCGTCCAGAGCGTGCGCACGAGCGCCTCGCCGTCGCCGCGGGGCGGCAGCGGCTCGGGGCGGTGTTCACCCTCGCCCGGGGCCACGATCCACCATGCGATGGCCGCGTCTGTGGCATCCGCGTGAACCGCGGCGGGTACGTTCGTCGTATCCATGGTGGCCGCCATGAAATCTACACGGAGAGCACATGGGAAACGTTCAGTGGGTGCCGTGGTGGTTCGCGGTAGTAGGGTTTGCCGCCTTGATCGCCGCGTCGGCCCTCAGCCCCCTGTCTCCATGGGGATTCGGCGCAGGAATCGCGTACCTCGTCGTGTCGAACCTTCTGCTCGCGCTCGGGCTGCGCAGACGCGGTGCGGCACGGTTCGGGCAGGCCAACATCGTGACCGCGACACGTTCAGTCCTCGTGGGGCTCATCACGGCGATCGTCGTGTCGTCCTTCACCGCTGCCGTCTCGACGCCGCTGCTGGTGACACTCGCCGCGATCGCTCTCGCCCTCGACGGTATCGACGGATACGTCGCCCGGCGCACGTCGAGCGAGAGCGAGCTCGGCGCGCAGTTCGACATGGAGGTCGACGCGTTCCTGCTGCTCGTGCTCAGCGTGTGCTGCGGGCCGATCGTCGGCTGGTGGGTGCTCGCCTTCGGCCTCATGAGGTACGCGTTCGTCGCGGCCGGGCTCGTGCTGCCGTGGATGCGCGAGACGCTGCCGCCGCGGTTCTGGCGCAAGGCGGTCACCGCGATCTGCGGCATCGCCCTGACGGTCGTCGCCAGTCGCCTGCTCCCCGAGGTCGTCGCCGCGATCGTCGCGCTCGCAGCGCTCGCCCTCCTCGTCGAGTCGTTCGCACGGGATGTGACGTGGCTCGTGCGCACCCACCTGTCGCGGGTGAACCGCTCGGGCATCCGGCTCGTGTCCACTGAGGAGGCCTCGACAGAGGAGGCCTGAACCGCCAACATTCACTCGAAGCGAACCACTCGCAGAAGGAAGGGTCGGACATGAACGGAAGCGGCGGGCGTGTGCTCTGGGTCATGCGCATCCTCAGCGCGATCGCCCTCCTCGTGGCGGGCGGCATCCATCTCTACCTCGTGTTCGACGGCGTCGGGGGCATCCTGGGCGTGTTCTTCGTCCTGAACGCGATCGCCGCCCTGGTCCTCGCCGTCGGGATGGTCTTCCTGAAGGGGCGCCTGCTCCAGGTCGCGACCCTCCTGAGCCTGCTGTTCCTCATCGCGACACTCGGCTCGCTGCTTCTGGCGCTCACGGTCGGGCTGTTCGGCATCACCGAGACGTGGGACTTCACGCTCGTTCCCGAGACCGTCATCGCCGAGTCGATCGGCATCGTCATCCTCTTGATCACGACGGTGCTCGTCTTCCGCCGGTCGCCGGCGGTCGAGTCGGCGCGCTAAGGCGCGAGGAGCTGCGAGACGCGGTCGAGCGCGCCGGGAACGAGCTTGTAGTACGCCCACGTGCCGCGCTTGCTGCGCTCGAGGAAGCCCGCCGTGGTCAGGACCTTGAGGTGATGCGACACCGTCGGCTGGCTGAGCCCGACCGGTTCGATGAGGTCGCACACGCACGCTTCCGAACCCTCGGATGCCGCGACGATCGACAGCAGGCGCAGACGGGCCGGATCAGCCAACGCCTTCATCGTGGTGGCGAGCTGCTCGGCTTCGTCGGCGGAGAGCGGCTCCCGCACGAGCGGCGCGCAGCATGTGTCCGCAGTGATGTCGGTGACCTCGAGAACCGTCGGCATACATCGATGCTAGTCGATATTGACAACCATCGATAGCTCGGCGCAGAATCGGGCATCGAAGCTCATCGATATCTGGAGGTTCCCCGATGACCTTGCTCGACATCACACCGCGCACCGTCGACGACGATCGGCTGGCCTCACTGCCCGTCGCGATCATCGGCGGCGGACCGATCGGACTCGCCGCCGCCGCGAACCTCGTCGAGCGCGGGATCGACTTCGTGGTGTTCGAGGCAGGTGATGAGGTCGCGGCGAGCGTGCGCGCGTGGGGTCACACGCGGCTCTTCTCACCGTGGCGGCACCTCGTCGATCCGGCGGCGCGCCGCCTGCTCGAGGCGCGGGGGTGGGAGCATCCGGACTCCGATCGGGCACCGCTGGGCTGTGAGCTCGTCGATGACTACCTCGCTCCGCTCGCCGCGCTCGAGCAGCTCGCCCCCCGCATCCGATACGGCGTCGAGGTCATCGGAGTCGCTCGCGAGGGCATGGATCGCACGCGCACCCGCGGACGGGCGGGGGTGCCGTTCGTCGTCAGGCTCCGAGACCGCGGGGGCAGTGTCGACGAAGTGACGGCGCGCGCGGTGATCGACGCCTCCGGCACGTACACGTCGCCGAATCCGCTCACATCGAGCGGACTCGAGCTTCTCGGGATGACCGAGATCGCGGACCGCGTGACGGATGCCCTCCCCGACGTGCTCGGTCGAGACCGCGAGCGCTTCGCGGGCCGCCATACGACGGTCGTGGGCGCGGGTCATTCCGCGGCAAACACTCTGCTCGCGCTCGTGGAGCTCGCGCGCGAGGTTCCGGGCACATCGGTCACGTGGCTCATCCGCAACGCGCAAGCCGCGCGCCTCTCGTCCTCGGAGGATGACGAATTGGCGGACCGCGCCCGCCTCGGCAACAGGGTCGATCGAGCCGTCGCAGAGGGGGCGATCGCCGTTCTCGACCGGTTCGAGATCATCCGTGCGCGACGCGCGGGCGGTGCCGTCGAGCTCATCGGCCACCGCCGAGGCGACGTCGTGACCCACACGACCGAGGTCGTCGTGAACGCGACGGGGTTCCGCCCGAACCTCGACATGCTCCGCGAGATCCGGCTCGAACTGGATGAGATCGTCGAGGCCCCACGACGGCTCGCACCTCTGATCGACCCGAATGTCCACTCGTGCGGCACCGTCGAGCCGCACGGATTCCGTGAGCTCACGCATCCGGAACCCGGATTCTTCATCGTGGGCATGAAGTCGTACGGCCGTGCGCCGACGTTCCTGCTCGCGACCGGCTACGAGCAGGTGCGCTCGGTCACGGCGTGGCTCGCGGGCGACACCGCATCCGCCGCGGACGTGAAGCTGACCCTGCCCGCGACGGGCGTGTGCTCGACGGATGTCGGCAATGGCGGAGGATGTTGTTCGTGACGCGCATCCGACCGATGACGCCCGCCGACTGGCCGGCGGTCGAGCGCATCCACGCACAGGGCATCGAGGACCGCGAGGCGACAGGATTCCGAGTCGTCGGCCGCCGCGAACGGATGGCGAAGTCCGGTGCCGGCCCGCACGCGGGCCGATGGCGTGACACCATACTCATCGGGCGCCGGAGTCGCACGGTCGGCGTCGACCCGGAGGACGCACCATGACCGACAGACCGACGGTGCTCTTCGTATGCGTCCACAACGCAGGCCGCTCGCAGATGGCGGCCGGTTACCTGCGCGCTCTCGGCGGCGATGCCATCGAGGTGCTGTCGGCCGGATCCGCGCCGAAAGACGCGATCAATCCGGTCGCGGTGCAGGCGATGGCCGAAGAGGGCATCGACATCGCGGATGCCACGCCGACTCTGCTGACGACGGATGCCGTGCGCGAGTCGGACATCGTCATCACGATGGGCTGCGGAGACGCGTGCCCCGTCTTCCCCGGCAAACGCTACGAGGACTGGGAGCTCGAAGATCCCGCCGGCAAGGACCTCGAGACCGTCCGGTCGATCCGCGACGAGATCCGCACGCGCGTCGAGGCGCTCCTGGGCGAACTGTTGCCGGGTGCTTGGGTCACCGGCACGTGAACCACACCGACTCGCCCTCCGCGGCGGGGTTCTCCGGCACGCCGCGACCGACGAGCAGCTGCACGCGGCAATCGGGATCGTCGGCGGCGTAGTCGGGCACCCAGAAGCCGAGGTTCCCGGAGAGCTCCCCGCCCGGCTCGACATCCGCGATGGTGAACTCGTCCGGCATCCGTATCGTGCCCGCCTGCACCGCACGATGCGACACGTCCCACCCGGCCGCGTGCAGGATCACCTCGAACCCCCACGGGGCCGCGGGCTCCTGCCCGCCGTTGGCTGCCGTGAACGTCAGCAGCGCCCACCCGTATCCGTCGGCGACGGCCGGCGGGGCGTATGCCTCGGCCAGCACACGGTCGCGCTGATGCCACTGCACGGGATCGACGGTGTACTTCCAGCGCCCGTATTGCACCGACGTGCCCGCGGGAAGCGGCTCGGTCTCGCTCGACACCGGAAAGGCCTCGGCGGTCGGCGACGGGAGCGGCGGCGCCGTCGCGCGAGGTGCGGCGGCCCTCGCGGACTCCGTCCCGCATCCGGTCAGCACGACCGCGGCGGTCAGCAACGCCACGGCCGCGACGCAGCGCATACAGACACTCGTCACCTGCCGCCATACCCGCGGCAGCTCTCCACGCGCTCGCAGAACAGTCACCCCCGTCGAAGCGAACACGACAAGACCGCGCCGACGCACGAACCGGTGTGACGACGGAACGTCGAGATCACACGGGTGTGCTGCGGTCCCCCGAGAGCAATTTTATGCGGTCGATTCCGGGTGGGGCATGGAGCACTTCTTCGCACTCACGCTCACCGCGCCGACCGCGCCGGGAACCGCGAGCCACCGCGGACAGCCGGGATCAGAAGTTCACGAGGCCGGACCTGTGCGCGATGACCACCAGCTCGGGGCGGTCTCGCGCACCGAGCTTCGCGAGCATCCGACTCACGTAGGTCCGGACCGTCGCGGGACTCAAGTGAAGCGCCACCGCGATCTCGTCGTTGGTGTCGCCGTATCCGATGCGCGTGAGCACGTCTCGTTCGCGCGAGCTCAGCAGCTCCAGCCGAGGATCCGGCACTGCCGCCGCTCTCCCGGCCGCCACCATGTCCATGAGGCGTTCGGTGATCTCGGGCGAGAGCAGCCGCTCCCCTCGACCCGCACGTCTGACCGCGTCGCGCAACTCGTCTCGCGGCGTGCTCTTGAGCAGGTAGCCGACGGCCCCGGCGCGGATCGCCTCGACGATGTCCGCGTCATCGTCGAAGGTCGTCAACACCACGACGTGCGTATCGGCCAGCTCCTCGTCACCACGGATCACGCGGGTCGCCTCGATGCCGTCCATCAGCGGCATCCGGAGATCCATGAGGACGACACTCGGCTTGTGCTTGCGCGCCGCCTCGACCCCACGGCGGCCATCCGTCGCCTCGGCGACGACATGGATGGACTCGTCGCGCGTGAGGAGCGCGCGCAGACCGGCGCGCACGAGATCCTGATCGTCGACGAGGACGACCGTCGTCACGAGCCACCACCTCCCATCAGTGACCACCACCGTGACCGGTGAAGGGCGCCGTGTCATCGTCCCGGGAGGGGATGTCGATCACCTTCGGCGCCGTGGATGCGTCCTCCACGACGGTGAACTGCCCCATCATCCCAGCGTCCTCATGCGCGAGGAAGTGGCAGTGGTACATGTACGGCGTATCGGGATCCGCGTAGTCCTCGAACCGCATGATCAGCTCATAGATCACGCCGGGTCGCGTGTAGATCGTGTCCTTCCATCCGGCGAGCTCGGGCGGCGGAGCCTTCCCGTCCACCGAGAGCACCTGGAACTGGACGTCGTGGATGTGGAAGGAGTGCGCGAACTGCATCCGGTTGCGCACCTTCCAGATCTCGACGGTGTCGACCTCGACGATCTCGTTGACCGTGTGCATCTGCATGGACTGACCGTTGATCTGCAGGCCGTCCATCTCGAAGTGGCGTTCATTCGCCGCATCTGACGGGTTCATGCGCGAGATCTCGGCGAACCGCTCCGCGAGCGGCGCACTCGCCTCCAGCACGGGCGCGGCCCGCAGCTGCATGATGTCGAGCCTGTCGGACCCTCCGTTCATCGCCGCAATCGGACCGGGCATGCCCAGGTCGGGACTGATCGAGCGCAGCACGGGCTGTTCGCCGGGTCGCACACGCACCACGATCTCCGCGCGTTCACCGGGTGAAAGCTGCACATGGTCGGTGCGGTGCGGCGCCTCGAGCAGGCCGCCGTCGGTGCCCACCAGGTCGAACGACCGCTCATCGTCGAACTCGAATCGATAGGTGCGGGCTGTGGAGCCGTTCAGCAGCCGCAGTTTCACGAGCTCCGTCGTCACCTCCAGATACGGAGCTGCGGTGCCGTTGACGAGCACGGTGTCGCCCAGAGCCCCGACGAAGCCTCGGGTCGACGTCGTGAACTGGCCGCTGCTCGTGAACTGCCTGTCCTGGACGATCACCGGTATGTCGTCCACCCCGTATCGGTGAGGCAGCCCGAAGCGATCCGGATCCTCCGGTTCGAGCAGGAACAGGCCGGCGAGCCCCATCTCCACATGCGACTCGGTTTCGCCATGGAGGTGCGGGTGGTACCACAGGGTCGTGGGCTCCTGATCGATGGTCCAGGACGGCGACCAGGTCACGCCCGGCTCGATGACCTGATGAGGACCGCCGTCCATCTCAGCCGGAAGATGCATCCCGTGCCAGTGGACGGTGGTGGGCACGAAAAGGCCGTTCTCGACATGGATTCGGACGGGTTCGCCGACAGTCGCGGCGAGCGTCGGACCCAGGTAGCTCCCGTTGAATCCCCAAGTCGTCGTCCCGACACCCGGAGTGAACTCGGTGACCCCTTCGGCCGCGCGCAGCCGGAACTCCCGCACACCGTCGGGTCCGACCGTGCCCCGGTCCAGTGGCGGTATCGCGAGCGCGTTCTCGAACTCGACCTGACCGACCGTGTCCACCACGGGTGCTCGCTGGACAGCGTCGCAGCCGCTCAATGCGGTCACTGCCAAGGCGACAGCTGACGACACGGCGACCGAGCGGATCGACCGGCGACGAGCGATCCTTCTCGTACTCAGACGGGAATCTCTTGGCATTGATGCTCCTCGCATCGTGTCCCCGGTCCTGCCCGGGGACGGGAATGCAGGGTTTCGCTGAGCGGGCGGCGGGGTTTGTCCCTACTCGGTGCCGGTACGGCGGCGACGCGTCGCCGCGGAAATCGCCCACGCGACGAGCCCACCCACGGCACCGGAGACGACACCGGCGACAAAGCCTCCGGGGATCGCGATGAGGCGGATCGCGACCCCACTGCCACCGATCTCCGACGGGTAGTCCCAGAAGAGGACGTCCCACAGGGCTTGGTAGGTGATCATGAGCAGAACACCCGAGATGGCGCCGATCATGAGAACCGTCGAGAACGGATGCGGCACACTCCGGACGACCGCCACGACGACCCAGACAGCGACGACCACCCACGGCAGGAGCCCCGAGACCCAATGCCCGGCATCGACCACGCGGAGGTCTTCCAGGATCGAAGCGGGCACCCGCAGCGCGGCCAGACCGATGAGTGCGAGGAAGGGAAGCCCGAAGCTGCGCGGCCGCGGCACCTGCGTGTCTGATTGAGCGACGTCTTGTGACATGCCGCCACGGTATGGATCGCCTTGGCCGCCGGTCATCGTCCCGAAGACGACATCAGCGTCGCCATTCGACGACTGCCCGGTACACGCGAATGCGACAGCGGGCCGCACGACGCACGCCCGCGGGGCGTTCGGCGAGAAGACTCAGCCGGATGCGGCTTCGATCGGAATCCTCGCACGCACGGTGAATCCGTCACCCGAGCGCCCGGCGGAGAACTCACCGCCGAGCAGAACGGTTCTCTCGCGCATTCCTGCGATGCCGCTTCCCGTGTGGCTCTCGGCCGACGGGTTCGTCGGGCCGCCGCATCCGTCGTCGACGACGCTCACCGACACGGAACCGTCGGACTCTCGGACGCTCACGTCGACGCGCGACGCCTGCGCGTGCCGCACGACGTTGACGATGGACTCCTGCACGATCCGATAGATGGTCGTCTCCACTGCCGACGGCAGGGCGGTCATCACCGAGACACTCAGCGTGGTGGCGACGCCGATCTGCGCCGCGGGCGCGATGGCCGACTCGAGATCGGAGAGTCGCAGGGGCGATCGGGGCGCACTCCCTTCGCCTCGCAGGCTGAGGACGGTTCTCCGGAGGTCTGCGAACGTCGCCGCCGTCGTATCGGTGATGGCTCTGAGGGAGCGTCGCAATTCCTCGTCCTGTGGCGTGAGCGACTCCTCGAGCACCTGCCCATGGAGCGTGACCACCGTCAGAGCATGGCCCACGGAATCGTGCAGCTCCCGTGCGATCTCCAGCCGTTCGGTCATCACTCGCCACTCCGCCTCGCGTTCGTAGCGCTCCGCTGTCATGGCGGCTATCCGTTCCGATTGTCGGCGGAGCTCGCGGCGCGAACGTACGCCGTCCCCCAGCGCGACAGCACCCGCAAGCAGAAGCGCCTGGGCGGGCAGCTCGTACGCGATGAGGTACGCAGGGTCCTGGCCGATGGCGAGTCGGTATGAGAGCGCGATCGTGATCACGGCTGCCGAGACCACGGCTGCCCCCATGGCCCGCCCGAACTCAGCAGCAGAGAACATCACCGCAGCGAGAGGCACGGCGACCCCGATCGGCGCGTGTCCGGATGCGTGGTATCCGATGACCGCCGCTCCGGAGCCGATCGCGACGAGGAGTGGATACCGGCGACGCGCGAGCAGGAGTGCGCCGAGGACGAGGGCCCATGGGTACTCCCACCCGCCGGCGCCCATCCCTCCGACGTTGACGGCGATCAGCCACGCCACGGTCAGTGTGACGCCGAGACCGAGCAGTGCGTCGATCACCCATGGCGCAGGCGCGGTCGCGCCGCGGGGAGGACCGCTCGCCTCGAGCATCCTGCGTGTCATGGTAGGGGCCGCCTCGGCCGGTCATCGACGCCTGTGATCTGGCGAAGGAGCTGCTCCGAGTAGTTGCTCCCCGTGGCGATGGTCGCCACACGTGCCCCGGGGATGCCGTGCTGCATGATCGCTGCGATCCCGACGACGGCGGACGGTTCGAGGATCAGTCCGACCGTGTCCCGGACGAGCGACAAGGCGTGCCAGATGACCTCGTCTTCCACGAGCAGCATGTCGTCGACGTACTCGCGGAACATCGGGATGATGCTCGGCACCGGAACGCGAACCGCGACGCCGTCGGCGATGGTGTTCGCGCGATCAGTCGCCGCGGGAATCCCCGTGCGCCACGCGTTCGCCATCGCCGGCGCCCCGGCGGCGGAGACTCCGATCACTCTGCACCCCGGTCGCCGGGTCCGGACCCAGCACCCGATCCCCGTCGCCAGCGCACCATTGCCGACGGGGACGACGATGACATCGGGCGCCTGGTCGGCCAGCTCGACAGCGATGGTGCCGGCGCCTTCTGTGATCCGCAGGTCGTCTCCGTCTTCGACGAACCTGTGCCCTTCCACGGCCGCATGCTCCCGCGCCGCTTCCTTGGCGACATCGAAGTCCGCGCCACGCACGATGACCTCCGCGCCCACATCCCGGATTCGGGCCACCTTGGTGGCGTTGGCGGTCGCGGCGCAGTAGACCGTGACGTCCACTCCGCGCAGCATGCCCGCGTACGCCATCGCGAGCCCGAAGTTGCCTGCGGAAGCGGTGACGACGCGCTGACCGGGGGCCAGGTCTCGCATGAGGAGGCTCGCGCCTCGTCCCTTGAACGACCGGACGGGGTTGAGAGTCTCGAGTTTCAGAACGACATCGCGGCCGAGCGCGCGGGAGAGCGCGGCGTCGCGGAACTGCGGCGTGTCGACGAACACCGGCTCGATGAGCTCGACGGCGGACTCGATGCGCTCAGCGGAAAGGCCGACCATATCGTCTATCGTATACAATATACCGTTATGCCGGTACAGCCCACAGTCCAGCTCGGGAATCCGACACTTCGAGCCGCAACATCCGCCGTCACGCGCGAAGACCTGCGGGCGATCCAGCCGCTGGTCGCCGACCTCGCCGACACGCTGGCGGATTGGCGATCGCGGACCGGATACGGCCGAGGGATCGCGGCCCCGCAGATCGGAGTCGGCAAGCGGTTGGTGTACGTCGAGATCGACGAGCCGTGGGTCCTGGTGAATCCCCGGATCGTCGAGCGATCATCCGAGACCTGGGAGCCATGGGACGGATGCCTGAGCTTCTCCCTCTCGTTCTTCTGCCGAGTGAGGCGGAACGCCTGGGTCACGGTCGAGTACGAGACCCCCGAGGGCCGGCAGCAGACCATCCGCGCGGACGGCGAACTCGGCGAGCTGCTGCAGCACGAGATCGACCACCTGGACGGCATCCTCGCCGTGGACCGCATGACGGCGATCGAGACGCTGTGCATGCGATCCGAGTTCGAATCGCGGTACCGCGACGACAGCCCCTACCGCGTGCGAGCCACCCGATGACCGACGACCGCGGCCCGATTCAGCGCGGCCAGCCGTTGCGCGAGGCCGTCTACCGACGGGTCATCGCGCTGATCTCCTCGGGCGACTACTCCCCCGGCACGGCTCTGACCGAAGCGGCCATCAGCCGTTCGCTCGAGGTGTCGCGCACCCCTGTCCGAGAAGCCCTCATCAGGCTGGAGGCGGAAGGCGTGCTCCAGTCGTCCCTCGCTCGCGGTTTCGTGGTGCGTCCGCTGACGCGATCGGAAGCCGAAGAGATCTACCCCATCCTGGGCGCCCTCGAATCCCTCGCACTGACGACTTCCGGCGCGACCACCGAGTCCTCGCTCGGCGACCTGCGCGCGGTGGCGCGCGAACTCTCCGAGTGCGACGATCCGGTTCGCAGGTGGCAGCTGGACTCCCACTGGCACGATCTGCTGACGGCGACGTCAGGCAACGCCAAGCTCGTGGAGATGGCGCAGAGTCTGCGAACCAGCATCTCCCGATATGAACTGACCTACATGCGGTTGGTCGGGAGCAGAGCCGAGGCGGATGCCCAGCACCGAGCGATACTCGACGCACTGGCTGACGGAGACCGGGAGAGAGCCGCCGACATCGTCCGCCGGCACTGGCGCGACGGTCTGGAGCAGGTCCTGCATTGGCTCACACTGGACGACCGGCCCGCCTGAGACGGGCACGATCACCCGTTTCGTCGACGTGACGTGACCCAACGCCAGAGGAAGACGGCCGCCACCACCGCTGCAAGGGCGGCGATGACGACTGTCCACAGAACGACTGCCGCGGGCTGAGCCGGCCCCGTGAGGGACTCTGTATCGCCGGCGCCGGATGCGGGGTCGACAGTGTCGCCGTCCCCGACCCGGAACGTGAACGCTCCGGATATCGGGTGGCTGTCGCTCGAGACGACCCGCCACAGCACGTCATACTCACCGTCGGGGAGTTCTCGCTCGAGCTGGACGGTGACGGTCGCATCGTCGACGGCAGGTGAGCCGAACACCCAACCGCGGGACTCCGAATCCGACACCGCCACCACCGCGCTGTCCTCGAAGACGCGGTCCGAGAAGGTCAAGGTGATCTCCGAGGGACCCGATGCGAGGACGTCTCCGGATCTGGGCGAGCTGTCCGTGAGCGCGTCGTGCGCTCCGGCGCTGGTGGACGTCAGTGAGACCGCCAGTCCCAGCGCGATTCCCGCCGCGATGACCCTCCTTGTGATGATCATCCGATTCGGCCTTTCATCCTTCCTCCTGCTCCCCGTCCTCCTGCCCCGGCTCACGGATCGGCTGCGAACGTGTGATCGAACGTGATCGTTGCGTTGTCGAGATAGGGCTTGCGCGTCCACGGATCTTCGATCCCGAAGGCGACGTCTTCGAGCCACTTGCAGCGTGCGTGGAATCGGATGCGGCGCAGCTCGTCCTCGGTGATGGGCCCGTCCAGGCTCTCCCCCACGCGGAGCGCCGCGGCGGGCCCGAGGTCTCGGTAGAGGGACCCGATGTCGCGCGCCGGGTCGGTCATCGCCGCATCCGTCCAATCGATGATCCCGGTCACCTCTCCCGCGTCGTCGACGAGGATGTGCTCCGCTCCGAGGTCGTTGTGCTGAGCGACGGTCGAAGTCCGTGTGGGCGGCGGCGGCTCGCTCAGGAACGCGCGGACGATGCGCGCCTGCTCGCCGTCGAGGTGGTTCAACACGGCCGTGTACGTTTCTGCGGCATCCGCATGCCACTGCTCATTCGGATACGGATCGACCGGCAGGCGCGAGGCGCGTGGAGACTCTCGGAGCGCAGACAGCACGTCGATGAGCGCGTGTCGGATCTTCTTCGTGTCACGGTGACGTCGGTGAATGAGGGGCGCGCCTCGAAGCCGTCGGTATGCGAATGTTCCGGACTCCGGTTCGTGCAGCTCCGGTGTCGGTGTGGGGACGGAGGTCGCACCCGCGAGCGCGTCGAGCAGCTCCACCTCACGGTTGACTGCATCGAGATCGCCCGAACATCGGACGATGTACTCACCGACCGCGAAGGTCGTGTTCTCGCCCCCGCGGGATACGAGGGTCGGCTCCTCCGCGGGCGACCACAGTCGGTAGCGCATCCCCAACTCGGCGATTCGAGCACGGTCGTCCGCGCTCAGCTCAAGGGTCATATCCTCTCCCGAACGGTGGCTGTCGGTCTCATGGCTCCGGCTCGGCCGTCTGCCCTGGGCGGATAAAGGTCACACCAGGGTGTCGCCGGCGTATCCACCTTCCCCGAAGCCCGGCAGGATCGCGAAGATGGCACTGCCGGTGTGCTGGATGAACTCGTTCAGGCGATCCTGCTCGGCGAGCCGCTTCTGCGCCGCGATGAACTGACGATCCGGGTCGTTGCCGTACGCGCAGAACAGCAGGCCGACATCGAGCTTCCCGTGGCCACCGTGGTGGTGCTCCTCCGTTCCGGGAGCATGCGGATGATCCTCGGGATGCTCGAGCGGATCGGGGCTGCCACCGGCCATCGCCGTGAGGAGGCCGTAGTCGTAGTTGTAGCTGCGACGCAGCATCGGGACGCCGTGCGCACGCCGGATGTGCGCATCCGGCTCGATCACGGGCTCGCCCCCGGCCGTTGCGGCCTCGAAGTCGGGCTCGTCGAACTCCGTCTTCCCGGTCAACGGCGATCCGTCCGTGCGACGACGCCCCATCACCGCGTCCTGCTCGTCGCGCGCGGTGAGGTCCCACTTCGCGGTCATCATCCGGATCTTCCGGAAGACGAGGTAGGTGCCTCCGCGGAACCATGACGGCTCGTCCGGAAGCGACCACACGGCATCGTCGAACTGTGCGGTCCCGACGCGGGGGTTGGATGTTCCGTCCTTCTGCCCGAACATGTTGCGAGGCGTTCCGCCGCCCTTCGGCGGGGTGAGGAATCCGGTCTGCGTCCAACGGATGACCGCGTACCCGGGCATCCGTGCACGCAGCGCGCGCATGGCGGCGCTGACCACTTGCGGGTCGTCTGCGCAGATCTGGAACAGGAGGTCTCCCCCGCCCCAACGCGGATCGAGGTGATCGCCGGTGAACTCCGGCAGCGGTCGCAGCCGTCGTGGGCGCTCACGGGAGATTCCGGGCAGATCGAAGACGCGCGGTCCGACTCCCGTCGTCACCGTCAGGCGGGAGGGAGACAACCCCGTGGCGTAATCCGTCGGCGTCACCGCGTCGTCCGGATACAGCGGTGAGGGCGGGGTCTCCTCGCCGTGGACGATGGCCACGACCGTGTCCGAGACGTCGGCGAGGAGTCGACGAAGCAGCGCGGCGTCCTGCGCGGCCAGATCCGCCGCGACGAAGGTCGCGTACCGTTGCTGCGGCGTGGCGACGCCGGCCTGGTGCGCGCCGAAGGGCGAGATCACGTCCTCCGCGCCCGAGCCTGAGTCCGGCGACGCGGCATCGGCGGTCAGAGGTGCCACACGCGCGGCGGCGAAGCCGATCGCCGCGGCCCCGCCCGCAGTCACGAGCGCTGAGCCCAGGAGTGCGCGGCGGGACAAGGTCACTCCCCCGACCTGCTTCGCACCGAGTCCATCGGGCGCGCCCGGTGCGTGATCTTCATTGCTCTCGGGCCGCTGACCGGGAGTCTCATGCATGCTCAATGTCCGGGTCCTCCATCCGGTGACGACGAAGTGCGACTGCTCAGTTCGGCGGGCGCCGCATGAACCAGTTCGGCACGCCGAGGATCTCCTCCTCCGCGATGACCGCGTATCCGTGCCGCTCGTAGAAGCCGACCGCCTCGGGGCGATCCGTCTCGAGGTACCCGGCCACACCCAGCGAGTCGAGGTGAGTCGTGTGGCGGAGCATCAGGAGAGTGCCGATCCCCCGCCCTCGCAGATGCCGATCAACCGACACCGGCCCGAGGTGCACGTGCGGCTCCGAGATATCGTGCGCGGCCCATGCCCGATTCCAGGTCAGAAGGCGCTCCGCTGCTCGCGGGCCGAACGTCACGCCGCGAGTCACAAGCCGCAGCCGAGCCACGGCCCGTGGCTGACAGCGTCCCGGTGGTGCTGCCGCTGCAACGCCGACGAGCGCTCCGCCTTGCTCCACGCCGTCGATGGTCAGAGCGGGCGAACTCGAGAGGAGCACACGCATGAGCGACGCATGCCGACGGATTCGCGTGACTTCGTCGTCGCCGTACACCGATACGTGGATCGGGTTGTCGGCCATTCCCCGCCCGAGCAGGGCCGCGGCCTCAGCGACGTCGGTGCGATCAAGCACGCGAAGGTGGAGGTACGGTTCGCGATGTTCCATCGAGTCAGTCCTTGTCGTCGAGCGATCGCCATCCACCGTGCTCGATCCCTGGGCCGCCCGAAATCCTCACCGATCGACATCTGACACCGCCCTCCGACGACCTCGATGTCGTCGCGGAGCGAACGCGACCTCGAAGCGGTCTGCCTACCTTCGTCAGCATGAGCGAGCCTCCACCGCACTCTCACCCGCGAGCGGTACCCACCGGCCGGCATCCCGGACTGAGCTGGCCGGCCGTGGTCGGTTTCGGTCTTCTGGGGCTCCTCTGGCCCCTCCTTCGCCAGATCGGTCTGGAATCGATCGTCGGCGACGTCGCGACCGCGATGATCGCCTTCTTCGCCACCTTCGCCGTCTGGGTGCTGGGGGCCGGCCTGGGAAGGGTGCCGCGGCCGGTCCTCACCCTCACGCTTTCCGGAGTCCTCTTCGCGCTCCTGCTCGGCGCGACCACCGTCCTCACCGGCGACCGGTCCGACCACGGCGTCGGCCCGAACCTCCTCGTGGGCGCCGTCGAACTGGGCAGATCGGCCGGTCTCGGCGCGCTCAGCGGCCTCGTTGCCGAGTCGATCCAGAAGTCACGACGCCGGTGAGAACGTTCGTAGCAGGAGCGGGGCTCGGCCACTCCGCCACTCCACACGCCGCTGCGCGGCGCGCGGAGCCTCCGGCGGAGCGGGACCCCCCACGCGTGACGGGTTCGACCAACCGCCCCGGAACGAACGGAAGCCCGCCAAAAGGCGGGCTTCCGTTCGTAGCAGGAGCGGGGCTCGAACCCGCGACCTCACGATTATGAGTCGTGCGCTCTCACCAACTGAGCTACCCTGCCGCGACGCACCCGCGGTCACAGAGACGGATGCTGCGAGCCCCGAGTCAGGATTGAACTGACGACCCCTTCCTTACCATGGAAGTGCTCTGCCACTGAGCTATCGGGGCATGTCGCCCGCGCGCGGGCAACTAGAAGAGGATACCAGAGGCGCGGCATCCGTCTTAATCGAGATCAGCCTCCGGCGTGCTGGCGGAGCCACGGAATCGGGTCGATCGCCGTGGTGCCGTTGAGCAGGATCTCGAAGTGCGTGTGGGCGCCGTACGAGCGACCGGTGTTGCCGGTGAGACCCAGCACCGTGCCGACCGTGACGTGCTGCCCGGCCTGCACGCGGCGCGAGCCGTACTGCATGTGCGCGTAGTGGCTCGAGACGAGCTGACCGTCGATCACGTGGTCGATGATCACGTGGACGCCGTACGCGCCGCCCGCGTCGGTCGACTCCCGCACGACGCCGTCGGCGATCGCCTGGATCGGAGAGCCCGCACCGGGCGTGAAGTCCACGCCCTCGTGCATGCGGCCCGAGCGCATCCCGAAGCCGTAGCTGATGGGCACGCCCACCGCGAACGGCCACTGGATCGGCGAGTTCGGGTCGTTGACGAAGAAGTTCGAGAAGTTGCGGATGCCGGACTCCGAAGCCAGCTCGGCGAGCGTCATCGTCGAGTAGTCGTCGTCGGGACGGTCGAGCGCGACGGCCTCGAGCTCCGCCGGCGCGACATATGCCTGGACCTGGTCGTCGTCGAGCTCGGCCTCGGCGACCTCGCTGCCCGCGACGACCGAGAGCGGCTCGGGGACGGAGCCGTTCATCGCGGCGACGGCCTCGGCCGGAGTCGTCATGCCCACGGTCATGAGGCCGACGACGCCCATGACGCCGATCGAGAAGGACAGTCCTGCGATGCGCTTGATCGTCGTGCGCGAGGTCGGACGCGTGCGCCGCGGCGCGACGTGGTCATCGGACGATGCGGCCTTCGGCGCCTCGTCGGACTCGGCCTGCTCCGCCTTCGGCTCGACCTTCGCCTGCACCGGCGTCTCGCCGGTGAACGAGAACACGCGCGCAGCGACTTCGAACACGTCCTCGAGTTCGTCCTCGATGCCCCGCTCCGCGGCGGGCGCGGGGGCGGGCTGGGGCTCGGGTGCGACAACCGGCTCCAGCAGCTCGAACGGCTCGGCCGGGGTCATCACAGGCTGAACGGGCGAATCGACGGATGCCGCAGCCGGCGTCGGCTCGACGACCGGCTCCTCCGACGTCGAGGCGGCCGGCATGCGGATCGGCTCGGGGACGATCGGGGCCGCGGCTCCACGCCCCGCGGCGCGGCGGGCCCGACGGGCGCGGATCTGCGCCTGCTGGTCCTGCTGTGCCTCGTCGATCGGCGCGGCGGCGACCGGCGAGGGCGCGACGATCGACTCGGCCTGGGCGACCTGCTCGACCGGCTCGGCCGGGGCGGCGACGCTCGTGGGCGAGACGGTGACGGGGCTCGTGCTCGTGGTGACGGCGATGACCGTGTCGACGGGCCCGGTCTCGACGACGGGCTCGGGAACGGCCGCGGCGGCCTCGGGCTTCGAGGCGCCCGGGCGGTCCTCGACCGCGGGCTTGGGCCCCGGAACCGCGACGACGTTCTGCTCACCCGTCGAGGCGCGCGCGACGCGGGCTGCGCGGCGAGAGGTCCGGCCCGTGGAGGCTGTCGGGGTGGTGGGGGTCGCGGAGGGGACCGGCGCGGTGGGCGACGAGGTGGGGGTCGAGTCCGTGACGGTCGGAGGAACGGCGGTCGGCGTCGCGGAGACGACGGTGTCAGCCGGACGGCGGGAGGAGCGCGCGCGACGCGAAGGGGCGGGCGCGGCATCCGTGGCCGTGGACTCGGTCACCGGCTCGGCCGGTGCCGTCGACGACGGGGCGGCCGGGGTCGCGGAAGCGGTCGGGGCGGGAGCGGGAGCGGCTGCGGGAGGGGGTGTCGCGGGGCGGCCCCACACGATGGCGGGGCGCTCTGGAGCGTTCGCTCCTTCACGACGACGCGCTTCGGCGCGCGAGATCCCGGCTGCTTCCGCTCGCGCCTGTGCAGGCGTCGAAGCGGGGCGGCTCGAGCGGCGCGTGGGCGCAGGCTCAGCCATCGGGGCGTCGAAAGGCAAAACGCAGGGGCTCTCGGGTACTGGTCGCTCGCGGGGGCAACGGGCGGACAATCGGGCTTCTGATCACCCTCGCCGTTCGGGCGACGAAGGTAACAATCGCGTAAACACTACCCCGGTCTCTCTGAGAATGCCATGTACAGGTTCCCGCGTGGCGGGGCAAATCCATTCCCAGGGCTTGACTCCGACCCCCGATTCGTGGGAGCGGTCCCGGTCAATCGGCGATTGCGGTCGCGAAAAGCTCGTCGACGAGGCTGGGCCCCGCGGCCACGACGAGTGCCCGCGTCTCGCCGGGGTCCAGCGAGCGCCGGAACACCCCGCCGGCCTCGCGCACCAGGAGCTCTCCTGCGGCGTGGTCCCACGCGTTGATTCCCCGCTCGAAGTACCCGTCGAGGCGACCGGCGGCGACGAACGAGAGGTCGAGTGCGGCGGACCCGATCCGACGGATGTCGCGCGCCAACGGCATCACCCGCATGACGCGCACGAGGTCGCCTTCATGCGTCGCGGGGTCGTACCCGAATCCGGTCGCGAGCAGCGCTCCGGCCTCGCCGACGGGATCGTTGACCGCGAGGCGCGCATCCCCGAGCCACGCACCCTCCCCGAGCGCGGCGTGGAACTCCTCGCCGCTCGCAGGATTGCGCACGACTCCCGCGAGCACCTCCCAACGGCTCGGGTCGGGCTCGCCGGCGATGGCTGCGATGCTCACCGCGTATGACGGGATGCCGTAGGCGTAGTTCACCGTGCCGTCGATCGGGTCGACGACCCACGTGACGCCGGTCTCGCCGGACTCCGCGCCCGACTCCTCGCCGAGGAATCCGTCGCCCGGCCGCGCCGCGGTGAGCCGCTCGCGAATGAGCGCCTCGACCTCGCGGTCCGCGTCGGTGACGATGTCGGCGAGCGCGGACTTGGTCGCGGCGATCGCGACCCCCGCTGCGCGGAGGCGGTGGGCGAGCTCGCCGGCCTCGCGGGCGACCTCTCGTGCGATGCTCTCGAGTTCCCGCGGTTCGACCATGCCTCTACGGTATCGGCCGTACGGTATCGGCCGCGTCGGCTAGGCGCCGGGGTCGCTACCTTGGAGGGATGGTCGCCGAAGACTCCACTCGCACGCACGACGTCGTCATCGTCGGAGGGGGCCACAACGCCCTCGTCGCCGCTGCCTACCTCGCTCGTGCCGGGCGGTCGGTGATCGTGCTGGAGCGCCTCGACCACGTCGGCGGCGCCGCCGTGTCGGAGCGGCCGTGGGCGGGCGTCGACGCCCGCCTGTCGCGCTACTCGTACCTCGTGAGCCTCCTCCCCCGCCGCATCATCGACGAGCTCGGTCTGCGCATCGAGCTGCGCCGGCGCCGGTACGCGTCGTACACGCCCGACCCGGCAGACCCGTCGCGCGGCATCCTGGTCGACACGGCGGATGCCGCGGCCACCGCCGCTTCCTTCGCCCGTGTGCTGGGCGACGCCGGCGAGGCCGACCGCTTCTCCGCCTTCTACGACCGCATCGGCCCCGTCGCGAAGGTGCTGTTCCCCTCGATGACCGAGCCGCTGCGTCGACGCGCAGAGCTGCGCCGCGCGCTCGGCGACGACCGCCTGTGGGACGACGTGTTCGAGCGGCCGCTCGGCCACGTGCTGCGCGCGTCGCTCGAGAGCGACATCGCGCGCGGCATCGCGCTCACGGACGGGCTCATCGGCACGTTCGCGTCGTCCGACGACGAGACGCTCGCGCAGAACCGCTGCTTCGTCTACCACGTCATCGGCGGCGGAACGGGCGACTGGGACGTGCCGGTCGGCGGCATGGGCCGCGTGACGGGCGAGCTCGAGCGCGCCGCGCGCGACGCGGGGGCGACGCTCAGCACGAGCGCGGAGGTCGCCTCGATCGACCCCGACGGAGTCGTGACGCTGGCCGACGGCACGCGCGTGCACGGGCGCCTCGTGCTGAGCGGCGTGGGGCCGGCCGTGCTCGACCGGCTGCTCGCGGCCGGAGGCAGCGCATCCGTCTCTTCCGGCCCCACCGAGTCGGATCGCCCCGAGGGCGCACAGATCAAGATCAACATGCTGCTGACGCGCCTCCCTCGGCTGCGCGACGCGAGCGTCGACCCCGCGGCCGCGTTCGCCGGGACGTTCCACATCAACGAAACGATGACGCAGCTCGACGACGCGTACGCGCGTGCGTCGAGCGGCGACGCTCCGGAGCCCCTGCCGGCGGAGATCTACTGCCATTCGCTCACCGACCCCTCGATCCTCGGACCCGAGCTGCGGGCGGCGGGCGCCCAGACGCTCACGCTGTTCGGCCTGCATGTGCCGCACCGGCTGGTGCAGCGACGCGAACCGGATGCCGCGCGCCGCGACCTGCTCGAGGCCGCGCAGCGCTCGCTCGACTCGGTGCTCGCCGAGCCCGTCGCCGACTGCGTATACGTGGGTCCGGACGGCGAGCCGTGCATCGAGGCGCGCACGACCGCCGATCTCGAAGAGTCGCTCGGCATGATCGGCGGCGACATCTTCCACGGCCCACTCTCGTGGCCGTGGGCCGGCGACGACGAAGACCTCTCGACACCGGCGCAGCGATGGGGCGTAGCCACCGCGCACGAACGCGTCCTCGTGTGCGGCTCGGGCTCGCGCCGCGGCGGTGCGGTCAGCGGCCTCGGCGGGCACAGCGCCGCGATGGCGGCGCTCGAGATGCTCGGGGGCTGACCCGCTGACGCGCGCCCCTGATGCGAGTTATTGGCGCGGCGGAAGCGGCGGAGGCGGTGGGTAGCCCTCGTACCCCGTCGGCGGCACCGACGGCGGAACCTGCTCCGACGCCGTCGGCGGAGCCGGCTGCTCGGGCGCATGCTGCTCCGTCGGATACGGGAGCGTCTGGAACGCCACGAACGACTGGTCAGGCGCCGGCTGCACCGTGGGGTAGCCCGTGTAATACGCGTTCCAGTCAGGAGTGCCGTCGGGCATGACCGGCAGCGGCGTGACGCCGTCGGCGTACGTCGGCCACGGCGCGGGCGCATAACCGGCGATCGGCTGCTGGACGCCGCGCGGAGCCCGCGGCTTCTTGGGGGCGAACAGCGCGTTCACGAGCGGGATGAGCGCGGTTCCGACCGCCGCGAGGATCGTCACGGCGACGACGATCCGCCAGTAGAGCTCGGGGAAATCGAGCCACTCGTTGAGCACGATGGAGAGGATCAACAGGGCCGCGAGCGCGACCACGAGGGCGATCGTGATGATCGCGACGACGCGCGTGAACGCGGTCACGTAGCGCTGGAACGCCTTCACATAGAGCCGGATGTGCAGCAGGAGCAGCTGCAGGATGAGCACGACGACGAGGAACTGGAAGAACCTCGTGAAGCTGCCGAAGGCGTAGCGCTCCGGCATCCAGATGAGCACCGCGCCGATGAGCAGCGCGGCGACCCACGACGCCATGCTCGCGAGGGCGAACCACGCCGGACGCCGCGGCGCGAGGTGCGCGTCGAGGATGGCGACGCCTGCGAAAGCGGCGAGCAGGAGGATCGTGAGGAACGCCCGGCCGACGATGCCGTTCTGCGAGCCGATGAGCACCCACACGACGCACACGATCGCGGCGGCCACGAGGGCGCCGATCGCGACCCAGATGGCCGCTCGCAGGAGCGGGTTTCGAGCGGTGTCGGTCGCCTCGTGCGGCGCGGTCGGGTCGGGCACGGCCATGTCGCTCCTCTCAGTGCGGGCGGTGCCCGCGTGACTCATCCTGGCACGCGGGCCAAACCGTCGACCACGTTCGCGCCGGGGAGTGTGGAAAGCACCGACCCGGGGAGGAACAGCTTGCTCGACCGCACTCCCCCGCCGATCACCACCTCCGGCGCCGCCGCGACGGCGGCGTCGACGAAGATCGCCCAGTCGCCGGGCAGCCCGAGCGGAGTGATCCCGCCGTACTCCATGCCGGTGAGCTCGACAGCCTCATCCATCGGCGCGAACGACGCGGAGCGCACGTCGAGCAGTCGGCGCACGACGCCGTTGACGTCGGCGCGCGTCGTCGCGAGCACCATGCATGCCGCGTATCGCACCTCGCCCGCGCGCTTGCCCTTGACGATGACGCAGTTGGCCGACGCATCCGGAGCCACCCCGTAGCGTTCGCAGAACGCCGCCGTGTCAGCGAGCGACGGGTCGATCGACGCCACGCCGATCGTCGCGGCGACATCGGGAGCGAGGGCGCGGATGCCGTCGGCCACAGGCTCTGCGACGAGCTCGAGCTTTTCGAGCGCGGGCTCGGCCGTGAGGGATCCGGTCGCCGTCCAGCCCATCACTCTTCGTCGTGGTCGGTCGTCAAGAGCTCCTCGAGGCCGTCGAGGATCGACTCGTCGCCCTCGGTCGCGATCGTCACCTCGTCGCCCTGCACGACTCCGAGCGAGAGGACCGACAGGATGCTCGCGGCGTCGACGGTCTTGCCGCCTTTCGCGATCGTGACCTTGGCGCCCGCCCCGGCGGCCGCGCGTGTGAAGAGCGCGGCGGGTCGGGCGTGCAGCCCCTGGGCAGACGCGACGGTGACGGTGCGCTCGGGCATCCTTCTTCTCCTTCAATCGGTTGACGGACTCATTCGCCCGGTCATGCCGTGGGGCGGCGCATCAGCACCGCCCCACGGCCCCCGGGTCAGGTGTTGTCGGGCTTGCTCTCGCCCTCGGCCTGCGCCTTCGCCTCGGCGCGGGTCTGCGCCGGCTCGGATGCCGCGGCACCGACGCTCGCCGTCTCGTCGGCCTTGGCCTCGGCCTCCTGGGCGGCGAGGTACTCGTCGCGGCGCTTGCCGGGCGTCCAGCCGGTGTCGACGACCTTGCGCTGGAAGATCGACGCGGCGACCACGAGGATGATCGCGATCAGCAGGCTCACGACGATGCCGAGCACGGGACCGCCGAGGAAGCTCGAGCCGATGAGGGCGCCGAACCATCCGAAGTCGGCGTCGCCGAACGTCGAGTTCTCGAAGCCCAGCTCACCGAAGACGAGCAGCAGGAGCGCCGGCAGGATCGTGATGAGCACGCCGTTGACGAAGCCGCCGACCATCGCGCCGAGGCGACCGCCCGTCGCGTTGCCGTACACGCCCGCACCGCCACCGGTGAAGAAGTGCGGCACCATGCCGGGCAGGATCAGCGCGAGGCCGAACACGGGGTTGAGCCACGCGGCGATGATGCCGAGCGTCACGAGACCGCCGATGAACGAGAAGATGAAGCCGATCAGGACGGCGTTCGGGCCGTACGGGAACACGATCGGGATGTCGAGCGCGGGCTTGGCGCCGGGGACGACCTTGTCGGCGATGCCCTGGAACGCCGGCACGAGCTCACCCAGCACGGTGCGCACACCGAAGAGGATGATCGCGACACCCACGCCGAACTGCAGCGCCGAGCCGAACGCGGCCATGATGTACGCGCCCACGTCCGCGGAGCCGAAGATGCCGAGCGCCTCGTCGAGCGGGAGCACGATGAGGCCCCAGATCGCGAAGACCCAGTAGATCAGCACCATCGAGAGGGCCGTGGCGACCATCGAGTCGCGCAGGAACCGCAGGCCCTGCGGGAAGTTGATGGCCTCGGTCGAGTGGCTGCGACGGCCGACCGCCTGACCGGATGCACCGGCCGCGATGTACCCGAGAGTGCCGAAGTGGCCGATCGCGATCGTGTCGTCGCCGGTGATCTTGCGCGTCCACGGTTGGGCGAACGCGGGCATGACGACCATGATCACGCCGACGAGGATCGCGCCGAGCGGCACCACTGCCCACTGGCCGGACTCGCCCAGGCCCACCGAGAGCACGACCGTCAGCATGATCGACATGAAGACCATGTGATGGCCGGTGAGGAAGATGTAGTGCAGCGGAGTGAACCTCGCCAGGATCAGCATCACGATGAAGCCGAGCGTGAGGATGTACGCGCCCTGGGCACCGTACTGCTCGGCCGCGATCGCGGTGATGACCTCGTTCGTCGGGATGACGCCCTGCGCCCCGGTGACGGCGAGCACGAGCTCGCCGAGCGGGTCGAGGGACGCGATCACGACGCCGGCGCCCGCGCCGAGGATCAGGAACCCGAGCGCGGCCTTGAGACCGCCGCCGATGACCTGTCCTGCCGACCGGCGGAGCGCGATCAGGCCGATCGCCGTGATGATGCCGATCAGATACGCCGGGACGTTGAGGATCTGTTGACCGATGAAATCGAGGATGGCGACAAGCCACTCCATCGTGGACTTCCCTTCTTGTGTGCCTGGCGGGCCGCGAGGCGTCGGCCGCTTCGGCGGTTTCGGGTGCTAGCTGAGCGCCTCGGTGAGCTTCGAGGTGATCTCCTCGGTGTTCGTGAAGTTGTTGATCACGATGACCTTCGCGGGGACGTCGCCGATCTCATCGGCGAGGTCCGCGGAGGTCAGTACGATCTCGGCCGTACGGGCCGCGCCGCGCGCGGTGCCGATGTCGGCAGCCTCCACGTCGGCGTCCACGCCGAGTCCGCGAAGGGCCTTCTCGGCGTTCATCTTCAGCAGCACGGACGTTCCGATGCCCATGCCGCAGACGGTGATGATCTTCATGGGGTCTCCCCTTCCGGCGGCGTCGCCGCGTCCTGCCCGGCGCTTCCCGCCGCGCGAAGCTCTTCGAGCAATTGCTCCGGTGTCTCGGCGTCCCTCAGCCGAGCGAACAGGGCCTCGTCGCCGATCGCGCCGGCGAGCTCGGCCATCATGCCGATGTGCCCGTCGTGGTCGGTCGCCGCGAGGCCGACCACCACGCTGACGGGGTCGTTCTGCTCCGAGCCGAACTCGACCGGCTCAGCAAGCGACACCCAGCTCAGCCCGGCGCGCAGCACGGCGGGCGAGGGGCGCGAGTGAGCCAGGGCGAAGCCCGGCGCGATCACGATGTACGGTCCCAGGCGTTCGACGGTGTCGATCATCTCCTGCGTGTACTCGTCCGTCGTCGCGCCGCCGGCGACGAGCCCGTCGCCGGCGAGGCGGATCGCCTCGCGCCAGTCGGCGGCGTGCGCCCGCGTGCGAACCGCCTCGAGCGGCAGCGAGTCAGCGAGGGTCACAGCGCCTCCTTCCCACGGTCTCGAGCCGGGGCGGGCGCCCCGTTGGTCGTCACCATATACGTTGACCTGACTTTTGAACAGTATTGAACGAAAGCGGATGTCACGACTACGCCTCCGCTCCCACTGAGCGATCCGCGCGCTCGGTGCGCTCCGCCATCAGCCGGTCGACCCGGTCCGCGTCGAACAGCGCGTCCTGCGCGATGAGCGCCGCGCCCCGCACGCCGGCGCGATCGCCGAGCCGGCTCTTCTCGATGACGAGTCCCCGCCGGGCGTACGGCAGGGCGGTGCCGAGCAGCTCCGCGCGGACCGCGCTGAGGAATCGGTCGCCCGCGTCGGCGAGGTTGCCGCCGATGATGACCGCCTCCGGGTTGAGGATCCCGACGACCTCCGCGAGCGCGGAGCCGAGTCTCGTGCCCATCTCGACGAGCGCCTCCTCCGTGGTGCGGTCGCCGGACTGCGCGAGCGCCACGATCTCGGCGCTCGTGCGCGCGGCGATGCCGTCCCGCGCGAGGCGATCGCGCACGACCGCGCCGCTGGCGGTGACCTGCAGCTCGCGCAGCGGCTGATCGACGCCCGTGCGGGGCGCACTCAGCTGGCCCGCTCCCCCGCGCGCACCGCGCACGATCCGCCCGCCCGACACGATCGCGCAGCTCAGTCCGATGCCGGCCTTCACGACGAGGAGGTCGCTGTACGTCGGCCAACCGACGCGGCTCTCCGCCACGGCGTGCACGTTGACGTCTCGATCTAGCGCGAAGACCGCGTCGAACCCCTCGAAGTACCGCGAGACCCGCACGCCTTCCCATCGCCGGTCCGGTTGGCCCGCACCGAGCTCGCCCGTGCGCGGGTCGACCGGGCCCGGCACGCCGATGCCGATCCCGCGCACGTCGGCGCGCGTGCGGCCGACCCGCGCGAGCAGGAAGTCCCACACCTGGAGCGCCCACTCGAAGATGTCATCGGGGCCGTCCTCGTTGCCGATGTCCGCCTCGTCCTCCTCGAGGACGTTCGAGACGAGGTCGGTCAGACCGATGCGCGTGTGCGAGCCGCCGATGTCGAGCGCGAGAAGCACGCCCGCGTCCTTGTTCACGGCGAGGCGCTCGGGCGGCCTCCCGCCCGAGGAGTCCAGCTGCCCGCCGCTCACGATGAGCCCCGCGCCGACCAGTTCGTCGAGCCGACGGCCGAGCGTGACGCGCGACCACCCCAGGTGCGCGATGAGCTCGCCGCGCGTGGTCGCGCGCCCCGTGCGGATGAGCTCGAGCACCGCGCCCGGGCCGGTCGGCAGCATCCGTTCTCCCCTTTCACAAGTCCACAGACGACGTCACCGTCGCGTTGACTTTTGTATAGACCTATCCCAAAGTGGGATGATGCGCAACGACGAGCTTTCCTCCGACAGCGGCCAGTCCATCGTGCGCTCGTCCGATCCCGCCGAGGTGCGTGCGGTCGAGACCGCGATCGCGCTCCCCGCGCACGTCGTCCAGGCGAAGGGCCACGGGCATGCCGGCACCGCGATGGCCCTCGCTCCGGTCGCACATGTGCTCTACTCGCGCGTGCTGCACCACGACCCGGCCGATCCGTCGTGGGAGGGCCGCGACCGCGTGATCCTGTCGGCCGGGCACGCGTCGCTGCTGCTGTACGTGCAGCTGCTGCTGACCGGCTACGGCCTCGAGCCCTCCGACCTCGAACGCAGCCGCGGACTCGACTCGCGCACGCCCGGTCATCCCGAACTCGGTCACACCCCCGGCATCGAGCTGTCGACCGGCCCCCTCGGGCAGGGCGTCGCGAGCGCTGTCGGCGTGAGCCTCGCGGCCCGCCGGGATGAGGCGCTGCACGGTGCGGGCACCGGGCTGTTCGACCCGACGGTGTGGGTGATCGCCGGCGACGGATGCCTCGAAGAGGGCGTCTCCGGGGAGGCGAGCAGTCTCGCCGGCACGCTCGGCCTCGACAACCTCGTGATGCTGTGGGACGACAACCGCATCACGATCGACGGCCCCACCGACCTCGCATTCACCGAGGACGTGCGGGCCCGCTACCGCGCGTACGGATGGCGCGTGCTCGAGATCGACGACCCGCTCGACCTCGACGCCGTCGAGGGTGTTCTCCGTGAGGCGCGCGAGCGCACCGGGCGCCCGACGTTCGTCGCGATCCGCACCACGATCGGCTTCCCTTCGCCCGCGCGGGCGGGAACCGCCGCAGCGCACGCGGGGGCCTTCGGCGTCGACGACGTCGCCGAGGTGAAGCGCATTCTGCGGTTCCCGCCCGACGCGGGTCTCGACGACCTCATCCCCGACGAGGTCCTCGCCCACACCCGCCAGGCGCTCGATCGCGGCGCACGCCTGCGTGAGGAGTGGCTCATCCGCTTCGCGCAGTGGGAGCGCACGCACCGCGTCGAGGCGTCGCGGCGCCGCGTCCTCGCGCGCGGCGGCGACCCCGAGGCGCTGTCGCGCGAGCTGGACGCCGTCGCCGCCGAGATCCCCGGGCCCGGGGCATCCGTGGCCACCCGCGCCACGAACGGGAAGGTGCTCGTCGCACTCGCGCCGCAGGGCGTGCTGTGGGGCGGCTCGGCCGACCTGTCGGAGTCGACGAGCGTCGCCGTGCCCGGCACCGGCGTCGACGCGGCGAACCCCGGGGGCGATTTCATCCGGTTCGGCGTGCGCGAGCACGCCATGGCGGCGATCCTCACCGGCATCGCGGTGCACGGACTGTGGCGCCCGTTCGGCTCGACCTATCTGGCCTTCAGCGACTACCAGCGCCCGTCGATCCGCCTCACGGCGCTCATGCGGCAGCCGGTCGTATACGTGTACACGCATGACTCCGTCGCAGTCGGCGAGGACGGCCCGACGCATCAGCCCGTGGAGCAGATCGCGTCGCTGCGCACCGTGCCGCACCTCGACGTCGTGCGACCGGCCGACGCGCATGAGGTGGTCGGCGTGTGGCGCCGACTGCTGTCGGAGCGCTCGCACCCGACCGCCCTCATCCTGTCTCGTCAGGGCGTGCCCGTCGCTCCGTCCGGCACGGCCGCGGATCCGGAGTCGGTCGCGCGCGGCGCCTATGTCGCGTGGATGAGCGGACACGGGACGGATGCCGCGATCCTCGCGACCGGAAGCGAGCTCTCCCTCGCCATCGAGGCCGCGAAGCGCGTCGCCGACGAGGGCGTCCAGGTGCGCGTGATCTCGATGCCGTGCGAGACGTGGTTCGAGCGCGAGAGCGCCGAGTACCGCCACGAGGTGCTGCCGTCGTCGCTGCGCGCGCGTGTCGCCGTGGAGGCCGGGCGAGGGGCCGGCTGGTACAAGTGGGTCGGTCTCGACGGCGTCGTCGTGTCGGTGGAGGACTTCGGCGAGTCCGGTCCCGGTGCCGCGGTTCTCGAGCGCCGGGGAATCACCGTGGGGAACGTCGTCGAAGCCGTGCGGCGCGTGGTCGCGGGCGTGTAGCGGCCGCGCCGCATCCGCATCAGTCCGCTTCGTCAGGCTCTGCCGACGGGCTCGTCTGAACGGGTGCGGAGCAGATCCTTCAGCTCGGCGATCTCCGCGCGCAGCTGATCGACCTGCGCCGCGGTGGCGGCCGAGTGCGCCTCGGTCGAGACCTTCTCGACCAGCCACGACGCGAGCGTGGCGGTGACGACGCCGAGCAGCGCGAGACCGCCGACCATGAGGCCGACCGCGACGATGCGCCCCGTCACCGTCACCGGCACGAAATCGCCGTATCCGACGGTCGTGATCGTCACGAAGGCCCACCAGATCGCGTCCCCGAACGACTGGATGGTGCCGCCCTGTCCTCGCTCCGCGTCGAGCACCGCGAGCGCGGCGACGAAGATCGTGAGCGCGGTGGCGCCGACGGTGTACACGACGACCTTCCCGCGCAGGACGGAGCCGGAGCCGCGCTGGATGATCGCGAGGA
Source organism: Microbacterium sp. (assembly GCF_035556355.1). Taxonomy (GTDB): domain Bacteria; phylum Actinomycetota; class Actinomycetes; order Actinomycetales; family Microbacteriaceae; genus Microbacterium. The sequence continues at coordinate 29,462 of NZ_DATMFG010000031.1, forward strand.
TCGTCAGGAAGCGCATGAGCCGGAGCGGGCGGAGCATCGGCAGCACGACGATCGCGAGTTGGCCGCTGCTCCCACGAGCCCGGTCCGGGCGTCGCGAGTGACCGCCGTGAGCCTGCTCAGCGCCCAGTCCCCCGCACGCGCGACGCGGTGGCCGCGCAACTCGAGGTCGGCGATCACGTCGTCTCCGAGGCGATCCTCGACGACCGCACCTCCCGGGGTCCACGTGCGCGGCCAGAAGCTGTTGGGGAAGCTCGTCGTGTGGAAGGCGGGAGCCTCTATCGCCTGCTGGGGAGTCATCCCCCCGACGAGCATCCGCACCAGGAAGCCGGCCTGCCATTGGTCCTGCTGGTCGCCCCCGGGGGATCCGAATGCCGCGACGACGTGGCCGTCGCGTGCGAGGAGGGAAGGCGTGAGGGTCGTCCGCGGCCTGGCTCCCGGCCTGAGTGCGGCGGGGCTGCGCGGATCGAGCCACGTCATCTGGAGACGTGTTCCGAGCGCGAATCCGAGCGCGGGGATGGTCGGTGACGACTGAAGCCAGCCGCCGGAGGGGGTGGCCGAGACCATGTTCCCCCAGCGATCGACGACGTCGAGATGACACGTGTCGCCGCGCACCGCGCCCACCGCGGAGACCGTAGGCTCCCCGGTCGACGCGGCGGCGGCCTCGGCACGGTACGCCTCGCGCAGGGGCGGCAGGAACTGACGCCCGCCGTCGAGATCGCCTGGCCGCAGTTCGAGCGAAGCGCGGTCGGTGATGAGGCGGCGCCGCTCGCGCGCGTACTCGGGCGAGAGCAGGTGCTCGAGCACGTCGGGAGCGACGTCCGCGCCGTAGTAGGTGTCGCGATCCGCGAGCGCGAGCTTGAGCGCCTCCAGCACCCGATGCACCCCCGCTGCAGTGTTCAGGTCGAGGTCCTCGTCGTCGAATCCGTCCAGGATCGCCAGCGTCTGCAGCAGCATCGGCCCCTGCGACCACGGCCCCGCCTTGAGCACGTCGTAGCCGCGGAAGGTGCCGCGGACAGGGCGCTCGTAGGTCGCCTGGTGCCGCGCGAGATCCTCGTACGCGAGCACGCCGCGGTGGACCGTGCCGCTTGCGTGCATGTGAGGGGTCGACGAGACGAACCGGTCGATCTCCTCGGCGACGAAGCCCTCGCGCCACTCGCGACGCACCGCGTCGATGCGCTCCTCCCGCGTCTGACCGCGCTCCGCCGCGACGAGGCGCTCGAGGGTTCGGGCGTACGTGGGATTCCGCACGATGCTCCCCGCGTGCGGGACCGCACCGTCGACAAGCCAGAGATCCGCGGACGTGGGCCAGTGATCTCGGAAGAGGTCGGCCACGCCGGCGATCGTGTCGGCCGCCTTCGGCAGAAGCGCATGGCCGCGCCGCGCGTACTCGATCGCCGGCTCGAGCACGGCGCCGACCTCCCACGTTCCGTAGTCGCGCAGAAGCATGAGCCAGGCGTCGACCGCCCCCGGGATCGCCGCCGCCAGGGCACCCGCACCGGGAACGAGGTCGAGTCCCTCCTCCCGGAACCTCTCGATGGTCGCACCGGCCGGAGCCGGACCCTGGCCGACGACGGTGACCGGCTCGCCGTCGGCGGGAGCTGCGAGCGCGACGAGATCCCCGCCCGGCCCGTTGAGGTGCGGCTCGACGACGTGGAGCACGAACGCCGCCGCGACGGCTGCATCGAACGCGTTGCCCCCACGCTCCAGGACGGATTGCCCCGTCGCCGATGCGGTCCAGTGCGTCGAGCTGCACATGCCGAACCATCCGAGGAGATCCGGCCTCGCCTGCAGCTGGTCCTGGCTCATGGGTCCTCCAAGATTGGATTTACATACGTTTAGATTGGATGCAACACTATGGCACAATGGTGCGAGATCAAGTGAGTCCCCTCGTGGGACGATGAGACGAACGCACGTGGACAATGGCGTGTTGGCTGCTGCACGACGACAGCGGATGTCGGTCGCACCAGCACCAGGAGCGAGGATTCGGTGACAGTACCCGTCGACAGCAGTGAGTACGTCTCGCCGGCTGATCGCATCGTCACGACGCTGCAACGGCGAGTCGTGAGCGGTGAGATCGCGATCGGAACGTGGCTGCGGCATGACGCCCTGGCCGCCGAGTTCGGCGTCAGTCGCACCCCCGTGCGCGAGGCTCTCCGCGTGCTCGCGGCGCAGGGGATCGTGACGATCGCGCCGAATCGCGGCGCCCGCGTCAACGGGCTCTCCGTGCGCGACATCCGTGAAATGGGCGAGGTCCGGGCCGAGCTGCAGGGACTCGCCGCCGAACTCGCGGCGATCCGAATCAACGACGATCAGATCACGCGCCTGTTCGCAGCATGGGACGAGTTCCGCGAGGCACTCGAGCACGGCGCGTCGTCCGACGACCTCGGCGACCTGTGGGCCGACGCGAACGAGCGCTTCCACTCGGTCGTCGTCGAAGCGGCCGACAACCGGCAGCTCGCCCTCACGATCGCGGAGCTGCATCGACGCGTCCCGCGCAACCTCTCCTTCGGCGGCTACGCGGGGAACACGCATCGCCTGCGCGTGAACCTCGCCGAGCACGACGAGATCGCACGTGCCATCGCCGACCACGATCCGGTCCGCGCACGCGAGCTCACCGAGGAGCACTACCGCAAGGCGAACGAGTCGACGGCGCGCTGGGTCGAGACGCGTCTGTCCGAGCAAGGCGCATAGCGCGTGGGGGCGTCAGATCAGCCGCGGCGCAGTGCCGCGGCATCCGTCCTCCTGTTCGTCTCCATCGGCCTTCTGACCGGGTTCCTGTCGGGTCTGTTCGGCGTCGGCGGCGGTGTCGTCATCGTGCCGCTGCTGGTTCTCCTCCTCGGCTTCGACCAGCGGCGCGCCGCCGGCACGTCGCTCGCGGCGATCGTGCCGAGCGCGGCCGTCGGCGTCGTCTCGTATGCCGTCAACGACGCGGTGGCGTGGATCCCCGCGCTCATCCTCGCGGCCGGCGCGGTGCTCGGCGCCCAGTTCGGGACGTGGCTGCTTCCGCGCGTGTCGCAGACCGCGCTGCGCTGGGCGTTCGTCGGGTTCCTCCTGGCGGTGATCGTGAGCCTTTTCGTGGTGATCCCCTCACGCGACGTCCACCTGACGCTCTTGTGGCCGGCGGTCATCGGCCTCGTCGTCCTCGGACTGGCCACGGGGACCGTCTCCGGACTGCTCGGAGTCGGCGGCGGCATCATCGTCGTGCCCGCGCTGATCCTCGTCTTCGGCACGAGCGACCTCCTCGCGAAGGGCACGTCCCTGCTGATGATGATCCCGGCCGCGATCTCGGGCACCGTCGGCAACATCATCCGGCGGAACATCGATCCGCTGGGCGCGGTGTGCGTGGGGCTCGCGGCGTGCACGACGACGGCGCTCGGCGCATGGGTCGCAACATCCATCGACCCGTTCACCGCGAACATCCTGTTCGCCGTCTTCCTCGCGTTCATCGCGACGCAGATGGCGGTGAAAGCGGTGCGCGGCCGCCGGCGCTGAGCGCAGCACTCCGATGAACGATGAAGGGCCCCGCATTCGCGGAGCCCTTCATTCGTTCGGTGGCGAGTGAGGGATTCGAACCCCCGAAGGCAATGCCAGCTGATTTACAGTCAGATCCCTTTGGCCGCTTGGGTAACTCGCCGGGTGCGCACCCGCCCGGCTTGTACAGTCGACCGGAGGCGCGATCAACAATCCTACCTGCTCAGACGGACTGCTCGAAATCGGCGGGCAGCCACCGTCGCATCAGGTTCCGAGGCGGTCCAGATCCGGCCCGACGAGGGCGGACGGCAGGCGCAGCAGGGCTCCCTCGAACCGGCACGTCGCGGCCGCGACGTCCATCGCGCGCTCGAGCATCGCGCCCCACGCGTCGGCGTCTTCGGGCCAGCCGGATGCGAGCGCGGCGAGCACCGCGGCGAAGGCGGCGTCGCCCGCACCCATTGTGTCGACGATGCGGCCGGGCAGGTCCGAGACCGGGCGGGTCCATGCATCCGTCGCCGTCTCGATCGCGGCGCCGGAGGCACCCTCCGTCGCGAACACCGCCCCCACACCGAGGTCGATGAGACGCGGAGTCACCGCGTCGATCGGCTCGCCGTAGAGCAGCGCGGCGTCGTCGACGCCGATCTTCACGAGTGCCGACCGTGCGGCGAGGCGCTCGAAGCCGCGCACGAACTCATCGCGATCGCGCATGAGGTCGGTGCGCGGATTGGGGTCGACCGCCACACGCGCACCGGCCAGCGCGAGCGCGAGCTCGTCGGTCTGCTCGGCGTCGTCGAACGGGAAGCAGCTGATCGCCACGAGCGGCGCGGCCGCGATCGCCGCCCGCTCCTGGTCGCCGAAGCGGATGCGCCGCGCCTTCGCGGCGTCGTTGAAGACGTACTCGGGCTCTCCTCCGCCCGTGCGCGTGCTCACGGCGCGCGACGAGCCGAGCAAGGACGGCGTCGCGATGAGCTCGACGCCGTAGTCGGCCAGGTACGTTCGGATGCGCGAGCCCGGCTCGTCGTCGCCGACCATCGCGATGAGCGTCGCGGGCACGCTGAGCCGGCTGAGCCCGACCGCGACGTTGAGAGCGGCACCGCCGACGAACTCCCGCACACCATGGTCGTCGCGGAGTTCGTCGATGAGCGCGTCGCCGATCACGACGACGCGATCGCTCATGCGGCGCTCCCCTCGAGGACTCGCTCGACGAACGCCTCGGTGCGCTCGCGCGTTCCGTCGATGCGGCGGTCGACGCTCGCGCGGATCTCGCTCGGTGCGAGCGGCGCCGCGAGCCGCACGTTCTCATGGCAGGAGAGGTCGGCGCACATGTACGTGCCGACGCTGTCGCCGTGGCGTCCGGCCGGGCCCGCCTTGCGCGCGGTGAAGAGCGACACCTGGTCGCCGGGCTGCATCGTGTGGCACAGGTTGCACATCGCCGACCGGGCTCGCGACGAGCCCTCTGCCGCCCTCAGCACGATGCCGATCGGCTCGCCGTCGACCTCCGCGATCACGTACCCGCGACTTCGCGTGCGGGGATCACGCCACGCCAGGAAGTCGAGGTGATCCCAATCGGTGAGCAGGAAGTCCGGCGGCAGAGCGATGAGCCGGAGCTCCTCTGGGGCGGCATTCACGAAAGATGCCAGGACGTCGTCTTCGGTCAGCGGGCGCATAGAACCTCCTCGCCGTCACGGCCCAGTCTAAGTCGTGGCGGCGGTCGTCTCCTCCGGCTCGGGCTCGGCCGCGGCATCCGTCGTCTCGCGCTCGCGGATGATGAAGCCGAAGCCGAACGCGATGAAGAACATCAGCACGCCGTAGACCGCGGCCGGCAGGCTGAGCTCGGTCGAGCCGAGCACGGACTGCGCGATGACGATCGCGAGCGTCGCGTTGTGGATGCCGATCTCGAACGACGATGCGACCGACTGCCGCTTGCCGACGTGGAAGAGGCGGGGCGCCCAATACCCGACCGCGAGGCTGACGAGGCAGAAGACGATCGTGATGGCCGCGAGGCGTCCGAAGTCGGCGATCAGCAGATCCAGTTCGAAGCGACCGCGCCCGCGATCACGACGATGAGGATGATGATCGATGCGATGCGCACGGGCTTGTCCATCGCCTTCGCGAAGTTCGCCCAGAAATGCCGCACGATCATGCCGAGCGCAACCGGCAGCAGCACGATCGCGAACACCTCGAGCGCCTTCGACCACTGCAGGCCGAGCTGGTCGTCGAACGGGTTGAAGTACGCGATCGCGAGGTTCGTGATGATCGGCAGCGTCACGACGGCGATGACCGAGTTCACGGCGGTCAGCGAGATGTTGAGGGCGACGTCGCCCCGGAACAGATGGCTGTAAAGGTTGGCGGTGGTGCCTCCGGGCGACGCGGCGAGCATCATCATGCCGACGGCGAGGATCGGCGGAAGCTGGAACAGCAGCACGAGGCCGAAGCAGATCGCGGGAAGCAGAATGAGCTGGCAGAGCAGAGCGATGATCACCGCCTTCGGCTGCTTGACGACCCGGGCGAAGTCGCCACCCAGCCCAGTCGCTGCGCGACCGCATCCGCCGCCCGCGAGGGGAACGCATCCCACCCCGGTTCGAGCACCTCGCGCGTGAACGCGAACAGCTCGCGCGCGCCGTCCTCGGCCGGACGCTCGAGCGCCGCCGCGATGCGCGCGCCCCATTCCGGGTGATCGCGCTCGAACCGCCGCACGGGGTCGATCACGTCGCGGAGCGAACCGGATGCCTCGGCGAACCGCCCCCGGATCGCCCGCACGAGGTGCTGCACCGCCCACTGCCGGATGAACTGCCCGCCGTTCAGCACCTCGCCGCGCCGCACGCGCCCGACGCCGATGAGCAGCTTCACCAGCACGAGGCGCACGTCGTTCTCCGCGTCGAACCCGTCGGCGGACTCGGCTCGGGCGCGGGCGCGATCGATGACCGCGGAGGTCGTGCCCAGCTCATCGTCGACCACCACGGTCGCGTCTCCGGCGACCGCACCCGCGAGCTCTCCGGCCTCCGACAGCGCGAACTCGAACACGTGCCCGTCGTCGTACACCGCGACGAATCCGATCTCGCCCTCGCGCGCCGTGAGCACGATGCGCTCACGATCGGGCAGCCACGACAGGTCGGGGCGCACCTCCGCGCCGCGACCCTCTTCGACGATCGCGAAGAAGTCGTGATCGGACCACTCATCGCGGCGACCGGATGCCCCGTCGGACGCCGATCCGAGCAGCACGAGCCCGATGAGCCCGTCGCGGGCGCGAACGCCTTCCGCGAGTCCGGCGCTCAGCGCATCGAACCGCTCCGCGCCCACCATCACGGCACCGCGACGCCGGGAAACGCCCACGCGGCGAACGCCGGGCCTTCCGCCGACAGCAGCACGGAGCCGTCGTCGGCGACCGCGAGAGTCGCGTCGCCGAACAGCACCTCCGCGTACGCGGCGCCCGGCACGACGCCCGCCGGCAGCGACACGCCGACGTCGCCGCGCGAAGCCAGCACGAGGACCGTTTCCTCCTCCGACTCGCGCACGAACACGAGCCCTTCGTCGTCCACGTGCACCCAGCGCAAGCCGCCCGTGGCGAGCACCGGGTGCTCGCGCCGCAGGCGGATGAGGTCGCGGTACAGGGCGAGGCGGGCCGCGGCATCCGGTTCGTCCTCCGTGCCCCAGGGCATGGGCGTACGGCTCATCTCGCCGTCGACACCCGTGAGCCCGAATTCGTCGCCCGCGAACAGCACCGGCACGCCGGGCAGGGTCACGGAGAGCCCGACAGCGACCGGCACCGTCCCGGACGCGGCGTGCGTCGCGAAGCGGCCGGTGTCGTGCGTGTCGAGCGCCTGCATGTTCCCGAGGCGCACGCGCCACGGGATCGACCCCGTGAACCGCACGACCGCGTCGGCGAACTGCTTCGCGGTGTAGCGCGGCATGCCGCCGATCGGCTGTCCGAAGAACCAGGGCTCGGTGCGCCACTCGCCCTCGGCGGTGAGATACGGCTCGCCGCTCGGCTCGCACAGCCACCCCCACAGCGGGCGCGTGAACGACGGATACGTCATCGCCCCGTGCCAGCCGTCGCCCTGCAGGTCGCTCGCGGCGTCGTTCGTCGACTCGGCGAGGAGGATCGTGTCGGGGTTGATCTCCTCCATCGTCTGACGCAGCAGCCGGCGCACCTCGGCGTTGAGGTCGATGTCGCCGAGGCGTCCCGTCATGTTCGCGACGTCGATGCGCCAGCCGTCGGTGTTGAACGGCGGCTTCAGCCATTTCGCGACGACCGAGTCGGGGCCGGCGATGAACCGGCGCCGCAGCTCCTCCGACGCCCAGTTGAACTTCGGCAGCGTGGGCGTGCCGAGCCACGACTCGTACTCGGTGTTGTCGTCGTTCAGGAAGTAGTAGAAGTCCTCCTCCGGCGCGCCGGGGTGGCCGTAGGCGGCCTGGAACCACTCGTGCCGGTCGCCGGAGTGGTTGCTCGTGAGGTCGCCGATGACGCGGATGCCGCGCGCATGCGCCGCCTTGACGAGCCGTACGAGCGCCTCGTCACCGCCGAGCAGCGGGTCGACACGATCGAAGCTCGACGCGTCGTAGCGGTGGTTCGACGCGGCCGGGAACACCGGCGTCAGGTAGAGGAGGTTCACGCCGAGGTGCACGAGGTGGTCGAGGTGCTCGACGATCCCGTCGAGGTCGCCGCCGTAGAACTGCTGCGAGCGCCCGGGGAGGACGGGATCGACCGGGTCGTCCCAGGCGGCCGGGATCGCCCAGTCGGGCGTCGGATGCCGGTCGGCCTGCGCCGAGCGCGCGAACCGGTCCGGGAAGATCTGATACATCACGCTGTCGAACAGCCACGCGGGCGGCGCCGGGTGGGCGACGAGCGCGAAGTCCTCGGCGTCGAGCGTCTCGATCCGGTGCAGGCCGGTCTGGTTGAACCACTCGATCGTGCCGTCTTCGTGCACGAGCAGCCAGCGGTAGCCGTGACGTCGGTTGCGGACGGTGACGGGCGCCTCCCACCAGTCCCATCCGTCGGCGGAGCCGAGCAGTGCGGCATCCGTCCACTCGGGTTCGTGGTCGGGATTGGAGCGTGTGCGCACAGCGCTCAGCGGCCCGTAGCCGGAGGGCACGCGAAGCCGGACGGTGACGGTATCGCCCAGCTCCGGGGCGAGGTTCGAGACGTACAGGGGCGAACCGTCGTGGTGCGGGATGAGGGTGGTCACGGACGAGCCTTTCGAGACGAGGCGGCGGCGCCGCCGATGGAAGCGACGTGGTTGCACGGCCGCGCCGTGACAGAGCCCTCAGATTGTTGTTCAGTTGTGCGCGAGTCGATTGTAGGACTACGACCGGGACCCGATGTGGATCGCAGCGGCACCCAGCGGCTCGAGCTCGAACACGACCTCACCGTCGCCGACGGTGTAGGTCTCTCCGGCGATCACGTCCCGGTACTCCCCCGCCGGGAGCGACGTGGGGATCGCGATCGTCTCGGGCTCGGAGCCCACGTTGACGGCGACGACACCGCGACCTTCGCGCTCGAATCCGTAGGCGTCGCCTTCGTCCACACCGGGGAGCCGTGGGGCGTCGCCGGCGAACGCGCGGAACTCGAGCATACCCGCGATCGCGGTCCACGCATGGACGCACGTGCGCTCGCCGTCGTCGTACGACTCGGCCGGTCCGGCGACGCCGTCGCACGCGGTGTCGAGCACGCGGCCGTCGGCGCCGATCGGCGCGCCCGCGTCGCGGTCGGAGAACGCGTACCCGGAGTAGACGACGGGTGTGCCGTAGTCATCAGCGAGCATGAGCGCGTTCGCGATCACGTACAGCCCGCCGTCGCGATAGGTCACGTCGGCCTCGCCGCGCTCGGTGTCGTGGTTGTCGACGAACACGATCGCGCGATCGGATGCCACGTGCAGCGGCCGCTCCCCGCCGAGCTCGGGGTCGTTGAAGACGCCGTTCGCGAGCGGCGGCGTCAGGTCGCCCGCGTAGGTGAACTCGAAGACCTCGCCGAACCCGGCGTACTCCTCGGGAACGATCGGCTCTCCGGCGCCCCTGATGACCTCGCTCATGACGCGCGTGCCCTCGGGCAATGCCCCGACGATCGCCTCGACATCGTCGGCGGCCATGTGCTTCGCGGCGTCGATGCGGAATCCCGCGACACCGAGCGACAACAGGTCGTCGAGGTAGTCGACGATCGTGCTGCGCACCTTCTCGCTCGCCGTGTCGAGGTCGGCGAGGTTCACGAGCTCGCACGTCTGCACCTGCTCGCGCGAGTCGTAGTCCTGGATGTCGTCGTTCGCCGTGAGCCCGCAGCGGTGGAAGTCCTCTGCCGCGTACAGCCCGGGGTACTCGTAGTGCTCGTACGGCGTGCCCGCCCAGCCCTCGCCAGGCGCGTCCTGGCCGGTCATGTGGTTGATGACGGCATCCGCGATGACGTCGACGCCCGCCGCGCCGCATCGCTCGACCATGTCGGCGAACTCGTCGCGCGTGCCGAGGCGCGTCTCGAGCTCGTAGCTCACCGGCTGGTACGACGCCCACCACTCATCGCGCTGGATGTGCTCGTTCGGCGGTGATGTGAGCACCCACGCGAAGCCGTTCGGCCCGAGGGTCGTCTCGCATTCCTCGGCGATCGACGTCCACGGCAGCTGGAAGAGCTGCACGCCGACGTCGGGCGCCGCCGGCTCGGGCGTCGACGGTGAGGCCGTGCACCCGGCGAGCGCCAGCGTGAGCGCCACGGCGGATGCGCCGGCGAGGCGCGCCGGGTGGGGCATCCGCTATTTCACGCTCCCGGCCGTCAGGCCGCCGACGATGTACCTCTGCAGTGCGAGGAACAGAGCCACGGGCAGGATCGCCGCGAGCACCGCACCGGCTGCGAAGATGCTCCAGTTCTTCGAGAACTCGTCCGACACGAACTTGTACAGGCCCACCGCCAGGGTCTGCTTGTCGGGATCGATGAGGATCACGCTCGCGAGCATGAACTCGCTCGCAGTTCCGATGAACGACAGCAGGCCGACGACCGCGAGAATCGGAGCGACGAGCCGCAGGATGATCGTGAAGAAGATGCGTGCGTGGCCCGCGCCGTCGATCTTCGCGGCCTCGTCGATCGACGACGGCACCGTGTTGAAGAACCCGTACATGAGGTACGTGTTCACGCCGAGCGCCCCACCGAGGTACACCATGATCAGGCCGATCTGGGTGTTGAGGCCGAGCGCCGGGAAGATGTCGCCGATCGCGACCATGAGGAGGAAGATCGCGACCGCGGCGAGCATCTGCGGGAACATCTGCACCACGAGCAGGGTCGTGAGCCCGAAGCGGCGGCCGGTGAAGCGCATGCGCGAGAACGAGTAAGCAGCCAGCGCGCCCATCAGGACCGTGCCGGCTGCCGTGACGAGGCCGATCACGAGCGTGTTGACATACCAGGCGCCGTACGGATGCCGCGGGCTGTTGAACAGGTCGACGTAGCTCTCGAAGTTGAAGTTCGAGAACAGTCCGTTGGCCGTGAGCAGCGTGCCGCCCGGGTTGAGCGACGCCGAGAAGACATACAGCAGCGGGAAGATCGCGAAGATCGCGACGCCGATGCCGACGAGGTGGCGCCACCCCGTCTCGCGGAAGTAGCGCTTGAAGGGGCGGCGGGGCTGCTTGCCCTGGCCGCGAACTCCACCGCCGCCGGTTGTGAGGGTGGTCGTCGTCGTGAGCTCGTCGTCAGACGCCGCGACCCTGTCGAGCAGGCCGCGCGCTGCAGGGGCTCCAGGTTTCAGGTCGCTCATGTCAGACCAGCTCCTCCAAGGCCTTGGTGCGCCGGAACGCGATCACCGAGATCGTGCCGACCAACAGGAAGATGATGATCGAGAAGGCGCTCGCCAGACCGTAGTCGGACGTCGACCCGACGAACGCGACCTTGTAGACCATCGAGATGAGGATGTCGGTCGCGCCGACGTTCACGCCCGCGCTCACATCGCGGGGTCCGCCGCCGGTGAGCATGTAGATCAGCACGAAGTTGTTGAAGTTGTACGCGAACGACGCGATCAGCAGCGGGGCGACAGCCACGAACAGCAGCGGCAGCTTGATGTTGCGGAACACCTGCCAGGCGGATGCGCCGTCGACGCGCGCGGCTTCCTGCAGCTCATCCGGGATGGCCTGCAGAGCGCCCGTGCAGATGAGGAACATATAGGGGAATCCGAGCCACAAGTTCACGAGCAGGATGCTGAACTTGGCGAGCCACTCATTCGTGAGCCATGGGATGTCGGCGCCCCCGAAGAGCACGACGTTGATGAAGCCGAACTCCTGGTTCATCATGCCCGCCCATACGAGCGCCGACAGGAAGCCGGGGAACGCGTACGGGAGGATCATGATCACGCGGTAGTACCGCTTCGACTTCATGCGCGGATCGTTGAAGACGATCGCGAGGAAGAGCCCCGCTGCGAAGCACAGGAACACCGACAAGAAGGCGAACACGAACGTCCACGTCAGCACCGAGAAGAACGGACCGCGGATCGACTCCTCGCCGAACGCCCGCACGAAGTTGTCGAAGCCGACGAAGATCTGCCAGCCCGGGAGCAGCTCGGTGCCGTCGGGTGCGGTGAACGCGCCGGTGCCGATATCGGAGTAGACGACGCCCGTGCGCGTGTCGGTCATCGTGTCGGCGGCCTCGTCGTACACGAGCTTCGAGACGTACGCGTACGCGACGGATCCGTCGGGCGTGCGCAGCGCGCCGTCGTTCGGGTCATCGCTGATGGGCACCGCCATGTCGGCGATGCGCTGCTGGTCGGCGACGATCTGCGCGAACGAGAGGGTGTTGTAGCCCGGGACGCCGACAGCCTTGCCGCCGTCCATCTCGGCGTTGTCGACCGGCTCGAGCGGTCGCTCCTCGCCGCCGAGGCGGACATCGCCGTCGGGATCGGTCACGAGGAACGAGAGCTCGCCCAGCTGCTCGACGATCGTGAGCTGATAGGCGGGCGAGTCCGGCACGCGCTCCTGCGCCGACAGCATGAGCGCGTTGATCGCGCTGTCCTTCGTGCTGTTGTGGCCCGTGCCGTAGTTGGTGAACGCGACGTAGCCCGTGTAGCCCGCCGCGAAGATCTGGAAGACGAAGAGGAAGATGAGACCGGGGATGAGGTACTTCGCCGGCAGATGGCCGCGGCTGAAGTAGATCCAGTTCGCGAAGGCGGTCACCGCGAGGACGATGCCCGCGATGAGCCACTGCTCGCTCTGCACGAGCACGAGGATCGCGTAGAGCGCCATCGCGTCGATGATGCCCAGCGCGATGACCTTGAACAGGAGCACCTTCCACCCGCCCGACGCCGCCTCGGCGATGCGGGTCGCCCGGCGGGCCCGTTTGGTGGGTTTCGGCGCTTCGGCCGTGTGTGGTTCTTCGATGGTCGGCGTCGTCATCGCGTGTCCCTCGGTCGCATGCTGTGACGGATGCGGGGCGGCAGCCTTGCGGATGCCGCCCCGCATCGGCGTCGATTACTCGATGGCCGCCTGGATGTCGGACGCCATCTTGTTCCACAGCTCGACCGGGTCGCCGCCCTGGCCGTTGATGATGGCGGCCTGGGTCACGCCCCAGAACTGCCACACCGAGCCCATCTCGGGGATGGACGGCATGGGCACGGCGTTCGCGCCGACCTCGCCGAAGCCCGCGGTGATCGGGTCGGACCCCACGGCCGCGTCGAACGCGGCGGTGAGCGCCGGGGCGCGGCCGCCGACCTCGTAGAGGGCCGTCTGGACCTCTTCGCTGCCGATGTAGTTGATGAGGAACTCGTTCGCAGCGAGACGGTTCTCGCTCTCCGAGCTCAGGAAGAAGCCCTGCACACCCGCGAACGGCTGCGCATCCTGACCACCGGCCGACGGGATCGGGTCGACCGCGATGTTCAGGCCGGCCTCCTCGGCTGCCGGGACGTTCCACGGACCGGTCAGGAAGAACGGCGACTTGCCCGCGACGAAGTTCTCACGCGCGAGGTCGCCCGTGATGTTCGTGTTGAAGACGCCCGCGCCGGTCGCGCCCTGCGAGGCGAGCCACGTCGCGAACTCCTGGCCGCCCGCGTTGCCGATCTGCAGGTCGGCCGGGTCGTACGCGCCGTCCGCGTCGGTTCCGAAGACGGGGGCGCCGAAGGACGTCTGGAACGGGTACAGGTGGTACGGGTCGGATGCCTCGGGGTCGAGGCCGACGAGGAACGCGTACTCGGTGCCCGCCGCCGTGCCCTTGGCGATCATGTCGTCGTAGCTGGTCGGAGCCTCGGCCACGAGGTCGGTGTTGCGAAGCAGGCCGATGTTCTCGATCGCGTACGGCACGCCGTAGGTCTGTCCCTCGTAGCTCCACGCGTCGATGGCGACCTGCTCGAAGTCGCTCGCCGTGTCACCGAGCTCGACCGGCGCCACGACGCCGTTCGTGACGAGGACGCCCAGCCAGTCGTGCGCGCCGACGGCGATGTCAGGACCCTCGCCGGTCGGAACCTGCTGCACGAACTGGTCGCGGATCTCGCCGAACTCCTTCTGGACCAGCTTGACCTCGACGCCGGTGTCGGCGGTGAAGTCCTTCGCGGCGTCTTCGAGGACGCCGGCACGGTCGGCGTCGACCCACACGGTGATCGAACCGGCCGACTCGGGGGCCTCGGTCTCGTTGCCGCCGCCGCCGCCCGCGCAGCCGGCCAGGACGACCGCGCTGCCCGCGACGATCGCCGCCAGGCCGATCGCGCCCTTCTTGTTCACCTTCATCGGTGTGTGCCTCTCTTGTCTGCGGAGACGAGATGGATGCGTCGGCGTCCACATCGTCGCCCCTCGGTAATGCAAGCGCTTACAGTTTCACCGAAGACGGGCCTTCGCGCAATCCCGGAGTGAACCCGATATCATCCCGTGACCATCGCCCCGATAGGTTTGGAAGCGCTTGCACGGTGGTGGGGCATCCGTTTCGTCCCCTGCCCGACGGGAGCCGCCGGATAGACTGCCCCGCATGGCTGATTCCTCTTTCGACATCGTCAGCAAGGTCGACCACCAGGAGGCCGACAATGCGCTCAACCAGGCCCGCAAAGAGGTCGAGCAGCGCTACGACTTCCGCGGCACCGGCGCCTCGATCGAGTGGAGCGGCGAGCAGATCCTCATCAAGGCGAACAGCGAGGAGCGCGCGAAGGCGGTGCTCGACGTGTTCCAGTCGAAGCTCATCAAGCGCGGCATCTCGCTCAAGAGCCTCGAGTCGGGCGACCCGGTCGCGAGCGGCAAGGAGTACCGCATCGTGTCATCGTTGAAGAACGGCATCTCGTCGGAGAACGCCAAGAAGATCTCGAAGATCATCCGCGACGAGGGTCCGAAGTCGGTCAAGTCGCAGATCCAGGGCGACGAGCTGCGCGTGCAGTCCAAGAGCCGTGACGACCTGCAGGAGGTCATCCGCATCCTCAAGGCCGCCGACCTCGACGTCGACCTGCAGTTCGTGAATTACCGATAGCAGGCCCCTCTGGGGAAGGATCGCCCGTGTGGGCGGTTACCAAGACGCGTAGAACGCGTACCGGTAGCCCTTCTTGTACCACCACGCCCCGTTGGAGTCGATTTTCACGATGTTCTTCAGGGGAAAGCAGGACCCGACCGATTCCCCGGCGCTGATGTAGAAGGCTCGTGTGCTCTTGCATTCGCTGAGCGTGCGACTGACGTTGAGCTGGGTTGCCGGCGCCGAGGCCGAGGCGGCAGTGGCTCCGGATGCGACCGAGATGAGCGCAGCGAGAGCGATGGCGATGCCGGGGGCGATCCTGTTGCGTTTCATCTGCCCAACACTACTATTCCTCGGGATATCCCTTGGGACCGGACCGCGTGCGGGCACGCCGATCGACGCCCCCTCCGCCGTCAGGCGATGGCGCTCGCGCCGGCGACGATCAGGCTCACGCCGACCGCGATGAGCGACAGCGCGAGCACGACGACTCCCGCCCACAGCAGCGCGATCAGGCGGCCCGGGCGCTTCGGATCCTGCCCCAGCACCGAGAGGAAGAACCCGGCCGGGATGAGGATCGCCGACGCCAGCACGCCGACCGCGGACCACAGCCAGGGACCGGTCACACCGGCCACCGTGAGCAGCAGGGCGGACACGAGCCCGAGGATCACGAGCACGCCCGCGTGGGCGTGACCGGCACGGAAGAACGTCTTCTGCAGGCCGTTGAACGGGAGGCCGTGCGACGCGATGCGGAGCAGGAACGTGCCCCCGGACATGATGCCGATGACCGTCAGCACCGTGGCGCCGAGGACGATGGTGAGTACGGGATCCATGCTTCTCCTTCGGTAGATCTCGGTCCAGCGAGATTGGATAGTTTTGCTATTCAGTATTAGATAGCTAAACTATCTACATGTCCAATCCATTCCCGACACGCGCGTCGGACCGGCGGACCCTTCCGTGAGGATCTCCGAGCTTTCCAAGCGCAGCGGCGTGCCGGTCGCGACGCTGAAGTTCTACATCCGCGAGGGCTTGCTCCCCCGCGGCGAAGCGGTGTCGGCGACGAACGCGGAGTACGGCGAGGAGCACCTCGCTCGTGTCCGGCTCATCGCCGCCTTGGCGGATGTGCGAGGGCTGCCGCTGTCGCGGGTGCGCGAGATCCTCGCGCTCATCGACGAGCCGGCGCCCGACCCGGTCGAAACGCTCGGGCGGGCGGTCGGCGCACTGCCGCCCTACGTCGAGGAGGCCGACGACTACCCGCGTGCGCGCGAGGCGATCGAGCACGCCGGGCTCACGTACGAGCCGAGGTTCGCCGCGGTGAGGCAGCTCGACTCCGCGATCCGCGCGATCGAGGATGCGGGGCTGCGGTGGAATCCTTCCGTGCTGAGCCGATACGCGGATGCGATGCGGGCGGTCGCGGGCGAAGAGGTCGCACCCGTCGCCGAGATGACCCTGCAGGACGCCGTCGTGTACGCCGTGCTGGGCACGGCGCTGTACGAGCCGGTCATGCTTGCGCTGCGGCGGCTCGCGCACCACCACCTGCTCGTGAGCGGAGCGGTGCCACCGCCCACGGAGAGCGCGGCGGATTAGATCTTCTCGATCGGTGCGACCTTGATGAGGAGCTTCTTCGCGCCGGCGGTGTCGAAGCGCACGTGAGCGACGCGCTTCGCGCCCTCGCCCGTCACGAGGTCGACGCGGCCCTCACCGAAGTCGTCGTGGCGGATGCGGTCGCCCGGCGCGAGCTCGAGGTCGCCGTTGTCGCGCACCTTCGCGGGAATGCGGTTCGCGAACTTCTCGATCGACCCGTTCGGCTGGCGGCGAGCGAGCGGCACGAGGTCGTCGCCGTAGCGCTTGCCCGACCCGGATCCGCCGAAGCCCCGGCGGGCGTTGAGCGCGCGCGACTGCGAACCTCCGCGCGAGTTGACATCGCCCGGCGACTGCCGCCAGTGCAGCAGCTCCGACGGGATCTCCTGCAGGAAGCGGCTCGGCATCGCGACCGACACCTCGCCGAACTGCGCGCGCGTCATCGCGAGCGACAGGTAGAGGCGCTTGCGCGCGCGGGTGATGCCCACATAGAAGAGGCGGCGCTCCTCCTGCGGCCCACCGGGCTCCCCCGCCGAGATGCGGTGCGGAATCAAGTCTTCCTCGACGCCCGTCACGAACACCGCGTCGTACTCGAGGCCCTTCGCAGTGTGCAGCGTCATGAGCGACACCGACCCGGAGGCGTCTTCGAGGTCGTCGGCGTCGGACACGAGCGCAACCTCGGTGAGGAAGTCGAGCACCGTCCCTTCGGGGTTGTTGCGGGCGAACTCGCGCGTGACCGCGACGAGCTCGTCGAGGTTCTCGACGCGCGCTTCGTCTTGCGGGTCGCGGCTCGCGCGCAGTGCGTCGATGTAGCCGCTCTTGTTCAGCAGCAGCTGCAGCCCCTCCGTGACGGACGTCGGCGGGGCGATCTCACCGGAGGGCGGGAGCATGATGTCGGATGCCTCGGCCAGCACCGCGTCGAGGTGCGCGATGGCCGCCTGGATCTTGGGTCCGACTCCGAGCGCGGACGAGTTCGCGAGCGCGTCGCGGAAGGTGATCTGCTCCTCGCGCGCGTACCGCGAGATCGCCTCGATCGTGACGTCGCCGATGCCTCGGCGGGGCTTGTTGACGATGCGGCGCAGCGCCATCTCGTCGGCGGGGTTCGCCACCGCGATGAGGTACGCGAGCGCGTCCTTGATCTCGGCGCGCTCGTAGAACTTCGTGCCGCCCATGATCTTGTACGGCACCGCCGAGCGGATGAAGATCTCCTCCAGCGCACGCGACTGCGAGTTCGTGCGGTAGAAGACGGCCATCTGCCCGTAGTCGACGCCCTCGCGGCGGAGCGCCTCGATCTCGTCGGCGACGAACTGCGCCTCGTCGTGCTGCGAGTAACCGGTGAACCCGACGATCTTCTCGCCCGCGCCGACGTCGGTCCACAGCTTCTTGTCTTTGCGGTCGAAGTTGTTGCTGATGACCGCGTTCGCCGCGCTCAGGATGTTCTGCGTCGAGCGGTAGTTCTGCTCGAGCAGCACGACCTTCGCGCCCGGGTAGTCACGCTCGAACTCGGTGATGTTGCGGATATCCGCTCCGCGGAACGCATAGATCGACTGGTCGGAGTCGCCGACCACCGTGAGCGATGCGGGCTCGGGAGCATCCGTCGCCGGCGCATCGAAGATCATCATTCCGCCGGATGCCTCGAACGGCTGCGCGTCGGACCCGACGGGCTTCGTCAACTCGTTGATCAGGGCGTACTGCGCGTGGTTCGTGTCTTGGTACTCGTCGACGAGGATGTGCCGGAACCGCCGCCGGTACACGTCGGCGACATGCGGGAACGCGCGGAAGAGGTACACGGTCTGCGCGATGAGGTCGTCGAAGTCGAACGCGTTCGCGCGCTGGAGTTCGCGCTGGTAGGCGCCGAACACCTCGACGAACACACGCTCGACGGGGTCGTTCATGTTCGCCTGACGCGCGTACGACTCGGCGTCGGCAAGCTCGTTCTTGAGCTTCGAGATCTTGCCCTGCACCGCGGCGGGCGTCAGGCCGAACGCATCCGCCTCATGCTCCTTGACCAGCCGCTTGATGAGCGCGCGCGAGTCGCCGGAGTCGTAGATCGTGAACGAGCTCGTGAAGCCGAACTGCTGCGCCTCGCGCCGCAGGATGCGCACGCACGCGGAGTGGAACGTCGAGATCCACATTCCGCGCGCGGAATCGCCGACGAGCTGCTCGACGCGCTCGCGCATCTCGCCCGCTGCCTTGTTGGTGAAGGTGATCGCGAGGATCTGGCTGGGCCATGCCTCTTTGTTGCGCAGCAGGCTCGCGATGCGGTGCGTCAGCACGCGGGTCTTGCCGGAACCTGCGCCGGCCACGATGAGCAGCGCCGGACCGCGGTAGACGACCGCCTCGCGCTGCTGCGGGTTGAGCCCGGCGAGCAGGTCTTCGTCGGCGCGCGCCGCACCAGGGCGAGGCCCTGAGCCCCCGCCGACGATGATGGGTGTGACGGCGTCGGTCATGGCCCCTCAAGTCTAGTTCCGGCCCACCGACACGGCCCCCGCGGGGTCACGCCGACTGCCACAATCATCTCGTGCGCACCGTCCTGAACGTCATCTGGCTCGTCCTGTCCGGGTTCTGGCTGTTCCTCGGCTACGTCGCGGCGGGCATCCTGCTGTGCGTGCTCATCGTGACGATCCCGTGGGGGATCGCGTCGTTCCGCATCGCGGCGTACGCCCTGTGGCCGTTCGGGCGGACGATCGTCGAGAAGCAGAACTCAGGTGTGTGGGCGTTCCTCGGGAACGTCGTGTGGGTGATCCTCGCGGGCTGGTGGCTCGCCGTTGCGCACATCGTGTCGGGCGTGCTGCTTTGCCTCACGATCATCGGCATCCCACTCGGGATCGCCGACTTCAAGATGGTGCCGATCTCGATCATGCCGCTCGGCAAGGACATCGTCTCGACGCACCGCGGAGAGTTCGACGAGGCGATGGCGAAGCGGGGCGCCTGACGCGCCCCGCTTCGCCGCGGGGTCACTCGGCGAGGAGGCTGCAGCCCTCGTCGCCGCCCACGCAGAGCACGAGCGTCGAGGGGTCGACCAGGTCTTCGGGAACCTGGTAGCTCCACACGAAGGTGTACGACTTGTTCGGGGCCAGTTCGATGTCGACGTTCTGACGGGCCTCCGCCTCGGCCGAGAAGGACTCATCGGCGGTCGAGCGGAGCACCGGTGCGACCTCCGCACCCGTCACGCCCTCCTCGGTCACCCACTGAGAGACGTTCGCCGTGACCCACTGCTTGCCCGGGTCCGCCTCGCCGATCGTCTCGTCGGGCACGGCGGCGCTCCACACCTCGAGCAGAACGCCGTCCGCACCGACCCGCTCGCCGACACCCGCGGGCTCCGTCACCGAGGACTCGACCGCGGCGGCGTCGGGCGCGGACGTCTCCGACGGGCTCGACTCGGCCGCACAGCCGGCCAGGAGCAGACCCGACACGGCGAGGGCGGACAGGATTGCAGAGCTGCGCGAACGCATGACAAACACCTCTTCGATTCGGTTGGGATGCTCTTAACGCTACGCCTCGCACTTTTCCGCGAGGGCCGCGCGGCACCCGCGCGCGCCCGCTCACCGGGAAGCGCTGTCGAGGCGCCGCCTCCACGGCAACGCGAGCAGCGAGCCTGCTGCGAGCACGATGAGACCGACGCCGGCCGCCCACCAGGGCGTCGACGCGGGGATCTCCAGGAACGTCGTGATGCCGAGGATGCGCGCCATCCCCCACGGCAGCAGTCCCATCTCGTCGTTCCACACGGTGAGCGCCCGCTCGAGCCCCACGATCGCGACGGCGAACGCCGTGACCGCGAGCGCGGCGCCGACGCCGGCGAGCACGAACCCCGTCGCTCGGCGTGCGCCCACCTGCATCGACATCGCCCAGCCCGCCGCGATGAACGCCCACACGAACAGCGCGAACGCGATCGCGATGTAGACGACCCGCGCGACGGGCTCCGTCCAGAACGCGAACCAGTATCCGCCCGGGCCGGTGAACGCCAGGGCGAAGAGCGTGACGATGCATCGCAGCACGACGACGCCGCCCACGGCCGCGATCACCGGATAGGGCGAACGGATGCCGACGCACACGCGCACCACGAGGAGGAAGAGAAGCCACGCTCCGAAGACGAGCGCGAGGTGCGTCCACGAAAGGAGCGAGGTCTGCAGCGCGCGCGTGGCGACGAGGAGGCCTCCAGGAATGACGACCAGCAGCCACCTGTCGAGGGCGAGCATGCCGAGGGTCGATTCCCGGGCGCGCCACGGGCGCGTGGAGGCGATCCACGCTGCGCGGGCGGCGGCGGCTCCGGGTCGTCGCACGAGACGTGTGCGGGCGGAGAGCATTCCGATGATGAGCCATGCGACGGCGAGGAGGAGAAGGATGCGCGCACCCCACGCGACGAGCAGATCGCGATCGGCGCGGTCGATGCCGAGCTGCGCGGCGGTGAGGTTCCACGCGGGAAGATCGACGTCGCCTTCGTACGCGTCGACGTGCGCGGCGGCGCGGGCGACGTAGTCGTCGCGCGCGTGCTGCCACCGTTCGTAGGCCTCGGGCGATCCGGTGTCGTGCCACTCCCCTTGCACGAGGAACATCTCGCGGTAGGCGCCGAGCATGCCGAGGGTGTCGATCTCGTAGTCGAGCGTTTCGAGGAAGGCGTCGCGCAGCTCGGGATCGTGCCAGGTCGCGGCATCCGTCTCTTCGATGTCGGCGCGCATCCGCTCGGCCGCGGCGAGCGCGATTCGCCCGCCCTGGATGGTCTCGTCGACGCGATGGGGGCCGATGATCGCGTAGAGGACGTCGAGCGCGGCCGAGTCGCCGGTGAGGATGTCCCACTCGAAGAGCCACATCTGCGGGGGCGGCTCGAGGCCGAGCGCCGACACGCGGGACTCGGCGAAGGGCTCGAGGTAGAGGCCGTTCTCGATCGCGCTGCGCGAGCGCGCCATCGCCTGAGCGATCGCCGCGACGGTCGCGGGGTCGTCGGAGAACCACTCGCGCGCCCAGTCGGCGGTGATCTGCGCGAGGTCGGCGTCGGGGTCGCGCGCGAGCGCGGCGGCCTGGCGTGTGTTGTGCTCGTACAGCTGCCAGAAGCCGGACTTGAGGTAGAGCGACATGGGGCCCGCACGCCACGGACCGCCGTCCTGCGTCCATGTCCAGATGCCCTCGATGTTCGGGTTCTGCGCCAGGAGCTCGCCCAGCGCCCACTGGAACTTGGGGCCGAGGTCGTTCGGGAAGGAGCCGAACGCCTCGAACTCGCGGCGGCTCTGGAACTCGACGATGCGCCGGTGATCGCCCATCGCGAGAGTCTCGTTGAGGGGCAGCCAGCTGTAGAAGTCGCCCGCCGTGTACTTCGTCGACACGATGAGCGCGTCGGAGTCGATGCCGCCGAGCACGGCCTCGTACGACCCGGGATCGATGTGCATGTCGCCGACGTCGCCGATCCCCACGCTCCATGTGCGGAAGACGACCTCTGCACCGGATGCCTCGGCCCCGGTCGTGAGCACGTCGAGCATCGTGCGCACCGCGTCGACGCTGCGCACCGCGAGCGCGGAGGAGTAGTCCCAGCCCGGGGTGTCGTAGATGTCGCCCGCCTCGCCGATGCGGATGACGACGCCGTCGAGCGCGGGCTGGTCGGCGTAGAGCTCGTCGAGCGCGTCGGCGTAGACCTGCCACAGCTCGGGGTTCTCGGTGTCGGCCCCGCCGAAGCGCTTCGTGAAGTAGTCGTCGAGTGCCGGCGTCAGCGCGAGCATGTCGGTGCGCAGGAAGACGTCGACCTCGAGCTCGGAGGCACGGTCCCAGAACGGGCCGAACGCCTCGCGCAAGGCTGCTGCCCGTGCGATGTGCGGGTCGCCGTCGGGGTAGACGGGCCCGTCCGGGGCATGCGCGAAGTCGACGAACTCGATGAACCCCGGCCATGCGACGGCGTTGTACCCCTGGGCGACCGACGTGCGGAGGAACTCGTCCCACTCGTCGAACGCGTCGTCGAGGGCCGCCTCGTCGATGTACGGCTCGTCGGCGAGGTACACGTCGCGGAATGCGTCGGACACGTGCGAGTAGTTCGTGCCGGGGCGCCATTCCTCCGGGTCGGCGGTGACGCCGACGGCGCCGATGTCGACCATGCGGAACGGCAGGCGCGACGGCTCGTGCGTGCCCGCGAGGTCTTCGATCGCGCGCCCGCCGCGGATCTGCGCGGCGAGGTCGTACACGCCGCGGACGGCCCCGGCTTCGGTCGGTGCGTCGATGCGGATGCGGGGGCCGTCGGCCGCGAGGGCGTAGCCGTCGTCGTGTTCGTCTTCGTCGGGGCCCGCGGTGACTGTGAGGGTGAATTGCTCTGCGTCGGGCGCGGCGTCGGCCGTGGCATCCGTCAGGTCGTCGATCGCCGCCTCGAACCGTGGGCCGCCGGGTGCGTCGATGTCCGTGAACGAAGGAGTGGGGACGGATGCCTCAACCCGCGCGATCGCCGGTTCGGCCGGGTGCATGCGGTCGGACTCCTCGACCCGGATGCCGAGCGCGTCGCCGACCGCGACGCCGACGCCCGCGCCGAGCGCGACGAGCACGAGAACGGTGACCACGGCGGTGATCCCCCGTCGCACGGCCGTCGTCATTCGATCAGCCTACGTCGCCGCGTATGCCGCTCCTGACAACACCGGAGTTGTGCGGACCTCGCTCACACGGACGCTCGACCCGTCGGTGGTGGCGGGGCGTTCGGCTGCCGTGCGTCGGCCACGCCCATTCGGCAGCTTCGCTTTGCGGGCGGGTCGCGGTCTTTCGCGCAGCGCGCGCAGCCGACCCGCCCTTGCGCGGGCCCGCGCGTGCTCTGGCGCCGCGCGCTGGCGCGGGCGCGCGGGGGCGCGGGGGCGCGGGCGTGCGCTGGCGCATGGGCCTCCAGCACCTGGGTGCGGTCAGAAGGGGGCGTCGTTGGTGTGGGTGGGGTGGAAGACCGGCACGCGGCGTTCGGGTTGCACCACGTACCGTCGCCCTGCGGGTGAGGTCCATTCGAGTGCGCCCCCGCTGTCGGGGAGTTGTCTGACCTGCCACCCGCCGTGGTGTTTCACGGTGTGATGGCCCTTACAGAGCGGGGCGAGGTTGTCGAGCGCGGTGTTCCCGCCGTGTTCCCACGCG
>NZ_DATMFG010000032.1:0-18096 GCF_035556355.1 Microbacterium sp.
GAAGCAACACGAACAGTCATCAACACCTACATGCGCGGCCCAGAGGATTACCCGCGACACCACAGAGGATCAGGGTTCCGCGTACGAACGACAGAGGTTCCGCGAACAACCCTGACCTCATGCCCTCCCACATGCGCGGTCGTCCGGTGAGGGCGGTCCACCTATGCGCGAGGGGGTGGGAGGTGTACATTGCGGCCAGATCGGCTCCGCTGGGGCAGCCGACCGAACTGGGGGCAAGGACATGGCAGACGACGTTGCGCCGGCCGGCACCGGCGGGGTGTGGCTGTGGTTCCCGACTAACAAGGGAGGGGTGCGCCGATCGGAGGTGACCTCGTTCGAGGTGGAGCGCACAGACGGCGAGTTCAAGGGCGGGCACCGGTCTTCGTTCACGATCAGGCTGTTCGGCCCGAACCTGGGCGACGGCGTGACGATGCGACCGCTGTTCTTCGGTCCGCAGCAGCTGTGCGAGTGGGTGGACATGGTGTTCCCCGGTGCGGCGTTCAGCCTCCTGCCGCCGCCGGTGGTGACCGAGGCGCCCGACTGGGAGGCGCCGGAGCAGCCCGCTCTCGCAGCCGGGGTGCGAGCCGTAGGGCATTTCGGTCATGGGCCCGCGGACGCGATCCGGGTGATCGGTAACGGACTGGCGGGCGGGAACTCGTATGAGCCGGCGCAGGGCTATCACCCACCGCCCGGGGTCACCGTCGCGATCTGACGGCGGCGACCGTCAGGTCAGCGCGCGTCGAGGGCGCGGCGGAGGACAGCTTCCGCTTCGCCTGGGTCGGTGTGCTCCCCGGCGAGGAGATCGAGGGTCTCTTCGATGAGCTCTCGGTTCACGGGACCTTGACCTTCCGGGTACCCGGTGAGGTCGTCGGTGCGGATCACGCTCAGAGACCAGGCACGGCCGCCGACGAGACGGGTGGCACGGAATGGCTTCCAAGCGGGGACCGGGATGCCGCGCGGGCTGAGCGCGACGATCGCGAACTGTCCACTGCCGGTGGCGCCAGGGCGGGCGCGGCGGAGCGCCGCCGGACCTGGTGCGGGAGGATGGCCAGGCGGCGGCGAATGCTGATGGTCATGCCGCCGCCTTCGCGAACTCGAGGACCTGCTCCTCGGAGACGGGGGTGAAGTCGTTCACGTCCACGCCCACGTTGAACATGCGACCGTCGATGCGGCGCTCACCGTGGATGTGGCCGTGCAGGAGCGGGAGGCCCTCATCCTTCGGGCGGAACTCCAGGTGGCGGTCCCGTTCGGTGTGGTCGCCCTGGTACGGGTAGTGGGACAGGGCGAGCCGGACACCGTGCAGGTCGATGGTGACGCCCTCCTCCGGCAGCACCGTGTACCCGGCCGCTTCGTAGCGGGCGCGGAACTTCTCGATATACGCGGGCTTGTTCCGACCGGCGACGGACACCCGGTCGTGGTTGCCCGGCATCAGGAACTTGATGCCGTTGAGCCCTGCAGCGCACGCCAGCGACGCGTCGAACGACCCCAGGCACAGGTCGCCCAGGGCGAAGAAGACGTCGGTGGGCGCGACGACCGCGTTGTCACGGCGGATGATGTCGCTGTCCATCGCGTCCACGTGCGGGTACGGCCGGTCGGCGTACCGGATGATGTTCGCGTGCCCGAAGTGGTGGTCGGCGGAGAACCACACGCGCACGCCGCTCGGCAACTCCAGGTGCGTCAGCAGCGTCGTCGTCATGGTGGCTCCTATGCGTTCACCAGGCGTCGGCGGCGTCCAGCATCGCGGGCACGTCCGTTCGCGCGCCCGGCCATCCGGCAGCCCACGCGTCCACCCACCTCTTCTGCGCCGCGGTCAGCTCCTTCGCCGCCTTCTTCTCCTCGGCGGTCGCTTCCTTCAGGATGAGGCGGAGACGCCGCATGATGTCCTTCTTCGTGGCGAGCGCAGCCTCGTGATGCTGGACGGCTGAGCGGTGGTCGCGGACCAGCTCGGAGACGGGCGTGTACGTGCGCTTCGCGGTCGCGAGGTCGGCTGCGAGCCTGTTCACTTCGTCCACGCGTACGGCGCGCTTGTCCTCACCCCACGTCCCCTTCTCTGTGGCCGGGGACAGCGGCTTCACACCCCGGGAGTGGCCGGAGACGGTGCCGAACTCCAACTCCTGCTCGCGGGAGATCGGCGTGCGCTCGTCGATCGCGCGGATGAGGAGGTTCAGCTGCCCGAGGAAGGTCACTGCACGGGTGCGCTCGCGGGCGGCGTGCCGGGTGGCTGCGCGCGCGGTGTCGTTCTGCGCGGACGCCGCGGTGGGGTCGCCGGTGAGGAGCCACCACACGGGACGGCGACCTGACGTGTACGCGTTCCGCTCGGCGATGAGCTGTTTGTAGTCGCGGATCCGGTCCACGTTCTCGCGGGCGAGGATGAGCTCGCGCGCCTGCTCCGGATCGAGGGCGAGGGTGTCGGTGTCCTCGTCAAGGTGGTCGTCGCCGACGGAGTACCCGACAACGACTTTCAGGCTGCCGCCGCGTTCGCGGCCTCGAGCGTCTCCTCGCCCTCCGCCGTGATCGCGACTTCGACGGCCCCGCCGAAGCCGCTCATCGCGGCCTGATCGCTGAGGCCGATCTCGCCGGCGCCGCTGATCTCGTCGAGACGGTCGGTGATCGCCTCCTTGAGCGCGAGCTGGTCGGCGTCCTTGTCGGTGTTGACGATGAAGGTGGCCGTGCCGCCTCCGCCGCCGAGCATCGACGAGAACTCTCCGCCCGATCCGGCCATCAGCATGACGTCGGTGACGCCGTCGATCTCGCCGAGCGCGTCCTCGACCTTCTCGGCGCCGTCGGAGACGGCGTCGAGGTCGGTGCCGGGCTCGAACTCCTGCGTGACCATCACCATGTTCTGGCCGGTGCTGCCGAGGAAGTCGACCTTCAGCAGCGGCACGAGCGAGACGGTGAGCACGAGCAGCAGGGCCGACGCGACGAGCGTGACGACCGGGCGCTTCTGGGTGGCGCGCAGCACCGGCGCGTAGCCGCGCTGCAGCCAGCCGTTGTGCTCCTTCTCCTCCGCCGCCTGGCGGATCTCGTCGACCGAGGCCTCGGTCTTCGGGCGGCGCAGGAACCAGTACGACAACACCGGCACGATCGTCAGCGCCACGAGCAGCGACGACAGCATGGCGATCGTCACGGTGAGCGCGAACGGCGCGAACAGCTCGCCGACCATGCCGCCGACGAGGGCGATCGGCAGGAACACGGCGACGGTGGTGGCCGTCGACGAGGTGATCGCGCCGGCGACCTCCTTCACCGCGGTGAGGATGGCGTGCACCTTCTCCTCGCCGTACGCGAGGTGGCGCTTGATGTTCTCGATGACGACGATGGAGTCGTCGACGACGCGGCCGATCGCGATGGTCAGGGCGCCGAGGGTCAGCATGTTGAGCGAGTGCCCGCCGAGGTTCAGGCCGATGAAGGTGACCAGCACCGACAGCGGGATCGAGATGGCGGTGACGAGCGTCGAGCTCACCGAGAGCAGGAAGACGAGGATCACGAGCACGGCGAAGACCAGGCCGAGCACGCCCTCGATCGCGAGGTGCTCGATCGAGTCCTCGATGAACGGGGCCTGGTCGAAGACGACGGCCAGGTCGAGCTCGTCGTGCTCGTCGGTCAGGGTGGCCATGGCATCCTCGACGCCGTGCGAGATGCCGACGACGTCGCCGTCGGGGACGGCGGTGATCGACAGCGAGAGCGCCTCCTCGCCGTTCATGCGGGTGATCGAGGTCTTCTCCTCAGTGACCACCTCGACCTCGGCGACGTCGGCGAGGGTGACGACTGTGCCGGGCTGGGTCGCGCTGGCGAGCGGGATCGCGCGCATGGCGTCGCATAATATATGCAGTACCGGCATTCACCGACGAACGCCGGGCCCGCGGGAGGTTGACCGATGACCGACGACGACGTCGTCCACGCATTCATCGCGTCGCGCCGCCGACACGACGTGAGCGAGCCGGCCGCGTGACGCTCGACGACGCCACCGCGGAACTCGTGCGGGGCCTCGCCGGCCTGGACGAGGCGCCGACCTGGACCATCGGCGCGGCCGAGGCCCGCCGACGTCGGCGCCCCCCGCGCGTCGCCACCGAACGCGACGCCGTGCATCGCGTAGAGAACACCGACGTCCCGACCGCCGGCGGCAGAACGATCCCGGTGCGCTCATTCCGACCCACGCAGACACCGCCCGGTGCGATCCTCTACTTTCCCGGCGGCGGCTGGGTGCTCGGCAACAACGACGGCAACGACGTGCTCGCCCGCCGCCTGGCGCAGGCGACCGGCCTCACCATCCACCTGGTCGAGTACAGCAAGGCGCCCGAGCATCCGTTTCCCGCCGCCGTCGAGGACGCCGCAGGAGCGCTCTCCTGGGCCGCCCGGCAGGCGACCGGCGGCCCACTGCACATCGCCGGCGACAGCGCCGGCGCGAACCTGGCGACGGTCACCGCGATCGCCGCCTGCGAAGCGGGCCCGCCGCTCGCGTCGCAGATCCTCCTTTACCCGCCGACCGACGCCGACTTCGGACGCGACTCCTACCGCGATCCCGTCACGACGACGACGATCCTGCCCGCGGAGCTCATGGCGTGGTTCTGGGAGCAGTACGTCCCCGAGCCGACGGCCCGCGCCGATCCGCGCGCGGCCCCGCTTCGCGCGCCCGCCCTCGCGGGGCTTCCGCCGACCCTCCTGATCACCGCGGAGCACGACGTGCTGCGCGACGAGGACGAGCTGTACGCACAGCGCCTCGCGGATGCGGGTGTGGAGATCACCCACCGGCGCTTCGCCGGACAGATGCACGGCTTCCTGTCGTTCATCGACATCCTTCCCGCCGCGCAGGCCGCCGTGGACGCGATCGGCCAGTGGACGAGGACGACAACCAGAAGGGATGACACATGACTGTCGCCGATGAGATCCACGACGTGGTCGTCGTGGGTGCCGGATTCGCCGGACTGTACGCGCTCAAGCGCCTGCGGGACAGCGGCTTGGACGTGGTCGGGATCGAGCGGGGCTCCGGGGTGGGGGGAACGTGGTTCTGGAACCGCTACCCCGGCGCGCGCTGCGACATCGAGAGCGCCTATTACTCGTACTCGTTCTCGGACGCGCTCCAGGAGGAGTGGGACTGGACGGAGAAATACGCGACGCAGCCGGAGATCCTCGCCTACCTCGAGCATGTGGCCGAGCGGTTCGACCTCAATCGCTACATCCGCTTCAGCGAAGAGGTCGTCTCGGCCGAGTACGACGAGGCATCGGCGACGTGGCACGTGACGACCGATCGCGGCCGGCATCTCGCCTGCCGCTATCTCGTGTTCGCGACAGGATGCCTGTCGGTGCCGAAGACCCCGGACATCTCGGGCCTCGAAGACTTCGCCGGCACGGTAATTCAGACGCACTCATGGCCGTCTAACCCGCCGGAGCTGACGGGCCTGCGCGTCGGGCTGATCGGAACAGGATCCTCGGGCATCCAGGCCGGTCCGATCCTCGCCGCGACAGCGGGCGAACTCACGGTGTTCCAGCGCACGGCCAACTTCAGCGTGCCCGCCCAGAACGCTCCCCTGGATCCGGGCTGGTGGGCGCGCACGAAGGAGCAGTACCCCGAGCTGCGTGAGCGCTCGCGCTGGTCGGCGTCCGGCTCGGTCCCGCTGGATGTCGTCCCCGTGCCCGCACTGTCCGTGTCGGAGGAGGAGCGACGGGCCCGGTACGAGGAGCGCTGGCGGATCGGCGGGATGAAGTTCCTGCAGGTGTTCTCCGACATCTACACCGACCGTGAGGCCAACGAGACCGCTGCGGCCTTCGTGCGCGCGAAGATCGCCGAGCTCGTGCACGACCCGCACGTGGCGAAGAAGCTGATGCCGACCGACCACCCGATCGGCACGAAGCGCATCTGCACCGACACCGACTACTACAGCATGTTCAACCGACCGAACGTGTCTCTCGTCGACGTCCGGAAGGAGCCCATCGTCCGCGTAGCCGCGGAGGGCGTGGTCACCGACGCACGCACCTACCCGCTCGATGTGCTCGTGCTCGCCACAGGGTTCGACGCGATGACGGGGGCACTCCTCAAGCCCGAGATCCGCGGCCGCGACGGACGACTGCTCCGCGACCACTGGAGCCACGGCCCGCGCAGCTATCTCGGGATCGCGATCTCCGGCTTCCCGAACCTCTTCACCATCACGGGACCGGGCTCGCCTGCCGTGATCAGCAACATGGTCACGTCGATCGAGCAGCACGTCGAATGGATCGCCGATCACATCGACTACCTCGATGCCCACGGCATCACCTCCAGCGAGCCGGATCCGCAGGCGGAGGAGAAGTGGGTCGAGCACGTGCGCGCCGTCGCCGACGCGACCCTCTACGGCGAGGCCGCGTCCTGGTACCTGGGCGCCAACGTCCCGGGCAAGCCGAGGGTCTTCATGCCCTATGTCGGCGGGGTCGGCGCGTACCGGGCGCAGTGCGATGCCGTGCGCGAAGACGGATATCGCGGTTTCCTGCTCGGAGCGCCGGTGAGCCTCGCCTGAGGGTCGGCGCCACCCCGAGGATCGTGGGGACGGACGGCGCGGAACGCTTGACCACCCCCTTAATACATTCTATATTTCTGACATTGAGTCACTTGGACTTGCACCCGACAGCACCAGCCCGACCACGAAGGAGTGGATCATGAGCATCCGCCCAATCACATCCCGGCGATCAGCCATGCTGCTCGCCCCGCTTGCCACAGCGGCACTGCTCCTCACGGCCTGCAGCAACCCGTCGGCCGCGCCGGAGCCCGGCTCTGAGGACGCGCCGCTGAAGGTTCTCATCATCTCAGGGGAGACCGGCGCGCTGAGCGTCAACTCTGAGGCGATGCGCCTCGGGGTCGATGCGGCCGTGGCAAGCCTGAACGAGGCCGGCGGAGTGCTCGGCCGCGAGATCGAGGTCGCGACCCTCGATGACCAGAGCGACCCCACGAGAGCGGTGACGCTTCTCCAGGAGTATGTCGCAGACCACGGCAAGCCCGACTTCGTCGCAGCCGGGCAGACGAGCAACGAGGCTCTCGCATTGGCACCGCTGCTCACGCGAGACCAGATCATCGGTATGGCCTCGGTGTCGTCGCCTGCGCTGGACAATCCGGCAGAGTACCCGTATTTCTTCAGCACCGCCGTGAAGCAAGCCGACGTGACGGCAGCCGCGGCGGCGTTCCTTGCAGATCAGGGCGACGTCGAGAAGGTGGGACTCGTCATCACGAACGACGCGCTCCGCGACGCTGTGGAGCCTGCGCTGCAGGCGGCGCTCGACGAGGTGGGGATCGAGTTGAGTGTGCACGCATTCGACCCCGAGGCGATCGACATCTCCTCCGCGTTCACCGAGGCTCGCGCGGCGGGTGCTGATTGGATCTATGCAGACGCGATCGGCACCGTCGTCCCCCGACTTTTCGAGGGTCGTGTCAAGGCGGGTGCGGAGACCATCCCGACGGTCGGAGGGTCGGGCATCGCGGTCTCACCGTTCACCGATTTCACGACCGAACAGCAGCGCGAGAACTTCTACCCGGTTCTCTATCCGCTGACGCACTACATCGCACCCGAAGACCGGTCGGACGCGCTCAACGACTTCATCAGCCGCCTCGGCGATCTCTCGGAGCTGCCCGTGACCATCAACACCCACGCGTACGGGTGGGACCAGATCATGATCTGGGCGAACGCCGTGGAGCAGGCAGGAACGGCTGACTCTGACGCCGTGCGAGACGCACTGCAGGCCCTCGAGCTCTCTGGCGCGGATGCCGCGGACCAGCCGTGGGTGCTGTGGCGCAACCTGTTCTCGGAAGACAGCCACTTCCCGCAGGTCACCGCTGAGGAGTTCGCGATCTCGCAGGTCACCGGCGAGCGCAAGGACACGATGCTGGTTCTCAAGGAAGACTGAACCAACGCCGCCGGGGGTGGGCGCGAGCGAATCGTGCCCACCCCTGAACACCTTGGAGACCTCGTGCTGGTAACTCTGATATCTGGCCTCGCGATCGGTGCGATCTATTCGCTTGTCGCGGTTGGCTACAACTTGACGTGGCTGACGTCCAAGGCGGTGAACTTCGCGTACGCTGCGTTCATCGTCACGGGGATGTTCCTCACTGCATGGATGTCGAATCTGGGCATCCCATTCCCTCTGATCTTCCTCATCCTGATCGCCGTCGGAGCGATCGTGGCTTTCGTGGAGTACATCACCGCAATTCTTCCGTTGCGCAATCGCGGCGATCACGCGGAACTCGTGACGACGGTGGGTGTGACGACCATCCTCCAGGGACTCATCTTCTTCTTCTCACCCGACGACGTCGTGCGCGTGCCGTTCTTCGGCCCGGACAGCCTGATCGATCTCCCGGGCGGCGGGCGCATCGCGCCGGCAGAGTTGGTGATCGTCCTCGTCGCGATCGTTGTGACGCTCGGCGCGCACTTCTGGTCGACGAAGACACGATCGGGTCTCGCGGCTCTCGCGCAGTCGGAGGACCGGGACGCTGCCCTCATCCTCGGAGTACGGCCGGGGCGCATCGCAGCGATCATGTTCGTGCTGTCCGGATCTCTCGGATTCGTCCTTGCGCCGTTCATCGGGCCGATCACCTTCGCGATCGTCGCGATCGCGATCACCCTCTCGATCAAGGGATTCGTGGTGCTGGCCATCGGAGGCATCGGGAGTCAGCTCGGCGCCCTGATCGCGGGCCTCGCACTCGGGGTCGTCGAGGCGATCGTCATCACCGTCGCCAGTGCCTCTTACCAGAACCTCGTCGTGTACTTCATCTTCATCGCAACTCTGCTCCTGAGACCACAAGGCATCTTCGGAGCCCGGAAGGAGCGTGCGGTATGACCGCCGAGGCCGTCCAGAAGCGTCGACCTCGACAGGGCTGGCTGCTTCCCGCCGCTTGGGTCGTCGTCACTGCCCTCTTCCTGCTCGCCCCTTCGCTGGGCTTGATCAACCTGCCGTGGATGCGGCAGATCATCCTCGTCGCGCTCCTCGCGCTGATCGTCAGTGGGCTGAATCTCAGTTTCGGGTTCGCCGGCGAGCTCTCGTTCGCCTCTGCCGCGATGTACGCGGCCGGCGCATACGCCACCGGATTCCTCGCGATGAACGTCGTGAACGATCTTGCGCTGGCGATCCTGGTCTCGTCGCTGTTCGGCCTACTACTCGGGTTGATCTCGGGCATCCCGGGACTCCGTCTGGGCGGCTGGATGCTGGCGACGTCGTCGTTCTTCCTCGTGCTGCTGGTCCCCGACATCGTCGACATCTTCCGCGACGCGCTGGGCGGGCACCAGGGCATGACCGGCATCCCGCGAGCGCAGCTGTTCGGTTTCGAGCTGGGCGACACAGGCCTCTACCTCGCGGTGATCGTGGTCACGAGCTTCTGGTTCATCCTGTACCGCAACCTCGTCGTGTCCCGTTCGGGCAATGCGCTCGCGGTCCTGCGCCAGAGCCCGATCCTCGCGTCGTCGCTGGGGATCTCCGTCTACGGGCTGAAGCTCAAGGCGTATGCGCTCGCGGGGCTGCCCGCCGCGATCGCCGGCGCGTTCTTCGCCTATCTCGACGGCTTCATCGCCCCCGAGAACTTCGGCATGAACTTCACGATCGCGATCCTCGCCGCGGCGATCCTCGGCGGCAAACGCAGCATCTACGGCGTGTTCCTGGGCGCCGCGATCATGCAGCTCGGCCCGATGCGCACCTCCCTGTTCGGCGACTTCGCGTTCATCGCCTACGGCGTCCTGCTGGTCATCGTCGGCGTGCTGCTCCCTGGCGGCATCGCCGGCGGCATCGCCGAGCTGCGCTCTCGCATCCGCGGGCGCCGCTCGACGCGCGAGACGAGCCGCCGTGCCCGAGCCGCCGCCGACAAGCCGTCCTTCGGGCCGCTGCCCGGCAAGCGCCTCGCCGTCACGGGGGTCGGCAAGACGTTCGGCGGCGTCGCCGCGTTGACCGACGTGACCTTCGAAGCCCGCCCGGGGCAGGTCGTCGCACTCATCGGACCGAACGGGTCCGGGAAGACCACGCTCCTGAACGTGATCAGCGGCTTCAACCGGGCCGACTCGGGAACCGTCGAGCTGGGAGACGAGGTGATCTCCGGAAGGGCACCGCATCGCGTCGCGGACGCGGGGGTGATGCGCACCTTCCAGACGCCGGTCATCCCCGAGATGACCGTGCGCGACGCGGTGGCGACGGCGCGCTACCGCAGCGACCGCGTGAGCATGATCGAGACGATGCTGCGGCTTCCGCGCTATCGCTCCGCTGCCCGGCGCGATAGCGCAGCGGTCGACGACGCGCTCGCCGCGTGCGGGCTGTCGGACGTCGCCGATCTGCCGGCGACGTCGCTCCCCCTCGGCACGCGACGCGTGCTCGAGCTGGCCCGCGCGCTCGTCGTCTCCCCCTCGCTCGTGCTCCTCGATGAGGTCGCGTCCGGCCTGGACGAGGAGGAGGTGCAGTCGCTCGCCGACGTCGTCCGCGCCGTGCGCGCCGCCGGCGGCACCGTTCTGCTCGTCGAGCACAACTTCTCGCTGGTCCGGGCCCTCGCCGACCACGTCGTCGTGCTGTCGCAGGGACGGCTCGTCGCGGAGGGCGCTCCGGATGAGATCGCTCATCACCCCGAGGTGCTGCATCACTATCTCGGAGAACCGGTGAGCACCGACGCTGTCGCCGCCGGCGACGCGATCCCCGACGAGGTCGACGATGGCGACCACTTCGTGCAAGAAGGAGCAGACCTTGGCCGGTGACGTCTTGGAAGTGCGCTCGGTGACGAGCGGATACGGCGACCTCACGGTCATCCGCGAGGTCTCGCTGTCCGTCGCGCCCGGCCAGATCACGGCGGTGCTGGGAAGGAACGGCGCGGGCAAGACCACCACGCTGAAGACGATCGCCGGCCTGCTGCCCGTGAACCACGGCGAGGTGATCTTCGACGGACAGACGATCACGAAGTCGCCCGCCCATTCCAGACGCGGAATGGGATTCGGCTACGTCCAGGAGAACAAGCGCATCTTCAAGAGCCGCACGGTCGAGGAGAACCTGGTGCTCGGGCTCTACCGGCTGGGCCTCGCGCGCCAGGAGGAGCAGCACAGGCTGGATGAGGTGTACGAGCGCTTCCCGATCCTCGCCGAGCGCAGGCGTCAGACCGCCGGCTACCTGAGCGGCGGCCAGCAGCAGATGCTCGCCATCGGTCAGGCGCTCCTGAACCGGCCGCGGCTGCTCATGCTGGACGAGCCGTCCACCGGGCTGGCGCCGTCGATCGTGTCGGAGGTGATGCAGACCGTGCAGCGGCTGCGCGACGAGGGGCTGGCAGTGCTCCTCATCGAGCAGGCCGTCGAGGCGGCGCTGCGCGTCGCCGACAGCGTGGTGGTGCTCGACGTCGGACGGGTCGTACACACCGGATCGTCGTCGGACGAGGGGCTGCGCGCGATCATCCAGGACGCCTACATGGCATCGCCGCCCAGCGGACGGAGCTGACGTGGTCGCTCTCGCGGGCCGGGTGGCGATCGTCACGGGGGGCGGACGCGGTCTCGGACGCGCGCACTGCCACGAGCTCGCGCGGCGCGGCGCGGCGGTCGTCGTCAACGACCTCGGCGTCTCCACGGACGGTTCGCGGACCGAGCGAACCTCCCCGGCATCGGAGGTCGTGGAGGAGATCCGCGCGTTCGGGGGCACCGCCTGGGCGCACGAGGGCTCGGTCACGGACGCCGCAGACTGCGACCGGCTCGTCGCAGAGGCCGTGGCCCGTTTCGGGCGACTCGACATCGTCGTGAATAACGCCGGCATCCTGCGCAGCGCACCTCTCGTCGAGACGTCCCCGGCGGATTTCGAGGCCGTGGTCGCCGTGCACCTGACCGGGACTTTCCTGCTCACCCGCGCCGCGGCCGTGCACTGGGCGCAACGCAGGTCCCAGGGCGAGCCGGTCTCGGGGCGCGTCATCAACACCACATCGTCCGTGGGCATGATGGGACAGCCGGAGATGGCCGCGTACGCCGCCGCGAAGGCGGGCATCCTCGGCCTGACGCTGACGACGGCCAAGGAGCTGGCCGACCTCGGTGTGACCTGCAACGCCGTGTCCCCGGTGGCGGCGACGCGCATGACGACCCACCTGCCGTGGAACGACGGCGCGGTCGGCGACCGGTACTCGCCGTTCGATCCCCGCAACGTATCCCCGCTGGTCGCGTACCTCGCCTCAGAGGACGCCTCCTGGCTCACCGGGCAGGTGCTGCGCATCGAGGGAAACTCCGTGATCCGGATGCACCCGTGGGGCCGGGGAGAGGTGTACCGCGCTTCGGATGAGGGCGGCTTTGTCACCGCCGACGAGCTCGACCGCGGACTGCGGGGCATCTACGGCGTCTTCCCGCCGGCGATGCTCTCGGACGCCACGCGGAGCGCCTGAAACCGCGTCAGACGCCCGCGGTCGCGATTTCGCGCAGCCGATGACGATCGACCTTCATCATGGCAGTCATCGGCATGCTCTCCAGCACCACGACGTCGTCCGGCGCCTTGTAGTCGGCCAGTCGCGACGAGACGAACCGCCTCAGCTCCTGCAGATCGGGCACCGCATCCCCTCGCGGCACGACGAACGCCAGGCCCCGTTCGCCGATGACAGGCGTCGGCACGCCCACCACGGCGACCTGCCCCACGGACGGATGCTCGGCGAGCACGCTCTCGACTTCGAGCGGATAGACGTTGTAGCCGCCGCGGATGTACATATCGCCGCGTCGACCGGTCAGCTCCAGCTCGCCCCCCGCCGCGATACGGCCGAGGTCGCCGGTGCGCAGCCACCCGTCGGGATCGAGCGCGGCGGCGGTGGTCTCGGGCGACCGCCAGTAGCCGCGCATGACGCAGCTGCCTCGCACCTGGATCTCGCCGACCTCCCACGCCGGCGCGGGCGTGCCGTCCGCGGCGACGACACGCACCTCCATTCCGGCCTGCGCACGGCCCACCGTGCGCGACTGCACCTCGGGGCTGTCTTCGGGGTCGGTGCCCGAGATGCTCGGCGCCTCGGTCATCGCATAGCGCACGATGAGCGGCACGCCGAGCGCGGAGGTCACGGCTTCGACGAGCTGAGGCGGGGCGGGCGCCGTCGCCGACGTCGCAAGCCGCAGGTGCGGCAGCGGGGTGTCGGCCAGTCCGTGCTCCAGCAGCTTCGCCCACTGCGTGGGGACGGCGCCGGCCACGGTGATCTCCTCCTCCTGCAGCACCGCCAGGGTCGTCGGCGCCTTCCACGGCGACGGCGGGATGACGAACGTGATGCCCCACGCGATCTGGTCCCACACCTTGGCCATGTACCCGGCATGCGCGAACGGCGTGGCGACCAGCCGACGGTCGCCCGGGGCGCTCATCACCCCCGCCGACCACACCGCCGCTCTCAGCTGCTCGTGGCCGTACCAGGCCCCCTTCGGCATCCCGGTGGTGCCGCTCGTCCAGATCACCACGGCCGGCGCGCCCTCGGGCCAGGCGGGGGGAACGATGTCGGCCACCGGACCGATGCGGGCGGCATCGAGATCGTCCGTTCCGACGCGGACGACCCCCTCGGGCGCGAGCGTCGTGTCGCCCACCACGGCGCGCGCCCCGGAGGTGCCGAGGATGGCCGCCACCTCTGTCGGCCCGAGCCGCGAGTTGATGCCCGACACGACGAGCCCCGCGCGCAGCCCACCCGCGTACGCGATCGCGAACCCGATGGACGATGGCACGTGGATCGCCAGCAGCTCACCCGGCCGGAGCCCGCGACGGTGGAGCTCGGCGGCGAAGCGCGTCGCCGCCGAGTCCCACTCGCGAAACGTCAGCACGTCGCGCGCGACCGACCTGTCGATGTATGCGGCGCGCGAGCCGAAGTGCTCGGCGGCGGCGGCGAGCGCCGTCGCCAGGTCGTCGAACTCACCCGGCAGAGGCGGCTGGGGCGCCCCCTCGCTCATGGGCGCTCGCGTCCCACGGCGGTCTCGACGAACGAGCGGTCGACGAGCTCCTCCTCCGGGATCGGCTCCGCGTACGGGGACTCGCCGAGCTCGATGAACATCTCCTGGTGCGCGTCGGTCATCCCCGTGGGCACATCCCAGTTGAAGACGAACGACGGCGTGCGGGCGATGGCATCCGCCTCGACCCCGGTGGCGGCGCTGATGATCTCGAGATTCTCCGCGTCGGCCTTGTAGTCCCCGGAGAAGTAGGTGTTGATCGTGCGGACGTAGGCGCGCACGAACGCGGCCGCCACGTCCGGGCGGTCGAGGAGCGACGGCCCGCCCCAGAACCCGCCGTTGTCGCTGCCGGCGGGAACCGACGTCGCGATCCGGGTGAAGTCCGGGTCGTCCTGGAGCTCGAGCCAGAAGGGGTCGAGGATCATCGCGGCGTCCACGGATCCGTTCTGGAGCGCGAGCACAGTGTCCGCCGGGGCGACCACGATGTACTCGAAACCCTTCATGTCGACGCCGGTCTCCTGCGCCTGGTCGAAGAGGTCGACGTTCGCCGCCGATCCCGCTCCGACGGCGCTTCCGAACTTAGTGCCCGGGCCGAGGTCGGCGACCTCGGTGTCGCCGCCGCGCGCCCACACGCCCGCGAGCGACTCCTCGGCGATCCAGCCCTGTCCGAGCAGCATCCGCATCGCGACGCCCTGCGACGCCGAGTTGTACACGCCGGCCGAGTTAGCGGACGCGATCCCGTCGAGCTGCCCGCCGGCGACCAGCGGCAGCGCGTCGCGCGTGGGGAGCACCTGGATGTCGAGATCGATGCCCTCGGCCTCGAACTCGCCCTCCTGGACGCCCACGAAGTACGGCGCGGCGTAATCACCGGTCTGCGAGGCGATCGCGATCGTCACCTTGGCCGGCTCGTCCAGCGGAACCGCCGCGGGCGCTCCGGGCTCGCAGCGGGCCGGACCGTTTTCGACATCGGATGCGAGGGAGAAGTCCGCGCCCTCGTCGCAGCCCTCGACGGCCGCGATCTCACCGCTTCCGGATGCGGCTCCGTCAGGGGTCTCCCCCGCGGGACCGGGCTGCTGGCTGCAGCCGCTCAGCAGGACCGCGACGAGCGCGGTCACGGTGGCCAGAAACCAGGTTCTCTTCATGTCTACCTCCATTGGTGGACGATCAGCAGTCGCGTGATCGGGCGTGCCTCACTTGATGAAATCGCCGTGCTTCGCCCACGGAGTGAGCAAGCGTCCCAGGCGCGAGATGACGAGCGCGAGCACGACGCCCATGATCGAGACCAGCAGGATGCCGACGTACATCTGGTCGTTCAGGAACAGCGCCCGCGAGTTGAAGATGACGTATCCGAGGCCGGTGTTGCCGACGGTCATCTCAGACGCGACGATCACCAGCACCGCGGCCGTGATCGCCACGCGCGCCGCGACGAACACCTGCGGCAGCACCGCCGGGAACATGACCCGCGTGAACGTCCGGAAGCGACCGGCGTTCAGCGATCGCGCGGCGTCGAGATAGCCGTCGGCGATGCCGCTGAACGCCTCCATCGTGTAGATCCACATGTAGAAGAAGACCGTGATGGTGACGATGAGCAGGAGCGGTGGGTCACCGAGCCCCACCATGACGATGAACACCGGCAGCAGTGCCAGTTTCGGGATCACATAGAGGGCGCTCAGGGTGGGCTCGAGCGCAGCCCGCAGGATGCGCGACGTTCCGGTCATCGCTCCGACCGCGATGCCGGTGGTCGCGCCGATGGCGAACCCGACGACGATGCGGGTGAAGGTGGCGCCGATGTCCCCCCACAGCCGGCCGGCGGAAAGGTATTCCACGGCCGACTCCACGATCCGGATCGGCGGCGTGTAGAGCACCGGATCGATCCAGCGCGCCATGGCCGCCACCTGCCAGAGCGACAGCAGCACCACCGGCACGCCGATGCCGAGCAGCGTGTACCCCGTGCGACGACGACGCGCGTGAGCCACGGCCTGCGCAGGGCTGCGGCGCGGCATGCGCACGAGCTCGTGCTGCTCCCCCGGCCCCTGCGCGACGGTCTCCATGATCGCCATCAGCGCCCGCCTCCCATCGCGACCGAGCCCTGCCGCTCCATCTGGGCGACCACCTCGTCGCGCAGGTGACGCCACAGAGCGCCTCTCATGTCGGCGAACGCGCTGGACTCGCGGACGTCCGCGGTGCGCGGACGCTCGAACGGCACGATCTGCTCATCGAGCACAGTGCCGGGCCTCGAGGTCATGACGATGACGCGATCGCTGAGCACAAGGGCCTCCTCGAGGCTGTGCGTGACGAACACGACCGTGCGATGCGATGCCTGGGCGAGCTCCAGCAGCTCGCTCTGCAGCATCTCGCGCATCTGCGCGTCGAGCGCCGCGAACGGCTCGTCCATGAGCAGGATCTCCGGATCCGTCGCGAGCGCTCGAGCGATCGCCACGCGCTGTCGCATGCCGCCGGAGAGCATCCCGGGGTACGAGCGCGCGAAGTCGCGAAGGCCGAGCCGGGTGAGCCAGTCGTATGCGCGCTCACGCGCCTCGGCTCGTCCGACGCCCCTGGTCGACAGCGCGAACAGGATGTTCTTCTCCACGGTCATCCAGGGGAAGATGCCGTAGTCCTGGAAGACGGTCGCGATCGCGGGCCGCGCGGGGTCGGCGACGCGCACCCGCATGACGCCCTCCGTGGGCTCCACGAGCCCGGCCGCCAGCTTCACGAAGGTCGACTTGCCGCAGCCGGAGGGCCCCACCAGGGACACGAACTCGCCTTCTGCGATCGCGAGGTCCAGGGGGCCGAGCGCGGGCACGGCTCCTTGTCCGGTGCCGAACGACTTGGTGAGGCCGATGGCTTCGATCTTCGGAGCGGGAACCGCGGGGGACGGTGCCGATGCGGTTGCCGAGGCAGGGTCGTGCACGTTGAGACTCCCTTGTCCAGAGCGGTCGCGCCGCTGCGCCGTTCGGAGCGATCGACATGACCTGCTCGTTTTATATATAACGTATTATGCATCGCAAGCAAAGAGGTTGGGCCGAAATGGCCCCACCGCCCTCAGCGACGAGGGCGGGCCGGAGATCGAGCAGCCGATCGGGCTGGTGAGGGCGTGCGGCATGGACCTTGAGGACTTCATCGCGAGCGGTCTCAGCGACGACGAGCTGAGAGAGGCCGTCGACCAGGCGCACATCGCGTCCCTCCTCACGACGCTGGCCGCGTTGACGGGCGACGACACGCTGATCCGGGACGAGTTTCGCCCCACGGGCGGCGCCGTGAGCCTCACCCTGGATCCGCACGGCGGGCTCGCCGAGGATCGGCTGGCGGAGGCGCGTGCCGCGGCGTTCGAGGCGCTGCGACGACTGCGCGACGCGCCGCGTCCTCCCGCGCAGCCGTCGCCCGAGCGCCTCGAGCGCCTGATGCGCTTCATCACCGGCCCCGTCGACAGCGCGTACCGCCCGCTGATGGAGCACGAGCTCGGCCTCGCCGAGGATGCCGGCGCGCCGCGCTGGCACGCCGACGAGCTCCACCCCGGCTCGCCGGTGCGTGCGCTCGTGGTCGGTGCCGGCCTGTCGGGCATCGCCGCCGGCCATCGGCTGCTCCAGGCGGGGCTCGTGGTGACCATCGTCGAGCGCAACGCGGACGTCGGCGGCGTGTGGCTCGAGAACGACTACCCCGGAGCGCGCCTCGACACGAGCAACTTCACCTACAGCTACTCGTTCGCGCAGCACGGCGGGTGGCGCAAGCGGTACTCGCCGCGCGACGAGATCCTCGGCTACCTCCGGGACGTCGCCGACCGATTCGGCATCCGTGAGCGGGTGCGCTTCAGAACGCGCGTCACCGCGCTGCGATGGGATGACGAGGCGCGCCTGTGGCACGCCACGACCCGCGACGAGCACGGCGTCGAGAGCGAGCTGCAGGCCGAGTTCGTCATCTCGGCCGTGGGTCAGCTCAACGAGCCGCTGATCCCGGACATCCCCGGCGCCGCGACGTTCCGCGGCCCGGCCTTCCATACGGCCCGCTGGGATCACTCGGCGCCGATCGACGGCGCTCGCGTGGGCGTCATCGGCACCGGCGCGAGCGCCTTCCAGGTGATCCCCCAGGTCGCGCGCACGGCGGGCGAGGTGGTCGTGTTCCAGCGGACGCCCGCCTGGGTGATCCCGACGCCGCGGTACAACGCCGACATCGAGCCCGGGCTGCACCTGCTGCTCGAGCGACTGCCGCAGTACCACCGCTGGTATCGGTTCGCGCAGTTCTGGAA
>NZ_DATMFG010000033.1:0-104588 GCF_035556355.1 Microbacterium sp.
CGGCGGGCGCTGACCTGCGCATGTGAGACGCTTGCACGCGTGAGGCTGTGGTCGCTGCATCCGTCGCTGCTGGACCGTGCGGCGCTCGTGGCGTGCTGGCGCGAGGCGCTGCTGGCGCAGAAGGTGCTCGCGGGCGGGACGGTCGGGTACACGCGGCATCCGCAGCTCGAGCGGTTTCGCGCGTGCGACGACCCGCTCGGCGCCGTCGGCCACTACCTCGGCACGCTCGCTGACGAGGCCGACGCGCGCCGCTACCGCTTCGACCGTACGAGGATCATGAGACCGGATGCCGCGCCCCCGGGCATCCCCGTCACCGAGGGGCAGCTCGCGTACGAGGCCGCCCACCTGCGCGCGAAGGTCGCCGCGCGCGCCGCGGACTGGCTGCCGCGGCTGGCGGGGGAGCCGACGGCGGGGACGAGCTTCGTCGTCGAACCCGGGCCCGTCGCGGGGTGGGAGCGCCCCTGAGGGCGACTACGCTCGGTTCGTGGCCAAGCTCTACTTCCGCTACGGGGCGATGAACTCCGGCAAGTCGACGGCTCTGCTGCAGGCCGCGTACAACTACGAGGAGCGCGGGCAGCACGTTCTGCTGGCCAAGCCCGCGATCGACACGAAGGGCGCCGACGAGATCACGAGCCGCCTCGGCGTGACGCGCGAGGTCGACTTCCTCATCCGGCCAGACGACGATGTGCGCGCCCTGTTCGCCGAGCACCGCGCGCGCCTGCGCCGCGCCGAGATCGACACGCTCATCCCCGACCACGGCGGCATGTCGACCGACGTCGCGTGCCTCCTCGTCGACGAGGCGCAGTTCCTCACGCGCGACCAGGTCGACGACCTTCTGCGCATCGTCGTGCTCGACGGCGTACCGGTGCTCGCGTACGGCATCCGCACCGACTTCCGCACGCAGGCGTTCCCCGGTTCGCGGCGGCTCCTCGAGCTCGCCCACACGCTCGAGGAGCTCAAGACGATCTGCCGGTGCGGCCGCAAGGCGATCTTCAACGCCCGCCTGGTCGAGGGCAGGTTCGTGTTCGACGGCGACCAGGTGGCGATCGACGAGCTCTCGGCCGACCGCGTCACGTACGAGTCGATGTGCGCGGAGTGCTACCTGCGCGAGTCGGGCGGGCGCTTGGGCTAGGCGCCGCTGAGCGCGGCTACGCGTGCGCCTCGGCTTCGCGGCGACGGCGCGGCGGGAGCGGCACGATCATCGACGTCGTGCGCTTGTAGTCGGCGTACGCGGGGTACTTCGAGGCCGAGATCGACTCGGTGAAGATCGTCGACCCGATGAAGAGCACCGTCAGCAGGAACGCGCCGACGATCGTCCAGTTGAACGCGCCGCCCCAGAAGCCGAGACCGGATGCCACGGCCGCCGTCGCGCCGATCGCGTAGAACGTCCACCACTGCGCCTGCTCGAAGAAGAAGTTCGGGTGACGGCTGAACCGCCACAGGCCCGTCGTCAGGAATCCGGGCTCGAGGTGACCGCCCGCCGCCTTCTTGGCCCGGTGGAAGTCCCACTGCTGCTGGTCGGCGATGAACTCGCCGATCAGGAACGCGACGAACAGCGCCGCGAACGCGGCGTCCCAGCCGTTGAACACGGCCGGGTGCAGATACGCGATGTAGGCGGGGAGCGTGATGAGCACGAGCAGCGCGTTCTGGTACAGCACGATGAAGAACAGGTTGAACAGCTGGAACTGCCACGGCTTCATGCGCGCCCGCAGGATCGCCCACCTGTAGTCCTCCATGCCGGTGTAGCCGCCCTTGCGCGCGAAGTTGAACGTGAGCCGCGCGCCCCACAGGGTCGCGAGCACGGCCATCACGATCAGGCGTGTCGCATCGACCCCCGCGAGGGTGCCGGCGATCGCGAAGATCCACACGTAGACGAAGGGCACGATCGACCACAGCCGGTCGACCCACGAGGTGTCCTTCGTGATGAGCGAGGCGATCCAGCAGAAGGCGCACGCGACGCCCGCGACGATGAGGACGAGGACGAGGGGATCCATGTCGCCAGAGTAGCGGGTTGCACCGTCATGAGACGCTCGCGTAGTGTGGTCAGACCAAAGGGAGGTCGGCATGGCGGAGCAAGCGCGGGCATGGCGCCTCGTCCTCGACACGATCGAGGCGGACATGTCCGCGGGAAGGCTGCGGCCGGGCGACCGGCTGCCCTCGGAGCGCGATCTCGTCGCGCGGCTCGGGGTCGGCAGGTCGAGTGTGCGCGAGGCGCTCCGTGTCCTCGAGGTCATGGGCCTCATCCGCACCGGCACGGGCTCAGGGCCCAACGCGGGCGCGATCGTGATCGCATCCCCCACCGGCGGCTTCTCGGCGCTCCTGCGCCTGCAGGTGGCCGCACAGGGGCTCCCGATCGCCGACGTCGTCGCGACCCGGCTCCTGCTCGAGGAGTGGGTCGCGCGCACGCTCGCGAACGCATCCGAGCCCGACCTCTCCGCCGCGGTCGACACGCTCGACGCGATGGACGACGACGAGCTGACCCCCGCCGAGTTCCTCGCGCTCGACGCCGCGTTCCATGTGGCCCTCGCGCAGGCATCCGGCAATCTCGTCGTCGCGGCGACCATGGAGGGCCTGCGCTCGTCGATCGAAGGCTACGTGCGCGGAGCGGTCGAGAGCATCCCCGACTGGCCGGCCGAGGCCGAGCGGCTGCGCAGCGAGCACCGTGGCGTCCTCGACGCGATCACGGCGCGAGATTCGGATGCCGCGGCGCGCCGCGTGCGCGACCACATCACGCACTACTACGAGAACACGCGTCCGCACGCGTGACGCGACGTCCGAAGACGAGAGGTACCCACGCATGGTCAAGCGCCAACTGCCCAAGATCGCCGAGCTCATGGAGCTCATGCAGTTCAAGCGGCCCGACCTGAACGCTCGTCGGCGCCGCCTCGACAAGGCCCTCACGATCTACGACCTGCGCGCGATCGCGAAGCGGCGCACTCCGCGCGCCGCGTTCGACTACACCGACGGCGCGGCCGAGGGGGAGCTGTCGCTCGCGCGTGCGCGGCAGGCGTTCGAAGACATCGAGTTCCACCCGTCGATCCTGCGTCCGGCCGAGGCGGTCGACATGTCGACCGAGATCCTCGGCGGACCGTCGACGATGCCGTTCGGCATCGCGCCGACCGGGTTCACGCGGCTCATGCAGACCGAGGGGGAGTCGGCCGGGGCATCCGCGGCCGGCGCCGCCGGCATCCCGTTCACCCTCTCGACCCTCGGCACGACCTCGATCGAGGACGTGAAGGCCGCGAACCCGAACGGCCGCAACTGGTTCCAGCTGTACGTCATGCGCGACCGCGAGATCTCGTACGACCTCGCGCGACGCGCGGCGGCCGCCGGCTTCGACACGATCATGTTCACGG
This sequence comes from Microbacterium sp., assembly GCF_035556355.1. Lineage (GTDB taxonomy): Bacteria > Actinomycetota > Actinomycetes > Actinomycetales > Microbacteriaceae > Microbacterium. Next base: position 3,357 of record NZ_DATMFG010000033.1, read on the forward strand.
TCGACACGCCGGTGGCGGGCGCGCGGCTGCGCGACAAGCGCAACGGATTCTCGATCCCGCCGCAGCTCACGCTGTCGACGATCATCGACGCGATCCCGCGGCCGTGGTGGTGGTTCGACTTCCTCACGACGCCCAAGCTCGAGTTCGCGTCGCTGTCGACGACGGGCGGCACCGTGGGCGAGCTGCTCGACGCCGCGATGGACCCGACGATCAGCTACGAGGATCTCGCGATCATCCGCGACCTGTGGCCCGGGAAGATCGTCGTGAAGGGCGTGCAGAACATCGAGGACTCCAAGCGACTGGTCGACCTGGGCGTCGACGGCATCGTGCTGTCGAACCACGGCGGTCGCCAGCTCGACCGGGCTCCGATCCCGTTCCATCTGCTGCCGCACGTCGTGCGCGAGGTCGGGCGCGACGCCACCGTCATGATCGACACCGGCATCATGAACGGCGCGGACATCGTGGCATCCGTGGCCCTCGGCGCGAAGTTCACGCTGGTCGGACGCGCGTACCTCTACGGCCTCATGGCCGGCGGCCGCGCGGGCGTCGACAAGGCGATCGCGATCCTGCGCGGCGAGATCGAGCGCACCATGAAGCTGCTCGGCGTCGCATCGCTCGAAGAGCTCGAGCCGAAGCACGTCACGCAGCTCACGCGGCTCGTCCCGGTCGGGCGGGAGAACCGCGCGGTCAGCGTCGAGGCAGCGTCGGAATGAGCCGGTCCAGGAACTCGGCCGTGTCCTCCCAGCCCTCGACGGCCTGACACGGCACGCCCATCGCGAGCACCGGGTAGTCGTTGCCGTCGGGATCGAGACGGTCGCCCACGAAGAGCATCTCGTCGAGCGGGATGCCCGTCTGCTCGGCGAGCTGCCGCATGCCGTACGCCTTGTCGATGCCCTCGTGCGTGATGTCGACCGACGTCGTGCCGCCGGAGCGCACCTCGAGGTCGGGGAGCAAGGCCGCGACGGCCTCGCGGAGCGCGTTCTTCTTGGCGCCCGTCGGATCCCACGCCGTCTTGGCCTCGAGCGGAGCACTCTGACCCATCGCGGAGAACGTGATCTGCGAGCCGCGGTCCTCGATGATTTCACCCCACGTCTCGGTCTCCCACAGTCCGAGACGCTTCGCCTCGGACTCGAGGGCCGAGATCGCCCGACGCTTCTGGTCGTCGGTGAGCGCGTGCGCGTAGACCTTCTCCACCCCGCCCTCGCGCAGCCGGTAATACTGCGTGCCGCACGTGGGCAGCAGATGGATGTGGGAGAGGACGGATGCCGGGGCCTCCGGAAGCCGGTCGACGACCTGCTTCTCGAACTGGGCGAGCTGACCGCCCGAGATGACGGCGACCTCGACCCGTTCGGCCAGCGCGATGAGCTGGTCGCCGATGCGTGGATCGATCGGGCTCTTCGACGGCGCCAGCGTGTCGTCGAGGTCGAACGAGACGAGACGGATGGGCTTCGGGCTCATCTCATTCCTCGTCGTCGATTTCACAATGTGGTCGGGGTGACAGGATTTGTCCCCACCGCCACTCCACGGATCGCTGCGCGCTCCGCGGAGCCTCCGGCGGCGTGGGCCCACCTGCGCGTGCAGGCTTCGCGTCCGGTCACCAGATAGATCAATTCGGCAACCACCTGTGGCGGCTGCCGGATTCATCAGTCGGGGTGACAGGATTTGAACCTGCGGCCTCTTCGTCCCGAACGAAGCGCGCTACCAAGCTGCGCCACACCCCGTGGCAACCCGTCGAGTCTACCCGATCCCGGAGCCTGCTCCGAACCGAGCCGGATGCCCGGGCGCGTCCTTCGCGACGAGGGTGATGAGCGATGCCTCGGGCGGACACGCGAAGCGCACGGGGGCGTAGATCGAGTGGCCGAGACCAGCGCTGACGTTGAGCGCGAGGTCGGTTCCGCGGTGGCTCCACTCGCTCAGACCGCGCGCCTGGCGCAGCGGGATGTCGCAGTTCGCGACGAGCGCGCCGAAGCCAGGGAGGCGCACCTGGCCGCCGTGCGTGTGCCCAGCGAAGATCATGTCCGCGCCGAAGTCGGCGAACGAGTCGAGCACCCGGCGGTACGGCGCGTGGGTGACGCCGATCGTGAGTCCGGCCGGCTCATCGTCGCGCGCTTCTTCCAGGGCATCCGGGACCACGTCGAGTCGGTCCCAGCGACGGTGGGCGTCGCTCACACCGAACGCGTCGACCGTGAGTCCCGCGACCTCGAGCCGTGCGGCCGCGTTGTTGAGATCCGCCCACCCGAGGTCGTCCGTGAGGTACTCGTCGAGCGCGGCCGTGTCGAGGGGCTCCTCCGCGGTGAGGATCGTCGACGGCCCCGTGAAGTACTTGAACGGGTTGCGCGGCGACGGAGCGGTGTGGTCGTTCGAGCCGTGCACGAAGACCCCCGGGATGCCGCGGAAGGGCGCGAACGCCGCGCGCAGCCCGCGCAGCCCGTCAGCATGGCCGAGGTTGTCACCCGTGTTGACGATCAGGTCGGGGTGCAGGTCGATGAGCGAGGCGATCCACCGCTGCTTGCGCTTCTGCCACGGGGCCATGTGGGCGTCGGACAGGTGCAGGACGCGGATCGGCGCGGACCCCGGGGGGAGGATCGCGACCTCATGCTCGCGAAGCGTGAAGAGGTAGCGCTCGATGCCGATTCCCCACACCGCGGCGCCGACACCGACCGCCCCCACCGCGCCGAGCGCGGTGAGGGCGGTCTTGACGTTCGACGAGGCCACTAGTTGTCGCCGCCGGAGTCGCCCCCGCCGGGGCCACCGGGGCCGCCCGGACCGCCGCCGGGTCCGCCCGGACCGCCGCCTCCGCCGCAGTCGCTCGCGGCGTAGTTGACCGTGATCTGGGTGTTCCGGTTCACGACCGAACCGGCGCCGGGGCTCGTGCCCGTGGCCCTCGGATTGTTCACTCGGTCGTCGACGGTGCATGTGCCCGGTTGGACGTTGCCGAAGCCGCTGCGCTGGATGGCTCTGACCGCCTCGTCGAGAGGTCGTCCGGAGACGTCCGGCACCGCGAGGCCCTGGCCGTTGCTCGGGTTGATCGTGACGACTGTGCCGCCCGCGACCTTGCCCGCGCCGGGGTTCTGCGCCGCGACGATGCCCTCGGCCTCGGACGAGTCCACCGGATCGCCCACGACGACCTCGAAGCCGGCGTTCTCGAGCGTCTGGCGCGCCTGGTCGACCGGCATGCCGACGACGTTCGGCAGGTCGGTGAGCACCTGCTTCGTCAGGTCGCGGTCCGGCTGCGGGAACGGATCTCCGCCGTAGACGGAGTTCGCCGCACCCTGGATGGCGCGCGAGATGATGTAGCGCAGGTCGGACATCTTCTGTCCGTTGTGCCAGCGCTGGAAGATGTCGCCCTTGCCGGTCGAGTTGCCGACCCAGGTCGCCGTCGCGACCTTGCTGGAGGACTGCACGAGCCAGGTCTGCCAGCTCTCGTGCGTACCCGTCTTGCCGAGCACAGGCGTGCCGTCGTACGGGTTCGCCCTGTTGCCGGTCCCGCCCTTCATGACGCCTTCCAGCGCGTAGGCCGCGGTCGCAGCCACCTTCGGGTCGAGCACCTGGGTGCACGTCGTCTGGGGCGGCGTGATCTCGTTGCCGTCCGCGTCGACGACGCGGTCGATCGCGCGCGGCTGGCAGTAGACGCCGTTGTTCGCGACGGTGCCGTAAGCGCCCGCCATGGCCATCGGGGACACGTTGTTCGAGCCGATGATCGAGAAGAGGTCGTCCATCCTCACCGGCTCGCCGTTGCCGAGCGTCACCCCCATCTTCGTGGCGACGTTCTTGATGTCGCACAGGTCGAGCTTCTCGGCCATTGCGAAGAAGCCCGTGTTGAGCGAGTCGCGTGTGAACTTCATCGGGGTGCCGACGTAGCCGCGCTGGTTGTTGAAGTTCTTGACGATGACGTTGCCCGTGTTGACCCAGTCGCCCGGACCGTTGAGCTGGCTGTTGCAGCTGTTGGTGAGCCGCTTGATGGGGCGCACGTTCCCGTTGACCACCTCGTTGACCGAGTGGCCCTTCTCGAGCCAGTCGATGAGGGTGAAGAGCTTGAACGTCGAACCCACTTCGAAGCCGCCGGAACGGCCGTACTTCTGGTCGGCGGCGAACACGAGCGAGCTGTAGTTCGGGTCGTCCGCGAGCGTGCCGTCCTCGGAGAACTTCGTGTTCTGCACGACCGACAGAATGCGCCCGGTGGAAGCCTCGATGCTGATGCCGGCGGCGCCGAACTTGCCGGTGTTCGCATCGACCATGCCCTCGACGGAGGTCGGCGCCCACTCGGTCATCGCCTGCTCGGCGGGGCCCTGAACCCGGACGTCCAGCGTCGTGTAGACCTTGAGGCCGCCGCGCTTGAGCGCGTTCAGGCGGTCCTCCCGCGTCTCGCCGAACGCGGGGTCGGTCTCGATGATGTTCTTCACAAGCTGGCAGAAGTACGCCGCGCCGCCCGCTGCGACACACCCCGTCGTGGGCCGGTGGATGTTCGGCGTGATGGGCTCGAGCACCGCCTCGTCGTACTGCTCCTCGGTGATCTTGCCGTCATCGAGCATCCGGCTCAGGACGTAGAGCTGGCGGCCCTTCGTCGCGGAGTAGCCGTCTGCGGCCGCGATGTACTGCTCCTCGGTGATCTCGCCCTTCTCGAGCTTGGAGTTGAGCGCTCCGACCTGCTTCTTCGCGATGTCGTCGACGACGCCGTCCGGAGCCTTGTTGTAGGCGTTCCCCTCGTCATCGAACATCGTGCCCTCGGGGCGGTCGATGCGGTACGCGTTCGGGTTCTGCACGATGCCCGCGAGCGTCGCGGCCTGACCAAGCGTCAGATCCTTCGCCGCCACGCCGAAGTAGTACTTCGCCGCCGCGTCGACGCCGTACGTGGTGCCGCCGAAGTTCGCGATGTTGAGGTAGCCGAGCAGGATGTCGGTCTTCGAGTAGCGCTGCTCGAGCGAGATCGCATAGCGCATCTCCTGCAGCTTGCGCTGATATCCCTCGATGCCCGATGCGGTCGTGGCATCCGTCCAGCAGTTGAGAAGGACCTGCTCACGCGGGATCATCTGCGGGGTCCCGTCCTCGTTCATGACGGGTTCGCCGTTGTCGTCGAGGACGGGCTCATCCTTCGCGTCGCGTTCGCAGCGCTGGATGAGGATGTTCTTGACGTACTGCTGGCTGATCGACGAGCCGCCCTGGGTCTCACCGCCGCCCTTGAAGTTCGACAGGATGGCGCGCGTCGTTCCGATGAGGTCCACGCCGCCGTGCTGGTAATAGCGCGGGTCCTCACTCGAGAGGATCGCGTCGTACATGACCGGCGCGACCTCTTCGTACGTGACCGGCGAACGGTTCTGGTCGTAGAACTTCGCGAGCTCCAGGTCCTCGCCCGTCTCGGGGTGCTTGTAGTACAGCGTCGTCGGCAGCATGAGCTTGTCGATCTCGAGGACGCTCGGCAGATTGTCGAACATCGTGATCGCGCTCGTCGCCGCGGCCCCCGACAGGGCGATCGCGGGCGTGACGGTAAGGGTGACCAGAACCCCCGCTACAGCGCTGAGGCCCGCGAGTCCCGCGAGGCCTCCGAGCACGCCGCTAGCAGTCCGTTTGGTATCAGGCATAGGGTCGATCGTAGGGGAGGTTGCTGGACGAAGCCTTGGCGGACGTGCCCACTCAGGCGACTTCTCAGCCTCCGACATCCGATGACCCGCACTCACGCCTTCCGAGGAGCCGCATGACCACGTGGGAGTACCTCACCACGCCTCTTCTCATCCACAACACCGCCGCGATCCTCAACAACTGGGGCAAGCAGGGCTGGGAGCTCGTGCAGGTCGTGCAGGGGCCCGAGGGTGGGCTCGTCGCATACTTCAAGCGGCCCGTCGGCGACGGCGCCGGCGCCGGTGCCGCGAACGCGGGCCTGGACGCGGCGGCCGAGGCGGCCAAGCAATTCGGGGAGGCGTGACATGAGCGTCTCGCAGCGCCTTGCCGAGCTCGGCATCGACCTCCCTGAGGTCGTCCCGCCGGTTGCGGCTTACGTCCCCGCGAAGGTGCACGGAGACCTCGTCTACACCGCGGGCCAGCTCCCGATGGTGTCGGGCGCGCTGCCGGCGACGGGCAAGGTCGGCGACGGACACGGGCTCGTCCCGGCATCCGACGCCCAGACGTATGCCCGCACGTGCGCGCTCAACGCACTCGCGGCCGCCGCTTCAGCGGTCGGAGGAGTCGACCGGCTGACCGGTGTCGTCAAGGTCACGGGGTTCGTGGCATCCGTGCCCGATTTCACCGGCCAGCCCGGCGTCGTCAACGGCGCGAGCGAGGTGCTCGGCGAGATCTTCGGCGAAGCGGGCAGGCACGCGCGGTCCGCTGTGGGGGTGCCGGTGCTGCCGCTCGACGCCCCGGTCGAGGTCGAGGTCGTCTTCTCCTTCGCGTGACCCTCGCTATCTGAGCTGCGCGGAGATCACGCTCATGACGGCCGTGTCGGCGAGCGTCGTGGTGTCGCCGACCTCGCGGCCCTCCGCGACGTCGCGCAGCAGGCGACGCATGATCTTTCCCGAGCGGGTCTTGGGCAGCTCGCCCACGATGTAGACGTCGCGCGGACGCGCGATCGGGCCGATCTGCTCGGCGACCCACTTGCGAAGGGTGTCGGCGAGGCCCTCGGGGGAGTGCTCGTCGAGGTAGCTCTGCTTGATGATCACGAACGCGACGACGGCCTGACCGGTCGTCTCATCGGATGCCCCGACCACGGCCGCTTCGGCGACGGCCTCGTTCGCGACGAGCGCCGACTCGATCTCGGTCGTCGACAGTCGGTGACCCGACACGTTCATGACGTCGTCGACACGGCCCATGAGCCACACGTCGCCGTCGTCGTCGAGGCGCGCGCCGTCGCCCGCGAAGTAGAAGCCCTGCTTCTCGAACTTCTTCCAGTACGTCTCGACGAAGCGCTCCGGGTCGCCCCAGATGCCGCGCAGCATCGACGGCCACGGCTCGGTGATGACGAGCAGGCCGCCGTTGCCGTTGCCGACGTGCGTGCCGTCCTCGTCGACGACGTCGACCGAGATGCCGGGGAGCGCGACCTGGGCCGCACCCGGCTTCGTCTCGGTGACACCGGGCAGAGCCGAGATCATGATCGCGCCGGTCTCGGTCTGCCACCACGTGTCGACGATCGGCGCGGTCTTGCCGCCGATGATCTTGCGGTACCACATCCATGCTTCGGGGTTGATGGGCTCGCCGACCGATCCGAGCAGGCGCAGCGACGAGAGGTCGAACCGCTTGGGCACCTTGCGCCCGATCTTCATGAACGAGCGGATCGCCGTCGGGGCGGTGTAGAGGATAGTGACGCCGTACTTCTCGACGATCTCCCACCAGCGACCCGGATGCGGCGTGTCGGGCGTGCCCTCGTAGAGGACCTGCGTCGCGCCGTTGGCGAGCGGGCCGTACGTGACGTACGAGTGCCCCGTCACCCACCCGATGTCGGCGGTGCACCAGAAGACGTCGGACTCGGGGTGCAGGTCGTGCACGACCTTGTTCGTGAACGCCGACTGGGTGAGGTACCCGCCCGTCGTGTGCAGGATGCCCTTGGGCTTTCCGGTCGTGCCCGACGTGTACAGGATGAACAGCGGGTTCTCGGCGGGGAAGGCCGGGGCCTCGTGCTCGGCGGAGGCGTGCGGCACCACGTCGTGCCACCAGAGGTCGCGGCCCTCGACCCAGTCGATCTCGTTTCCGCCTCGGCGGACGACGATGACCTTCTCGACCGTCTCCTGCGGCCCCGAGCCGTTGCGGTCGGAGAGCGCGAGGTCGACGGCGGGCTTGAGGGGCGAGACCTTGCCCTTGCGGTAGCCGCCGTCGGCCGTGATGACGACCTTCGCGGCGGCGTCGTCGAGGCGCGCGCGCAGGCTGTCGGCCGAGAAGCCGCCGAAGACCACGGAGTGCACGGCGCCGATGCGCACGACGGCGAGCATCGCGGCGATGGCCTCGGGGATAGCGGGCATGTAGATCGCGACGCGGTCGCCCTGCCCCACGCCCAGGTCGGTGAGCACGTTGGCGAGGCGCTTGACCTCGTCGGTCAGTTCGGCATAGGTGACGCGGCGCTCATCGCCAGGCTCACCCTCCCACAGCAGCGCGACGCGGTCGCCGTTGCCCGCTTCGACGTGGCGGTCGAGGCAGTTGTACGCGACGTTGAGCTCGCCGTCGGCGAACCATTTCGCGAACGGCGGGTTCGACCAGTCGAGGACCTCGGTGAAGGGCCTGTGCCAGTGCAGCAGCTCGCGCGCCTGTTCAGCCCAGAAGCCCTCGCGATCGGCCTTCGCACGGTCGTACAGGTCGGCGGTCGCGATCGCTCTCGCAGCGAACTCCTCCGGCGGCGCGAACCGTCGTGACTCGTTCAAGAGATGGTCGATCTGACTGCTCATACGGGAGCGCTCCTTCGCGGTTCTCGTTGGCCGGCGTCGGCCGGACGACAGGGTCAATCTACCTATGACCCCCCGCACTCACCTACCTCGTCGCACGCCTTCGACACGCGCTGACACGGACACAACCGATATATCGGTACTGAGTGCAGGAATTGTTTGTCGGCGGCCTGGATTTTGCGTATGCTCAACAGCGGCCGAACATCGATTCTGGCATTGCGGCACCCGAAGCACCCCCCCGAACTGCGGTGCCGCGCGCGGCGGCATCCCATTCCCCCCATGGGATGCCGCCCCTTATTTGTGCCCGGACGAGTTCCGAGGCCTCCTCCCCAGCCGCACGGACACGCGTGATTTCAACGGATCCGCCGTCTCGACGGCGTTCGCGGCACCGCGCTCCCTAGCGTCGACGCCATGCCCGAGCCGTTCGTCGTCCAGCCCCGCGAGGGGATGAGCGCGGCGACGCCCGATGTGCCGACGGAGCCTCGGCTCGAGGAGTCGCCCGCCGGGCGGCGCGTGCGGCATCCGGCCCTCGAGCCCTTCGAGCGATACCTCGACGACCCATCGGTGACCGATGTCTTCGTCAACTCGGGCGACGGCCTCTTCGTCGATCGTGGCGACGGTGCGCGACGCGCGCCGGAGTGGCGCGCGACCGAGGAGGACGTCCGCGATCTCGCTGTGTCGCTCATCGCGGCGGGCGGACGACACCTCGACGACGCCGCGCCCGCGGTCGATGTGCGGTTGGAGGGAGGCATCCGCGTCCACGCCGTGCTCCCACCGGTATCACCCGCAGGAACCGTCGTCTCGATCCGCGTCCCGCGCGTGGAGCGCCCCACGCTCGTCGACCTCGAGGGGCGAGGTGCCTTCGACGCACGAGGGCGTGCGGCTCTCGAAGACCTCGTGCGGCGACGCGAGAACGTCCTCGTGACGGGTGCGGCCGGTGCCGGCAAGACCACCCTCCTCGCGGCGCTGCTCGCGTGCGCCGATCCATCGGAGAGGATCGTCACGGTCGAAGACCTCGCCGAGCTGAGCATCGACCATCCCCACCACGTGCGTCTCGAGGCACGTCAGCCCAATCTCGAGGGCGCGGGCGGCGTCGCGCTCGACAGGCTCGTCCGTGAGGCGCTGCGCATGAGGCCCGATCGACTCGTCGTCGGCGAGTGCCGCGGACCGGAGGTGCGCGAACTGCTGTCGGCGCTCAACACGGGTCACGACGGAGGCGCCGGCACGATGCACGCGAACGGCCTGCACGACGTCCCCGCGAGGCTCGAAGCGCTCGGCGCACTCGCGGGCCTCGACGACCGCGCGCTCGCGCGCCAGGTCGTGAGCGCGATCGGCGTCGTGGTTCATGTCGAGCGCACGGGAGAAGGCCGCAGGCGCTGCGCGGGGGCGGGTCGCCCCGTGCTCGACGGCGCCGGGCGTCTCGCGATCGAGGAGATGTCATGGGCCGGCTGATCCGACGCCGTTCTCATGTGCGATCCGACGACGCGGATGCCGCGGCCGCCGGCCTCACGCTCGCGGTCATGCTCGGCGCCGGGGTCACACCCGCCCGCGCGTGGCAGCACCTCGCCGAGACCGGCGACGCCGCGGCCGCCCGGGTGCGCGACGCGCATGCGGACGGAGCCCCGCTCCCGGCCGCGATCGCAGCGCTCGGAGGACCGTGGACGGATGTCGCGACCGCGTGGTCGGTCGCGACATCCGTCGGCGCACCGCTCGCCGAGACGCTGCGCGGCATCGCGGCCTCGATGCGCGACGCCCAGGTGGCCGCCGACGACGTGCGCGTCGCGCTCGCCGAGCCCGCGGCGACCGCCAGGCTCATGGGCTGGCTGCCGCTCGTCGCGGTGGCTCTCGGAGCGGTCCTCGGATTCGACACGGTCGGGGTGCTCATCGGCAGCCCGTTGGGCATCGCATGCCTTGTCACCGGTGTCGTCCTCATCGCCCTCGCCCGTCGCTGGAACGCTCACCTCGTCCGGCGGGCGGCAGACGAGCGCGCCGTACCCGGAATGGACGCCGAGCTGCTCGCCATCGCGCTCAGCGGCGGTGTGTCGATCGATCGTGCGCGCGAGGTGGTCGGCGCCGCCCGGGCCGTCGCCGGGGCCGACGCCGCAGGGGGCGACGCGTCATCGCTCGACGAGATCCTCGCACTCTCGCGCGCGGCGGGAGTGCCGGCGGTCGAACTGCTCCGCGCGAGCGCGGAGCTCGAACGACATCGCGCCCGCGTCGAGGCGCGTCTGCGCGCCGCGCGCCTCTCATCGCGCCTGCTGCTGCCGCTCGGGGTCTGCACGCTTCCGGCCTTCCTGCTGCTCGGCGTGGTGCCGATGTTCCTGAGCGTCGTGTCGTCGAGCGAGCTGACTCTTCCCTGACCTGCCCCCGTGATCGCAACCCGGAGAAACCGATAGAGAGGAACCCCATGTCCGATACCCCGAGCCCGGCCCGCCGCTTCCACCTTCCGACGCTCACCCGCCGCCGCGCCGCGCAGCTCTTCGGCGACGAGACGGGCGCCGCCACCGCCGAATACGCGATCGCCACGATGGCCGCCGTGGCATTCGCGGGACTGCTCGTCGTGATCATGCGAAGCGATGAGGTGCGCGGCATCCTCACCGACCTCGTGCGCCGTGCGCTGACGGTCGAGTGACCGGCCCGCTCGTCGCCCGCGGCTCGAGCGGCGACCGCGGCTCGGTCGTCGCCGAGTTCGCGGTCGCACTGCCCGCCGTCGCTCTCGTGCTCCTCCTCGCCGCCGGCGCCCTCGCCGCGGGTGCGCGTCACGTGCGGCTGCAGGACGCGGCCGCCGACGCGGCCCGACTCGTCGCCCGGGGCGAGCCGGTCTCCTCCGCCCGGGCGGTGGTCGAGCGCGCGGTGACGGGCGGTGCGGCATCCGTCGCGCATCGCGACGACCTCGTGTGCGTCGTCGCGACCGCGCCGGCAGGGTTCCCCGCGCTGCCGCCGCTGTCCGCCGCGAGCTGCGCGCTCGCGGGTGGGTGGTGAATCGTGCCCGGGACGGTGCTCGCGACGGCGGTGGCGGGGTTCGCGGCATCCGTCGCCGTCGGCCTGTGCGCGATCGCGGCCGGTGCCGTCGTCAGCCAGCGGATCGCTGGAGCGGCCGACGCGGCCGCCCTCGCCGCGGCCGACACGGTGTCGGGTGCGGTCAGCGGTGTGCCGTGCGATCGCGCGGCGAGAATCGCGCATGTCGCGGGCCTGCGACTCGTGTCGTGCGAGGTCGAAGGACTGATCGCCACGGTGTCCGTCAGCGGCTCGTTCGCCGGGTTCGACCTCGAGGCGCGCGCCCGGGCGGGCCCTCCGCCGTGAGCGAAGCACGATCCGGTTCCCAGCGACCGGAGTGTATGGTTTGCGTCGAAGAAAGGAAGCCTCCCTTGGCCAAAGGCAAGAAGCTCGTCATCGTCGAGTCACCGACGAAGATGAAGTCGATCCAGGCGTACCTGGGCGACGGATACGAGGTGCTGTCGTCGGTGGGTCACATCCGCGACCTCGCCGACAAGCGCGACATCCCTGCCGACAAGAAGGAGGCCTACGGCAAGTACTCGATCGACATCGAGCACGGCTTCGACCCCTACTACGTCGTCAACGAGCGCAAGACCAAGACGGTCGCCGAACTCAAGCGCGCACTCAAGGACGCTGACGAAGTCCTGCTCGCAACGGATGAGGACCGCGAGGGCGAGGCCATCGCGTGGCACCTCCTCGAGGTGCTCAAGCCCAAGGTGCCCGTCAAGCGCATGGTCTTCCACGAGATCACGAAGGACGCGATCCGCGCCGCCGTCGAGAACACGCGGGAGCTCGACCAGGCGCTCGTCGACGCCCAGGAGACCCGACGCGTCGTCGACCGCCTCTACGGATGGGATGTGAGTCCCGTCCTCTGGTACAAGGTGCAGCAGGGCACCTCGGCCGGGCGCGTGCAGTCCGCCGCCACGCGCCTCGTCGTCGACCGCGAGCGCGAGCGCATGGCGTTCGTGCCGGCGTCGTACTGGGACATCGAGACGCTCGCCGAGAAGCGCGAGGACGGTTCCGCGAAGGAGTCGTTCTCGGCGCGGCTCGCGCGCGTCGACGGTGCGACCCTCGCGCGAGGCACCGACTTCGACGACAACGGTCAGCTCAAGAAGGCCGTCCTCGCGCTGGACGAGGCGAAGGCGCGCGAGCTGGCCGAGGCCGTCGCACGGGTGGGCGAGGCATCCGTCTCGAACCTCGAGTCGAAGCCGGGCACGCGCAGCCCGCGTGCGCCCTTCACGACCTCCACGATGCAGCAGGAGGCCGGCCGCAAGCTCTCCATGAGCGCGAAGCACGCGATGAGCGTCGCGCAGCGTCTCTATGAGAAGGGCTACATCACCTATATGCGCACTGACTCGACGGCGTTGAGCACGCAGGCCGTGCAGGCGGCGCGCGCGCAGGCGGTGCAGCTCTACGGCGACAAGGCCGTGCCGCCGAACCCGCGCGTGTACCGCAGCAAGAGCAAGAACGCGCAGGAGGCGCACGAGGCGATCCGTCCGTCGGGCGAGCAGTTCCGCACACCCGCGCAGGTCGCCGGTGAGCTCGATCGCGACGAGCAGCGGCTGTACGACCTCATCTGGAAGCGCACGCTCGCGAGCCAGATGGCCGACGCGAAGTACGAGACCACCACCGTCACGCTCGAGGTCGACGCGGACGGCACGCGCGTCGAGTTCACAGCATCCGGCACCGTCTACACGTTCAAGGGCTTCCTCGACGCATACGAGGAGGGCCGCGACGAGAAGCGCGCGGACGCCGACAAGGCCGACGACCAGGCGCTCCCGGCGCTCGCGGTCGGCGACAAGCTCCGGCTGAAGGACGTCGAGGCCAAGGGCCACACGACGACCCCGAAGCCCCGCTACACCGAGGCGAGCCTCGTGAAGGCTCTCGAGGAGAAGGGCATCGGCCGTCCGTCGACGTTCGCGAGCATCATCGACGTGATCCTCGACCGCGGATACGTCACGAAGCGCGGTCAGGCGCTCGTGCCGAGCTGGCTCGCGTTCAGCGTCGTGCGCCTGCTCGAGCAGCATTTCCCCGACCTCGTCGACTACGACTTCACCGCCGAGCTCGAGGACGACCTCGACGCGATCGCGCGCGGCGAGCGCGAGCGCAGCGAATGGCTCAACGAGTTCTACTTCGGCTCGGACGAGCACGTCGGCCTCCGCAGGATCGTCGAGAACCTCGGCGAGATCGACGCGCGCGAGCTCAACTCGACACGCATCGCCGACGGGATCACGCTGCGGTTCGGCAAGTACGGCCCCTATCTCGAAGTCACCGACCCGGCGAACCCCGACGCGAAGCCGCGCAACGTCAACATCCCGGAGGGACTCGCCCCGGACGAGCTCACGCCGGAGAAGGCGCGCGAGCTCATCGAAGCTCCCGTCGCCGGCGATCGCGTGCTGGGCGAGAACCCCGCGAACGGCAAGATCATCGTCGTGAAGGACGGCCGTTTCGGGCCGTACGTCCAGGAGGAGGACCCCGTCGATCCGGATGCGGTCGACACCGCAACCGGGGTCGTCGAGGAGCCCGCCCCGAAGAAGCGCGGCTCGAAGAAGGAGGCCGCGCCGAAGCCGCGCACGGCGTCGCTGTTCAAGTCGATGAGTCCCGACACGATCGACCTCGAGACGGCGCTGCGCCTGCTCGACCTGCCCCGCGTCGTCGGTACGGACCCTGAGACCGGAGAGGTCATCACGGCCCAGAACGGCCGCTACGGGCCGTATCTCAAGAAGGGCACCGACTCGCGCACGCTGCAGAGCGAGCAGCAGATCTTCGACATCACGCTCGAGGAGGCGCTCGCGATCTACGCGCAGCCGAAGTACGGCGCGCGCGGTGCGTCCAGCGCGCTGAAGGAGTTCGAGGCGGACCCGACGAGCGGCAAGCCGATCAAGCTCAAGGACGGCCGCTTCGGCCCGTACGTCACCGACGGCGAGACCAACGCGACGATCCCGCGCGGCGAGAGCGTCGACGACGTCACATTCGAGCGAGCGGTGCAGCTGCTCGCCGAGAAGCGCGCGAAGGGCCCCGCGCCCAAGCGCACCCGGCGCACGACGACGACCCGGAAGGCGGCGGCGAAGAAGTGACCCTCGACACGGAGGCGGTCGCTCCGGCCCGGGGCGTGTTCGTGACGTTCGAAGGCGGAGACGGCGTCGGCAAGTCGACGCAGGCGCAGCGCCTCCAGGAGTGGCTCGACTCCGAGGGCTACACGACCGTGCGCACGCGCGAGCCCGGCGGCACCGAGGTCGGCGAGCTGCTGCGCGACATCGTGCTGCACCATCGCGGAGAGATCGTCGCGCGCGCCGAGGCGCTCCTGTACGCGGCGGACCGCGCGCAGCACGTCGCCACCGTCGTGCGACCGGCGCTCGAGCGCGGCGACATCGTCATCCAGGATCGGTACTTCGACTCGTCGCTCGCGTACCAGGGGGCTGGTCGCGTGCTCGGTCGCGAGGAAGTGCGCCGGCTGTCGCTGTGGGCGGTCGACGGCCTGATCCCCGACGTCACGGTGCTGCTCGACCTCGACCCCGATGTCGCGCGCGAGCGCCGCGAGGCCCAGGGCAAGCCGTTCGACCGACTCGAGGCGGAGGAGGCGGAGTTCCACGAGAACGTGCGGCGCGAGTTCCTCGCGCTCGCCGATGCCGAGCCGGCGCGCTTCCTCGTGGTGGACGCGTCGCAGCCGGTCGCCGAGATCGCGGACGCCGTGCGCAGGCGCGTGCAGTCTGCGCTCGAGTGGGCCGGGATCTGACCGGACGCTGCGTCGGCGCCGCCGATTAGGCTGAACAACATGGACGTCACCGCCGCCGCGCCCGTCGAGCCGGCCATGCTCGATGAGCTGCCGTGGGGCGCGGTGTGGGGGCAGCCGGCCGCCGTCGGGGTGCTGCGTGCCGCGGCATCCGACCCCGACCTGATGACGCACGCGTGGCTGATCACCGGCCCGCCCGGCTCGGGCCGCTCGATCCTCGCGCACGCGTTCGCCGCAGCGCTCATCGCCGAGCCCGGCGACGAGCAGGCGATGCGGCAGGTGCTCGCGGGCACCCATCCAGACCTCACCGCCCTGCGCACCGAGGGCGTCATCATCTCGATCAAGGACGCGCGGGCTCTCGTCGAGCGCTCGTACTTCTCGCCGTCGGTCGGCCGGTATCGCGTGATCGTCATGGAAGACGCCGACCGCATGACCGAGCGCACATCGAACGTGCTCCTCAAGGCCCTCGAGGAGCCGCCCGAGCGCACCGTGTGGGTGCTGTGCGCGCCGAGCGACGCCGACCTGCTGCCGACCATCCGATCGCGCGTGCGCACGCTGCGACTGCGTGAGCCCGAGGTCGATGAGGTCGCGAAGCTCATCGCGCTGCGCACGGGCGTCGGCGAGGCCGTGGCAGAGCAGTCCGCCCGGCACGCCCAGCGTCACATCGGCATGGCTCAGAGGCTCGCGACGGATGCCGGGGCCCGCGCCCGCCGGGACTCCACCCTGCGCGCGGCTCTCGCCGTGCGCGGCGTGGGCGACGCCGTCGAGGTCGCAGGGCACATCGTGCAGGCCGCCACCGAAGACGCGAAGGCGCTCACCGCCGAGCGCGACGAGGCCGAGCGCGCGAACCTGCTGCGCACGCTCGGCATCGCCGAGGGCGCCCCCGTGCCGCCCGCGGTCCGCTCGCAGCTCACCGCACTCGAGGAGGAGCAGAAGCGCCGAGCGACGCGCAGCCTGCGCGACGGCATCGATCGCGTCCTGACGGATCTGCAGTCGATGTTCCGTGACGTCGTGGTGCTGCAGTTCGGCCGCGACTCCGATCTCGTCAACCGCGAGCTCGAGCCCGAGCTGCGCGCACTCGCCGAAGCATGGTCGCGTGAGCGCACGCTCACGGTGCTCGACCGCATCGCCGAGACGCGACGCAATCTCGAGCAGAACGTCGCCCCCACACTCGCCCTCGAGAGCATGCTCGTGACCGTCGCGAGCGGGAGGACCCTGTGACCCGAACCGCCCCCCGCCGGCCCCGGCGGGTCATCGCCGTCGTGGCCGGGCTCGCCGCGGCATCCGTCGCACTGTCCGGATGCCTGTACGCGATGATCCCCGAGTCGCGGCCCGCCCCGACGCTCACGCCCGACACCGATGGCGTCCCGGCCGAGCTGCTGCCGTACTACGACCAGGAGCTCGAGTGGGAGCCGTGCGGCGAGGGCTTCGACTGCACGACGGTGCGGGCACCGCTGGACTGGGAGAACCCGGGCGACGCCGACATCGAGCTCGCGGTCATCCGGCACGCGGCCACGGGGCAGTCGCAGGGTGCGCTGTTCACGAACCCCGGCGGCCCGGGCGTGAGCGGCAAGTCGTATGTCGCCGACTCGCTGTCGTTCGCCGTCGGGGAGGAGCTCATCGAGTCGTTCGACGTCGTCGGGTTCGACCCGCGCGGCGTCGGGGACTCGACCGCCGTGCGCTGCTACGACGACGCCGGCATGGATGCTTTCCTGTTCGAC
Organism: Microbacterium sp.; assembly: GCF_035556355.1. Lineage (GTDB taxonomy): Bacteria > Actinomycetota > Actinomycetes > Actinomycetales > Microbacteriaceae > Microbacterium. Next base: position 20,171 of record NZ_DATMFG010000033.1, read on the forward strand.
ATCCCGGAGGCCCCGCGCGGTTCGGAGGAGTGGACGGCCGAGGTCATCGCCTCGAGCGAGGCGTTCGCGCAGGCGTGCGATGCGAACAGCGACGGCATCCTGCCGTACATCACGACCGAGAACTCCGCGCGCGACCTCGATCTGCTGCGCGCGGTGCTCGGCGAGTCCGAGCTCACCTACCTCGGCTATTCGTACGGCACGTACCTCGGCGCGCAGTACGCGGAGCTGTTCCCCGATCGAGTCGGACGACTCGTGCTCGACGGCGCCCTCGACCCGACGATCTCGATGCTCGAGCTCGGCGTCGTCCAGACGATCGGCTTCGAGCGGGCGCTGCGCGCCTACATGGAGAACTGCCTCGCCGACGACGAGTGCCCGTTCCGCGGGACGGTCGACGAGGCGCTCTCCGATCTCAACGCCCTGTTCGCGAGCCTCGACCGGTCGCCCCTGCCGAGCGGGGACGAGCGACTGTTCGGGGCTGACGCCCTCGAGACGGCGATCTCGACCGCACTGTACGCGCGCGAGTACTGGGACTTCCTGACCGAGGCGCTCCGCGGCGTGCTGCAGGGTGATCCCGAGATCGCGTGGTACCTCGTCGACGCGTACTTCGACCGTCAGGACGGCGTTTACCTGTCGAACCTCATCCAGGCCTTCACTGCGTACAACTGCATGGACTACCCGATCGACTGGACCCCGGAAGAGGAAGCCGCCGCGGACGATCGACTGCGGGCCGAAGCGCCCACGATCGCCGAGTACAACATCGGGCCGAACCTGTGCCGTGTGTGGCCGTACGAGTCCACGAACGCGCGTGAGCCGCTCACCGCCGAAGGCGCCGCCCCCATCGTGGTCGTGGGCACGACGAACGACCCGGCGACACCGTACGAGTGGTCCGTCGCCCTCGCAGACCAGCTCTCGTCGGGCGTGCTCGTGACGCGTGTGGGCGAAGGGCACACGGGCTACAACAAGGGCAACGAGTGCGTCGACTCGGCGGTCGAGACGTACCTGCTCGAGGGCACGGTCCCCGAAGACGGACTGCGGTGCGACTAGCGCATGGGCGGCGCGCCCGGCGACGGCGCCGGTTCGCGAGCACTCCCGCGACCCTGTAAGATCGTTGATCGTGCATCGCGCAGGCGAGGCGCGCCACCTTAGCTCAGTCGGCAGAGCGATTCACTCGTAATGAATAGGTCAAGGGTTCGATTCCCTTAGGTGGCTCGAGATGGAGGCCCGGGTTCGTCCCGGGCCTTTCTCGATACCGGGGAGGCGCGATGGAGCACGTGCTCGACGCGGTGCTCGAGATCTTCGCGTGGGTCGGCATCGGCGGCGGCCTCGCTCTCGCGCTCCTCGCTGCCGTGCTGAGGATCGCCGACGGCACGTGGGCCCCCGTCCACGTCGTGATCGACGATTCATCGAAAGGACGCGTCGCCCGCTGGTTCGACGACGGGGGAGTGGGCGAGGCCGTCCTGACACCCCACCTCGCGCACGAGCTCGACGGTGATGACGAAGCCGACCTCTACGCGCGGCGCGGATCGCGAGACCGCGTGCGGCTCACCCGCACGGCGCCCGGCGTGCGGTTCACGATGTGGATCGCCCTCGCACTCACGGCGCTCGGGATCATCGCGCTCGTCTCCTCATGGGCACTGCTCTTCGCGCGCGGCTGACCCACCTCCCGCGCCGACACATCGCACCGCGTCAGCCGACCGCGAGCATCGCCCCCGCGGCCAGCGCGAGCACGAGCCCGATCCATTGCACAGCGGCGATGCGCTCGCGAAGCACGATCGCCGCGAGCAGGATCGTCCCGCCCGGGTAGAGCGCCGTGAGCGCTGAGACGACCGACAGATCCCCGAGCCTCAGCGCGAGCAGCATGAAGCCGTTCGCGACGGCGTCGAGGGCGCCGCATCCGATGGCGAGCCACCAGGCGCGGCCGCGGGTGGACGCGAGGATCCGCGTGGGGATGGGCGCTGTCGCGTGCGCGAGATCGGCGTGCCCCGTCGGGGTCGCACCCAGGTCGGGGTCGGCCGGGATCAGCACGGCGGTGACGGTGCGGCCGCGCCGCACGGCCGCGAGGATCATGAAGCCGACGACCGCGCCGGTGATGACGACGCTCGTGAGTCGGCTGAACACGAGCGGCACGAGGCCGCTCTGGTCGCGCGTCTGGTCGATCACGATGAGGAAGGCGCCGATCGCGATCCCGGCCCCGACCGCCATCACGAGCCCGCGCGCGCTCGGCCGCACGACCTTCGCTCCCGGGATGAAGCCCACGAGCACGACGGCGACGAGCGCGACCGCGAGCCCCGCGTAGCCGAGCGGCGAGAGGCTCTCGCCCTTCACGAGCAGCCCCCACAGCATGGGCGCGATCGCGGAGACGACCGCCGTGAGCGGCGACAGGATGCTCATCGGCCCGATCGCCAGGCACGCGTACAGCAGCACGACCGCGACGATCCCGAAGAGGCCTGCCGCGACGCCCCAGGCCATGTCGGCGCCCGTCGCGTCGACCCCGAAGAGGGGGAGCCCCACGACGAGCACGACGAGACCGGATGCCGCCGACACAGCCGTCACCACGATCGAGCGCAGTCGCCTCGCCGCGAGCCCGCCCAGGAAGTCCGCCGACCCGTACACGAGGGCGCCGAGCAGCGCGATGAGGGCGGACAGCATCCGCCCAGCCTACGACCGACGCGCACACGCGAGATCGGAGTGCCGATCCGATTATGCAAAGAGCGTAGATGCTAGATAAGCTAGCGATATGTCTTTGCGCCAGAGGGACCGCCGATCGACCAATCGCTGGGTCAGGATCGGCATCCCGATCGTCCTCGTCCTCGTGTGGCTCGTCGGGGGCGCCATCGGCGGCCCGTACTTCGGCAAGGTGGGCGAGGTGTCGACGAACGACCAGTCGACGTTCCTCCCCGAGAGCGCGGATGCGACGCAGGTGAGCGAGCGGCTGGGACAGTTCCTCGGCGAGGACTCGATCCCGGCTGTCGTCGTGGCGACCGGCGACGGAGAGCTCACCGAAGACGACCTCGCGGCGCTGCAGACGCTCGCCGACGATCTCGCCGACCTCGACGGGATCGTGGGCGAGGTGTCGCCGCCGATCATCTCCGACGACGGCGAATCGGCTCAACTGTTCGTGCCGATCGACGGGAACGAGGTGCGAGAGAGCGTCGAAGAGGTGCGTGCGCTCATCGCCGAAGACCTCGATGCCCCGCTCGAGGCGTGGGTCACCGGCGCCGCCGGCTTCACGGCCGACCTCGCGGAGGGCTTCCTCGGGATCGACGGCCTTCTCCTGGCGGTCGCCCTCATCGCGGTCTTCATCATCCTGGTCATCGTCTACCGGTCACCGCTGCTGCCGATCCTCGTGCCGCTGACATCGACGTTCGCGCTGTGCGTCGCCCTGCTCACGGTGTGGTGGCTCGCGAAGGCCGGTGTCTTCGTGCTGAACGGCCAGGTGCAGGGAATCCTGTTCATCCTCGTGATCGGCGCCGCGACCGACTACGCGCTGCTCTACGTGGCACGATTCCGCGAGGCGATCGCCGACGGCGCGCCGCGGTGGGACGCGACGATGCGCGCCTGGCGCGGCTCGTTCGAGCCGATCCTCGCATCGGGCGGCACCGTCATCGCGGCCCTGCTGTGCCTGCTGCTGAGCGACCTCGCGACGAACCGGGCGCTGGGCCCCATCGCGTCGATCGGCATCGCGTTCTCGATCCTGTCGGCGCTCACGTTCCTGCCGGCGCTGCTGGCGATCTTCGGTCGCGCCGCGTTCTGGCCCTTCATCCCCAAGCCCGGCACCGGGACCCTGCCCGCCGACCTCACCAAACCCGCGAAGGGCATCTGGCCGCGTCAGGCGCGCTTCGTCGCGCGGCACGCGCGTCCGGTGTGGATCGTCGCGACCCTCGTGCTCCTCGCGGCGACAGCCGGGGCGCTGCAGCTCAAGGCCGACGGCGTGCCCACCAGTGAATTCGTGCTGGGCGCGTCCGAGGCGCGCGACGGGCAGGAGGTGCTTTCCGAGCACTTCCCGGCGGGATCGGGCAGCCCCGTCTACGTCATCACGCGAGAAGACGACCTCGCCGACGCTGTCGAACTCCTCGACGACAGCGTCGGCATCGAATCGGTGGCCGTGGCATCCGCCGATTCTCCGACAGGTCAGGCGACGGTCACCGTCGATGACGGCGAAGCGGTCTTCGCCGCCCCCGGCCCTCCCGGAGCGCCCGCGCCCGAGCCGACCGTCGCAGACGGCGATGTGCTGCTGATCGGAACGCTGACGGATGCCGCAGACTCCACCGCGGCCGACGACACCGTGCGCGATCTGCGGGTCGCCCTCGACGACGCGTTCGGCGACGGCGCGACGCTCGTGGGCGGTGTCACCGCGACCGACGTCGACACGATCGACACGTCCATCCGCGACCGGACGCTCATCATCCCCGTCGTGCTCGTCGTGATCCTCGCGATCCTCATGCTGCTGCTGCGGTCGGTCGTCGCGCCGGTGATCCTCATCCTGAGCGTCATCGTGTCGTTCGGCGCGGCCCTCGGAGTGAGCGCGCTCGTCTTCAACAACGTGTTCGACTTCCCGGGTGCCGATCCCGCCGTGCCGCTGTACGGCTTCGTGTTCCTGGTCGCGCTCGGCGTGGACTACAACATCTTCCTGATGTCCCGCGTGCGTGAGGAGTCGATCAAGCACGGCACGCGTCCCGGCATCCTGCGCGGCCTCGTGGCGACGGGCGGTGTCATCACATCGGCGGGTCTCGTGCTCGCGGCGACGTTCGCCGCGCTCGGTGTGATCCCGATCCTGTTCCTCGCGCAGATCGCGTTCATCGTCGCGTTCGGCGTGCTGCTGGACACGTTCGTCGTGCGGTCGCTGCTCGTGCCGGCGGTCTCGTACGACATCGGGCGCGCGATCTGGTGGCCCTCGAAGCTGTCGCGCAAGGACGCGGAGCCGACGCCGGGCGAGCCGGGCGAGCCGATCGACGAGACGGAGGGTTCCGCGCCGACGACGCGTGCCGCGAGGCGGCGTACGCTCATGTCATGAGCAAGGCGCTGTTCATCGTCGACGTTCAGAACGATTTCACCGAGGGCGGGGCGCTCGGCGTGGAGGGCGGCGACGCCGTCGCCGAGCGCATCTCGCGATTCCTCACCGACCACGCGGACGAGTACTCGATGATCGTCGCCTCGCGCGACTGGCATGACGGCGACAACGACAACGGCGGACACTTCGCGTCGGGCGAGCCGGACTTCATCGAGACGTGGCCCGTGCACTGCGTCGCAGGCACCGAGGGGGCCGAGTACGATCCCGCGTTCGACACGAGCCGGGTCACGCACCATGTGAAGAAGGGGCAGGGTCAGCCCGCGTACTCCCTCTTCGAAGGAACGACCGATGAGGGCGAGAGCGTGCACGAGCTGCTCGAGCGGCACGGAGTCGTCGAGGTCGACATCGTCGGCATCGCGACCGACTATTGTGTCCGCGCCTCCGCCCTCGACGCCGTCGAGCACGGTCGCCGCGTGCGCGTGTTCACGGATCTCGTCGCAGCGGTCGCCCCGGGATCGGGAGAGGCCGCGCTCGCGGAGCTGGCACACGCCGGAGCGGAGCTCGCCGAATCCGGCGTGTGACGGCCTCGCCTCGGCTCACGCCGCGCCGCCGGCGCGCGTGCGGTTGTCGCGGATCGCGAGGAACACCGTGAACGCGAGGGCGATCAGCGCGGTCGCGCACAGGAGCGCCAGCCCGATCGTGTAGCTGTGGGCCGCCGCGTTGTACGTCGCACCCATGACCAGCGGCGGGAAGTACCCGCCGAGCCCGCCCGCGGCGCCGACGATGCCCGTCACCGCGCCGACGCGGTTCGCCGGTGCGCGCTGTGCGACCCACGTGAACACCGCGCCGGTGCCGAGGCCCAGGGCGAGCGCCATGAGCACGAACGACGTGCCGGCGGCGAGCTCGGGCGGGGGCTTGAACGCGATGACGATCGCCATGACGGCGGCTCCCGCCAGTGAGATCCCCAGCACGATCGGCGGCCCGATCTTGTCGGACAGCCACCCTCCGACCGGGCGTGCGACGACGGCGGCGATCGCGAAGCCGGCGGTGCGGGCCCCGGCATCCGCCAAGTCGAACGAGTACACCTCCTTGAGGTACGTCGGAAGATACGTCGAGAAGGCGACGAATCCGCCGAACGTCACGGCGTACAGGAACGCCATCTGCCACGTCACCGCGAGCTTCGACGCGGCCGCGAGTTTGGGGAGCACGGGGTCGCGGTTCGGCTTCCACGCCGGCGAGTCCCGCATGAGGAACCACACGAGCGCCGCAACGCCGAGCAGCGCGACGGCGATCACGACGTGTGTCGTGACGTAGCCCCACCACGCCACCATGCGTGGCGTGAAGAACGACGACAGCGCGGTGCCGCCCATGCCGGCGCCGAACAGTCCCGTCGCGAACCCGCGGCGGGACGGCTCGTACCACGCGTTGACGAACGGGATGCCGATCGCGAACGTCGTTCCGGCGATGCCGAGGATGAAGCCGAAGACGATGAGCAACGCGTACGAGCCGATGAGCCCGGCGAACATCACGAGCAGCACCGGGATCGCCGAGACCGCCGTGAGGATCGTGAACATGACCGGCCCGCCGTAGCGGTCGGTGAGGGCGCCCGTGAGGATGCGACCGAGCGAGCCGACGATGACGGGCGTCGCGATCAGCAGCGACTGCTGCGTCGCGTCCAGGTCGAGCTCGGCGGCATACTGCACCGCGAGCGGGCCGATGATGTTCCATGCCCAGAATGTGATCGCGAAGGCGAGGAGGGCGAGCCACAGGTTGAGCGTGCGGCCCTGCAGCGCGGTCGCCGTGGTCGGGGTCGAAGCGGTCGTGCTCACCGAGAACTCCTTCGCGATCGGCGGGGCGTGCGGTCGGGTTCTCGGTCGCGTGTGCCGACGGGCGCCCAGCCGCGACGGATGCCGCGGGCCGTCGTGGGCCGTCCGTCCCGCGACCGATACACGATGTAAGGCCGGAAGAGGTAGTGGATCGGGGCAGTGAACGCGTGCACGAGCCGCGTGAAGGGCCAGATGATGAACAGCAGCATGCCGATGAGCGTGTGCAGCTGGAAGGCGAACGACGCCTCCGACATCGCCTGGATGTCGGGCTGGAAGATGAACAGCGACCGGAACCACGGCGACACCGTCTCGCGGTAGGTCTGGTCCTCGTGCGGGCCGATGACGCTCAGCACGGTCGTCGCGAGCCCTGCGACGATGGCGGCGACGAGCACGACGTACATCGTCTTGTCGTTCTTGGTGGTCGCCATGAACACCGGCCCGGTCGTGCGGCGCCGGTAGATGAGGATGCCGACGCCGACCAGCGTCGCGACGCCCGCGATGGTGCCGAGGCCGAGGGCGGCGAAGTGGTACATGTCCTCGGTGATGCCGAGCGCATCGGTCCATGACTTCGGAATCACGAGCCCGGCGATGTGCCCGATCACCACGACGAGGATGCCGAAGTGGAACAGCGGAGACCCGATGCGCAGCAGCCGCGATTCGTAGAGCTGCGACGACCGCGTGGTCCAGCCGAACTGGTCGTATCGGTAGCGCCAGATGAGGCCGCCGATGAGGATGATGACCATGGCGTAGGGGAGGATTCCCCACAACAGGAGGCTCATGCGCGACCTCCCGCCGGTGCGAGCGGGATCAATCGCGGATCGCCCGCGTCGAGGCCCACCGACTCCTGCGGCGGGCCGGCGGCGGCCATCGCCATCGCCTGCTGGCGATCGGCCGGCGACGGCCCCGGCAGCGTCGCGCACACCGCGGCGACGACGCCCGCGTAGGGCGATCCCCGCTCGGCGAGCGCGATGCGGATGAGCTCGACGCTCGCGCGGTACTGCTGCAGGATCGCGGTGCCCGCGTCCGGCCGGTGGCGCGTGAACTCCAGGACGAGCGGCAGGTAGTCGGGCAGCTCGCCCGTGTCCGCCTCCATGCCCGCCGCGCGGTACTTCGCCTTGAGATCGGCGAGCGCACCGCCCCGCCTCCGCGTGTCTCCGTCCGTCCAGTACGTGAGGTAGAGCGCGTGGCGCCGCGACATGTCGAACGTGTCGACGTAGGCCGTCCGCACGACAGCGGCATCCGTCGTCGCCCACCACTCCAGCAGCGGCGCGAACTGCTCCGCCGCCTCGGGCGCCGACTCGCGCAGCGCCGCGGCGATGAGCGGAGCGGAGGCCAGCACCTCGTCGTCGGGATACGACAGGCAGACGGATGCCGCCTGGTGAACGACCGCGGCCCTCATGACGCACCTCCGTCCGGGGCATCCGCGTCGACCGTCCGCCGCGGCGGAAACAGGCCCTGTGGTGCGCCGTTGCCGTCCCAGTTGAGGAGGTTCACGCGGCCGCGCAGCGTCTCGTCGCCGGCGCGCGTGTCGGATGTCTGGCGTTCGCGCAGCGCGTGGAAGGTCTCGACCGCGACCGGCGTCGGCCGTCCGCTCGCCTCGCCGAACGGACCCGACTCCTCGGCGTACGGGCCGCCGTCGAAGTCGAGCGAGCACCCGAGCTCTTCGAGCTCGTGCGCCTGCTCGTAGTGCGCGGTGGGGATGACGTAGCGCTCCTCGTACTTCGCGATCGCGAGGAGACGGTACATCGCGTAGATCTCGTCGCCGGTCATGCTGACCGCGGCGGGGATCGACTCGTCCCGCTCGCGGTCGAGCGTGATGTCGCGAAGGTACGACCGCATCGCGGCGAGCTTCCACAGCACGTCCGACACGATGTCGGTGTCGCCGGCCGTGAACAGCTCCGCGAGGTACTCGACCGGGATGCGCAGCGACTCGATGGCCCCGAAGAGCGTGCCGGCGGACTCGGCATCGTGGCCCTGGTCGCGCAGCAGGTCGACGATGGGCGACAGCGGCGGGATGTACCAGACCATCGGCATCGTGCGGTATTCCGGATGCAGCGGCAGAGCCACGCGGTACTTCTTCGCGAGCGCGTAGACGGGCGACCGCCGCGCCGCCTCCATCCAGTCGTCGGGGATGTCGCCCTGCGCGCGCACCGCCGCGATCACGTCGGGGTCGTCGGGGTCGAGGATGAGGTCGAGCTGGGCTTCGTACAGGTCCTTCTCGTCGGGCGTCGAGGCGGCTTCGGTGACACGGTCCGCGTCGTACAGGAAGAGCCCGAGATACCGCAGGCGTCCGACGCACGTCTCGGAGCACACCGTCGGGATTCCGACCTCGAGCCGCGGATAGCACAGCGTGCACTTCTCGGCCTTGCCGGTCTTGTGGTTGAAGTAGATCTTCTTGTACGGGCATCCGGTGATGCACTGGCGCCAGCCGCGGCAGCGGTCCTGGTCGACGAGCACGATGCCGTCCTCGGTGCGCTTGTAGATCGCGCCCGACGGACACGAGGCCATGCACGAAGGGTTGAGGCAGTGCTCGCAGATGCGCGGCAGGTAGAACATGAAGGTCTTCTCGAACTGCAGCTTTATCGCGTCCTCGGACTCGCGCCGCACCTTCTCGACGATCGGGTCCAGGTGACCCATCTCGGTTGTGCCGCCCAGATCGTCGTCCCAGTTCGCCGACCACGTGATCTTGGTGTCCTCACCCGTGATGAGCGACTTGGGCTTGGCGACGGGGAAGTCATCGCCGAGCGGTGCGTCGATGAGCGTCTCGTAGTCGTACGTCCACGGCTCGTAGTAGTCGGCGAGTTCGGGCTGCACGGGGGACGAGAAGATCGTCAGCAGGCGCCGCAGCCGGCTGCCGGTGCGCAGCTTCAGGCGTCCCCGGCTGTTGAGCGTCCACCCGCCGCGCCACTGCTCCTGGTCCTCGTATCGGCGCGGGTAGCCCTGCCCCGGGCGCGTCTCGACGTTGTTGAACCACACGTACTCGGTGCCGGCCCGGTTCGTCCACGCCTGCTTGCACGTGACCGAGCAGGTGTGGCACCCGATGCACTTGTCGAGGTTCATGACCATGCCCATCTGGGCCATGACACGCATCAGCACGTCACCTCCTAGTACTTCACGTCCTGGCTGCGGCGACGGATGGTGGCCACCATGTCGCGCTGGTTCCCCGTCGGGCCGAGGTAGTTGAACGTGTACGACAGCTGCGCGTAGCCGCCGATGAGGTGGGTGGGCTTCACGAGCAGCCGCGTGACGGAGTTGTGGATGCCGCCCCGCCTCCCGGTCGCCTCGGACTTCGGCACGTCGATCGTGCGCTCCTGCGCATGGTGCACGTAGACGACACCCTCCGGCATGCGGTGAGACACGATCGCGCGCGCCACGAGCACCCCGTTGGAGTTGACGCACTCCACCCAGTCGTTGTCCGCCGCGCCGATCGCCGCGGCGTCCTGCGGGCTCATCCACACGGTCGGACCGCCGCGCGAGAGCGACAGCATGAAGAGGTTGTCCTGGTACTCGGAGTGGATCGACCACTTCGAGTGCGGCGTGAGATAGCGCACCGTGATCTGCTGCGCGCCGTCGGGGCCGAGCCGCGGCTCGCCGAACAGCCGATGCAGGTCGAGCGGCGGGCGGTAGATCGGCATCGCCTCGCCGAGGTCGCGCATCCAGTCGTGGTCGAGGTAGAAGTGCATGCGCCCCGTGAGCGTGTGGAAGGGCTTGAGGCGCTCGATGTTGACCGTGAACGGCGCGTATCTTCGGCCGCCCGTCTCGGAGCCCGACCACTCGGGAGACGTGATGACGGGCACGGGCGCCGCCTGCGTCATCGCGAACGTGATGTGCTTCTCCTCGGAGCCCGCAGCGAGGTCGGCGAGCGGCTTGCCGACGCGTTTCTCGAGGGTGCGGAACCCCTGCCGCGCGAGCTCGCCGTTCGTCGTGCCCGAGAACGTGAGGATCGCCTCGGCGAGCTTGACGTCGGTGTCGATCGCGGGGCGGCCGGCGGCGGGACCGGACGGGTACACGCCGTGCATGTGCGCGAGTCGCTCGACCTCGTGCGACACGTCGTACGTGACGTTCTTCACCGTGAACCCGAGCGTGTCGGCGAGCGGCCCGATCGCGGCGAGCTTGTCGGCGATCGCGGTGTAGTCCCGCTCGACCAGCATGAGCTGCGGCATCGTCCGTCCCGGAACGGGGTCGACGTCGCCGCGCGCCCAGTCGCGCACGACTCCTCCCGGCTGCGCCGTTTCACCGGGCGTGTCGTGCTGCATCGGCACCGACACGATGTCCTGCCGCACGCCGAGGTGCTTCTTCGCCATCTCCGACAGCTCGCGCGCGATCGCGTGGAACAGGTCGAAGTCGCTGCGCGCCTCCCACGGCGGATCGATCGCCGGCGTGAAGGCGTGCACGAACGGGTGCATGTCGGTCGAGGAGAGGTCGTGCTTCTCGTACCAGGTGGCCGCGGGGAAGATCACGTCCGACAGGAGCGTGGTCGAGGTCATGCGGAAATCGGCCGACACGAGCAGGTCGAGCTTCCCCTCCGGGATCTCGTCGCGCCACACGACATCACGGGGGCGCACGGATGCCTCATCCGACGCCATCACGTTGCTGTGCGTGCCGAGCAGGTACTTGAGGAAGTACTCGTTGCCCTTCGCGCTCGAGCCGAGCAGGTTCGACCGCCACAGCGTCAACAGGCGCGGCCAGTTCTCGGGCGCGTCGACGTCGGAGATCGCGGGCTTGAGCTCGCCGTCGGCGAGCTGACGCACGACGTAGGAGGCGGCATCCGGCGACTGTCCGGCCTCGACGGCGTCGGCTGCCTCGTCGGCGAGGTCGAGCGGGTTGCGGTCGAACTGCGGGTAGAAGGGCATCCAGCCCAGGCGCGCCGACTGCGCGATCGTGTCGGCGGTGTGCAGGCCGTCGAGATTGCCTTCGGCGAGCGGCGACGCGAGCGCGTCGGCGCTGTAGCCGTCGAAGCGCCACTGGTCGGTGTGCATGTACCAGTACGCGGTGCCGATCATCGTGCGCGGCGGCCGCGCCCAGTCGAGCGCGTTCGCGAGCGAGATCCACCCTGTGATCGGGCGGCACTTCTCCTGCCCGACGTAGTGCGCCCACCCGCCGCCGTTGCGCCCCATCGAGCCGGTGAGGATGAGCATCGCGAGGATCGCGCGGTACGTCGCGTCGCCGTGGAACCACTGGCAGATGCCCGCCCCCATGATCACCATCGAACGTCCGCCGGACTCCTCGGCGTTCGCCGCGAACTCGCGCGCGATGCGCGTGCACGCCTCCGCGGGAACGCCCGTGATGTCCTCCTGCCACGCGGGCGTGTACGGCGTCGCGGCGTCGTCGTACCCCGTCGGCCATTCGCCCGGGAGCCCTTCGCGCGCCACGCCGTACTGCGCGAGCAGCAGGTCGAGCACGGTCGTCACGAGCACGCCGTGCACGCGCGTCGCCGGGACCCCGCGGCGCATGACGGCGCCCGATCCGTCCGGTGCGTCGAAGCGGGGCAGCAGCACCTCCGCCGCGTCCTCGATGACCTTCGCGTCGCGCACCGACAGCGCCGGCACGATGCCCTCGAGGTCGAGGTTCCATCGACCCTCGCCGGACTCGGCGTAGCGGAAGCCCATCGAGCCGTTCGGCACGCGAGGGGCACCGGATGCCGCATCCAGCACGACCGTCTTCCACGCGTCCTCCGGGGCCTCCTCGCCCAGATCCGCCGCCGTGAGGAACTTGCCGGGCACAAGGCCGCCGTCGGCGTGCGGCACGAGCGTGATGAGGTGCGGGAGGTCGGTGTACCGGCGGGCGTAGTCGACGAAGAACGGCACGCGCGCGTCGACGTAGCGCTCTTTGAGGATGACGTGTCCCATCGCCATGGCGAGCGCGGCATCCGTCCCCGCCTGGCACGGCAGCCACTCGTCGGCGAACTTCGTGTTGTCGGCGTAGTCCGGGCTCACCGTGACGACTTTCGTTCCGCGGTAGCGCACCTCCGCCATCCAGTGCGCGTCGGGCGTGCGCGTGACCGGAACGTTCGAGCCCCACATCATGAGGTAGGTCGCGTCCCACCAGTCGCCTGACTCCGGGACATCCGTCTGGTCGCCGAACACCTGCGGGCTCGCGACCGGGAGGTCGGCGTACCAGTCGTAGAAGCTCGTCATGACGCCGCCGACGAGCTGCGTGAACCGTGTGCCGATGCAGTGCGACACCATCGACATGGCCGGGATCGGCGAGAACCCCGCCACGCGGTCAGGACCGTACTCCTTGATCGTGTGGACGTACCCCGCCGCGACGAGCTCGACCGCCTCGCGCCAGCTCGCGCGCACGAGTCCGCCCTTGCCGCGCGCCTGCTGGTAGCGGCGCCGCGTATCGGGGTTCTTCGTCACCTCGCCGAACGCGAGCACCGGGTCGCCCGTGCGCTTGCGCGCCTCGCGGTACGCCTCCAGGAGCGCGCCCCGCACGTACGGGTAGCGCACGCGCGTGGGGGAGTACGTGTACCAGGAGAACGCAGCCCCGCGGGGACACCCACGGGGCTCGTACTCGGGACGATCGGGTCCGACGCTCGGGTAATCCGTCTGCTGCGCCTCCCACGTGATGATCCCGTCTTTCACGTAGACCTTCCACGAACAGGATCCCGTGCAGTTCACGCCGTGCGTCGAACGGACGACCTTGTCGTGACTCCATCGATCCCGGTAGAAGACGTCGCCCTCGCGCCCGCCCTCGAGGAACGCAGCGCGATGATCGGGGGTCTCATCCCACCGCGTGAAGAACCGCCCCGCCGCGAGCAGAGCGTCTGAAGCCGGCCCATCAACACCGATGCGAGGCGTCATGCTCCGGACGATACTCACGTGCGGATGCCTCCACCAGGCCCACCGCCGATACCGTCGCGGAGGGCCGGAGTGGTGGGCCCGGAGGGGCTCGAACCCTCGACCCGCGGATTAAAAGTCCGATGCTCTGCCAACTGAGCTACAGGCCCGTTCATCAAGCCTACTGGCCGATGCGGGCTGGCTGATCGACTCAGCCGTTGCGGCCGTTGCCGTTCCCGTTGTTCGAGCCGCTGCCGTTGCCGTTGGCTCCGCTGTTGTTCCCCGGACCTCGGTTCTCGTTGCCGCCGCTTCCGGGACCCTCGCCCGATGTCTCCGAGTCGCCTCCCGGCGCGACGGGCTCGCTCTCGACAGGCCCCTGCTCGACCGGCCCCTGCTCAGCAGGTCGCTGCTCGACGGGTCCCGGTTCGGCCGGTCCCTGCTCGGCCGGCGTCGGATCGCTCGTGTTCGTCACCGGGTCGACGGCCTGCTGCTCCACGACGGGCGTCCGGTCGGCCGAGTCATCCGTCGCGGAGTCCTGCGGGTCCACTCCGGACGTGTACGCCGGGTTCGGATCGCGGTCGGTCAGCGGTGCCGCAGCGCCCAGGCCGGGCAGCCACATCACCATGACGATCGCCGCGGTGAGCAGTGCGGCGGCCGCGAGGATCGCCATGAACACGCCGCGCGGGCGGCGCGAACGCGCAGGCGGAGCCGGACGGTCGCGGTCCTCGATGGGGTACGCCGACGGATACGCGGCGGTCGCGGCATCCATCCGCTCCGGCACCGCCGGGATCGGCCGGGGCGTGACCGGCTCCTCGCGCATCCACTCGGCGGGAATCGTGAGGGGAGCGGTGTCGACGGGCACGGTGTCGGCATGCGACCGAGCCGCCGCGGCCTGGCCGGCGAGGGTCGCCGCGATGTCGAGCGCCGACGGACGGTCCTCGGGGCGCGACGCAGTCATGCCGCGCAGGAGGCACTTCCACGTCTCATCGAGCTCCTCGGGGATCTCGGGCGATCGCACCAGACGCGCGGTGACGGCGCCGAAACCCTCGGCCTCGGCGAACGGCCGCTTGCCCGTGACCGCCTCGAGAAGCATGATCCCGAACGCGTAGACGTCGGCGGGCGGCGCCGGCGGGGCACCCCCCGCCTGCTCGGGGGCGATGTAGGCGATCGTCCCGATCACGATTCCGGGATTGGTCATCCGTGCGGAGTCGAGCAGGTAGGCGATCCCGAAGTCGGCGACCTTGGCGCGCCACGGATGCCCCGGCAGCGGCGACTCGCACAGCAGGATGTTCGACGGCTTGATGTCACGGTGCACGATGCCCGCCGCATGCGCGAGGTGAAGGCCCTCCGCGATGTCGACGGCGATCGCGGCGAGCTCGTCCAGGTCGACCGGGCCCTGCGCAATGAGATCGCGCAGCGTCCGCCCTTCGACGTGCTCCATCACCAGGTAGCTGGTGTCCTCGCGCGACAGGTGCGCGTCGAAGAGCGTCACGAGCGAGTGGTGGTTGAGAGTCGCGAGCGCGGCCGTCTCGGCCTCGGCGCGTTCGTGACCGCCCGGTTCGGAGAACGGGCCCTGGAGCATCTTTATCGCGACCGAGCGATGCAGCAGCGTGTCTTCCGCGCGGTAGACGCGGGCCATGCCGCCGACGCCAATGCACTCCTCGAGGCGGTACCGTCCACCGAGCAGTTCGCCGGTGGCAGGTCCGCTGATCTCGCGTACATCCGTCATGGTCTGGTTCCCCCCGCCCGTCGACACGGCCTCGTGGCTCGGGCAGGTTCACGCTACGCTTCGACCCCTTTCGGGCAAGACGCCCTTGACTTGTCGGCCGATCGATGCAACCGGCCCCGCCGGATCCTCGCCGAAACGCGCGGAGTACCCTTGAGCGGGTGAGTGAATCGAGGGACTTCCACAAGCCCGTGCGGCGGCCGGCCGAGCTCTTCGACCGGCTGTTCTCGGCTGAGGATCCCGCCGAGGTGTCGCGCATCGCCCACGCCACCGCGAGCGCACTGCTCATGCGCGTGCGCGAGAATCCCGACTCCGCGGTCGTCGAGCGCTTGGTCGCCTTCACCGACGACCACGGCATCGACGACATCGCGGAGCTGTGGTCGCGGTCGCCGGCTCGCACGCTTCCCGGTGCGCTGTGGCGGCTGTATCTGCTGCAGCTCATGATCCACGACGATCCGAACACCGCGGCGCTGCTGTACGCGCGCGGTCGCACCGAGCTCATGTCCGCCGATGACGTCATCGCCGGGGCGCCGTCGCCCGCGGGGCCCGACGAGCTCGTCGCGCTCGTCGACACGATCCTGCGGGGGCTGTTCCAGGGCGACTTCGCGGTGGCCCTCGATCGCGCGGCGGCGTTCTGCCGTGTGCAGGCGTCCGGCGCGAGCCACATCGCCGACGACTACGAGGGCACCGAGCCCGACCGCGCATCCGCCCTCACGACGCGCGCGCTGCGGCTGTCGACCTACGCGACCGACCTCACAGCGTGCGCCGCCCTGTGGCGCCGCGACTCGCTGACCTGAGGCCAGCGGATGCGCCGGGCATGAAAGTGCCGGGCCGCAGAACGCCTCTCGGCGCGAGGCCGCTCGCAGCGGCAGAAGTTGGAGCCCGGGGTTACTGCGGCCCGGCCGATCAAGTGTAACCACTGCACACGGTGGTCTATTCCGGCCCGGTTAGGCTCGGAGGATGACCTGGCGTTTCGCGCTCGTGATCGAGCCCGCGGCATCCGATGATCCCCGTCACGACTTCGCCGACACGTTCACGGTCATCGACGCGTCGGCTCCCGCGCTCACCGTCGGCGAGCTGAGCACGCAGCGCGGCGACGGCGTCTTCGAGTCGATCGGCGTGGTCGACGGCCACGCGCAGGAGGTCCAGGCCCACCTCGAGCGCCTCGCCCATTCGGCCGCGCTGTGCGATCTGCCCGCGCCGAACATCGAGCAGTGGCGCCAGGCGGTCGCCGTCGCGGCGGCTTCGTGCGCGCCCGGCGAGGCGGTCATCAAGCTCATCCTCAGCCGCGGAATCGAGCACGGGCCGACGCCCACCGCGTGGGTCACCGCAGCCCCCGCGGCCGACAACAGCGCGGTGCGCGAGCGCGGCGTGCGTGTCGTGACGCTCGACCGCGGTTACGGCATCGACACGCCGGGGCGGGCGCCGTGGCTGCTGCTGGGCGCGAAGACCCTGTCGTACGCGGTCAACATGGCGGCGATCCGCGAGGCGAAGCGCCGCGGCGCCGACGACGCCGTGTTCGTGTCGTCCGACGGCTTCGTGCTGGAAGGACCGACCTCGTCGGTCATCCTGCGCCGCGGCGACACGTTCGTGACGCCCGCACCGGGGGCCGGGATCCTGCACGGCACGACGCAGCTCAGCCTCTTCGAGGAGCTCGAGCGTCGCGGCTTCGCGACCGCCTACGAAGACGTTCCGGTGGAAGCTCTGCGAGAGGCGGATGCCGCGTGGCTGGTCTCGAGCGTGCGCCTGGCCGCCCCCGTGGTCACGGTCGACGGGCAGCCCATCCCGTTCGACCCCGAGCTCACCGCGTCGCTCAACGCCTACCTGCTGAGCCCGCGCGACTAGCCCCTCAGATCACCCGAATCGGCCCGACACGTAGTCCTCGGTGGCCTGCACCGACGGCGTCGTGAAGATCGTGCGGGTGTCGTCGTACTCGATGAGCCTGCCGGGCTTCCCGGTGCCGGCGATGTTGAAGAAGGCCGTCTTGTCCGACACGCGCGACGCCTGCTGCATGTTGTGCGTCACGATGACGATCGTGTACTCCTGCTTGAGGTCCGCGATGAGCTCCTCGATGGCGTAGGTCGAGATCGGGTCGAGCGCCGAGCACGGCTCGTCCATGAGGAGCACGTCGGGCGACACCGCGATCGCGCGCGCGATGCACAGGCGCTGCTGCTGACCGCCCGAGAGCCCGGACCCGGGCTTGTCGAGGCGGTCCTTGACCTCGTTCCACAGGTTCGCGCCGCGCAGCGACCGCTCGACGAGGTCGTCCGCGTCGGACTTCGAGATGCGCCGGTTGTTGAGCTTGACGCCCGCGAGCACATTCTCGCGGATCGACATCGTCGGGAACGGGTTCGGACGCTGGAAGACCATGCCCACCTGCCGGCGCACGAGCACGGGGTCGACGCCCGGCGCGTAAAGGTCCTCGCCGTCGAGCAGCACCTGGCCCTCGACGCGTGCGCGGGGGATCACCTCGTGCATGCGGTTGAGCGTGCGCAGGAACGTGGATTTGCCGCATCCGGAAGGTCCGATGAACGCCGTGACCGAGCGCGGCTCGATCTGCAGCGACACGCCCTCAACGGCCAGGAAGTCGCCGTAGTAGACGTTGAGGTCTTTGACTTCGATGCTCTTCGACAAGGTTCTCTCTCGATTGCTCCGCGGCCGATCAGCGGCCGGTCTTGGGGGCGAACACCCGCGCGACGATCCGCGCGACGAGGTTCAGCACCATGACGATGACGATGAGGGTCAGGGCGGCCGCCCACGCCCGGTCGATGTAGGCCTCTGCGGGGATGCCCTGGTTCATGTACTGCGTGTACGTGAAGACGGGCAGTGTCTGCATGCGCCCGCTGAACAGGTCGTAGTTCATCGACGCCGTGAAGCCCGCCGTGATCAGCAGCGGGGCCGTCTCGCCGATCACGCGCGCGATCGACAGCATGACGCCGGTCGTGATGCCGGCCACGGCGGTCGGCAGCACGACCTTCGCGATCGTCGCCCACTTCGGCACGCCCAACGCGTACGCCGCCTCGCGCAGCTCGTTCGGCACGAGCCGAAGCATCTCCTCGCTCGAGCGCACGACGACCGGGATCATGAGGACGGCCAGTGCGACCGACCCCATGATGCCCAGACGGATGCCGGGACCGAGGAACAGTGCGAAGAGGGCGTACGCGAACAGGCCCGCGACGATCGACGGGATGCCGGTCATGACGTCGACGAGGAACGTGATGCCGCGCGCGAGGCGCTTGCCCTCGCCGTACTCCACGAGGTAGATCGCGGTGAACAGGCCGATGGGGATCGAGATGGCCGCGGCGGCGAGCGTGATGAGGAGCGTGCCGACGATCGCGTGCAGCGCCCCGCCGCCCTCGCCGACGATGTTGCGAATCGACATCGAGAAGAAGTCGGCGTCGAAGCGCGCGACGCCGTTCGCGACGACGGTCCATGCAACCGAGATGAGCGGCACCATCGCGATGAGGAACGCGATCGTGACCAGGCCCGTCACGAAGCGGTCGACCGCCTTGCGGCGGCCCTCGACGATCCCCGAGAGCGCGAAGATCGTGACGAGGTAGGCGATCGCCGAGACGATGAGCCACGCGGCGACGTTGAGACCTTCGCCGGCTGCGAGGGCGATCACGGCGAACACGGCCAGCACCACGAGGAGCGTGGCGCCCAGAAGCGCCCACGGCACCCACGCGGGAAGGCGGCCGTTGCGCAGCGACGTCGACGGCGGGGTCTGCGGTCGGGACCGGGGAGGCGCTACTGTCGACGTCACGTCAGTTCGCCCCCGAGAAGTCCTTGCGGCGGTTCACGATCCACCGTGCGAGCGCGTTCACCGCGAAGGTCACGACGAACAGCACCAGGCCGGTCGCGATGAGCACGTTGATGTTGAGCCCGTATGCCTCGGGGAAGCTCAGCGCGATGTTCGCCGCGATCGTGTTCGGGTTGTCGGACGTGAAGAGCCGGAACGTGACGCCGCCCGAGACCGAGAGCACCATCGCGACGGCCATCGTCTCACCGAGCGCGCGGCCGAGACCGAGCATCGACGCCGACACGATGCCCGAACGGCCGAAGGGGAGCACAGCCATGCGGATCATCTCCCACCGCGTCGCGCCGAGCGCGAGCGCCGCCTCCTCGTGGAGAACGGGCGTCTGGAGGAAGATCTCGCGGCAGATCGCCGTGATGATCGGCACCACCATGACCGCGAGCACGATCGCCGCGGTGAAGATCGTGCGGCCCGTGGCCGAGACGTCGCCCGCGAACAGCGGGATGAAGCCGAGGTTGTCGCTCAGCCATGCGTACGCGGGCTGCACGGCGGGCGCGAGCACGAGGATGCCCCACAGACCGAACACGACCGACGGCACGGCCGCGAGCAGGTCGACCACATAGCCGAGACCCTGCGCGAGCCGCCGCGGCGCGAAGTGCGTGATGAACAGGGCGACGCCGAGCGACAGCGGCACGGCCATCAGGAGCGCGAGGAACGCGGCCCACACCGTGCCGAACACGAGCGGCCACACGTAGTCCCAGAAGTCCGTGGGCAGGATCGACGCCGTCTCGTTCGTCGCGAACAGCGCCGGGAGGGACTGCACGATGAGGAACACCGCGACCGCGGCGAGCGTCACCAGGATCATCGAGCCCGCGAACAGCGCGGTGGCCGAGAACCAACGGTCCCCGGGCCGGATGCGCGGCTTCGCCGCGTTCTTCGACGCGACAGGTGCGGTGGTGGTCATCGGCCCTTCCGTGATGTGTTTCCAGCCGGGAGCCCGACCCGGCCGGGGAGGGCCGGGTCGGGCATCCGTGTCGTTGTTCAGTTGATGGCGTCGATCGCCGCGTCGATCTGCTCGCGCAGCGTGTCGGAGATCGGGGCGTTGCCCGCCGCGGCCGCGGCCGCCTCCTGGCCCTCGGCGCTCGCTGCGTACGAGAAGAAGGCCTTCACGAGCTCGGCCGTCGCCGAGTCGGCGTACTCGGCGCAGCCGATGAGGTAGCTCACGAGCACGATCGGGTACACGCCCGGCTCGGTCGTGGTGCGGTCGATCGCGATCGCGATGTCGGTCGCGGCGCGTCCCTCATCCTGGGGCGACGCGTCGACGACGCGGGCGGCGGCCTCCGGCGAGTACGGCACGAACTCGTCGCCCACCTGGATCGCGACGGTCCCGAGGTCGCCGGCGCGCGAGGCATCCGCGTAGCCGATCGTGCCCTCGCCGCCCTCGACGGCCGACACGAGGCCGCTCGTGCCCTGCGCGGCCTCGCCGCGGTCGAGCGGCCACACGCCGTCGGGCTCGTACGTCCACACGTCGGGCGCGGTCTGGAAGAGGTAGTCGGTGAAGTTCTCGGTCGTGCCCGAGTCGTCCGAGCGGTGCACGGGCGTGATCGCGAGGTCGGGGAGTTCGACGCCCTCGTTGAGGGCGGCGATCGCCGGGTCGTTCCACCGCGTGATGGCACCCGTGAACATGCCCGCGACGGTCGCGGGGTCGAGGTTGAGCGAGTCGACGCCCTCGAGGTTGAAGATGACGGCGATCGGGGAGATGTAGGTCGGCAGCTCGACGAGGTCGGACCCGTCGACGCACGCGTCGAAGGGGCCCTCGGCGATCTCGTCGGTCGTGAAAGCGCGGTCGGAGCCGGCGAACGCGAACGCGCCGGCCTGGAACGATTCGCGACCCGTGCCGGAGCCGGCCGGGTCGTAGTCGATCGTGAGGTCGGGGTTGGCCGTCTGCAGACCCGCGGTCCACGTCTGAACGGCGACCTCCTGCGACGACGCGCCGCCGCCGACGAGGTTGCCGGACAGCTGCGCGCCGCCGTCGTTCTCGGCGGCGCCGGCGCCGGACTCGTTCGCGGCGCAGGCCGACAGCGTGAGGGCCGCGATCGCGGCGACAGCGCCCACCTGGGCGATGCGGGAGATCTTCACAGTGGATCCTTCTTCACGTTTCAGGGATTGAGTCACCCGGTGCGGGGTTCGCACTGAAACGTAGACACCGGTCGTTACCAGAGTGGGGTGCGACGGTGAACGGAAGGTGAACGACAGAAGGCCCGGGATCTCGGGGCCGCGGGGCTCAGTCGTTGGGCACGTGCGTCTCGATCGTGACGATCCCCGACCCGGGGCTGTCGACCGAGAGATGCACGACCGAGAAGGCCGCGGGTTCGAGGGCCGAGGCGCTGCCGAGGTACGAGCCGCGCAGCGTGCCCGTCGCGAGGGCGAGCTCGTTGAGGATGTCGGGGAGCACCGGACCGTGGCTGCACAGCACGGCGGGCTTGCGCGCGCGCACGCGCTGCCCGACGACGGTGCGCGCGTCGGATTCGCCCTTCTCCCACGCGTCCTGGCTGATGAGCTTCGTCGTCTCGATGCGCCGGTCGAGGGCGCGAGCGAGAGGCTCGACCGTCTCGACGCAGCGCACGGCGGGGCTCGAGATGAGCTTGCGCACGCCGAACGCGCGCAGAGGGCCGACGAGCGCCTTCGCCTGCTTGCGGCCGCGCGACGTGAGCGGGCGCTTGCGGTCCGTGCCCTTCCAGGCGTCGCGCGAGACCGCCTTCGCGTGGCGCAGCACGACGAGGGGGAACGTCGTGAGCACGCCCTCCTCCACGATGCGGGCGAAGTGCTCCAGTATCTCGACGTCGACCGGGTAGCTGAGGCGCCCCTTCGCCTTGCGCAACGAGACCCATTCGAGCGCGGCGATCTCGCGGTTCGGCACGAACGCGGAGGCTCGGATCGCGGCATCCGTCGCCTCAGCCGCCCAGTAGTGCACGATCTTCTGCCGCTTGTTCGGCATGTGGTACCGCGAGACGCCGACGGGTACGCCGAGCGCGACGCGGATGCCGGTCTCTTCGAAGATCTCGCGCGCGGCCGTCTCGGCGAGGGTCTCCCCGGGGTCGACCTTGCCCTTCGGCAGCGTCACGTCGCGGTAGCGCGTGCGGTGGATGAGCAGGACCATCACCTTGCCCTCCACCACGCGCCACACGACGCCGCCCGCGGCGTAGACGGCGACGTCCGTCATCGAACCGCCCGAGCGCGCCGGCGACGCTGCACGCTCATCATCGTGCGGTCCTGCAGGTCGGTGAGGGGCTTGCCCGACTCGTCGAGATGGTGCCGGGTCCACTCGCCGTCCGGCCCGAGCCACCACGAGCTCGTCTTGTCGGACATCGCGCGGTCGAACAGCTCCGTGAGCGCCGCGATGTGCGCGGGCGCCACGACCCGCACGAGCGCCTCGACGCGGCGGTCGAGATTGCGGTGCATCATGTCGGCGCTGCCGATGTACACCTGCGGGTCGCCCTGGTTGTGGAACGCGAAGATGCGCGAGTGCTCGAGGTAGCGGCCGAGGATGCTGCGCACCGTGATGTTCTCGCTCATGCCCGGCACGCCCGGCTTGAGCGAGCAGATGCCGCGCACCCACACATCGACGGGGACGCCCGCCTGGCTGGCCCGGTAGAGCGCGTCGATGATCTGCTCGTCGACCATCGAGTTGACCTTGATGCGGATGCCGGACGGCTTGCCCGCGAGGGCGTTGCGCCGCTCCTTCTCGATGTGCCGGAGCAGCCCCTTGCGCAGGTGGAGCGGCGCGACGAGGAGCCGTTTGAACTTCTTCTCGATCGCGTAGCCGCTCAGCTCATTGAACAGGCGCGTGAGGTCGCGCCCGACCACGGGGTCGACCGTGAACAGCCCGAAGTCCTCGTAGATGCGACTCGTCTTCGGGTTGTAGTTGCCCGTCCCGACGTGGCTGTAGTGGCGCAGCACCCCGTCTTCCTCACGGATGACGAGCGCGAGCTTGCAGTGCGTCTTGAGGCCGACGAGGCCGTACACGACGTGGACGCCTGCCTTCTCGAGCTTGCGCGCCCACACGATGTTCGCCGCCTCGTCGAAGCGTGCCTTGACCTCGACGAGCGCGAGCACCTGCTTGCCCGCTTCGGCGGCGTCGATGAGCGCCTGCACGATGGGACTGTCGCCGGACGTGCGGTAGAGGGTCTGCTTGATCGCGAGCACGTGCGGGTCGCGCGCCGCCTGCTCGAGGAATGCCTGCACACTCGTCGCGAACGACTCGTACGGGTGGTGCACGAGCACGTCGCCCTTGCGGATCGACGCGAAGATGTCGGCGCGCTCGTTGTTGTCGCCCGGCTGGAATGCGACGGCCGTCGTGGGCACGTGCGGCGTGTAGTGCAGGTCGGGGCGGTCGATGCGCGCGAGGTCGAACAGCCCGCGCAGGTCGAGCGGACCCGGGATGCGGTACACCTCCTGCGCCGTGATGTCGAGCTCCTTCAGGAGCAGGTCGAGCGTCAGCTCGTCCATGTCGTCGCCGACCTCGAGGCGGATCGGCGGCCCGAAGCGCCGGCGCAGCAGCTCCGCCTCGAGCGCCTGGATGAGGTTCTCGGTCTCGTCCTCCTCGATCACGACGTCCTCGTTGCGCGTGAGGCGGAACGCGTGGTGATCGAGGATCTCCATGCCGGGGAAGAGGTCGCCGAGGTGGTTCGAGATGAGCTCCTCGAGGCGCACGTAGCGCACGCCCGACTCGCCGTCGGAGACCTGCACGAAGCGGGGGAGCATCGGCGGCACCTTGAGGCGCGCGAACTCCTGGCGGCCGGTGCGTGCGTTGCGGATGCGGATCGCGAGGTTGAGCGAGAGGCCCGAGATGTAGGGGAACGGATGCGCCGGGTCGACCGCGAGCGGCATGAGCACGGGGAACACCTGGGCGTGGAAGTAGTCGCTCAGGCGCTCGCGGTCGGCGTCGTCGAGCTCGTCCCACCCGACGACCGAGATGCCGGCTTCGGCGAGGGCGGGCTTGACCTGATTGAGCCACACATCGGCGTGGCGAAGCTGCAGCCGGTGCGCTTCGGCCGAGATGTCGGCGAGCACCTCCTGCGGCGAGCGGCCGACGTTCGTCGGGACCGCGAGGCCGGTCACGATGCGGCGCTTGAGGCCCGCGACGCGCACCATGAAGAACTCGTCGAGGTTGCTCGCGAAGATCGCGAGGAAGTTGGCGCGCTCGAGCAGCGGGACGAACGGATCCTCGGCCAGTTCGAGCACGCGCTGGTTGAACGCCAGCCAGCTCAGCTCCCGATCCAGGTAGCGGTTGTCGGGCAGCTGTGAGTCGAACGCCTCATCGAGGTCGAAGTCGTCGTCGTCCGCGTCGCCGAGTCCGGCGTCGAGCACGTCCTGTTCGATCATCAACACATCATTGCAAACGCACGTGACGCGCGGGGGATCCGGATCAGGCGTCTGTGCGGGAGTCGCTGCGCGTGCGGGGGGCGGGAACCTGATCGTCCTCGTACACGTTGAAGCGGTAGCCGACGTTGCGCACGGTGCCGATGAGCTGTTCGAGGTCGCCGAGCTTCGCGCGCAGGCGTCGCACGTGCACGTCGACCGTGCGTGTGCCGCCGAAGTAGTCATAGCCCCACACCTCGCTCAGCAGCTGCTCGCGTGTGAACACGCGGGACGGATGCGTCGCGAAGAAGTGCAGGAGCTGGAACTCCTTGTACGTGAGGTCGAGCGGCTTGCCGTGCACCTTCGCCGAGTACGACGACTCGTCGATCGTGATGCCGGAGGTCTGGATGCGGGTGGACCCCTGGTCGGCCGCGGACTGGCGTCCGATCGCGAGCCGGATGCGGGCGTCGACCTCGGCGGGGCCGGCCGTGACGAGGATGACGTCGTCGACGCCCCAGTCGGTCGAGACCGCCGTGAGGCCGCCTTCGGTGACGACGAGGATGAGCGGGGCGTCGAGCCCGGTCGTGTTCAGGATCTTGCACAGCGACTTCGCGCCGACGAGGTCGACGCGCGCGTCGACGAAGATCACATCGGCGCTCGGTGCGTTCACGAGCTGGGCCGGCTCGGCGGCGATGAGGCGCACGCGGTGGCTCAGGAGTTCGAGCGAAGGCAGGACGGGACCGCCTCCGTGAGTGGAGCTCAGAACGAGAAGCTGTGCCAAGGGGGCCCTCCCGGCGACGGGCGCGCCGTGCCCACAAGTGTAAAGGCACGCGCGAAGCGGGTGTGCGGGCAGCGTCATGCGACGCAGGATGACGCGGAACGTGCGACTGCGCGAGAATGGACAGGTGGTTGCGCCGGAACTCGTCCCCCGCCGCACGATCGGCGGCATCATCGCCGTCTGGATCGTCGCGGCGCTCGTGGGCATCGCGATCGCCGTCTTCGTCCCGCTCGGGTGGCGTGCGCAGTGGCTCGCTGTCGGGCTCGCCGGATGCCTCATCGCCTCGTTCCTCGTCCAGCTCGCGTACGGCCGATCGCAGGGCTTCACGCAGCGCGTCGGCGCGAGCGTGCTCGGCGCGTTCGTGGTGCTCGGGATCCTGAGCCTCGGGTTCGGGCTCGCGTCGCTGTTCTCGGTCTGATGCGCGGCGGTCGCGCCCTCGCTCGGGGGTAGAGTGGAGCCATGGACCTCGTCGCGCTCGAACTCTTCTTCGTGGGCCTTCTCGCGCTTGCGTCGCTGGCCATCGTCTTCGTCTCGGGCGTCGTGGTCTGGAACCTCTACCGCGGCCAGCGCTGACGGGCGGCGTCGTGCTGGAGCTGCCGACCGACCTCCCCGCGGACCTCGTCCCGTTCGCGTGGCTGATCGGCGTGTGGGAGGGCACGGGCGTCATCGACTACGAGGCATCCGGCCACCGGTTCTCCGGTGAGTTCGCGCATCGCGTGAGCTTCAGCCACGACGGCGGCGACTACCTCAACTATTCGGCCACGGCGTGGCTGCTGGGCGATGATCCGGATGCGCCGCGCGAGCCGCTCGTCGCCGAGATGGGCTTCTGGCGGCTGTCGCGCCCGTCGACCGACGCGGACCCGGGCCCCGGACTCCTGCCCGCGATCGCCGAGCCCACGACCCGCACCGCCGACGACGTCGAAGCGCTGCGCAACGCCGAGGGCGGCTTCGACATCGAGGTGTCGCTCGTGCACGCCGACGGCGTGAGCGAGCTGTACCTCGGCCAGATCCGCGGGCCGCGCATCGACATCGCGACGGATGCCGTCGTCCGCACCGCCGGCGCGAAGAACTACGCCGCCGCGACGCGCATGTACGGCCTCGTCGAGAACCACCTGCTGTGGGCGTGGGACATCGCGGCCCTCGGCACCGAGCTGTCGTCGCACGCGTCAGCGCGGCTCGCGAGGGCCGACTGATGTCGAGCCCGTTCGCAGGCATCCCGGGTGCCGTCGTCGAAGACGGCGTGCTCCTGCACATCGGCAATCCGCTCGTCGAGCAGCGCGCGCTCGCCGGAGCGAAGGCGATCGCACCGCTCGCCGACCGCCACGTGCTCGCCGTGACCGGCGAGGACCGCCTGTCGTGGCTCGACTCGCTCACGTCGCAGGCGCTCAAAGACCTCGCACCCGGCGTGAGCGCCGAGCTGCTCGTGCTCGATCCGAAGGGTCACGTTGAGCACGAGGCATCCGTCGTCGACGACGGCGAGACCACGTGGCTGATCGTCGACGCGATCGACGCCGCCGGACTGCTCGACTGGCTCCGCAAGATGCGGTTCCGCCTGCGTGTCGACCCGCGCGACGCGGGTGAGGAGTACGCGGTCGTCGGCGGCGCTCCCGAGGCGTTCGCGCCGGTTCGGGTCGCAGCGCCCGCGGGAGTCGACCTCGTATGGCACGACCCGTGGCCGAACGTCACCGTGGGCGGCTGGGCCTACTCGCCGGTCGACCCCCACCCCGGCGCCGAGCGCGATTGGGCCGAGGCGATCGTCACGCGCGACGAGGAGAAGCGGCTCGCGCAGGCGGCCGCCGCGGGCGAGATCGCGCTCGCGGGTGCGGTCGCGGCCGACGCGCTGCGCGTCGCCGCGTGGCGCCCGCGCCGCTCGCGAGAGGTCGACGAGCGCACACTGCCGCACGAGGTGGACTGGATCCGCACCGCCGTGCACCTCGACAAGGGCTGCTACCGAGGGCAGGAGACGGTCGCGAAGGTGCACAACCTCGGGCACCCGCCGCGGCGGCTCGTCGCGCTCCACCTGGACGGCAGCGACAGCGTGCTCCCCGAGTCGGGCGCCGCGGTGCGCGTGGGCGGCGACATCGTCGGCACCGTGACGTCGGCGGCGCTCCACTACGAGGACGGACCGATCGCGCTCGCGATCGTGCGCCGCACGACGCCGGTCGACGCCGAGCTCACGATCGACACCGAGGCGGGTCCCGTGGCGGCCGCGCAGCAGGTCATCGTGCCGCCCGAGGCGGGCGCGACGGCATCCGTTCCCCGCATTCCGCGGCTCTCGCGACGCGCCCGCGCCTGAACCGAGCCGACGGCATCACCGCGGCTCGACCGCGGCCCACGGCACCGTGAGCTCGCCCAGGCGCCACCGCGACCTCGCCACGAGCGGCCACCCCCGCTCGACGAGCGCCCCGAGGGCGGCCTGCCAACGGTGCACCGAGCCGAACGGCGACAGGGCGGCGGCGCGATCCCACTCGCGGTCGAGCGCGCCCAGGAGGTCGTGGACCTTCTCACCGCGGACGTTGCGGTGGATGAGGGCCTTCGGCAGCCGCTCCGCGGCGATCGACGGATGCCACGCTTCGCCGCCTGCCGTCGCGGAGTCGCCGCCCGGGAGGCGCAGCGAGATGCTGAGGCTGCGGGGCGCCGCATCCGGTCCGATCGCGACCCACGTCACGATCCGGCCGAGTTCGTCGCACGTGCCCTCGGCCAGCAGTCCGTCCGGTGCGAGGCGTCCGGCCATGCGCCCCCACGCGTCGGAGACCTCGGACTCGTCGTACTGCCGCAGCACGTTCATCGCGCGGATGACGGCGGGACGCCGCCCGTCCGGAGCCGGGACCTCGAATCCGCCGAGCGCGAACGACACGTGCGCCTCGCGGGCGAACGACGTGCGCCCCGCGCGCACCTCGGTGAGCTGGTGCCGTGCGCGCTCGACGCGCGCCGGATCGATCTCGAGCCCGAGCACCTCGACGTCCGGTCGCGTGCGCGCGAGCCGCGCGTGCAGCTCGAGCGCCGTCACGCCGCTCGCGCCGTAGCCGAGGTCGACGACGAGCGGATCGGTCGCTCGGCGAAGCGCCGCGTGGCGCGCGATCCACCGGTCGACGCGACGCAGCCGGTTGGTGCCCGTGGTCCCGCGGGTCACCTGCCCGACGGGGGAGGAGGCCATGCCTCCATCTTCGCCCAGGCGCGGCATCCGGCCCTCGATATCATGGGCGGATGACCGAGCCCTACACGCTGATCCTGCTCCGCCACGGCCAGAGCACGTGGAACAAGTCCAACCAGTTCACCGGGTGGGTCGACGTGCGTCTGACCGAGCTCGGCGCCGCCGAGGCGAAGCGCGGCGGCGAGCTGCTCCTCGAGTCGGGGCTCCTTCCCGACGTGCTGCACACGTCCGTGCTCACGCGGGCGATCCAGACCGCCAACATCGCGCTCGAGGCGGCCGACCGGCTGTGGATCCCGGTCAAGCGGTCGTGGCGCCTCAACGAGCGCCACTACGGGGCGCTCCAGGGCAAGAACAAGGCCGAGACGCTCGAGGAGTTCGGCGAGGAGCAGTTCATGCTGTGGCGCCGCTCGTTCGACGTGCCGCCGCCGCCGCTCGCCGACGACGACGAGTACAGCCAGGTGGGCGACCCGCGCTACGCCGACATCGACGGCGAGGTGCCCCGCACCGAGTCTCTCAAGCTCGTGATCGACCGCATGATGCCGTACTGGTACGACCAGATCGTGCCCGACCTCAAGGCCGGCAAGACGGTGCTCGTGACGGCGCACGGCAACTCGCTGCGCGGCCTCGTCAAGCATCTCGACGGCATCAGCGACGCCGACATCGCGGAGCTCAACATCCCGACGGGCATCCCGCTCGTGTACCGCATCGGCGAGGATCTCATGCCCGTCGGTCCCGGTGAGTACCTCGACCCCGAGGCCGCCGCGGCGGGCGCCGCCGCGGTCGCCAGCCAGGGCAAGAAGTAGCCGGCCCGATCAGTCGGGCTGCTCCGTCGAGGGCAGCTCGATCGTGTCGGTGTGCACCAGCCAGTCGCCGGTCGACAGGTACAGCACCTTCTTCGCGACCGAGACCGCGTGATCGGCGAAGCGCTCGTGGTAGCGGCTCGCGAGGGTCGCGTCGACCGTCGCGGACGGGTCGCCTCGCCAGCTGTCGCTGAGCACCTTCTCGAAGACGCTCACGTGCAGGTCGTCGAGCTTGTCGTCGAAGTTGCGGATCTCCTCGACGAGCGCGAGGTCCTCGGTGCGCAGCAGCTCCGTGAGCCGGCGCGCGACCTCGGTGTCGAGCTCGCCCATCTTGGTGAACGTCGACTTCAGGCCCTTCGGGATCGCCCGCTCGGGGAAGCGCATGCGCGTGAGCTGCGCGATGTGCTCGGCGATGTCGCCCATGCGCTCGAGCGACGCGCTCATGCGCAGCGCGCTCACGACGACGCGCAGGTCGCGCGCGACGGGCTGCTGACGCGCGAGGATCTCGATCGCGAGCTCGTCGAGGGCGGTCGCCTTCTCGTCGATGACGGCGTCCTCCTCGATGACCTCCTCGGCGAGGGCGACGTCGCGCGATTCGAACGCGCGCGTCGCCTTGTCGATCGCGATCGTCACGAGCTCCGCGATCTCGACGAGGCGATTCCGCACATCCTCGAGCGACTGATGGAAGACCTCGCGCATCGCAGCACCTTTCGTGAAACGGGGAGACACCGCGGTTCGGCGACCCCGGCGATTGTCACCGGCGAAGGTTAACGGCCGGTGCCGGAACAGTGAATAGTACCTTTCGGTCCGGTCGCGGGGAGGGTTCGCGCGGTCTCCCGTGCCGACGCGCGCCCTACGCTGGAGGCCATGGACACCACGCAGCTCGCGCTGCTCGCCCTGTTCGTCGGGGTGATCATCGGGGGCTTCGTCGTCGCCGTGGTGTTCGCCGCGCTGCGGATGCGGGACCGGATGCGGCACGTGACGTCGTCCGCCATCCCCGACGGCGTCTCGGCGGTGCTCCACGCGATGGACAACGCCGCGGTCGTCGTCGACGCGTCGGGCACGGTGGTCGCGGCATCCGTCGGGGCCGTGCCGTTCGGGCTCGGGGAGGGGACCGTCGTCCCATCCGAGGAGCTGCGCGACATCGTGCGGCGTGCGCGTGAGTCGGAGGCCGCGATCACCGAGACCCTCCGGCTGCGTCGGGGCGCGCCGCCCGCCGAGCCGCGGCTCGTCGCGGCGCGGGCGAGCGTCATCTCGCCCAGACTCACGCTCGTCGTCATGCGGGACATCACCGAGCGCGAACGGGTCGAGCAGATGCGCCGCGACTTCGTCGCGAACACGAGCCACGAGCTGAAGACGCCGGTCGGCGCGGTGACGCTGCTCGCCGAGGCGATCGAGTCCGCGGCCGACGACCCCGAGCAGGTGCGCGTCTTCGCGTCGCGGCTCACCGCCGAGGCGTCGCGCCTGGGGCTTCTGACGTCGCGCATCATGAACCTCTCGCGGCTTCAGGCGGCCGACGAGCTCATCGAGACGCGCGACGTCGCCGTCGACGGGATCGTGACGGCGGCGATCGAGGCCCACGTGGTGCAGGCGGCCTCGGCCGGCGTCGAGCTCGCGCGCGGCGGCTGCAAGGGGCTGTGGGTGCGCGGCGACGCGCAGATCCTCATCGAAGCGGTCGGCAATCTCATCGCGAACGCGATCGCGTACTCACCGCGGGGCGCGACGGTCGGGGTGGGCGTCAAGGACGCGGACGGCGTCGTCGAGATCGCCGTGACCGACCACGGCGCCGGTATCGCCGAGGGTGAGCAGGACCGCATCTTCGAGCGCTTCTACCGCGCCGACCAGGCGCGCTCGCGCCGCACGGGCGGCACCGGCCTGGGCCTGTCGATCGTCAAGCACGCCGTGCAGCGCCACGGAGGGGAAGTCCGCCTGTGGTCGCGCCCGGGACGGGGGTCGACGTTCACGATCCGATTGCCGCTCATCGAACCGCCCGACGTCGAGGGCCCGCGCAAGGGCCGCAAGGGCAAGAAGAAGGCCGAGAAGACCCGGAAGACGCACACGCCCACCGCGGCGACCATCGCGACCACGAACGGAGAGTCATGACCCGCGTTCTGATCGTCGAGGACGAGCCCGACCTCGCCGACCCGCTCGCGTACCTGCTGCGCCGCGAGGGATACGACGTCGAGATCGCCGAAGACGGCCCGGCCGGACTCACGGCGTATCGCGAGCGGGGCGCCGACATCGTGCTGCTCGACCTCATGCTGCCCGGCATGCCCGGCACCGAGGTCGCGCGACAGTTGCGGGCGGGGTCGAACGTGCCGATCATCATGCTGACGGCGAAGGACTCCGAGGTCGACATCGTCGTCGGGCTCGAGCTCGGCGCCGACGACTACATCACGAAGCCCTACTCGTCACGCGAGCTGCTCGCGCGCATGCGCGCGGTGCTGCGGCGCATGGCGGCGCTGGACGCGGACCTCGACGAGCGCGTGCTGACGGGCGGTCGTGTCACGCTCGACGTGGACCGCCACACAGTTGCCGTCGACGGGCGCGAGATCGCCATGCCGCTCAAAGAATTCGAGCTGCTCGAGGTGCTCATGCGCAACGCCGGCCGCGTGCTCACGCGGGGGCAGCTCATCGATCGCGTATGGGGCAGCGACTACTTCGGCGACACGAAGACGCTCGACGTGCACATCAAGCGCATCCGCTCACGCATCGAGGAGAACCCGAGCGAACCGAAGATGCTCGTCACCGTACGCGGGCTCGGGTACCGGTTCGAGGGCTGATCGACTCGACTCTCTCGCCCACGGCCCAGCGAAGGAGCGCCCGCCGCTCAGGGAACGAGGTCGGCGAGGTAGGGGAGAGTGCCGTCGAGGACCGGCACGGGCTGGACGACGCCCGTGTCGTCGCCCGACTGGAAGAACATGTCGATGTCGGCGCCCGGCATGGTGTCGATGCCCTCGAGCAGGATCGGCTCCTCGTTCTCGCCGAGGCTCACGACCGACTTGGCGGGCACGCGCACGCTCACGCGCTCGGCGGGCTCGCCGAACTCGATCCGGAGGGTGTGGGGCTCGTCGGTGTCGTTGACGATGGCCGCCACGAGGTTGCCGTCGATGCCGTCCTCATCGGCCACGATGAGGACGTTGCGCACCTTGAGCGGACCCGAGTCGGGGATGTTCACGCCGTCGGCGGGCGAGTAGGGGATGGTGGTCGCCTGGGTCGAGACCATGGCGCAGCCGCTCGTGCCCACGGCGACGGCGACAGCCAGGGCGACGGACGCGACGAGACGCGATTTGATCACGGATCCTCCCAGGGCCGAAGACAGCAACCCTTGCATTCTATGGGGCTTCGCCCTGCCTCTGTGGACGGTCCCGGAAGGTGCGGGTGAGAACCTTAGCGTATGTCGCCTGTGGTATCCTATTAGTTGCCGAAAGGACATAACTGCATGCTTTTTGAGGTTGGCGAGACGGTCGTTTACCCGCACCACGGGGCTGCCACTATCGCGGAAGTCAAGACCCGCATCATCAAAGGCGAAGAGAAGGTCTATCTCAAGCTCCGCGTCACACAGGGCGACCTGACCATCGAGGTACCCGCAGACAACGTCGACCTGGTCGGCGTCCGCGACGTCATCGGCAAGGAGGGCCTCGAGCGCGTCTTCGAGGTTCTTCGCGCGCCCTTCACCGAGGAGCCCACGAACTGGTCTCGCCGGTACAAGGCGAACCTCGAGAAGCTCGCGTCGGGTGACGTCATCAAGGTGAGCGAGGTCGTCCGCGACCTGTGGCGCCGCGATCAGGACCGCGGCCTGTCGGCGGGCGAGAAGCGCATGCTCGCGAAGGCGAAGCAGATCCTCATCTCCGAGCTCGCGCTCGCCGAGAAGACCGATGAGGAGCGCGCGAGCGTCATCCTCGACGAGGTCCTCGCGTCCTAGTCGCGCGCTAGCCTCGGGGTGTGAGCATCACCCCCTCTCCTCGCGTCGCCGTCGTGGTCGTCGCGGCCGGTTCCGGCACGCGACTCGGAGCGGGCGAGCACAAGGCGTTCGTCGGCCTCGGCAGGCATACGATCCTGCGTCACGCGCTCGACGGCGTGTTCGCCGCGCACGAGACCGCGCAGGTCATCGTGGTCGCGCCCGAGGGTCGCGAAGGCGAAGCCGAGACCGATCTGTTCGAGGCGGCCGCAGCGGCCGGCGCGTCACGCGACCTCGTGAGCGTCGTGACCGGCGGCGCGACGCGCCAGGAGTCCGTCGCAGCAGGGCTCGACGCGCTGTGGCCCGGCATCGAGATCGTGCTCGTGCACGACGCCGCCCGCGCGCTGACGCCCGGCGCCGTGTTCGACCGCGTCGTATCGGCCATCGACCGCACGAACTGGGGGATCGTCCCCGTCGTGCCCGTCGTCGATACCATCAAGCGCCTCGAGGGCGACCGCATCACCGGAATGGTGGACCGGTCGCAGCTCGCCGCGGCGCAGACCCCGCAGGGGTTCGCGCGCGCATCCCTCGAGGCGGCGTACCGCGTCGCGGATCACGAGTACACCGACGACGCTGCGCTCATGGCGGATGCCGGGCACCCGATCGGCGTCGTCGACGGCGAGGCCCTCGCGTTCAAGATCACGACGCCCGCCGACCTCGAGCGAGCCCGCGCCCTCGTGGCCGAGCACCCGCTGCCGGCGATCCCGGTGTCGCTGGACCGCACGCCCCGTTCGCCGCGCGTCGGCGTCGGCACCGACGTCCACGCGTTCAGCGGCTCCGGCACGCTGTGGCTCGCTGGTCTCGAGTGGCCCGGCGAGCCGGCGCTGAGCGGTCATTCCGACGGCGACGCCGTCGCGCACGCGATCGTCGACGCAGTGCTGTCGGCCGCGGGCCTCGGCGACATCGGCACGCACTTCGGCACGGACCGGCCCGAGTTCGAGGGCGCCCACGCCGACGCATTCCTCACGCACACGCTCGGTCTGGTCGGAGAGGCGGGGTGGGCCGTGGGCAACGTCGCCGTGCAGGTGCGCGCGAACCGGCCCCGCTTCGCGGAGCGTCGCGCCGAGGCGGAGCGTGCCCTGTCCGAGGCGCTGGGCGGCGCATCCGTCTCGCTGTCCGCCACGACCACCGACGGGCTCGGGTTCACCGGCCGCGGCGAGGGCGTCGAGGCCGTCGCAGTCGCCCTCCTCGTCCCGGCGTGACCCTCCGCGACGACGTCAGCGCAGGTCGAGCGTCATGAAGACCGAGAACGGGTCGTCGACGTAGTCGCCGAACGGGCCGCACTCGACGAACCCCTCGGCCGCGTAGAGGCCCGCGCGGGGAGGAAGTCGGGCGGCGTGCCGGTCTCGAGCCACAGGCTCTCGTACCCGCGCTCACGCGCGTCGGCGACGATGTGCCGCAGGAGCGCGCGCCCGATCCCCGCACCCCGGTGCCGGTCGTCGACGCGCATCGACTTGATCTCGCCGCGCTGCACCGGGGCATCCGGGGCGTCCATCGCCTTGATTGAGCGCGCCGATGCCGGCGAGCTCGCCGTCGACCCACGCCGACCAGAACGTGATCGACGGATGCCGCAGCCCCTCCAGATCGAGCGCGTGCACGCTCTCAGGCGGCGACGAGTCGTGCATGCCGCGCAGGTGCTTCGCGATGAGGGCCTGTGTGAGCGGCCCGGACAGATCGTCGACCCGGATCTCGATGACCATGGGCTCAGCCCTCCACCGCGAACGGGACCGGATCGCGCGGCGACCGGGCGCCCCACGCGAGCAGGATGAGCCCCGCGGCGAGCACCGCGAGCCCGGCGATCGCGAGGACGCTGAGCCGCTCGCCGAGGACGAGGATGCCGAGCAGGCTCGCGGTGAGCGGCTCCGCGAGGGTGAGCGTCGCCGCGGTGCCCGCACTGAGCCGCTCGAGCCCCCACGTGAACAGCGTGTACGCGACCGCGATCGTCGCGATGCCGAGCCACAGCGCCATCGCGAGCCCGCGGCCCTCCGCGAGCCACGACAGATCGACGAAGGGCAGCGCGAGCGCGGCGACGAGCGCCGACCACGCGCCCATGGCGCCGGCGACGGTGAACGGGTCCCACCCGGAGTCCATGAGGCGGCGCTGCGCGTTGGCGAAGACCGCGAACGACGCTCCGGCGCCGACCGACCCCAGGATGCCGAGCGGATCGGCGCCCGCTGTCGCGCCCGCGTCGCCGCCGACGCCGAGCAGCACGACCCCGGCGGTGGCGAGCGCGGTCGCGAGCGCCCACGTTCCGGATGGGGTGCGGCGCGTGAGCGCCCATTCGAGCGTGCCCGCGAGCACGGGCGCCGAGCCGAGCGCGATGACGGTGCCGACCGCGACGCCGTTGCGCTCCGTGCCCAGGAAGAACAGCGGCTGGTAGGCGGCCAGGCACACGCCGGTCGTCGCCATGAGGGCGATGTCGCGGGGCGTCGCGCGGCGCGGCGGCGCACCCGTGCGGCGGCGGTGGCGGCGGGCCAGGAGCCAGCCGATGAGGGCGAGCGCGGTGCCGCCGATGACGAGGCGCATGACGCCGACGGACAGTGGTGTCGTGTCGTCCGGTCCGAGGGCCTGGGACGTGCCCGTCGTGCCGAACAGCACGGCGGCCGCGACGACGGCGAGGATCGGGAGCATCCCCCATTTGTACCGCGACCCCGCCGGTAGGCTGGTGCGGTGACGGTTCAGCTCTACGACACGAAGGCTCAGGCGCTGCGCGACTTCGCGCCGCTCGACCCGTCGAACGTCACGATGTACGTGTGCGGCCCGACCGTGCAGTCCGGCCCCCACATCGGGCACCTCCGCGGCGCGCTGAGCTTCGACATCCTCCGCCGCTGGCTCGAGCACCGGTTCGGCCGCGTGACGTTCGTGCGCAACGTGACCGACATCGACGACAAGGTGCTCGCCAACGCGACGCCCGAAGAGCCGTGGTGGGCGCTGGCCTATCGCATGGAGCTCGAGTTCACGCGCGCGTACACGGCGATCGGCATCGCGGCGCCGACGTACGAGCCGCGTGCGACCGCGTCGATCCCGCAGATGCAGGAGCTCATCGCACGGCTGATCGAGGCGGGGCACGCCTACGCCGCGACGTCGGCGGAGGCCGCGGGCGACGTGTACTTCGACGTGCGGTCGTGGGCCGACTACGGCTCGCTCACGCGCCAGTCGCTCGACGCGATGGAGCCGGCCGAGGACGCCGACCCGCGCGGCAAGCGCGACCCGCGCGACTTCGCGCTGTGGAAGGGCGCCAAGCCCGAAGAGCCGGAGAGCGCATCGTGGGATTCGCCGTGGGGACGCGGGCGCCCCGGCTGGCACATCGAGTGCTCCGCGATGGCGCGCCGCTACCTCGGCGCCCAGTTCGACATCCACGGCGGTGGGCTCGACCTGCGCTTCCCGCACCACGAGAACGAGCTCGCCCAGTCGACCGCGGCCGGCGACGGCTTCGCCCGGTACTGGGTGCACAACGGACTCGTGACCGTCGGCGCGCAGAAGATGTCGAAGTCGCTGTTCAACTTCATCCTCGCCGAGGATCTGCTGCGCGAGCGCGACCCGCTCGTCGTGCGCTACGCGCTCGCGGCGGCGCATTACCGCTCGAGCCTCGACGTCACCGCCTCGACGTTCGACGAGGCCGAGGCGGCGGTCGGCCGCATCCGCACGTTCCTCGAGCGCGTGCAGCGCACGCCCAGCACCCTGGAGTGGACCGCGCAGCGGCCCGAGGACGCGTCCGACGAGCCGGTCGATCTGCTTCCGCCCGCGTTCGCGGCCGCGATGGACGACGACCTCGGGGTGCCGCAGGCGCTCGCCGTCATCCATGAGACGGTGCGCGCGGGGAACGCTGCCCTCGACGCGGGAGACGCGGGCGGCGCGCACATCGCGGCGGCGCAGGTGCACGAGATGACGCGGATCCTCGGGATCGACCCGACGGATGCGCGGTGGCAGGCGGGTGGATCGGCCGAGGCATCCGCCCTCGACGCCCTCGTGCAGACGATGATCGCGCAGCGCGCGCAGGCGCGAGCCGCGAAGGATTGGGAGACGGCCGATCGCATCCGCGACGCGATCGCGGCCGCGGGCATCGCGCTCGAGGACGGGCCCGACGGCACGCACTGGGCGCTCATCGACCCGCCCGCGCCGGCCGCACCGCACACAGATGCCGAGGGTGCGCCCCTCGTGAAGGAGAGCTGATGGCCAAGCCAGGACGCCCGGGAGCGGGCAAGCCGAAGAAGAAGGGCCCCACCAAGGGCACCGGCGGCCACAGCCGCAAGGCGCTCGAGGGCAAGGGCCCGACGCCGAAGGCGGAGGACCGCGCATGGCACGTCGCGGGCAAGCGCAAGGCGGCCCGTGAGCGATACGCCGCGGCGGGCGGCAAGGGTCGCCCCGGCGCGAAGCCCCAGGGCGCGAACCCGAATCGCGCGCCGAAGTCGAAGGGCGGCGACGACACCGAGACGGTCACCGGGCGCAACTCGGTGCTCGAGGCGCTTCGGGCGAAGATCCCCGCGACCGCGCTCTACATCGCGCAGCGTGTCGAGATGGACGACCGCGTGAAGGAGATGCTCGCGATCGCGTCGCACCGCGACATCCCGGTGCTCGAGGTCACGCGCCCCGAGCTCGACCGCATGGCGGGCTTCGACGGCGTGCACCAGGGCGTCGTGCTCAAGGTCCCGCCGTACGAATACGCCCACCCGCAGGACGTGCTCGAAGAGGTGCTCGCCGACGACGAGGTGCCGCTGCTGGTCGCGCTCGACGGAGTGACCGACCCGCGCAACCTCGGTGCGATCATCCGCTCGACCGCCGCGTTCGGCGGTCAGGGCGTCATCGTGCCGCAGCGCCGCTCGGCGAGCGTCAACTCCGCTGCGTGGAAGACGAGCGCGGGCGCAGCGGCGCGCATCCCCGTCGCGATCGCCGCGAACCTCACCACGACGCTCAAGGAGTTCAAGAAGCAGGGCGTCTTCGTGCTCGGCCTCGACGGCGGGGGAGACGTGTCGCTTCCGTCGCTCGAGCTCGCCGACCGCCCCGTGGTGATCGTGGTCGGCTCCGAGGGGAAGGGCCTCTCGCGCCTGGTGACCGAGACGTGCGACCAGATCGTGTCGATCCCGATCTCGTCGGCGACCGAGTCGTTGAACGCCGGGATCGCGGCGTCCGTGGCTTTGTACCAGATCGCCACGATGCGCGCCGGTCGCGACGCATGACGTTAGGTTTCCATTCGGGGGAATGAAGCGCGCGCAGCGCGCCTTGTCTCAGGCAGACTGACACACCTGACCCGAAAGGAACAGCATGGCCCGCATCGCCGTCATCGGAGGGACCGGCTACGCCGGCAGTCACATCGTCACCGAGGGGGTGCAGCGCGGACACGATGTCGTGTCGGTCGCGCGCAAGCCCGCGGCCGAGCGCGTGCACGGAGCGACGTACGTCGAGGCGACGCTGCTCGACGTGCCGAGCCTCGTGGCCGAGCTTCAGGGCGCCGACGCCATCGTGGTCGCCGTCTCGCCGCGCGGCGACATGGCCGAGTCCTACGTCCCGGCGATGCTCGAGCTCGCCGACGCCCTCGCGGGCACCGAGACGCGTCTCGGCGTCATCGGCGGCGCGGGGGGATCGCTCGTCGCACCGGGCGGCCCCCGCCTCATCGACACGGACTTCCCCGAGGAGTTCAAGGCGGAGGCGCAGGCGGCGATCGACGTCCTCGAGGCGCTTCAGCACAGCCCCGAGTCGCTCGACTGGTTCTTCGTGCACCCCGCGCAGATGTTCGGCGCGTTCAACCCGGGGGAGCGCAAGGGCACCTACCGCGTGGACGGAGACGTCCTCGTCCGAGACGAGAACGGCGTCTCCGACATCTCGGGCGCCGACCTCGCGGTGGCCATCATCGACGAGATCGAGAACCCGAGGCACCGCAGGCAGCGCTTCACGGTCGGCTATTGAACGGGAGGGGCGGATGCTGCGGCATCCGCCCCTCGTCGTTTTCCAGCCGATCACTGCCACTGAACAACCATGAACAGGCTGGCGACCTCGGATCGATTGCAGACCCGTCGGCGCGTTGAGTTCGTGAAGTGAAGGTAACGGTTTGTTCAGTATCAATTGACATCGGGTGGCGTGCGTTGCTGTACTAGACGCGCCAGCGAACGATTCCGGCGATTCCCCGACGACGTGGAAGGTCTGATCACCCGGTGTTCGAACCCGTCTTCCTCGCACAGCAGGCGCTCAACGGCCTGAGCTTCGGCGCCCTGCTGTTCCTCTTGGCCAGCGGCCTGACGCTCGTATTCGGCCTCATGCGCATCGTGAACCTCGCGCATGGAGCCTTCTACATGCTCGGCGGCTACATCGGCGTCGTGATCGCGACGCTCACCGGCAACCTCCTGCTCGCGGTGCTCGCGGCGGTCGTCGCGGTGGGCATCACGGCGCTCGTCGTCGAGGTGGGGCTGCTGCGATTCCTGCGCGGGCAGGAGCTGCCCGAGGTGCTGCTGACCGTCGGCGTCTCATTCGTCATCGCCGACCTGTGCCTCGCGATCTTCGGCGGAGACCCCCGGACCCTCCCCGTTTCGGCGACGATCACCGGCTCCCTCACGATCGGGCCGCTCACCTACCCGTGGTACCGCATCTTCGTGATGGCGGTCGCGATCGTGATCGGCGTCGCCCTCGCGCTCGTGCAGAACCGCACGCGCGTCGGAGCGATCGTGCGCGCGGGCGTCGACGACCGCGAGATCATCTCGGCGATGGGCGTGAACATCCGATGGGTGTTCACGGGCATGTTCGTCGTCGGGGCCGCGCTCGCCGCGATCGGCGGCACGATCGGGGCGGGCATCATCAGCATCCGCCCCGGGATCCAGGACGAGGTCCTCCTCTACGCGCTCGTCGTCGTGATCATCGGCGGGCTCGGCAGCGTGCCGGGCGCCGCCGTCGGCAGCGTGCTCATCGGGCTCATCGACGCGTTCGCGAAGGCGTGGATACCCGACCTCGCGTACTTCACGATCTTCGCGCCCATGGCGCTCGTGCTCGTGCTCCGCCCGACCGGCCTCTTCGGAAAGGCCGCATGATGCTCGCGAAGCTCGTCGAGACGCGCACCGTCCGCACGATCGGGGCACCCCGCAGCACCCGCACGCGCATCATCACGCTCGCAAGCCTCGCCGTCGCGCTCGGCATCGCGCTCGCGCTGCCCTACCTCGGCACGACGTCATACGTCATCTCGCTCGTGACCACGATCCTCATCGCGGGGCTGCTCGCCGCGAGCGTCAACTTCCTCGTCGGCGACGGCGGCATGGCGTCGCTCGGGCACGCGGGGATCGCCGCAGCATCCGCCTACGGCGCCGCATGGGCGTCACGGCAGGGCATGGACCCGGGCATGCAGGTCGTCTTCGCTCTCGGCACGACCATCGTGGTCACGTTCGTCTACGGCGTGCTGTCGATGCGCACGAGCGGCATCTACTTCCTCATGGTGACGCTCGCGGTCGGGATGGTCGTCTTCGGGCTGGCGTACCGCCTGTCGACGGTCACCGGCGGCGAGAACGGGATCACCGGCATCCGGCGCCCCGACTTCATCGCGGAGTACTGGACCTTCTACTACTTCGTGCTCGCGGGCTTCGTGCTCGGAACCCTTCTGCTGTGGGTCGTCGGGCGCTCGCCGTTCGGCGCGAGCCTGCGCGGCATCCGCGACAGCGAGAGCCGCATGCGCAGCCTCGGCTACTCCGTCCCCTCGTACAAGCTCAGCGCGTTCATGATCTCGGGGATCGTGGCGGGCTTCGCGGGCCTGCTGTCGGTGTGGCACACGCACTTCGTGAGCCCCTCGGCGGCGGGCGTGCACCGGTCGGTGCTGCTCATCGTCATGGTCATCCTCGGCGGAGTCGGCACGACGTTCGGCCCCCTCGTGGGCGCGGCGATCGTCGTGCTCGTCGAGAACGTGCTGTCGAACTCGGTCGAGCGGTGGCCGACCGTGCTCGGCCTGATCTTCATCCTCGTGATCCTGTTCGCCCGCGCCGGCCTCGTCGGGAGCCTGCAGAAGCTCTTCCGACGGTGGCGGCGAAGGTCGGATGGACCACCCGGCGAGCAGGACCTGCTCGAGAACGCCCCAACCACCGATAGCAGTCACACCGCATGAAAGGAATCGCCATGAAGTCGATGAAGACCTCGGCTCCCGTCCGGCGGGCAGGGGCGGCAGCCCTGGGCATCGCCGCCGTGCTCGCACTCGCAGCATGTGCCCCTCCCGGAGCGGCGCAGCCGTCGGAGGCTCCCACCGACGGTGAGACCGCCACCGGCACGCTCAAGGTGGGGTACATCTCGCCCATCACGGGCAACTTCGCCATCGCCGGCCAGGAGATGGTCGACGGCTGGAACCTCTATTGGGAGGTGAACGGCAACGAGGTGAACGGCGTCACGGTCGAGACGATCGTCGAAGACGACGCCGGAAACCCCGAGACCTCGCTCACGAAGGCGAAGAAGCTCGTAGAGTCGGACGGCGTCGACGTCGTCATCGGACCGCTCCTGGCCAACACTGCGCTCGCGGTGGCGGCCTACACGTCGAGCGTCGGCATCCCGAGCCTCCAGCCGGTCGCCGCCGCCGACGACCTGACGCAGCGCGAGGCGAACGACCTCACGGTGCGCACCGGCTCGCAGTCCGGTTCGCAGACGAACTTCCCGGGTGGCCAGTGGGCTGCTCGCGAGGGTCACAAGACAGCGGTGACGCTGTGCCCCGACTACGCGTTCGGGTGGGAGTCGTGCGCCGGGTTCAAGCAGGGCTTCGAGTCCGAGGGCGGCGAGGTCGTCGCGCAGTACTGGTTCCCGAACGGCACGTCGGACTTCTCGACGTACGTGTCGCAGATCCAGGCCGCGGGCGCGGACATCGCGTTCGTCGCGACGGCCGGCGGCGCGCCGGGCCCCGACTTCCTGCGCAGCTTCCTCGGCCTCGGGCTGGGTGAGAGCCAGGAGCTGCTGATGAACTGCTGCGGCATGGACCAGGCGACGCTGCGTGCGCTCGGGCCCGAGATCGAGGGCTTCAAGTCGGTGAGCTACTGGGCCGAGGGTCGCGACAGCGACGCGGTGCGCGAGTTCTCGGAGGCTTACGGCGAGCGCTACGACGGCAAGCTGCCGTCGGCGAACGTGGCAGGCGGCTACATGACGGCCAGCCTCGTCGCCGCGGTGCTCGAGGAGAACGGCCTCGTGACCGGCGAGGAGCTCGTGGCGGCGATCACCGAGTACACGTTCGAGGACAGCATCTTCGGCCGCGTCTCGTGGGACGACTACAACAACACGGTCGGCCCGGTCTACATCCGCGAGGTGCAGGAGGTCGACGGCAATTGGGTGAACGTTCCGATCGAGACGTTCGAGGACGTCGACCAGTGGCTGGGCAAGGACCCCGAAGAGGCCATGCAGCAGCCGACGTACAGCCAGTCCTTCCAGGGGTAGCGTGCACACGATGACGGATCAGGCGATGGTTCCGGGCCCGCAGGGGCCCGGAACCGGAGCCCCGGCGCTCGTGGTCTCGGGCGCCGGCAAGAGGTACGGCGGCGTGCAGGCGGTCGTCGACATCTCGCTCGAGCTCGCCCCCGGCGAGCGCATGGGGGTCATCGGACCGAACGGCGCGGGCAAGACGACGCTGTTCAAGATGATCGCGGGCGACGTGCGCCCGACCACCGGCACGATCGAGATCTTCGGCCGCGACGTCACCCGCATGAGCACGGCCCGCCGCGCGCGGCTCGGCGTCGGACGCACGTTCCAGGTGTCGAACCTGTTCCGCGACATGACGGTGCTCGACAACGTCCGCGTCGCCGCGCGCGGCGGGACGGCGAAGGCGCGTGTCTTCTGGCGCACGCAGGGACTGTCGGATGCCGTGACCCAGCGCGCGTTCGAGCACCTCGAGGCCGTCGGACTCATGTCGCGGCTCAACGACACCGTGGCCGACCTCTCGCATGGCGAGCAGCGCCAGCTCGAGATCGCGATGGCGCTCGTCGGCGAGCCGGACCTGCTGCTGCTCGACGAGCCCGCGGCGGGGCTCTCGGCGACCGAGCGCAGCACACTGCGCGAGCTCATCGAGCAGCTGCCGCGCACGCTGCCGATTCTTCTCATCGAACACGACATGTCGCTCGCGCTCGGCCTCACCGACCGCGTGATGTGCATGGAGAACGGGCGGCACGTCGTGACCGGCACCCCCGACGAGGTGCGCGAAAACGAGAAGGTCAAGGAGATCTACCTGGGAAGGCGTGGCCAGAAGTGACTCTCGAGGTGAGCGGACTGCACGCGGGCTACGCGACGGCGCGCGTGCTCAACGGAGTCGACTTCACGGTCGAGTCGGGTCAGAGCGTCGCGCTGCTCGGTCGCAACGGCATGGGCAAGACGACGCTCGTGCGTGCGATCTGCGGACTGCGCCCGCCGGTCATCACGGCAGGGACCATCACGTACGAAGGCGTCGAGCTCACGAAGCGACCCAGCTTCCAGATCTCGCGCGCGGGCATCGCGATCGTCCCCCAGGGTCGGCGTGTGTTCGGGTCGCTCACCGTGACCGAGAACCTCACGGTCGTGCCTCGCCGACGCCGCGCGGACGGCGAGGCGTGGACGGTCGAGCGCGTCTTCGAGTTCTTCCCGCGCCTGGCGGAGCGGTCGAAGTCGATGGCGCGCTCGCTGTCGGGCGGAGAGCAGCAGATGCTCGCGATCGGACGCGCGCTCATGTCGGATCCGACGCTGCTCATCATGGACGAGCCGAGCGAAGGCCTCGCGCCGAATGTGCTCGACGTCATCCAGGACCGGCTCGAGGGACTGCGGTCGTCGGGCCTGTCGATCCTCATCGCGGAGCAGAACGTCGACCTCGCGCTCGAGATCGCGGAGCGCGTGATCGTCATCGACGACACCGGCACGATCGCGTGGACGGGCGCGCCGGCCGAGCTGCGCGCCGATGCCGGACTCCTCGAGCGCCACCTGAGCATCTAGCCGAGGTACCGATGACGCCCAGCGCTCCCAACGCCCTGCCCGTCGTGGACCTCGTGCTGCACAACGGTCGCATCTCGACGTTCGCCGACCCTTCGCAGGGTCCCGACGAAGTCGAGGCGATCGCGCTCGCCGGCGGCCGGGTCGTCGCGATCGGCGGCGACGCCGACATCGAGCCCTATCGGGCGCTCGCCGCGCGCGTCGTCGACCTCGGTGGCCGCCGCGCGATCCCCGGGCTCAACGACTCGCACATCCACGCGGTGCGCGCCGGCGTCTCGTGGACGCGCACGATGCACTGGGAGGACGTCAGGTCTCTCGGCGAGGCGCTGGAGCGGACGAGGGCGGATGCCGCGGCCCGCGGGCCCGGCGAGTGGGTGAGCGTCATCGGCGGCTGGCATTCGACGCAGTTCGCCGAGCGGCGCGGCCCGACGCGCGAGGAGCTCGACGCGGTCGCGCCGGACAATCCCGTCTACGTGCAGGAGCTGTACGACCACGGAGTGCTCAACTCCGCGGGCCTGCGCGCGTGCGGCTTCTCCGAGGAGTCCGCCGATCCGCCGCGCGGCACCCTCGTGCGCGACGAGCACGGACGCCTCACGGGTGAGGTGCGCGGTGTCGGCGCGTTCGCGGTGCCGACCGCGCTCGCGCTGCGCGTCGCACGCGAGGACGCGGAGGCGGGTGTGCGCGCGATGAACGCCGAGTTCGCGCGGCACGGGCTGACCGGCGTCGTCGACGGCGGCGGCCTGCTCGTGACCCCGCGCGACTACGACGCGCTCTACACGGTGTGGCGCGAAGGCTCGCTCGACGTGCGCACGCGGCTGTTCCTGTCGGCGTGGACGCGCGGAGGAGAGGTCGACGACTTCCGTGCG
This sequence comes from Microbacterium sp., assembly GCF_035556355.1. Taxonomy (GTDB): domain Bacteria; phylum Actinomycetota; class Actinomycetes; order Actinomycetales; family Microbacteriaceae; genus Microbacterium. Next base: position 65,083 of record NZ_DATMFG010000033.1, read on the forward strand.
CTCACCGAGCTCGTCCAGCCCGGATCGGGCGACGACATGCTCCGCATCGCCGGTGCGGGCGAGATCGCCCATCTCGGCTGTCATGACCTCGAAGGTCTCGACCCGTTCGAGCTGCGCGACGACGCGTACCGGGAGCTCGTCGAGATCGTGCGCGTGTGCGTCGAGCGCGGCTGGCGCATGATCGTGCACGCCGTGCTCGACCACTCCCTCACCCGCGTCCTCGACGCGTGGGAGGAGGTCGACCGCGAGACCGGCGGGATCACCGGCGCCGGCTTCGCGATCGTCCACGCCGACGAGGCGTCGCAGTCGAACCTCGAGCGCATCGCGCGGCTCGGTGCAGGTGTTCTCGTGCAGAACCGCATGGTGCTCAAGGGCGGCGACTACGTCGATGCATGGGGCGTCGAGGCGACCGAGAACGCACCGCCCATCGGAGCCATGCGCGAGCTCGGGATCGTCATCGGCGGCGGCACCGACGCGACGCGCGCGAACTGGTTCTCGCCCTGGGCCTCGATCTGGTGGCTCGTGACCGGCGCGACGCTCGACGGGCGCGGGAGGCGACTGGCTCGCCACCGCCTCTCACGGTTCGACGCGCTCGCGGCGTACACGCGCGATGCGGCGTGGTTCACGGGAGAGCACGGACACCGCGGTCGCCTGTTGCCGGGGTTCGACGCCGACGTGTGCGTGCCCACGGCGGATCCGCTCACGTGCTCCGACGACGAGCTGCGCGACATCATGAGCGACCTCACGATCATGGGCGGGCGCGTGACGCACGATGCGGGCGTGCTCGCGTGGACGGGGGGAGGGGCGTCATGACGACGGAGCTCGGGGGGCGCATCCGCGAAGCCCGCGTCGCGAGGGGCTTGAGCCTTCGCGCCATGGCGGCGGAGGCCGACATCTCGCCGAGCCTGCTCTCGCAGGTCGAGACGGGCAAGGTGCAGCCGTCGGTGAGCACGCTGTGGGCGATCGTGACGTGCCTCGGGCTGTCCATCGACGAAGTGCTCGGGCACGCCCCCGCGGCGCACGAGCCGCGGCGCGTGGAGCATCCGGATCCCATCCAGCGCGCACGCGACGCGCCGGAGATCGTCGTCGAGAACGGCGTGACGTGGCGAGGACTGGCCGTGATGGACTCGAGCGTCGACGCGGTGCACGTGACGTACGCGCCGGGCGCGGCGAGCTCGGTCGACGACACGCACATGCGCCACACAGGCACCGAGTACGGGTACCTCATCCGGGGCGAGCTGACGCTCAAGATCGACTTCGAGACGTACGTCATCCGCGCCGGCGATTCGTTCTGCTTCAGCTCGTCGCGCCCGCATCTGTACCGGAACGACGCGGATGCCGTCGCCGAGGGCGTGTGGTTCGTCGCGGGGCGCACAGGCGCGGCATCCGCCGGTTCCACCGGCCCCGTGCGGGACGCCGTGGACGCGCTCGACGCCATGAGCCGCCTGCCCCGCCGCGTGGGCGGGTGACCGATCGCCTAGGAGACCGATGCCCGACCTCGACACCCCGTGGAACACCGTCGGCGAGCGCCTGCGATCGGCGCGTACGGCCGCCGGGATGTCGGTGCGCGAGCTCGCACGCCGTATCGGCGTCTCGGCGAGCCACGTTTCGCAGGTCGAGCGGGGCATCGGCGCGTTCAGCGTGCCCGCCCTGTACGCCGTGGCCAGAGAGCTCGGCGTGTCGATGAACGAGCTGCTCGACCCGCCCGCCGCCCCCGCGGGAGTGCGAGGCTCGCGAGCGCCGACCGGGCGCGACCTCGCCGTGTCGGGCATCGTGCAGCGCGCTGCCGACCACCCCGTGATCAAGCTCAGCTCGGGGCCGAGATGGAGCCGGCTCACGGTCGTCGGAGAGCCCGACGCGGAGTTCCTCGAGGTCGTGTACGCGCCCGGCACGCCTGCTCCCGCCGATGACATCCGGCATCAGGGGCGGGAGTACGGCATCGTCATCTCGGGGCGGCTCAACGTGCTCGTCGACGGTGCCGAGACCGTGCTCGAGCCGGGTGACTCGATCGTGTTCGACTCGCACCTGCCGCACCGCTTCTGGAACGACTCCGACCAGGATGTGCGTGCGATCTGGTTCGTGCGCGACCGGATCGTCGGAGACTCCGTGCCGCACGCGTAGGCCGCTGCGCGATACTGTGGCGCCGGAGGTGGGGGGATGCCGCAGCGCGACAGCACGAGGCGCGTGACGCTCGACGACGTCGCGCAGCGCGCGGGCGTGCACAAGGCGACCGTGTCGCGTGCGCTCGACCCGGCGACCGCCGGCCAGATCAGCGACGAGACCGTGCGCCGCGTGCAGGAGGCGGCGCGCGAGCTGGGCTATGTGCCGAACATCGTCGCGCGGGGCCTCCGCAAGAACGCGTCGATGACGATCGGCGTCGTCATCCCCGACCTCACGAACCCGTTCTTCCCGCCGATCGTGCGCGGCATCGAGGACCATCTCCAGTCCCGCGGCTACACGGCGCTCATCGCCAACACCGACGGCGACGACGCGATCGAGGAGGCGCAGTTCACGTCGCTCCTGGGCCGCCGCGTCGACGGGCTCATCGTCGCGACCGGGCGGCACGGCGACCAGCCCGTGCTCGCGCGCGCCCACGCGGCGGGCGTGCGGGCGGTCATGCTCAATCGCGATGCGGGCTCCCTTCCGTACCCGCTCGTGACGGGCGACGACGCCGACGGGATCACCGCCGCGGTCGAGCACCTGCACGGGCTCGGTCATCGTGACGTCGTGCACATCGCCGGCCCGCTCGACCTGTCGACGAGCATCGTGCGTGCGGATGCCTTCCGGGCCGCCGTCGACGCGCGCGAGGGCATGCGCGGGCGGGTGGTCGAGGCATCCGCCCTCACCGTCGCCGCCGGGCGCGACTCGATGGAGCACATCCTCGCCGAACAGCCGATCCCGACCGCGGTCGTCGCGAGCAACGACCTCATCGCGCTCGGGGTGCTGCGCGCGCTGCGCGCGCACGGCCGCTCGTGCCCGGGGGAGGTGTCGGTCGTCGGCTTCAACGACATGCTCTTCGCGGAGGACATGCAGCCGCCCCTCACGACCGTCCGGGTGCCTGCGGCCGAGATGGGCGCGGAGGCGGCGCGGATGCTGCTCGCCCAGCTCCACGGCGAGGAGCAGGATCACGCGCGGGTCGTGCTCCCGGTGTCGCTCGTCGTGCGCGAATCGACGGGCCCCGCGCCCCGCTGATCGAGAAGCGCTGTTGACACCGGCGGCTGCGTGGGGTTGCATGAGTGCAATCGATTGCGCTCGCGTAGAGGCGAAGCAGTCGGAGCAGGGGCTCGTTCGACGAAGAAGGGGGTCTCCCATGAACTCGATCCCGGAGCCGCGGCGCGTCGGCAGCGCCGAGATCATCCACCACGAGGGCTACGACGAGACGATCTTCAGTCCGTTCGTGCCCGCGATCCGAACCGTCTCGGGCGCGCGGCTCGTGTTCATCAGCGGCGTCACCGGCGCGCCCGTGTACCACGACCACCCGCACCGACCCGAGGTGTTCGACTCGATCCCGCTCGACATCGCCGGCCAGGTCGCGAACGCGTTCGATCACCTCGACCTCGCGCTCAAGGCCGCCGGCGCGCAGCGGTCCGACGTCGTGAACCTCATCCGGTTCTTCACCGACGTCGACGCCGATCAGGACACGGTGAACCGCCACCAGGCCGAGTGGTTCGGCGGCCACATCCCCACGAGCAGCTCGGTGCAGGTGGTGCGCCTCGCGACCGATCCGCGCCTGCGGCTCGAGATCCAGGCCGTCGCCGCGGTCGCGGGCGAATGACGCGCGACCGCGCAGAAGGAGGAGACGACATGACGGATGCATCGCCGACCATCGGCTGGATCGGGGCGGGCCGCATGGGCGCACAGCTCGTGCAGCGGCTGCTCGCGGCCGGCCACGACGTCGCGGTGTACAACCGCACACGGGCCAAGGCGGAGCCGCTCGCCGAGGCGGGAGCGACCCTCGTGGACCGCCCGGTCGACCTCGCCGGCCGCGACGTCGTCTTCGTGATGGTGTCCGCGTCGAAGGACCTCGAGGAGGTCATGCTCGGAGACGACGGACTGCTCACCGATCCGGAGCGCGCACCGAAGGCCATCGGGGACGCGTCCACCGTGTCGATGGAGGCGAGCGCGAAGATCCGCGCCGCCGCCGAGGAGCGCGGCGTCGGGTTCGTCGCGACGCCCGTGTCGGGAAACCCGAAGGTCATCGCGGCGGGCAAGCTCACGGTCGCGGCATCCGGTCCTCGCGACGCGTTCGAGCTCATCCTCCCGCTCCTCGAGACGTGGGGGCGCGGGGTCACGTACGTGGGCGAGGGCGAGGCCGCGCGCATCGTCAAGATCGCCCACAACGTGTTCCTCGGCGTCGTGATCCAGAACCTCATCGAGATCACGCTCCTCGCCGAGAAGGCGGGCGTGAAGCGCGCCGACTTCCTCGCATTCCTCAACGACTCCGTCATGGGCTCGCCCTACAGCCGCTACAAGTCGCCTGCGCTGGTCAACCTCGACTTCACCCCGACGTTCACGCCGGTGCTGCTGCTGAAGGACCTCGACCTCGGCCTCGCCGCCGCGCGCGAGCTGGGCGTCGTCATGCCCGTCACGGCGGTCACGCGCGAGGTCGTGGCGACCGAGGTCAACGCGGGCAACACCGAGCAGGACTTCGCGTCGATGATCGTGCGCGCCGCGCTGCACTCGGGCATCGAACTGCAGCCCGAGAACGTCGAGGTCGACGACGGATTGGCGCCCGAGTCATGAGCCACGGTCACGGCCACGCGCACGGCGGCGCGCGGCGGTTCGAGCGTCCGAGCGCGCGCCCGCCGGGCGTCCGCCCGCTCGCCGCACCCGGCCAGCACGGCGTCGATTACGAGCACCGCGTCGACTTCGAGCGGCTGCGGCAGTACCGGCTCGGGCGTGTGAAGGCGGTGCTCGAGGCGAGCGAGTGCGGTGCGTTCCTGCTGTTCGACTTCTACAACATCCGCTACACGACCCAGACGTGGATCGGCGGTGCGCTCGGCGACAAGATGATCCGCTACGCGCTGCTCATGCGCGGGCGCGACCCGGTCCTGTGGGACTTCGGCTCGGCCGTGCGCCACCACAAGCTCTACTCGGACTGGGTGCCCGACGAGAACTACCGCGCCGGCTTCCTCGGCTTCCGCGGCGCCGTCGCCCCTGAACCGGCAGGACTCATGCGCGAGGCGATCGAGGAGATCGTGTCGCTGCTGCGCGAGGAGGGACTCGCGGATGCGCCGCTCGGCGTCGACATCGTCGAGCCGCCGTTCCTCTTCGAGGCGCAGCGGCAGGGCCTGCGCATCGTCGACGCGCAGCAGGCGATGCTCGACGCGCGCGTCATCAAGAACGAAGACGAGATCCTGCTGCTCAACCAGGCGGCCGCGATGGTCGACGGCGTGTACCAGGAGATCGCCGAGGCACTCAAGCCCGGCGTGCGCGAGAACGAGATCGTCGCACTCGCGAACCACCGCCTGTACGAGTACGGGTCGGACCAGGTCGAGGCGATCAACGCGATCTCGGGGGAGCGGTGCAACCCGCATCCGCACAACTTCACCGACCGCATCATCCGCCCCGGTGATCAGGCGTTCTTCGACATCATCCACTCGTTCAACGGCTACCGCACGTGCTACTACCGCACCTTCGGCGTGGGGTGGGCGACGCCCAGTCAGGAAGACGCGTACAAGCAGGCGCGCGAGTGGATGGACGCGGCACTCGACGCGATCCGTCCGGGTGTGGGCAGCGACCAGGTCGCGGCCGTGCTCCCCAAGGCCACCGACTTCGGCTTCGAGAACGAACTCGCCGCGTTCGGACTGCAGTTCGCCCACGGCCTCGGGCTCGGCCTGCACGAACGGCCCATCATCTCGCGGCTCAACTCCATGAAGGACCCCGTGGAGCTGCGGGCGGGCATGGTGTTCGCGATGGAGACGTACTGCCCGGCATCCGACGGGTTCTCAGCCGCCCGCATCGAGGAGGAGGTCGTCGTCACCGACTACGGCATCGAGGTGCTCACGCGCTTTCCGGCCCAGGACCTGTTCGTCGCGAATCCGTACTGAGCGGGTCGCGGTTCACGAGGGGTGCGCGAAGATCTCCGGATGCCGCGCCAGCTCGAGCCGCGTGCGGCGGATGTGGTGCGCGATGATGCTCTCGGCCTCTTCGGCGTCGCGCCGGCGAAGCGCGGCGACGAGCAGCCTGTGGTCGTGATTCGCGGATGCGTCGCCCGTCGACCGGGCGACGCGCACGAACGCGCGCCGGTAGTGGTGCGTGCGGTTCCACAGGCGCACGACGGTCTCGTGGAGCATGATCGTCGGCGCGGCGGCGTAGGTCGCGAGGTGGAAGCGGCGGTCGAGCGCGAGGAACTCCTCGGCGTCGGCGGCGGCTTCCATGCGGCCCGCGACCTCGTCGAGCTCGTCGATCGCACCGGGCGTGAGCAGCGGCACATTGAGCCGGAGCAGGAGGGGCTCGATGCGTTCACGCACCTGGTACAGCTCCTCGCATTCGGCGAGGTTGAGCTGCGACACCCACGCACCGGCGTTGGCCACGCGTATGATGAGCCCCTCCGATTCGAGGATGCGCAGCGCTTCGCGCACGGGCACGCGGCTCGCCTTGTAGCGGTCGGCGAGGTCCTCCTGGCGGATGCGGGCACCCGGCGCGTACGCGCCGTCGAGGATCGCCTCGCGCATGAGTCCCGCGATGCGGGCTCCCGCCCGGCCGTGGCCGTTCGTGTCGACGTCCATCGCGCTCACTTCTCGGGGTGTGCCGGATGCCACAGCAGCACGTCCGCGTCCTTCTCATACGCCTTCCCGTCGGGGAAGCTCACGAGCTCGAACTGCATGCCCCACGGCGCCCGGAAGTACAGCCAACGCTGACCCGCCGACGCGCCGGCGCTCGCGACCGGCTCGCCCATGATCTCGACGTCGTGCGCGCGCAGGTGCTCGATCGCCGCGTCCATGTCGTCGACGTACAGCGCGAGGTGGTGGCCGCCGATGTCGCTGTTGCGCGGCTGCGGCGCCTGCCCGTCGGCCGCGTCGTACTGGAAGACCTCGAGGTTCGAGCCGTTGCCGAGCCGGTAGAAGCGGATCTCGCGGATGACGGTGCGCGGGTGGACCCCGAGCTGCACGGTCATCCAGTCGTCGTCGGACCGCTTGGCGCCGAGTGTGTACACGTGCACCGCGCCGAGCACGTCGACGAGGAAGCGCTCCGCCTCGTCGAGATCGGGCACCGTGAAGCCGATGTGATCCGTTCCGCGCAGACCGGGGATCCCTGGCATGTTCGCGACCTCCTCGTCCGATTGGATCCATCTTGCCGCAAGTGCTCGCTTCGCGCCAGGGATTACGGCAACCGACGCCTTGTATTGGATCCAACCCCGTCCTACAGTGGTGTACACGCATACAGCGTGCCGCGACACAGGGAAGTGGGCTGACATGGCGGAGCGACGGCGCTTGCAGACCGGGGCCGATTGGATCCAGCTCGAGACCACGCCGGAGGACTGGAAGGCGGCCGATCCGGCCCTGCTGGCCACGATGCTCGGCGAGCTGCACCTCATCCGCGCGTTCGAGGAGACGGTGCTCGACCTGGCCGCCGAAGGCCTCGTGCACGGCCCCGCGCATTCGAGCATCGGGCAGGAGGGCGGCGCTGTCGGCTCGATCGTGGGGCTCAGATCGACGGATGCCGTCAACGGCTCGCACCGCGGACATCATCAGTTCCTCGCGAAGGTCATCACCCACGTCTCGGGCGGCTCGCTCGACCTCGCGGCGCTCGTCACCCCCGACGTGCAGGCCGTCCTGCAGCGCACGCTCGCCGAGATCCTCGGCCTCGCGCAGGGGTTCTCGGGAGGGCGCGGCGGTTCGATGCACCTGCAGTGGCTCGAGGCCGGCGCGCTCGGCACGAATGCGATCGTCGGCGGCGGTGCGCCCGCTGCGACGGGCCATGCGTGGGCGCAGAAGCACTCGGGCACGACCGACATCAGCATCAATTACTTCGGCGACGGCGCGAGCCAGATCGGCTCGGTGCTGGAGTCGTTCAACCTCGCGGCGGCGTGGAAGCTGCCGGTGCTCTACTTCATCGAGAACAACCTCTACGCCGTCTCGACCCACGCCGACGAGGTCACCGCCGACTCGCGCTTCTCGGTGCGCGGGCAGGGCTTCGGCATCCCCTCGTGGCGCGTCGACGGCATGGACCCGCTCGCCGTGCACCTCGCGATGCAGGAGGCCGAGGCGCGGATGCGATCGGGCGAGGGTCCCGCGATCATCGAGGCCGAGGTGTACCGGTTCTTCCACCAGAACGGGCCGTTCCCCGGCAGCGCCTTCGGGTATCGCACGAAGGACGAGGAGGGGCAGTGGCGTGCGCGCGACCCGCTCGACCGCGTCGCGCGCGAGATGATCGCGCTCGGGCTCATCGATGAGGCGGGGGTCGAATCGGTGCGGGCACAGGCGCAGGCGGCGATGACCGCCGCGGTGGCCGAGCTCATCGAGGACGACCCCGAGACCGAGGGCAAGCGGCGCATCAAGCCGGACCTGTGGCCCGATCCGGGATTCGTCGACGTCGGCATCCGCGGTGACGCATCCGAGCTCGAATCTCTCACCGTGGGCGAGCCGCTCACGTACGACGGCGCCTGGCGCGACACGAAGTTCGTCGACGCCGTCGCCGAGGTCATGGACCGTCGCATGGCGGCGGATGAGCGCATCGTCGTGCTCGGCGAAGACGTCCACCGACTCAACGGGGGCACGAACGGCGCGACGAAGGGCCTCGCGAAGAAGTACGGCCCGGATCGCATCATCGGCACGCCGATCAGCGAGAACGGGTTCTTCGGTCTGGCCGGTGGGCTCGCGGCCGACGGCCGATTCCGCCCCGTCGTCGAATTCATGTACCCGGACTTCATGTGGGTCGCCGCCGACCAGGTCTTCAATCAGGTCGCGAAGGCGCGGCACATGTTCGGGAACAACCACTCGATGCCGCTCGTGCTGCGAACGAAGGTCGCGATGGGGTCGGGCTACGGCTCGCAGCACCTCATGGACCCCGCCGGCATCTTCGCGACCTCGGCCGGGTGGCGCATCGCGGCGGCCTCCACCGCGGCGGACTACGTGGGACTCATGAACGCCGCGCTCGCGCTCGAAGACCCTGTGCTGGTGATCGAGCACGTCGACCTGTACGGCCGCGCCGACCGCGTGCCCGGCGGCGATCTCGACTACATCATTCCGCCGGGCACGGCCGCTGTGCGGCGCGAGGGCTCGGAGGTGACCGTGCTCACGTACCTGTCGATGGTCCACCACGCCGCGGAGGCGATCGAGCAGACCGGCATCGACGCGGAGCTCATCGACCTCCGCTGGCTCGATCGGGCATCGCTCGACTGGGACACGATCGGCGAGAGCATCAAGAAGACCAACAACGTGCTCATCGTCGAGCAGGGCGCGCGCGGTCCGGGCTACGGCGGCTGGCTCGCCGACGAGCTGCAGCGGCGGTACTTCGACTGGCTCGACCAGCCGATCGAGCGCGTGACGGGGGGCGAGGCGAGCCCCAGCATCTCGAAGGTGCTCGAGCGGGCCGCGATCGCCAAGACCGAAGAGGTCGTCGCCGGCCTCGAACGCGTGCGCGCGGCGTGGGGAGGCCGATGATGGCCACGGTGATCCGGATGCCGCAACTCGCCGCCGGCGGATCCGAGGCGGCCATCCAGACGTGGCTCGTCTCGACCGGCGACTCCGTGTCGGTCGGGCAGCCCCTCGCCGAGATCGAGACCGAGAAGGCCGTCGTCGAGTACGAGTCCGAGGTCGAGGGCGTCTTCGCGGGCGCCGTCGTCGCAGCCGGCGATGCTGCGGCCGTCGGCGCGCCCATCGCCGTCGTCGCGGCAGCGGGCGAGGAGCTCGATGCCGCGCTCGCGCAGGCGGGTGTCGCCCCCGCGGGCGGCGACGCCGTGCTCGCCGAGCCGGAGGAGGCCGAGCCGGAGCCGTCAGAAGACGCACCCGCTGCTGCAGAGCCCGAGGCGCCGCGCGCGGCTTCCGGTGAGTCGAAGCGACTCTTCGCGAGTCCGCTCGTCCGTCGCCTCGCGAGGGAGCACGGGGTCGACCTCACCGCGTTGAAAGGCTCCGGACCGAACGGGCGCATCGTGCGCCGCGACCTCGAGGCGCACCTCGCCGACGTCGAGGCTCAACCCGTGCAGGCGGCGGGGCCCGCCGAGCCCGCGGCATCCGCCCCCGCAGGTGTGCCGGCGGAGGAGTACACCGACGTCCCGCACACGGGCATGCGGCGGGCGATCGCGCGGCGCCTCACCGAGAGCGTCACGACGATCCCCCAGTTCCAGGTCGTCGCGGACTGCCGGGTCGACGAGCTGCTCGACCTGCGCCGGCGCATCAACGAGCAGGCCGATGTGAGCGTGTCGGTCAACGACCTCATCCTCAAGGCGGTCGCGGGCGCGATGCGGGACGTGCCCGACGCGAACGCGATCTGGACGGATGCGGCGATCCGTCGGTTCTCGAGCGTCGACATCGGCATCGCGGTCGCCGTTCCCGGTGGACTGCTCACTCCGGTCGTGCGCGGTGTCGAGCGGCTCTCGCTCGGCGACCTCAGCCGCGCGACGCGCGACCTCGCCGAGCGCGCACGCGAGGAGAGGCTCAAGCAGCAGGAGCTCGAGGGCGGGTCATTCGCCGTGTCGAATCTCGGCATGTACGGCACGCGCGAGTTCACGGCGATCATCAACCCGCCGCACTCAGGCATCCTCGCGGTGGGTGCTGCACAACGGCGGCCCGTCGTCGTGGACGACGGCACGCTGGTGGCGGCATCCGTCATGACCGTCACGCTCTCCGCCGACCACCGTGTGCTGGACGGAGCACTCGCGGCGGAGTGGCTCGCGGCGTTCGTGCGGCGCATCGAGAACCCGTTGACCATCCTGCTCTGAGCGCGCGCCCGGCGCCGGGCGCACGAAAGGCCGGGGGACCCGCTTCGTCTCACCCGGCCTCTCGGCGGTCTGTGCGGGCGGCGCTACTGCTGCCACCAGCTCTCGTCGAACACGTGGTCGCGATCGTGCGACCAGTCGCGGCGTCCGCGCACCGCACCGGTGTCATGGACGATCGCACCGTCGACCACCGTCATGACGGGCAGGATGCGGCGCATCTCGGCGTCGGAGACGGTGAAGTAGTCCTTGTCGAGCACGAGGAGATCGGCGCGCTTGCCGGTCTCGATCGAGCCGAGGTCGTCCTCGCGGTTGAGGTACCACGCGTTGCCGCGCGTGTAGGCGTACAGCGCCTCGTGCCGCGTGAGCTGCTGACCGGGGTTGATCTGCTGACCCAGCACGTTGAGGCCCGTCGTCGCGTAGTGGAGTGCGAACCACGGGTTGTGCGGCGCGATGTGCACGCCGTCCTCGTGGAGACCCATGTGGATTCCGCTGTCGTGGATCTGCCGGAACAGCGGCCCCACGGGAAGGCCGTCCGCGCGCGGCACACCGCCGAGCCACCGGAAGCCCGACGTCGAGACGCCGACGTCGAGCGCCTTGAGCCGTGCGAGCTGGTCGGGTGTCGCGAAATCGCCGTGCTGCAGACCCCAGCGGAGGTCCTTGATGCCGAACTCCTGGTCCATCTGCTCGTACGTCGCGACGACCTGCTCGATGCTGTCGGTGTTCGTGGGGCTGCCGCCCTGCGCGTTCTCGTTGCGCCACCGCGCCTGCGCGACGAGCCGCTGCGACTCGAGCCACACGGCGTAGCCGTTGGCGTTCGTGGGCGCCGCGAACGGGGCCGCCCATTCGCCGATGCCGCCCGTGCGCAGCATGTCGTCGCCGAAGAACGGGAACTGGTTCTTGAGGCGCTCGCGCAGTTCGGGCAGCTGCTGGTCGAGACCGCCCAGCGCGGCGATGAATCCCTGGTTGTGCAGGAAGTTCATCTGCAGGCGCACGAACGCGCGGCCCTGGCGGTGCAGCGACAGCCACGCGTCGTACATGCGGAAATGGTCGAGACGGAAGAGCGCATCCGTCGGCTGCGGAGGCAGCACCGACGGATCGAGCGTCGCGTTCGCGGTCGCAGGCAGCACCTGGTCGAGGATGGCCGTGACGCCCACCTTCGCGGTGAACGCCATCGCGTCGAGCGCACTGCGGCGCTTGTCGGCGAAGGTCTGGCGCAGGCGCAGGTGGTACAGCGCGCGGTTGGCCATGTTGGGGTTGCCGCCCGCGATCGAGCCGTCGTCGCCGACGGTCACCGGCAGGTCGGTGATCGACTCGAAGAACTGCTTGCCGAGCGTGTTGACGCGCGCCGGGCCGCCGCCGCCCTGGTACAGGAAGACGGGGCGGTCGGGGATCGCGGAGTCGAGCTCCTGGAGCGTGGGCAGGCGCAGCTCCGCGAACATGCGCGGCGTACCCGAGCCCATCGCCGTGATGAACTCGCCTTCCGGCACGTCGCGCCGGCGCGCGGCGAGGATCACCAGGAGCTCGTCGATGCTGCTCGCGAGCTCCCAGTCGGCGACGTGGTAGCCGGGGCGGTTCGCGAGGCTGATGAAGTGCGAATGGCTCTCGATGAGACCGGGGACGACGGTGCGCCCGCGCAGGTCGATCTTGTCCTTCGAGTTGCCCTGGCGGATCGCGTCCTGTCCGACGGCGGTGATCCGCCCGCTGGCGATGCGCACCGCGTTCACGACCGAGTTGCGGTCGTCCATCGTGTGGATCTTGCCGTTGACGAACAGCAGTTCGTCTGTGCCGCCGTCGTGCCGCGCGCGCGGCGCGGTGTACGCGAGCGGGGTGGCGGCGGATGCCGCGGAGCTCCCGCTCAGGACGGCGGCGGCCGCCGCGGCCGTGCCGCCGATGAAGAGCCCGCGACGGGAGATGCCCTCGGGCGGCTGTTCGGGGTCGTTCGTGACGGGCTCTGACTTCTTCTTGACCATGACCGCTCCTGCTGACTGTCGACGCTGACATGTTGCGTGAGCATCGTCCAGTTGGACTGGACGCCTGTTCAGGCACGCACCATACCAGTAATCGGGTCGAGCGTGCGCGAAAGTTTCACGGGCGCCAGATGGTTCGGCGAGAACACCGGAATAATGCGGCTGCTGAGTACGAGGCGGCTCCTATTGTCGCCACGTCGGCGAACTGCTATTGTCCGGGCGTGAAGGCTGATGTCCAGCTCTACTGGACATCGCTTACCGATACGGACACTGTCGTCCGACCAAGGAGCACCGATGGGAAAGAAGCCGCGCCCGCAGGACGCCCACGAATCCGCTGAGGGGATCTCCCGTCGCGGTCTCTTCGTCGGAGGAAGCGCCGCGGCCGCGGCCGCCGTCCTCGGCGGCACCGCTGCCGCATCATCCGCCTCAGCCGCAGCGTCGCCCGCTTACACGAACGCGGCGAACGGCGGCGACGGCGATCTGCTGTTCGTGAACGGCAAGATCCACACCTACGACGACGCGAACTCGGTCGTCGACGCCGTGCGCATCCGGGACGGCCGCTTCATCGCGGTCGGCAAGGACGCCATCCGCGTCGGCAACGCCAAGAACAAGATCGACCTGCGTGGTCGCACCGTCATCCCCGGCATCATCGACTCGCACAACCACATCGCGCTCGTGAGCAACCGACCCGGGCACTGGGTCGGCCTCGAGGACGTCTTCACGCACGAGGACGCCGTCGCGCGCCTCGTCGCGAAGGCTGAGACGGTACCCGAGGGCGAGCTCGTCACGTCCCTCGGCCCGATCGTCGCGATGCAGTTCCCGAGCAACACGCTTCCCGACGCCGACGCCCTGGACGCGGTGCCTCGGCCGGTGATGATCATGGCCGAACAGGGCGGCAACGCCGTCAACCATGCCGCCGTCGCCTACTTCGCAGCCAAGGGCATCACGATCACCCTCAACGCGGCGGGGTACCCGACCGGCAACGGCATCGGACTCGCACTGCAGCGGCTGCGCGAGGAGATGACGGATGCCGAGCGCGAGCGCAACGCGCTCGCGACGCTCGACTACTACGCGACCCTCGGCATCACGACGCATCTCGACTCGGGTGCGTTCCACGTCGACACCCCTGGAACCGCGATCTGGAACGAGAACGCCTACACGCTCCACCGCGGCTTCCTCCGGCTTGACGCGAAGAAGGCGCTGCCGGTCCGCATGCGCTTCGACTATCTCGAAGAGGACTCGACTCTCGACCTGCCCCGACTGACCGAGCGACTCAAGAACGCCTTCCCGTTCTTCGGCAACGACATGCTGCGTTCAGGCGGCATCGGCGAGTTCACGGTCCGCGGCTTCGGTGCCGGCTCGGTACCCATCGGCGGTCCGGTGTGGTTGGCCGGCGCCAAGGCCGTCGCGCAGGCGGGCTGGCGCAACGAGAACCACTCGCTGTCCGCGACCGACATCGAGCAGATCGTCTCCGGCTGGGAGGCCGTGCACGCCGAAGTCCCGATCGACGGATTGCGGTGGGTCGTGTCGCACGTGCCGAACATCACAGCCGGCCACGTCGAGCGATTGAAGGCGATGGGCGTGGGCGTCAAGGTCGGGTGGGGTCCGACCCGCACCGGGACGAACCTCGGTCCGCGACACCGGATGCTCCTCGACAGCGGCATCCCCGTCGGCTACCACTCCGACGGCGGCGACATCACCGCGATCAACCCGTGGTTCAGCTTCTACACGATGATCACGGGCCGCAACCTCGCCGGCAGCTTCACCTGGACGCCGGGCGAGCAGGTGACGCGCGACGAGATGATCCGGCTCGCGACGAAGGACAACACGTGGTTCATCCGTGAGGACGACCTGGGCGGCATCAAGGTCGGCAACCACGGTGATCTGCTCGTCCTCGACCGGGATTTCTACACGATTCCCGACGAGGAGATCCCACGCGTTCGATCCGATCTCACGGTCGTGGGCGGCGACATCGTCTACGACAGCGGGAAGCTGCCGGGCGACCGCAGCTGGGCGCACGGCACGAACCACCGGTATAGGCGGCTCACGTAGCTCACACGAGGTCGCGCCAGTCGACCGTCGCGTCGTCGTCCTCGTCTTCGACCTCGTCGCCTTCCGGCGAGCGGCTCGACCCGCTCGCGGTCGGGATCGGCAGCGTCATGGTGCCGGTGAGCGGCCCCACGAGCATCGCCTCGTCGCGGCGATGGCGCAGCACGTCGTCGATGTAGCTCGTGAGGACCTCGGCGAGCGGCACCGACCTGGACTGCGCCTGCGACATGTACCAGCGGTGCTCGAGCACCTGGTGGAACACCTCGGCCGGTTCGAGCTTCGAGCGCAGGTCCCACGGGATCGCCCGCACGACCGGCTCGAACACACGCGTGAGCCACTCGTGCGCGACCATCTCCTCGTCATCGTCGCCCTTGCGGCGCGCGCGGTACTCGTCGAGGTCGTTGAGCAGGCGGCGTGCCTGGTTCTCCTCGACGTCGAGGCCGGTCAGGCGCAGGAGGCGCCGCTGGTGGTGGCCCGCATCGACGACCTTCGGCTGGATGGAGACGCGCGTGCCGTCGGCGGCTGCCTCGATCGACATCTCGCCGATGTCGAAGCCGAGGTCGTTGAGGCGCTGCACGCGCTCGGTGATGCGCCAGGACTCGCTCGTCGAGAACGTCTCCTTGTCGGTGAGCGCGCCCCACAGCGAGCGGTACGACGACACGATGCCGTCGGCGATCGCGAGCGCGTCGACGCCGCCCTCGAGGCGGCCACCGGCTTCGAGGTCCATGATCTCGCCGGCGATGTTCGTGCGGGCGACGTCGAGGTCGTGCTCGCGCTGCCCCCGTGTGAGGCCGGTCTCGTGCAGCTCGCCGGTCTCGGCGTCGACGAGGTAGGCCGCGAACGCGCCGGCATCGCGGCGGAAGAGCGTGTTCGACAGCGAGACGTCGCCCCAGAAGAAGCCGACGTTGTGCAGGCGCACGAGAAGCACCGCGAGGGCGTCGACGAGTCGCGTCGCGGTGTGCGGGCGCAGCACCTGCGTGAACAGCGCGCGGTAGGGGAGGGAGAACTTGAGGTGCGCGGTCACGAGCGCGGCGGGCAGCGGACGGCCCGAGGCATCCGTTCGTCCTGCGATCACCGCCACCCGCTCGACGCACGGCGCGTCGAGACGGGCGAGGTTGCCGAGCATGTCGTACTCGCGCCGCGCCATCTCCTCCGTCGTCTCCTTGATCGCGACCACGCGGCCCGACAGGCTCGAGAACCGCACGAGGTGCCGCGAGATGCCCTTCGGAAGGAAGACGATCGCGTTCGACGGCCACTCGCCGAGCGGCGTCGACCACGGCAGCGTCAGAAGGCCCGGATCGACGCTGGTCGCCGTGATGCTGAGCGCATCAGCCATTCCTGCACCCCCGATGGAAACGTGACGGCGCGGGGGAATGATCCGCCCGCGCCGTCGCCGCTTCGATGCTTACGCCGAGGCGATCGCCTTGTCGGTGAGGCGCTCGCCGGTCTCGACGTCGAACACGTGCACGTGGCCGGGAACCGGAGCGAGGACGACCTGGTCGCCCGCGTCGGGGTGACGGCGGCCGTCGACGCGCGCGACGAGGTCGGTGCGCTTGCCGTTGATCTCGGTGTGGCCGTAGAGGTAGCCGTCGGCGCCGAGCTCCTCGACGAGGTCGACGTCGACCGTGAGGCCCTGGCCGTCGGACGGGTTCACCACGATGTCTTCGGGGCGGACGCCGATCGTGACCTCCGAGCCGTGGGCCTTGCCGATCGTGTCGGCCTCGACGCCGACGACGGCGTTGCCGAAGCGGACGCCGCCCTCGGCCAGGTCGGCCGGGAACAGGTTCATCGCGGGCGAGCCGATGAAGCCGGCGACGAACACGTTGTTCGGCTTCTCGTACAGGTCGCGCGGCGTGCCGACCTGCTGGAGGATGCCGTCCTTGAGCACCGCGATGCGGTCGCCCATCGTGAGCGCCTCGGTCTGGTCGTGCGTGACGTAGACGGTCGTGACACCGAGGCGACGCTGAAGCGACGCGATCTGGGTGCGGGTCTGGACGCGCAGCTTCGCGTCGAGGTTCGACAGCGGCTCGTCCATGAGGAACACCTGCGGCTGACGGACGATCGCGCGGCCCATGGCGACGCGCTGGCGCTGACCACCCGACAGAGCCTTCGGCTTGCGGGTCAGGTACTGCTCGAGGTCGAGCAGCTTCGCTGCCTCGAGCACGCGCGCCGCGCGCTCCTCCTTGCCGACGCCGGCGATCTTGAGCGCGAAGCCCATGTTCTCGGCGACGGTCATGTGCGGGTACAGCGCGTAGTTCTGGAACACCATCGCGATGTCGCGGTCCTTCGGCGGGACGTCGGTGACGTCGCGGTCGCCGATCAGGATGCGGCCGGAGTTGACCTCTTCGAGGCCGGCCAGCATGCGCAGCGACGTGGACTTGCCGCAGCCGGAGGGGCCGACCAGGACGAGGAACTCGCCGTCGCCGACCTCGAGGTTGAGCTTGTCCACGGCGGGGCGCGTGCCCCCGGGATACAGGCGGGTTGCGTTGTCGAACGTGACGGATGCCATGTTCTCTTCTCCTTCACCGGCAGGTACGTGCCGGACGATCCGTAGTGAATGGAATTGCGGGGGCTCCCGCGCGCCCTCCGTCGGACGCTCCCTCAGTATGGCACGGCTCGCGTCGAGACAGTCTCTGGGCATTTCCCAGGCTCCCTGGCTAGCATCTTCTTCGGCCGCGACACCCGCGCGGTCAGGCCTGTTCCAGGCTTCGAGCCGTCCCAAGAGGTTCCATGTCGAGCGACGAATCACCCAATGTGCCCGCCGAGCGCGACCGCCGGCACGCGGTCCGCGAGAAGGCGCAGCAGGTGCAGGCGCAGCAGCTGCGTGCGCGCGCCATCCGTCGCGTCTCGCTTGTGACGCTGCTCATCGCGTTCATCGCCGCCGCCGCCGTGCTCGTCACGTGGGTCGTCACGTCGTCTGCCGCGCAACCCCTGTCGCGCCCCGCCAACGTCAAGGACGACGGCTTCATCGTGTCGAGCGTCACCGGGGCCTTCGGAACCGAGCAGGCCCCCGAGACCCTCGAGGACGGCGCCGCGACCCTCGAGACCGCGACCCCCGTGCCGACGGCGACCCCGACGCCCGATCCCGAGGAGACGACTCGACCCCGCGTCGACATCCGCGTCTACGTCGACTACCTCTCGACCGGCGCGAAGGACTTCCAGGTCGCGAACGTCGAGCAGCTCTCCAAGTGGGTCAGCCAGGACGCCGCGACCCTCTCGTACTACCCGGTCGCGATGCTCACGGCGAAGTCCAACGGCACGAAGTACTCACTGCGCGCCGCGAGTGCGGCCGCGTGCGTCGCGACGCACTCGCCCGACACGTTCTTCGCGTTCAACAACGAGCTCCTCAGGAAGCAGCCCGACGTCGACTCCGACGGCTACACCGACGCCGAGCTCGCCGACCTGGCTGTCGGCTCGGGCGCGACGTCGCCCAAGGCCGTGCGCTCGTGCATCGAGAGCCAGAAGTACGCGACGTGGGTCAAGTCCGCCACCGAGCGTGCGCTCAAGGGCTTGCCCGACACGAACGGCGTCGCTCTGACCGCGGCCCCCATGGTGCTCGTCAACGGCACCCCGTACGTCGGCGCTCTCGACGACCCGAAGGAGTTCGCCCAGTTCGTGCTGACGATCTCGAGCGACATGTACTACAAGTCGACCCCCACGCCGACGCCGACGCCCACGCAGTGACGTGCGCGTCGGGACGGCGGATGGGCGACGGATGCCGCGGATAGACTGAGGCATCTGCCGACTTGGCGCAATTGGTAGCGCACCCGACTTGTAATCGGGCGGTTACGGGTTCGAGTCCCGTAGTCGGCTCCATTCAGTCCCGCACCCGCTCGTTCGGGCGGCCGCCGCGGAACGCCGCGATCGCGAGCGCCGTGGATGCGCCGAACAGCACGACCCCGAGCGGCACGTGCACCGCGATCGTCGCCGGGAAGGCCATGTGTCCGAGGGCGTCCTGAGCCCAGAACCCCAGGGTCAGGAGCGTCACGAGCACCCCGAACGAGGCGGGGATCGCGCGCTGACCGACGCGCACCCACGCGATCACCGTGGGGATGATCGCGATCCACGGGAGCGCCGAGCCGACCAGCATGTGCACGAACTGGACGGACGGGTTCAGCGAGAGGAAGAGCCCCGCCAGCGCCGCCTGCGTGAGCACACCGGCTGCGAGGACCGCGAGGAAGGCGCCCAGAACGGGTGAGCGCGAGTGGGTCGTTGTGGTCGTAGGCGTCGTCATGGTCATCATGACATCCACGTTCGCGGGAGCGGGGCCGCGGCGTCCAAGGTGGCTCCCCCCGAATTCTCCGGGGGATTCCCCGAGGGTCAGGGCGCCGGCGTGAATTCCACGAACACCGGGGTCGCGCCGCTCGCACGGTCGAAGACGAGCACCCCCGTCACGGTTGCGCCGCCGTCGTCGGACGTGACGGACGCGGTGAACGTGTCGCCCTCGCCCTCGCGGTTGAACTCGGCGAGCTGCTCGTCGAGTTCGTCGATCTCAGCCCGGTCCCACCCGAACTTCTCGGCGTGGCGGCGCAGCGTGTTCAGTCCGTCGGACCACGTCGACACGACGTCGAACCGCAGCGTCACGGACGCGAGGCGGTCGTCCTCGGACCGCGCCGTGAGCGTCGCGATGTCGTCGACGACGTACACGTCGTCACGCCCTGCGATCACCGCGCGCAGGGGCCGGCGGAACTCCGCCGTCTTCTCGCCGTTCTCGGGCAGTCCGAGCTCGGCGGCGGAGAGGCCGCCCTCGCCGATGCGGACGCGCACGATGCCCTCGACGTTCGCGTAGTCGAACCCTGCGTCGGTGAGCATCGTCGAGCCGTCGGACGCCTTCTGGTCGACGGATGCCGCGGGCGCGTCCTCCGCCCACCACGAGTTCTGCACCGCGACCGTGGCGAACACGACGCCGGCGATCACGACGAGCAGGATCGTCGCCGGGAGCCACGTGAGCAGCGACTGCGTGCGGGAGGTGCGGACCACCGGTCAAGGGTAGCCCCGGCCTCCGACAGTCTCGTGCGGTCGGCGCACGCTCCGCCGACCGGCAAGATGGAACGATGACCTCGCCGCGCCTTCCCGCCTGGGTCGCGCTCGGCGGAGCGGTCCTCGTGGGCGTCCTCACGGCGGTGCAGGCGCGCATCAACGGGCAGCTCGGCACGCGCCTCGACAACGGACTGGTCGCGGCGGTGATCTCGTTCGGCTCGGGCCTCGTCCTGCTCATCGTGCTGTCGGTCGCGCTGCCGTCGGGCCGCTGCGGCGCCGCGAAGCTCGTCTCGGGGGTGCGAGAGCGCGCGATCCCGTGGTGGATGCTCGCGGGCGGGGCCGCGGGCGCCCTCACGGTCGCGACGCAGGGTCTCGCGGTGGGCATCATCGGGGTGTCGCTGTTCACGGTCGGCGTCGTCGCGGGCCAGACGGTGTGCGGGCTCGTGCTGGACCGCGTCGGCTACGGCCCGGCGGGTGTCGTCGCCGTCACCGTGCCGCGTGTGGTCGGCGGCGCACTCGCGCTCGTCGCGGTCGGGCTGTCGCTCGTCGGGGATGGGATCGGCGGCGTGCCGCTGTGGATGGTCATGCTGCCGTTCGCCGCGGGCGTGGGCATCGCGTGGCAGCAGGCCACCAACGGCCGCCTGCGTCAGCGGATCGGCACGCCGCTCACCGCGACGCTCGTGAACTTCATCGGCGGGACGGCCATCCTCACGGTCGCCGCCCTCGTCGACGTCGGGATCGTCGGCTGGCCCGCGACCGCCCCCGCCGAGGCGTGGCTCTACACGGGCGGGCCGATCGGCGTGCTCTACATCTTCCTGTCGGCGGCGCTCGTACCGTACACGGGCGTGCTGCTGTTCGGCCTCGCGGCGGTCGTCGGGCAGCTCGTCACGTCGGTCGCCCTCGATGCCGTGTGGCCCGCGCTGGGCAGTCCGGGCCTCGCACAGGAGGTGGCGATGGTCGCCGTCGCGCTGCTGTCGGTCGTCGTCGCGGCGGCGCCGTGGCGGCGCTGGAGGGCGTGAGTCAGTCGGACGCCTCTGTCGACGTGTCGGATGCCGCGGCATCCGTCTTGCGCGCATCGCGCTTCTCCGCCTTCTTGCCGCCCGCCTTCTTGCCGGTGGGCATGCGCGAGAGGTGCTTGCGCACGTCGACGGCCTTGCGGCGCCCGAGCCGCGCGCGCGGCGGCTTGCCGCCGACGTAGAGCCAGCCGAGAAGCTGCTCGTTCTTCTTGAGGCCGTGCGCCTTCGCGACGGCCTTCGAGCGCGTGTAGTGGCCGGTGCGCCAGATGACGCCGTAGCCCGCTTCGTCGAGCAGCAGGCTCAGCATGTGGGCGACGCCGGATGCGACGGCCTCCTGCTCCCATCGCGGCACCTTGTCGCTCTTCTTGTAGCTGGCGACGATCGCGATGAGCAGCGGCGCGCGCAGCGGCTTCGACGACGAGCCCTTCTCGCCGTTCGCCTTGTTGATCGCGCGCCCGAGGCGCTCGCGGTCGGCGCCGCGCAGCTCGATGAGCCGCCACGGTCGCAGCGACGAGTGATCGGCAACGCGGCCCGCCGCCGACACGAGCGTGAGCAGCTCGGCGCGGGTGGGCGCGGCATCCGTCACCTTCGACCAGGATCGGCGCGCGCGCACCGCCTCGAGCGCGGATCCGGATCCGGTCATGTCTCCGGGACGAACTCGAGCGCGATCGAGTTCATGCAGTACCGGTCGCCCGTGGGCGTGCCGAACCCGTCGGGGAAGACGTGCCCCAGGTGCGAGCCGCAGTTCGCGCAGCGCACCTCTGTGCGCACCATGCCGTGACTGCGGTCCTCGAGGAGCTCGACCGCCTCGGGGCGCACCGACTCGTAGAAGCTCGGCCACCCGCAGTGCGAGTCGAACTTCGTGCCGCTCTTGAAGAGCTCCGCGCCGCACGCGGCGCACGTGTAGAGGCCGGCTCGGCTCTCGTCGAGCAGCTCGCCGGTCCACGGGCGCTCGGTCGCCGCCTGCCGCAGCACGGCGTACTGCTCCGGCGTCAGCTCTTCGCGCCACTGCTCGTCGGACTTCTCCACCGCGTAACCCATTGACTCCTCCTCGATCCCCCTCCATTCAACCCGACCTGCGGACGCTCGGACCCGGCCGCACCTGCGTTCTCGCCCAGAATGGGCGAGTGGCGACGGATGCAGCGGCCGAGGTGGCCGGCCGGTACGCGCACTTCGCCGACGACGCGCGCGGCCGCTCAGCGCTCTACGAGGAGTGGGCGCGGGGGGTCGTCGCCGATGAGCGCGTGCGCGACGTCATCGCGCGGATCCCCGCCGACCACCGGCAGGCGCCGCTCGTGTTCGCGGTCGCGCGACTGCTCGGCGCGCCCGAAGCGGGCTTCGCGGCGTGGGCGGAGTGGGTCGTCGCCCACGCCGACGTGCTCGTGGCCGAGTCCGCGCGGCGCAGCGTCCAGACGAACGAGCCGCTGCGGTGCGCGGCGCTGCTTCCCGCGCTGAGCCTCATCGACGGGCCGATCGCTCTGCTCGAGGTGGGCGCGAGCGCGGGGCTGTGCCTATATCCCGACCGCTATTCGTACCGCTACCGCGGCCCCGGCGGACTGAGGGCGCTCGATCCGGCGGCCGGGCCGTCGACCGTCGTCCTGTCGAGCGAGCTGACGACGCACGACGACCGGATGCCGCCCCTGCGCCTCCCCGGGATCGCGTGGCGCGCGGGCGTCGACCTCGATCCGCTCGACGCGAGCGATCCGGACGATCGGCGCTTCCTCACGACGCTCGTGTGGCCGGGCGAATCCGGCCGCGTGGAGCGCATCGAGGCCGCCCTCGACATCGTCGCCGCCGACCCGCCGCTGCTCGTGCGTGCGGACGCGACCGCCGATGGCGTGCTCGCCGACCTCGCGAGTCGCGCCCCGCGCGATGCGACGCTCGTCGTGACCACCCCGGGGGTGCTCCCGCACATCCCCCGCGCCGGCCGCGTGCGCCTCGCGGAGGCGATCGCGGCGCTCGGCGCGAGGTGGATCACGATCGACCCGCCCTCCCTCCACGCCGACCTCGCGGATGAGGTGCGACCTGGCGGGTCGCTCGTCGAACCGGATGCGTGGGACGCGTTCGTGCTCGCGCTGGACGGCGTTCCTCTCGCGTCGGTCGACCCGCTCGGGGCATCCGTGGCGTGGCGTCCTGTCGATCGGCCGGACGCGCCATAGCGTGGGCACGTGCCCCTCAGCGACCGCGACCGCGCCATCCTCGACTTCGAGGCCGAGTGGCGCCGGCACGTGGGCGCGAAGGAGGAGGCGATCCGCGAAGACCTCGGGATCTCGCCCGCGCGCTACTACCAGCTGCTCGGCCGCCTCATCGACACGGCCGAGGCGCAGGCGTACGACCCGATGCTCGTGAAGCGCCTGAGACGGATGAGAGATGAGCGTCATCAGGCACGTGAGGCACGCGCACGCGCGGTTCGATAGGCGGAGATCACACGCGGCACGCGGGCCGGGTTGAGACGGATGCCCCAGCCGACGCCCGGTAGCATCGTGGGGTGCCGAAAACGACCTACCCCCGGGATCGCTTCGACGACCTTCCCGAGGAGTCGACCGGCCGCGTCGGCGCACACCGCGCCGAGAACCCGCGCATGCGGGGCTGGGTCGTGCTGCTGTGGGCCCTACTCGCGACCGCGGTGCTCATGACGGTGGGCATCTTCGGCACCCTCATCGCACAGGGGCGCATCGTGCTCGTGCCCGAGCCCGAGCCGACCGTCGAGCCGACCCCCGTCGTGACGCCCGTCGTCGACACGTCGTTCTCGGTGCTCGTGCTCAACGCGACGCCCGAGTCGGGTCTCGCGACCCGCGTCAAAGACGAGATCGTCGCCGCCGGCTGGGCGGCCGAGACGGTCACGGCAGGTGAGGCGGGGTCGAACGACTTCCCCGAGACCACCGTCTACTACGCCTTCCCGGCCGACGAGGCCGCGGCCGCCGGTCTCGCCGACGTCATCGGCGGCGCTCGCGTGGCGATGGATGCGACGTACCAGCCGCCGGACGACCCCGACACGCCTGACGACGAGAGCCAGACGAAGCAGCTCGTAGTGGTGCTCGGACTGGATCGCGTGGCGCCCCCTGAGACGCCCGCTCCCTGACCGCGCACGGCCTGCGCGCGGTCGTTGTGTTACGGGCGTGTGAAGAGTTCGGGGCATCCGTGTCAACTCCTGTCCCCGAGCCGGTGCGGAGGCGAACGTCGCTCCTACGATGGGCCCACGTTCCACCCCGCACCACAGGAGATCCGCATGGCCCAGGGCACCGTCAAATGGTTCAACGCCGAGAAGGGATACGGCTTCATCACGGTCGCCGACGGCCAGGATGTCTTCGTCCACTACTCGAGCATCGACATGGCCGGGTACCGCGTCCTCGAGGAGGGGCAGACGGTCGAGTTCACCGTCGGCACGGGGCAGAAGGGTCCCCAGGCGGAGTCCGTCCGGGTGGTCGCCGGGTAGCGGCATCCGTCCGGCCCTCTCGCCCCGAGTCCTCGCGTGTCGGGGCGCTTCGGCGCGGCTTGCACTCCCCATGGGCGAGTGCCAGAATGGGTTAGCACTCGCGTTTGTCGAGTGCTAAGACCGTAAGCCAACGTCCGGGAGGGACGACACAGACATGGCAAAGATCATCGCTTTCGACGAAGAGGCCCGTCGCGGCCTCGAGCGAGGCCTGAACACTCTGGCCGACGCCGTCAAGGTGACCCTGGGCCCCCGTGGTCGCAACGTCGTGCTCGAGAAGAAGTGGGGCGCCCCCACGATCACGAACGACGGCGTTTCGATCGCGAAGGAGATCGAGCTCGACGACCCGTACGAGAAGATCGGCGCCGAGCTGGTCAAGGAGGTCGCGAAGAAGACCGACGACGTCGCCGGTGACGGCACGACGACGGCCACCGTCCTCGCCCAGGCGCTCGTGAAGGAGGGCCTGCGCAACGTGGCCGCGGGC
Organism: Microbacterium sp.; assembly: GCF_035556355.1. Classification (GTDB taxonomy): domain Bacteria; phylum Actinomycetota; class Actinomycetes; order Actinomycetales; family Microbacteriaceae; genus Microbacterium. The sequence continues at coordinate 89,894 of NZ_DATMFG010000033.1, forward strand.
GCCGACCCGATCGGCCTCAAGCGCGGCATCGAGAAGGCCGTCAAGGTCCTCTCCGACGAGCTGCTCGCCTCGGCCAAGGAGGTCGAGACGAAGGAGGAGATCGCCGCCACCGCGTCGATCTCGGCCGCCGACACCACCATCGGCGAGCTCATCGCCGAGGCGATCGACAAGGTCGGCAAGGAGGGCGTCGTCACCGTCGAGGAGTCGCAGACGTTCGGCACCGAGCTCGAGCTCACCGAGGGCATGCGCTTCGACAAGGGCTTCATCAACCCCTACTTCGTCACCGACCCCGAGCGCCAGGAGGCGGTCTTCGAAGACCCCTACATCCTGATCGCGAACCAGAAGATCTCGAACATCAAGGACCTTCTGCCGATCGTCGACAAGGTGATCCAGGACGGCAAGGAGCTCGTCATCATCGCCGAGGACGTCGAGGGGGAGGCGCTCGCGACGCTCGTGCTCAACAAGATCCGCGGCATCTTCAAGTCGGCCGCCGTCAAGGCGCCCGGCTTCGGCGACCGCCGCAAGGCCCAGCTGCAGGACATCGCGATCCTCACGGGTGGCCAGGTCATCACCGAGGAGGTCGGTCTCAAGCTCGAGAACACGACCCTCGACCTGCTCGGCCGCGCGCGCAAGGTCATCATCACCAAGGACGAGACGACCATCGTCGAGGGTGCGGGTGACCCCGCGCAGATCGAGGGCCGCGTGACCCAGATCCGCCGCGAGATCGACAACACCGACAGCGACTACGACCGCGAGAAGCTCCAGGAGCGCCTCGCCAAGCTCGCCGGCGGCGTGGCCGTCATCAAGGCGGGCGCGGCGACCGAGGTCGAGCTCAAGGAGCGCAAGCACCGCATCGAGGACGCCGTCCGCAACGCGAAGGCGGCCGTCGAGGAGGGCATCGTCCCCGGTGGTGGCGTCGCGCTCATCCAGGCGGGCAAGGCCGCGTTCGCGAACCTCGAGCTCGAGGGCGACGAGGCGACCGGCGCGAACATCGTCAAGGTGGCCATCGAGGCTCCGCTCAAGCAGATCGCGCTGAACGCCGGTCTGGAGCCGGGCGTCGTCGCGAACAAGGTCGCGGAGCTGCCCGCGGGTCACGGCCTCAACGCCGCGACCGGTGAGTACGGCGACCTCTTCGCGCAGGGCATCATCGACCCCGCCAAGGTGACCCGCTCGGCGCTGCAGAACGCCGCGTCGATCGCCGGCCTCTTCCTCACGACCGAGGCCGTCGTCGCCGACAAGCCCGAGAAGGCCGCTGCCCCCGCCGGTGGCGACCCGACGGGTGGCATGGACTTCTGATCCAGCCTCGCTCAGTCGAAAGACACCACGGATGCCCCGGCCCATTGGGTCGGGGCATCCGCCGTCTCCGGGGACATTCGCCCGCGGCACCGCGTCAGCGGAACAGGTTGACGGTCGCCTGCTCGGCGTCGGCGTACTGCTGCGCGGCAACACCGAGGGCGGAGTTGATGCCGGAGAGGCTCTCTTCGACCTGTCGCTGCGTCGCGCGCCACTCGTCGATGACGGTCTGGAACGCGGCGGCCGCGCCACCCGTCCAGGTGGACTGCAGCTGCGTGAGCTGCGACATCATCGCCTGGGTCTCGCCCTGGAGGCGGTCGATAGTTCCGCGCACGGCGGCGGTGGCGGAGAGGACGGCGTCGCTGTCGACGGAGAACACGGCCATGGGGGCTCCTCGCTCGTTGGGGGACGGTCGACAGCAACCGTAGGAGCGGGGGTGGGGACATCCGTCTCGCGTCCTGCGCGCAGTGGACAGCTTCGCGCCGACGCGGGGTGGGGAGGAGTGGTCAGCCCTGTTCCTCGGGGAGGCGCTCGAGCGGCTGCGTCTGGATGTGCAGATGCTCCGCCGCCTCGCGCTCGGGTGCGAGCGGAAACCCGACGCGGAACGTCGCGCCGCCGCCGGGGGTGTCGAGCACGCGGACGGAGCCGTGCAGCGCCTCCACGATCGACGCGACGATCGACAGGCCCAGGCCGCTGCCGCCGGTCTCACGTGTGCGGGAGGTGTCGGCGCGCCAGAACCGCTGGAAGATCTTCTCCTTGATCTGGTCGGGGACGCCCTCGCCGTGGTCGATGACCTCGATCCAGCCCTCGGCGCTCTCGGGGTCGACGCCGACGCGGAGCTCGATGGGGGAGTCCTCGGCCGTGAACCGGCGTGCGTTGCCGAGCAGGTTCGCCACGACCTGCCGGATGCGGTTCTCATCGCCGAGCACGACCGGTGCGATGCCCCCGCTGTGCGCCGGCGCGTGCGCGAAGTCGAGCTGGGGAACGGGCGGCACGGCCGCGCCCTCCGACCGGGGGGCGGGCACCGGCTTCGGCTTGCGCCGCAGGAGGGAGAGCGTCGCGCCTGCGCGCGCGATCGCCGACGTCGTGGGCGCACGCCGCGCGGCGGGCTCCTCAGGCTGCTCCTGCACCGGCGCCGACGTCGCGGGCTCGGTCGTCGCCGCGCCGTCGAGCACCGTGACGACCCGTTGCGGAGACGCGGCCCGCACGTCGAGGGCCGCATCGCGTGCGACGGTCCGGAGATCCACCGGCCCGATCACGACATCCCGGCGCTCGTCGAGGCGCGCGAGCGCCAGGAGGTCCTCCACGAGGAGACCCATGCGGATGGCCTCCTTCTCGATGCGGTCCATCGCCTGGGCGGTGTCCTCGTCGCCCGCGATCGCTCCCATGCGGTAGAGCTCGGCATACCCGCGCACCGTCACGAGCGGCGTGCGCAGCTCGTGGCTCGCGTCGCCGATGAACCGCCGCATCTGCTCGACGGTTGCGTCGCGGTGCTCGATCGCCGCGTCGACCCTGTCGAGCATGGCGTTGATCGCGGTCTTCAGCCTGCCGACCTCTGTCGTGGTCGGCTCGATGTCGGTCATGCGCTGGCTGAAGTCGCCGTGCGCGATCGACATGGCCGTCGTCTCGACCTCGCCGAGACTTCGGAAGGTGAGCGTCACGAGCCAGCGCGTGAGGAAGGCGCTCGCGACGAGGATGATGAGCGCGAGGATGCTGTAGATGCCGGTGAACGCCGCGACCGTGCTGTTGATGGACGCCGTCGGCAGGGCGACGAGCTGAGTGAACAGGCTCCCGACACCCTCGATCGGGTAGGTGTCGACGCTCGCGCGGAAGGGCGCGCCGCCCTCCTCGGCCGGGACGGAGAAGGGGGCGAGCCCCTGCCGCGCGGCCCACTCCAGCGTGACGGGCTCGGGGAGCACGGGCGTCTGCCGCCCGTCGCCGCCGGCTTGCGCCCGAAGCGTCCCCTCGCTGTCGTAGATCGCGACGACATACTGCGTCGTCGGGGCATCCGGTTTCGGTCGGAACCGCACTTCGCCGCCGTCGACCTCGATGTCGATCAGGCCGCTCGCGACGTCGGTCGGCGCGAGCGACTCGAGCTGCTGGTTGAGGCTCGCCAGCAGCGCTTCTCGCAGGAACCCCTGGGTGCCGACGCCGGCTGCGAACAGGCCGATCGCCAGGAGCGCGACGGTGACCCCGGTGACCTTCGCGCGCAAGCTGGTGCCGCGCCAGCCCCGAGTGATCGCGTCGGTCTTGTCCGCCAGGTCAGTCCCTTTCGTCGCTCACGCGGATTTGCCCGCCTTGAGCATGTAGCCGAACCCGCGCTTGGTCTGGATGAGGGGCTCGCTCGAGTGCGGATCGATCTTGCGCCGCAGGTAGGAGATGTAGCTCTCGACGATGCCCGCGTCGCCGTTGAAGTCGTACTCCCACACGTGGTCGAGGATCTGAGCCTTCGACAGAACGCGGTTGGGGTTGAGCATGAGGTAGCGCAGCAGCTTGAACTCGGTGGGGCTGAGGTCGATCGAGACGTCGCCGACCTTCACGTCGTGCGTGTCCTGGTCCATCGTGAGCTCGCCCGCGCGGATGACCGAGTCCTCGTCGGCCTGCATCGTGCGCCGCAGGATCGCCTGGATGCGCGCGACGATCTCGTCGAGGCTGAAGGGCTTCGTGACGTAGTCGTCGCCGCCGGCGTTGAGACCGGTGATCTTGTCCTCCGTCTCGTCCTTCGCGGTGAGGAAGAGGATCGGGGCGGTGTAGCCGGCCCCGCGCAGGCGCTTGGTCACGCTGAAGCCGTTCATGTCGGGGAGCATGACGTCGAGGATGATCAGGTCGGGCTCCTCTTCGAGGACCGCCGAGATCGTCTGCGCGCCGTTGGACACCGCACGCACCTGGTAGCCCGCGAAGCGCAGGCTCGTGATGAGGAGATCGCGGATGTTGGGCTCATCGTCGACGACGAGGATGCGAGGTGCGCTCATAGGCCCATTATTGCCACGTATTCCGGCCCCTGTCTGGAAATCGCGCGCGGGCCGTCAGCGCAGCACGACGCAGCATCGCCCCGCGCTCGGCGCGAGCACCGGTGTGCGGGTCGCCTCGGTCGCCTCGACGACGCCCTCGAGGAGGGCGAGGTTCGCCGTGCAGACGAGGTCGGTGTGCGCCGCAGCGAGCGCGTGGAACGGGCAGTTCTCGAGCAGGACGGCGCCCTCATGGTCCTCCGCCGGTGCGTACCCGCACGCGGCGAGCGCCTCGTCGAGCCCGCCGGCCGCCGTGCCGATCGCGGCCCCGGTGTCGTGCGCCTGGGCGCGCAGGGCGTCGCGCACCGGCATCCGCTCGTTCTCGGCCCTCTCGATCGCCGACGCGAGAAGCTCGCCCGCCAACTCGTAGTGGCGCTCGGGAACGCTGCCGATGACATCGGCGGATGCCGCGGCATAGAGCTTCGCGGGGCGTCCCGCCCCCGGGCCGGACCTGCCCGACAGCCGGCGGTACTCCACGCGCAGGAGCCCCGCCTCGGCGAGGCGGTCGAGGTGGAACGCGGCGGTGGACCGGGGGACGCCGACGGCGACCGCAGCCTCGTCGCGGCTGACCGGCCTTCCGGCCGCGGCGACGGCGCGGTAGAGGTCTCGGCGCAGCGGGTCGCCGAGGGCTGCGATCGCGGTCACGCGGTTCGGCGCGAGCGGGTCCATGCGTCGAGTCTAACTCTAAAAATGTGAATCTTGACAAAACAACCATGAGGATCTACTGTCGGCGACAAGGGGCGAGGAGGTCGAGATGTCATCATCCGGCGCGCTGCGGCTCCACCCGGTCGATGCCGCGATGGCCGTCGATCGTGATCGCGCGGAGGCCGCCGTCGCGGACCTCCTCGAAGCCTTCGGGCGCGACGTGAGCGGCGACCACCTGGCCGACACCCCGCGGCGCGTCGTCGAGGGACTCCTCGAACTCATCACGCCGCGCGAGTTCACGGCGACGACGTTCCCGAACGACGACGCGTACGACGACCTCGTGCTCGTGCGCGACATCCCCTTCACGTCTGTGTGCGAGCACCACCTCCTTCCCTTTCGCGGAGTCGCCCACGTCGGCTACGTCCCGGGGCCGCGGCTGATCGGGCTCTCGAAGCTCGCCCGCATCGTGGAGTGGTACGCGCACGACCTTCACGTGCAGGAGCGCCTCACGGTGCAGATCGCCGACCACCTGGAGCGTCACCTCGAACCGGCGGGTGTCGGCGTCGTGCTGCGCGCGGAGCACCTGTGCATGTCCGTGCGCGGCGTGCACGCCGTAGGCTCCAGCACAGAGACGCGCGTGTTCCGCGGCGCCGTGGCGGCCGACGACCGACTGCGGCGCCGGTTCGAGGCATCCGGTCCATGATCGAGTCGCGGGAGGCAACGCCATGACCCACATCGTCATCGTCGGAGGGGGCCTCGCGGCCGGGACCGCCGCGGCCACCCTGCGCAAGGAGGGGTTCGACGGCGACGTCACCGTCATCACCGACGAGCCCCACACCCCGTACCAGCGGCCGCCCCTGTCGAAGGGCTACCTGCAGGGCAAGGAGGGGACGGATGCCGTCCTCCTGCACCCGTCGGAGTGGTGGGACGAGAAGCGCATCGAGGTGCGCACGTCGACCTCGGTCACGACACTCGACCCCGCCGAGCATCGCGTCGGGCTCGCCGACGGCGCGTCGCTCGCGTACGACGCGGTGCTGCTGGCGACCGGCGCGTCCCCGCGGCGGCTGCCGATCGAGGGCGCCGACCTGCCCGGCGTGCACATGCTGCGCCGCCTCGACGACTCCGACACGCTTCGCGATGCGCTCAAGGACGGCGGTCGTCGGCTCGTGCTCATCGGATCGGGCTGGATCGGCATGGAGGTCGCCGCGTCCGCGCGCACGCTGGGCAACGAGGTGACGGTGCTCGAACGCGACGCCGTGCCGCTCGCGCTCGCGGTGGGGGAGCAGATGGGCGGTGTCTTCCGTCGCCTGCACGAGGACCACGGCGTCGACCTGCGCACGTCGGTGAACGTCGAGCGTATCGTCGGCTCCGATCGCGCCGAAGGGGTCGTCGTCGACGGCGAGACGGTGCCCGCCGACCTCGTGCTCATCGGCGTCGGGGCTGTGCCCAACACACAGCTCGCCGAGTCGGCCGGCATCGAGGTGAACAACGGGATACTCACGGATCCCGCCCTGCGCACGAGCGCCCCGGACGTCTACGCCGCGGGCGATGTCGCGAACGCGTATCACCCCGTCATCCAGCGCCACCTGCGCAGCGAGCACTGGGAGAACGCCCGCAAGGCGGGCCCGGTCGCGGCGAAGAGCATGCTCGGCATCGCGGCCGCGCACGACTCGATCCCGTACTTCTACACGGATCAGTTCGATCTCGGCATGGAGCTGTCGGGCTACCCGCCTCTCATGGCGAGCGCAGACCTGGTGATCCGAGGAGATCTCGACAAGCGCGAGTTCATCGCGTTCTGGGTCGACTACGGGCGGGTCGTCGGAGGCATGAACGTCAACGTGTGGGAGGTGAACAAGGCCGTCCAGAAGCTCATCCGTTCGGGCGAGCGCGTCGACCTCGGGGCCCTCGCCGATCCGGACACGCCTCTCGAGAGCCTCATTCCGTGACCCCAGCGCCCTCCATGACGATCGAGGCGCCGTGCGTGCTCGACCTGCGCGGCACGACGCTCGACCTCACACGGCACGTCGCCGTGATGGCGATCGTCAACCGCACCCCGGACTCGTTCTACGACCGCGGGGCGAGGTTCGCGCTCGACGCCGCGATCGCCGCGGGCTTCGCCGCCGCCGAGGCGGGCGCCGACATCGTCGACGTCGGCGGCGTGAAGTTCGCACCCGGGCCGCCCCTGCCGATCGAGGACGAGATCGCGCGCGTCCTGCCCGTCGTGCGCGCGCTCGCGCCGGTCGTCGCGGTGAGCGTCGACACGTTCCACCCCGAGGTCGCACGTGCGGCGATCGCGGCCGGTGCGAGCATCGTGAACGACACGACCGGTCTCCGCGACCCCGCGATGGCCGACGTCATCGCCGAAGGCGGGGCGGGCGTCGTGATCGCGCACAGCCTCGCGGCGCCTCGGATGCCGCATCCGGATCCGCACTACGACGACGTCGTCGCCGAAGTCGCGGCATTCCTGACCGAGCGACGCGGTCTCGCGTCAGTGCGGGGCATCCCGCACGAGCGGATCATCCTCGACCCCGGTCACGACCTCAACAAGAACACGCTCCACTCGCTCGAGCTCACGCGGCGCCTCGGCGAGCTCGCCGCCCTCGGCTCGCCGCTGCTGGTCGCTCTGTCGAACAAGGACTTCGTGGGCGAGACGCTCGGCCGTGACCGCGGGGACCGGCTCGCCGGGTCGCTCGCCGCCGCCGTGCACTGCGTGCTGCACGGCGCGCGGATCGTGCGGGCGCACAACGTGCGCGAGACGATCGACGCCGTGCGCATGGTCGAGGCGATCGCCGGATGGTGCGAGCCCGTGCTCCTCCGCCACAACATGCCCACCGGGGAGGCCGCATGACGCCGACGCGGGACGAGATCTTCGAGCTCTACGCGCTGCCCGATCGCAGCACGCGCCGCGTGCGCATGAACTTCATCGAGAGCGCGGACGGCGCCGTCACGCTCGACGGGAGCAGCGGCGCGCTCGGCGGCGACACCGACCGCGCGGTGATGAGCGTGCTGCGCACGATGGCCGACGTCGTGATGGTGGGCGCCGGCACGGTGCGGGCGGAGGGGTACGGAGGCGTGCGGATGGCCGGGCCGGATGCCGCGTGGCGCCGTGAGCGCGGTCTGAGCGAGCACCCGCCGCTCGCGCTCGTGAGCCACCGGCTCGACATCGAGCCGGAGCATCCGTTCTTCGCGAAGGCCGTCGTGCGGCCGTTCGTCGTGACGCACGAAGGCGTCCCGGAACGCCGTCGGCGCGCGCTGGATGAGGTGGCCGACGTGCTCGTGCACGGCGCGGAGCGCGTCGATCTCGCGCTCACGCTCGCCGCGCTCGCGACGCGGGGCATGACGCAGGTGCTGTGCGAGGGTGGCCCGCACCTGTTCGGGTCTCTTCTCGAGGTGGGGCTCGTGGACGAGCTGTGCGTCACGATCGCGCCGCGCATCGTCGGAGGCGACGCGGGGCGCATCGACCAGGGCGCGCCGGAGGCCGACCGCCGCCTGCGACTGGCCTCGTCGTTCGTCGACGACGAGGGCTACGTCTTCCTGCGCTACGCGGTGACGTGAAACCGGCGCGGTCATCCGTCGAGGGTCAGTTGAGACACGCGCGAACCGCCCGGTCGATCACGGGTCGGATCTCGGCATCCGGATCGACGGTGACTCGGTGCAGGACGATCCCCTCGGCGGCGGCCATGAGCGTGCGCACCGCCTCCTGCGGCGAGCGGGCGCCGATCCGTTCCAGGAGGACCGTCGTCCACTCGACGAAGACGCGCCGCTGCTCGAGAAGGGGTGCGAGGAGCTGGGCGTCGCCGGCGGCCTCCAGGAAGAGCGCGTACCGCGCGCGTGTGCGAGCGGCGAGCGGGCCGGTCTGCACCGTGATCATGCCGGTCATCGCATCGACGAGATGCTCCGGCGTCTCCACCGTCGGGGCTTCGGTCGCAGCGAAGTCGGCGCGCTCCCTCTCGGCGAGCCACGCGACGACTCCCGCGACGAGGGCCTCGCGACTGCGGAACCAGTTCGAGGTCGAGCCCTTGGGGAGGTCCGCCCTCTCGTCGACGCGGGCGTGCGTGAGGGCACGGATGCCGCTCTCGCCCACGAGGGCGACCGCGGCGTCCAGAGCGCGCGTGCGGGTGGTGGCCACGCCTTCACTGTAGGCGTCGCCAAGCTACTACGAAAGTAGTGACAGTTCACTACGGAAGTAGTATTCTCCTCTCGTCGGCGCCGTCGGCGCCGACTGCGGGACCGGCGAAGGTGCGATCCCGCCCCTGAGAGGAGCACGGCGATGTCTCACACAGTCCAGTCCCAGACCATCGGCCTGCGGGTGTCACGCGAAGTGCCCGCCACACCCGACGACGTGTTCACCGCGTACACGGATCCTGAAGCGCAACGCATGTGGCTGTCGCAGCTCGGTCCCGACGCGGGGCATGTGCGCACCACGGTCGACCTTCGCATCGGGGGAGTGTGGGAGGCGACCTTCTTCGCGAACCCGTCCGTCCTCGTCCACGACGTGTTCACTTTCCTCGAGGTGGATCGGCCTCGCCGGCTCGTGACCGGCCACGTCGGCGAGTCCACGGTGGACGGGCGGGCGCAGCCGCCGATCCGGACGCACATCGAGGTGACCTTCGCGCCGACCGATGCCGGCACGCTCGTCACGGTCGACCACACCGGATTCGCCGACACGCAGACGCGGGACTTCTTCGAGAACGTCGCGTGGGCCCGCCGGACTGGATCGCCTCGCAGCCTACGTGGCGGAGAGGCGCTGAGCGGCACCGCCCGAGGTGGAGATGAAGCTGTACGTCCTGCCGGTCGCGGTCTGTCTCGGCGCCCTTGTGGCGTGCACCCTCGAGACGGTGCGCTGAGGATCAGGCTGCCGCGAGCGCGTCGGCGTCGAGGATCGTGTAGCTGTAGCCCTGCTCGGCGAGGAACCGCTGCCGGTTCTGCGCGAAGTCCTGGTCGACGGTGTCGCGCGCGATGAGCGTGTAGAAGCTCGCGGTGTGGCCCGACTCCTTCGGACGCAGCAGGCGACCGAGCCGCTGCGCCTCCTCCTGACGCGAGCCGAACGACCCGGAGACCTGGATCGCGACGGATGCCTCGGGCAGGTCGATCGAGAAGTTCGCGACCTTCGACACGATGAGCAGCGAGATCTCACCTTCTCGGAACGCCTGGTAGAGCTGCTCGCGCTCGTCGACGGGCGTCGCCCCCGTGATCTTCGGTGCGTCGAGCGCCTCGGCGAGGATGTCGATCTGGTCGAGGTACTGGCCGATCACGAGGATCCGCTCGCCCCGGTGGCGCTCCACGAGCCGGCGCACGACCCCGATCTTCGCCTCGGCGGTCGCCGCGAGCCGGTAGCGCTCGTCGTCGGGAGCGGCGGCGTACTCGAGGCGGTCGCCCGCGGGCAGGTCGACGCGCACCTCGTAGCAGACGGCGGGAGAGATGAATCCCTGCGCCTCGATCTCCTTCCACGGCGCGTCGAACCGCTTCGGCCCGATGAGGCTGAAGACGTCACCCTCACGGCCGTCCTCGCGCACGAGCGTCGCCGTCAGGCCCAGGCGCCGCCGCGCCTGCAGGTCGGCGGTGAGCTTGAACACGGGCGCCGGCAGCAGGTGCACCTCGTCGTACACGATGAGGCCCCAGTCGAGCGCGTCGAGCAGCGCGAGGTGCGCGTACTCGCCCTTCCGCTTCGCGGTGAGGATCTGGTACGTCGCGATCGTGACCGGCTTGATCTCCTTCACCTGGCCGGAGTACTCGCCGATCTCCTCGGGTGTGAGCGTCGTGCGCTTGAGCAGTTCGTCGCGCCACTGGCGCGCGCTCACGGTGTTGGTCACGAGGATGAGCGTCGTGGTCTTCGTCTCGGCCATCGCCCCGGCGCCCACGAGGGTCTTGCCCGCGCCGCACGGGAGGACGACGACGCCCGACCCGCCCTGCGTGAACGTCTCGACCGCCTGCCGCTGGTAGGGGCGCAGGTGCCAGCCGTTCTCGGCGAGATCGATCGGATGCGGCGTGCCCGGCGTGTACCCCGCGAGGTCTTCCGCGGGCCAGCCGATCTTGAGCAGCTCCTGCTTGATGTGACCGCGCGCCCACGCGTCGACGACGTAGACGTCGGGGGACGGGTGCGCGATGAGCAGCGGCTGGATGCGCTTGTTCTTGGCGACCTCGGCGAGCACCGCGGCATCCGTCGATCTCAAGATCAGCGCGTCGTCGCCGTGACCCTCGACGGCCGCGCGCTCGATCACGAGGCGGCCGTACCGCCCGACGGTCTCGCGGATGTCGATCGCGACCGACGGAGGCACCGGGAACCTCGTCCACCGGTCGAGCGTCGCGAGCATGTCGTCGGCGTCGTGACCGGCCGCGCGCGCGTTCCACAGCCCGAGCCGTGTGATGCGATAGGTGTGGATGTGCTCGGGCGCTCGCTCCAGCTCGGCGAAGATCGCGAGCTCGTGACGCGCGCTCTCGGCATCGGGATGGGCGACTTCGAGGAGCACGGTCCGGTCGCTCTGCACGATGAGGGGGCCGTCAGCCATAACGAGCCATTCTACCCGCGTGGCCGTCACCGGGCCTCGCGGGGCGGGTCTCGTGTCAGCCGCGGCTGACGCTCACGATGCTCGACACCGGCAGTGTGCGCTCGATGTCGGCTCCGCGGTCGCGCCCGCGCAGGCGGCCGCCGCCGAGACCGGATGCCTCGAGCGTGAACGTGCGCTCGCTGCCGTCGGGCATGCGCACCACGACGACCACCGTCGCGCGCGCCCGCACGGCGAGCTCGAGCTCGCGCGCCAGCCACGCCGACTCCGAGTCGGCCGAGCTGCCCGCGCGCAGCGTCGAGATGAGTCCGGCGTACAGGGTCTCGGGAGTCGTCTCGGCCGTGCGCGGACCGGTGGCGCGGCGGTGCATCGACTCGGCCTCCCCGTCGTCGCCGATCGCCACGACGGGATACCGCGCATCCGCGAGAGCCCAGTACACGGCGTCGCGCGACACGCGCGACACGAGGTCGCCGCCGTCGGCGATGAGTCCGAGCGGGCGCAGTGCCTGGTCGATCTCGATGGCGTCGAGGATCGAGTCATCCGTCGAGGTCACACGGGTGCCGCCGGATGCCGCATCCTCCGCGACCCGCACGAGACCGTGGCGCGCGGCCGTGCTCTCGATGAGGTACTCGAGCGGCTGCGGGATGCCCGTGAGCGAGATGCCGGCGAGGAACTCGCGGATCGACTCCGCCGACTCGCCCTCGGTCATGCCGGCGCCGATCGAGTCGGCGCTGAAGCGGTAGCTCGACGCCTGCGCGCGGGACTCGCGCTTCGCGATGCGCCGCAGGCGCAGGTCGAGGCGCGGGGCGAGGGGTCCGGGCGCGATCGCCGTGAGGTCGGCCTGTAGGTAGATGCGGTCGATCTCGGCCGGCAGCAGGGACTCGAGGCCGGATGCGTCGACGCGCCCGTCCTCGCGCAGCCGGCGGGTCCATGCGGGCTCGGCGCCCGTCGGCGTCAGCAGCCCGAACCGCACCATCACGCGACGCAGACTCGCCGCGCGGTCGGGCCACGCCGGATCGAGGGGGAAGGCCCCGGGCCACGACGACACCGGTGATACACCGCCCGTCGCCGTGCGGAGGGCAGGAGGGAGGGAATCCCGGATGCCTCGCACGAGCGTCGTCCACCGCTCGGGCGTGCTCGCCTCGAGCCAAGCCTCTCCCGCCTCGCTCACGACCCAGTCGCGGCCGTCGGCGTGCAGCAGTCCCGCCGCGGCGGCTGCCGTCACGAGATCGTCGAGCTCGTCGGCGTCGAGCACCGCGCCGGCTTCGATGAGCCGGCGGCGGTCCACCGCGCTCACGCTTCCGCTCCCGGTGCGGCTCAGCGCGATCGCGGAGCTCGCCAGGAGCACGTCGGCGAGCGCCCCGAGGTTCGTGAACGCGCGCTCGGCGGCGGCTGCGGCATCCGCTTCGCTCGCCTCCGGCGCCTCAGGAGCCGCTACGGGCTCGAAGGCCGCCGCGTCGTCGGCTGCCGCCGCGTCGAGCCGTTCGCGGACCGCGGCGAACGGCGCGCCTGTCTCATCGACGAGGGCGAGGCGGCGGGCGTCTTCGCCGGTCGCGCGACCGTCGCGGAGCTCGCGCAGCGTCTCGCGGGGAAGCCGCATGAGGGCGCGGTCGACGGATGCCGGGTCGAGCAGCGCGGCCGCGGCGTCGAAGAACCCCTGCCACGAGACCGACGGCGAGATCCCTCGCGCCGCGAGCGTGCCGGCGAGCCTGGCGTCGTCGAGGGACGCCAGCCGGGTCGCGAGCGCGCGCTCGTCGGAGAGCACTCAGCCTCCTCGGTTGGCGCGCGCCCTCCGCACGAAGCTCATGATGAGCACGGTCAGAAGTAGGAGGAACGCGAGGATCGGGGCGATGTAGACGACGATGCCGATCACGGGCCACACGCCGATGGAGAAGTCGGCGTTCGCCGCCGACCCGAGCATGATCGCGAAGAAGCACACGATCGACAGCACCAGCAGGCCGAGCGACATGAAGGAGAGGATGCGGTCGATGCGTCGGATCGGAACGTCCTCGCGGGGGGAGGGTGTGCTCATCCGCATAAGACTATCGCGGCGCCGGATCATCTCACGCGCGCGGGCGACGCGCGTGGAAAGCATCTAGGCTGGTGGTCGGGATCGGAAGGTCCCGTCTCCGTCATGCCCGCGCACCGCGCGGTCCCCCCAAGCGAGGTTCCCATGCCCACCGGCAAGGTCAGGTTCTACGACGACGAGAAGGGGTTCGGCTTCATCGCGAGCGATGACGGCCAGGACGTCTTCCTGCACGCGACCGCCCTGCCCGCCGGCGCCTCACCCAAGGCGGGTCAGCGCGTCGAGTTCGGCGTCGCCGAGGGCAAGCGCGGCCCGCAGGCGCTCTCCGTACGCTTCCTCGAGGCCCCCGTGAGCCTCGCGAAGCGCTCGCGCAAGCCCGCCGACGACATGGCGATCATCGTCGAGGACCTCGTCAAGCTGCTCGACGGCATCGGCGCCGACCTGCGGCGCGGCCGCTATCCCAGCGGCTCCCACTCGCGCAAGGTCGCCGCCGTGCTTCGCAAGGTCGCGGATGAGCTCGACGCCTGAGCCGATGGACGAATCGCTCGCCCGTGAGCTCGCGCTCGCCGCGCTCCGAGAGGTGACGCCCGAGTCGACGATCGGCGAGCCCGCCGGGTCCGAGGTGTCGGAGGACGGCGTGGTGTCCCTGCGCTTCGAGAACCGCCTCGCGGGCTACCCGGGGTGGTACTGGACCGTGAGCCTCGCCCAGGTCGACGACGCCCCGCCGACCGTGCTCGAGGTCGAGCTGCTTCCCGGCGACGACGCGCTCCTCGCACCCGAGTGGGTGCCGTGGGCGGTGCGCCTGGCCGAGTACCAGGCGGCGCAGGCGGCGCAGGCCGAGGCATCCGGAGACGACGAATCGGAGGAGGACCTCGATGCCGTCCTCGTCGACGTGGAGGACCTCGACGCCGAGGACTTCGACACCGACGGGTCGCCGATCCTGCACGCGGGCGACGTCGACGGCGTCGACATCGACGAACTCGCGGACGGGCCGGACGACGAGGACGACGACGCCGACGAGGCGGATGAGCTCGACGACGAGTCAGACGACGCCGATGAGGACGACGACGACGAGGCCTAGATGTACTGCCCAGGGAGGTTGTTTGATCTGGCTTCCCTGATGTGACGAGAACCTCCCGGCAGAGTGGAGCTGCTACCGCATCCGCTCTGAACCAGGAGGTTCTCGTGTCTCACGCTAACGCGGCGCTCACCCCGCG
>NZ_DATMFG010000034.1:0-29186 GCF_035556355.1 Microbacterium sp.
TCACGGTCACGGTCGAATCGGCCACGCCGCCACGATACCGACCCGGGCGTGACGGGTCGGCGAGTGCCCGGCACCATTGCTATGCTTTCCAGGTCGCGACTGGCGTTGAGATGGAGCCCCATCGGGGAGCGACTGGCACGGACCGACCGCACGCCTGGGCCGGGACGAGACGCCTCGTGGCGCTTGTCGCTCGAGGCAGCACCCAATGGTCCGTGTACCCGTGAAGGAGCCAGTTTTGGCCGAATCCATCTTCAACTCCCCGCTCGCCGAGGTCGACCCCGAGATCGCCGATGTGCTCGAGCGCGAGCTGCAGCGTCAGCGTTCGTACCTCGAGATGATCGCCTCCGAGAACTTCGTGCCCGTCTCGGTGCTGCAGTCCCAGGGGTCCGTGCTCACCAACAAGTACGCCGAGGGGTACCCGGGCCGCCGGTATTACGGCGGCTGCGAGGTCGTCGACGTCGCCGAAGAGCTCGCGATCGCGCGAGCGAAGGCGCTGTTCGGCTCCGAGTACGCGAACGTGCAGCCCCACTCGGGTGCCAGCGCGAACGCGGCCGTCCTGCACGCGATCGCGCGTCCGGGCGACACGCTCCTCGGGCTCTCGCTCGACCAGGGCGGTCACCTCACGCACGGCATGAAGGCGAACTTCTCGGGCCGCCTGTACGAGATCGTCGCCTACGGCGTCGACCCCGAGACATCCGTCATCGACATGGACGAGGTCCGTCGCCTCGCGCTCGAGCACCGTCCGAAGGTCATCATCGCCGGCTGGTCGGCCTACCCGCGGCACCTCGACTTCGCGCAGTTCCGCGAGATCGCCGACGAGGTCGGGGCCTACCTGTGGGTCGACATGGCCCACTTCGCGGGTCTCGTCGCCGCGGGCCTGCACCCGAGCCCCGTGCCGCACGCGCACGTCGTGTCGTCGACCGTGCACAAGACGATCGGCGGCCCGCGCTCCGGCTTCATCCTCACGAACGACCCCGCGATCGCGAAGAAGATCGACTCGGCCGTGTTCCCGGGCCAGCAGGGCGGTCCGCTCATGCACGTCATCGCCGCGAAGGCCACCGCGTTCAAGCTCGCCGCGACCCCCGAGTTCCGCGAGCGTCAGGAGCGCACGGTGCGGGGCGCCGCGATCATCGCCGACCGCCTGTCGCAGCCCGACGTGCGCGAGGCCGGCATCGCCGTCCGCTCAGGCGGCACCGATGTGCACCTCGTGCTCGTCGACCTGCGCGACGCCGCGATCGACGGCAAGCAGGCCGAAGACCTCCTGCACGAGATCCGCATCACCGTCAACCGCAACGCGGTGCCGAACGACCCGCGCCCGCCGATGATCACGTCGGGTCTGCGCATCGGCACGCCCGCTCTCGCGACGCGCGGCTTCGGCGACGCCGAGTTCACCGAGGTCGCCGACGTCATCGCGCTCGCGCTGCAACCCGGTGCCGACGTCGAGGCGTTGCGCGCGCGTGTCGCGGCGCTCGCGGAAGCGTTCCCGCTGTACCCGGGCCTCCAGCAGTAGGGGCTGCGGCCCCAGCCGGTTTTCCGAAGGCCGGGAAACCCGCTTGCGCTCGATGGATACCTATGGGCATAGTGATTCAGACCCGACGAGGAGTGCACATGACCGCGAAGAAGCTGGACGGCGTCGCCACGGCGGCGGCCATCAAGGAAGAGCTGCGCGCCCGCGTCGCGGCGCTCCGCGAGCGCGGCGTCGTGCCCGGACTCGGGACGCTGCTCGTCGGCGACGACCCGGCGTCACGCTCGTACGTCACCGGCAAGCACCGTGACTGCGAGGAGGTCGGCGTCGCGTCGATCTCGGTCGAGCTGCCGGCGACCGCGTCGCAGGACGAGATCGCCGAGGCCGTGCGCGGCCTCAACGAGAACCCCGAGGTGACGGGCTTCATCGTGCAGCTGCCGTTGCCCGAAGGCATCGACGAGAATGCCATCCTCGAGCTCATCGACCCCGACAAGGACGCCGACGGCCTGCATCCGACCAACCTCGGCCGCCTCGTGCTGGGCGTCGACCCGAAGACCGCGATCGACGCGCCGCTGCCGTGCACGCCCGCGGGCGTGATCGAGCTCCTTGCGCGCAACAGCGTGCCGATCGCCGGTCAGCACGTGACGGTGATCGGCCGCGGCATCACGGTCGGGCGCCCGCTCGCGCTTCTCCTGACCCGCAAGGGCACGGATGCCACGGTCACGATCACGCACTCGCGCACGCCCGACCTCGCCGACCAGGTGCGCAAGGCCGACATCGTCGTCGCGGCGGTGGGTCAGCCCCACCTCGTGCAGGCGGACTGGGTCAAGCCCGGAGCGGCCGTGCTCGATGTGGGCGTCACGCGCGTCGGCACGACCGAGTCGGGCAAGGCGAAGCTCGCGGGCGACGTGGACCCCGCCGTCGCCGAGGTCGCGGGGTGGCTGTCGCCGAACCCCGGCGGCGTCGGTCCGATGACGCGCGCGATGCTCGTCGCGAACGTCGTCGAGGCGGCGGAGCGTCAGGCGGGCGGTTCGCCGGGCACGGTGCTCTGACCCGCGGTTCCCCGCGTCGCCGTCACGCGCCGCTGCGCCGCGCGAGCACGGCTTCGAGCGCGGCCTGCGCTCCGATGGTCGGCGCGATCGCGACGAGCCCGCGGTAGAGCTTCTCGAGCGCGTCGACGTCGAGCACACTGGTGCGGGCGCGGTCGCAGTGGACCGCCTGGATCGCCGCCTCGAGCTGGAATCGGCCGAGCGGCCGGCCGAGGGCGGACGCGCGGCGGAGGAGCGCCTCGCCTTCGGCGATGAGCTCGCGCGACCACGTCGACGGATCCTGCTCTTCGAGGGGCGGCCACGGGTGCACGACCCGGGCGGGCGCACGGGACTGCGCGAACGTGAGGAGCGCCGCGAGCCCCCACGCTTCGGGCTCGTCCTCCAGGAGATCCGCCGTGAGCACGGCGAGCCACCGCGCCTCATCGGCGATCGACTCGCGCACGCGGTCGCCCTGATCGAGCCAGTCGATCGCGTACGCGCCGTAGATCGCCTCGAGCACCGCGGGCAGCCGCTCGGGCATGTCCGCGCGCGTCGGAAGGGCGAACGGGATGCCGGCGTCGCGGATGCGGCGCTTGGCCCGCACGAGGCGCTGGGCCATCGTCGCGGGCTCGAGAGCGAACGCCCGCGCGATCCTCGCCGCGTCGAACCCGAGCACCGCCTGCAGCATGAGCGGCGTGCGCACGGCGGGGTCGATCGCGGGATGCGAGCACGCGAAGAGCAGCTCGAGGCGCTTGTCGGGGATCGACTCGGCGCGCTCGGCGAGGGTCGCGGCATCCGCACCGCCGAGTATCCGCTCGGCGTCGAGCGGCGCGCCCGTGCGGTGCGCGGCCGAGCGCAGCAGATCGACGAGTCGATTGCGGGCCACGGTGAGCAGCCAGCCTTCCGGGTTCGAGGGGACGCCCGCCTCCGGCCACATGCGCACCGCCCGCTCGAACGCATCCGAGAGGGCGTCCTCGGCGAGGGCGAGGTCCCGCGTGGGCGCGGCCAGGAGCGCGACGAGACGACCGTACGCGTCGCGCGCCGCACGCTCGGCGGCGGCGCGCGCACGCACGGTGTCGTCCGTCACGCGAAGGGCGTCCACTCTCCGTCGACGAAGCGGGTCGCGGTCGGGCGGATCTCGATCGGACCCCACTCGGCGGAGGGGGCCCGCTTCGCCCACTCGAGCGCGGCGTCGAGGTCGGGCACGTCGATCACGAACGTCCCGCCGAGCTGCTCCTTGGTGTCGGCGTACGGTCCGTCCTGCACGCGCAGCGCGCCGTCGACCGGCCGCAGAGTCGTCGTCGCGACGGACTGCTGGAGCACCTCGGCCGATCGGAGAATGCCGGCCGCGTCGAGGGCCTTCGCGTACTCGTCGAAGGCGCGCATGCCCTCGGCCCAGCCTTCTTGGCCCGTCTCCTCGGCGGTCATCTCGGGGTAGTGGAGCAGGAGTGTGTAGCGCATGATGCGTCCTTTCGGTCGTTCTCGACCTTGTGACGATCGAGCTCGCGCTGAATCGACACGACCGAGTGAGATCGCGTCAGAGCTCGTCCAGCATGCGGCGCTGCTCGTCGGTGAGTCCGTCCTTGAGCTCGCGACGGGCGGACTGCGTCTCGGGGCTCGGCAGTGGAACGGCGGATGCGGCATCCGTCCCGCCCACCCGGGCGCCTGTCGCCCGGTCGTACAGCGCGCCCGCGTGAGACTCGGCGCGATCGGCGATGAGCTCGTACACCCACCATCCGAGCGCGACGAAGATCGGCGGCAGGATGTAGCCCAGCGGGTTGAGGCCGATGCGCACGCCCGACAGCAGCACCGTCACGATCCACACGATGAATGCGATCACGAGCACGATGCCGACCTCGACGAGGAACTCGCCCGCCTTCGTGCGACCGCCGGCGCTCTTGGCCGCGCGGCGGCGGAACCAGTTCGTCAGCGCGGGCCGCACCCACATCGTGAGGAGTGTGAGGACGATCCCGCCCCACAGCGCCGCCCAGCCGACGCGGGCGGGCGTCAGCCATCCGATCACGAGCAGAACGAGGATGTTGAACGCGAGGAGCACGACGAAGCGCAGCAACCACTTCTTCATGCCTTCAGCGTGCCACGTCGCCACCCCGAGCGGGAGCGGACACCGTGATCACGCGAGCGAGACGAGCTCGGTCACATCGTCGTCGGGGAGCGTGTCCGCGACCGCCGACACCGTCACGTCGACGAGGTCGGCGCGCCCGCTCACCACGGTGAGGAAGGCGGTGTCGGCGGCGTCGCGGCCCGTCGCGATGCGCACGAGGGTCGACCGCGGGGCGAGGGTCGTCGCATCGACGACGCGCCACGCGCCGTCGATCCACGCCTCGGCGACCGCGTGGAAGTCCATCGGATCGAGTCCCGGCGCGTACACGGCGGCCACCCGCGCGGGCACCCCGAGCGCCCGGAGCAGCGCGACGCACACGTGCGCGTAGTCGCGGCACACGCCCCGGCGGGCGAGCAGCGTACGCGCCGCCCCGTCGGTCGGAAGGCTCGAGCCGGTCACGTACGCCAGGCGAGTGCCCACCCACGACGAGACGGATGCGAGCAGGTTCTCATGCCCGTCGATGCCCGCGAACTCGGCGGCCGCCGTCGGCGCGAGGACGTCGGATTCGGCGTATCGGCTCGGCCGCCCGTAGACGAGTCGGTCGGTCTCGGTCGCGTCGTCGTTCTCGCCCGGTCCGTCGATCGTCGCGGAGTACTCGAGCTCGAGGCGGCCCGTCCCGGTGCGGACGCGGTGCAGCCTCGTGCCATGCGCATCCGGAACCTCGGATGCCTCGACCGGCGTCCCGCCGAGCACCACCGCGAGCGACTCGGCGCTCGGTGAGTAGTGACGCGACACCGCCACCGCGAAGACGAGGTCCGCGGGCCCGGTGACGTCCAGCACGATGCGACTTCCGACCTGCCTCTGCATCGGTTCAGCATGGCAGAGTCGCTCGCGCGGAAACGAGCGCTTGACGCGGGCGCCGAAGACCCGTACGCGCGTCTCAGTACGAGGCGCGTCCGGTGTCGTCCGCCGCGGGGATGAACGTGGCGGCGAGGGCCTCCGACCCGCGCGCGAGCAGCGCGACGTCCGCGCCGACGAGGGCGAACGATGCCCCGGCATCGAGGTACGACCGTGCGACGACGGGGTCGAACGCGTTGACGCCCACGGGCTTGCCCGCCGCGCGGACGGCGTCGAACGTGCGGTTCACGGTCGCGACGACGTCGGGGTGGGACTGCTGCCCGAGCAGGCCCATCGACGCGGACAGGTCGGACGGGCCGACGAACACCCCGTCGACGCCGTCGACCGCGGCGATGTCGGCCGCGGCATCCGCACCCTCCGCCGTCTCGATCTGCACGAAGACCGACACGTGCTCGTCGGCGTCCGCGAGATAGCCGTCGACGCGGTTCCAGCGGGCCGAGCGCGCGAGCGCCGAGCCCACTCCGCGGCGGCCGCGCGGGGGATAGCGCACGGCCTCGACGACCGCGCGCGCCTCACCGCCCGACGACACCATCGGCACGAGCAGGTTCTGCGCGCCCAGGTCGAGCACCTGCTTGATCGTCACGACGTCGCCGATCGGCACGCGCACGAGCGGGGTCACCGGATACGCCGCGACCGCCTGCAGCTGGGCGAGCACCGACTGGAGACCGTTGGGGGAGTGCTCCATGTCGACGAGGAGCCAGTCCAGCCCGCCCCCCGCGCAGATCTCGGCCACGAGGGGGCTGCCCGACGACACCCACATGCCGATGAGGGGCCGGTCGGCCTCGGCGAGGCGGTCGCGGAAGGTCGGGTTCAGACGAAGCGGCATTCGATGACTCCCATGGGTCCGTAGTCGCACAGCACGCTATCGCCCCGCTCGACCCACATGGGGCGGGTGAACGATCCGGCGAGGATGATCTCGCCCGCTTCGAGCCGCGCGCCGTGCTGGTGGAACTTGTTCGCGAGCCATGCGACGCCCGTCGCGGGGTGTCCCAGCACTCCCGCGGCGACGCCCGTCTCCTCGATCTCGCCGTTCCGACTCAGCACGCCCGGAACCCAGCGAAGGTCGATTTCGTCGGGGCGCTTGCGCACGTCGCCGAGGACCATCGCGCCGTAGGCGGCGTTGTCGGCGATCGTGTCGACGATCGTGCGGCCCTCGAGCTCGATGTGCGAGTTGAGGATCTCGAGCGCCGGCACGGCGTAGTCGATCGCCGCGAGAGCGTCCTCGAGCGTGCAGTCGGGTCCTTCGAGCGGCTCCTTCAGCACGAACGCGAGCTCCACCTCGATGCGCACGTTCGAGAAGTGGTCGACGGGGATCTCGGAGCCGCTGGGGTAGACGGTGTCGTCGAACATCACGCCGTAATCGGGCTCGGTGATGCCGGTCGCCTGCTGCATCGCCTTCGACGTCAGGCCGATCTTGCGGCCGACGAGCTTGCGTCCGGCTGCGAGTGCCTTGTCGCGCCACACGCCCTGGATCGCGTACGAATCCTCGACCGTCGCGTCGGGGTAGCGCGCGGTGATCCGCGGGATCACACCGTGCGTGCGATCGGCTTCGGCGAGCTCGTCCGCGATCTGCGCGATGACGTCGGGTGGCAGCATCCGTCTCTCTCCTCACATCGGTCGGGGTGTCAAAGCGTCGGGCTCAACCGGCCGTCGAGGCGCCTGAAAGGGCGAGCAGGGCCGATAGAGCCCGACGCTTTCACGGCGAGGCGGTCACAGTTGGTTTCCGAGCTTGTACTCGCCCTGCTTCCAGCTGGGCAGCTCGTCCTTGGCGTCGGGCCGCGTGTACGAGAAGCCGTCCGCGCCGATCGTGACGGCCATCTCGGACTCGTCCGTGCGCGCGACGACGGGCTGCGGGTTGCCGTCGAGGTCGAGCACGAGCGACGCCTCGGTGTACCACGACGGCACGACGGGGTTGCCCCACCAGTCGCGGCGCTGGTTGTCGTGCACGTCCCACGTGACGACGGGGTTGTCGGGGTCGCCCGTGTAGTAGTCCTGCGTGTAGATCTCGACGCGGTGGCCGTCGGGGTCGCGCAGGTACAGGTAGAACGCGTTCGACACGCCGTGGCGGCCGGGTCCGCGCTCGATCGCGTCCGAGCGGCGCAGGGCGCCGAGCTTGTCGCAGATCGCGAGGATGTTGTGCTTCTCGTGCGTCGAGAACGCGACGTGGTGCATGCGCGGGCCGTCGCCGCCGGTCATCGCGGTGTCGTGCACGGTGGGCTTGCGGCGCATCCACGCGGCGTACACGGTGCCCTGCTCGTCCTGGATGTCCTCGGTCACGCGGAACCCGAGGTCCTGCATGAACTTCACCGCGCGCGGCACGTCGGGGGTCACCTGGTTGAAGTGGTCCAGGCGCACGAGCGCGCCCGGCGTGTACAGGTCGTACCGCCACGCGAGCCGCTCGACGTGCTCGACGTCGTAGAAGAACTCGTACGGGAAGCCCAGCGGATCGACGACGCGCACCGAGTCCCCGATGCCCTTCGTGAAGCCCTCGGGGTTGCGGCGCACATCGCAGCCGAGCTCGGTGTAGAACGCGACCGCCTTGTCGAGGTCCTCGGGCGTGCGCACGCGGTACGAGAACGCGGCGACGGCCGCGACGGGACCCTGGCGCAGCACGAGGTTGTGGTGGATGAACTCCTCCATCGACCGCAGGTAGACGGTGTTCTCGTCCTCCTCGGTCACCACGAGGTCGAGCACGTCGACGTAGAACTCGCGCGACGCGGCGAGGTCGGTCACGACGAGCTCCATGTACGCGCAGCGCAGCACGTCCGGCGCGGGGCTCGAGGGGGTCGGGATCGGGTTGTCGGTGTGGATCGGCGCCTCCTGGCTCACGAAGAAGCCGGAGGAGGTGCGGGTCATCTGGTCGCGGTCGGTCATGTCGGCGTCCTTGCGTTGTCTGTGTGGTGTGGACCGGCGAGAGCTCAGCCCTCTTCGGATTCGGCGGCCTCCGCCTGCTCCGCAGCGGGCGTGGACTTGCCGAAGGTGGGGTTGTGCACAGCGCCGAGCGTGATGTGCACGGCCTGCTGGTGGGTGTAGAAGTCGATCGAGCGATAGCCGCCCTCGTGGCCGAGACCCGAGGCCTTGACGCCGCCGAACGGGGTGCGCAGGTCGCGCACGTTGTTCGAGTTGAGCCACACCATGCCCGCATCGATCGCCTGCGCGAAGTTGTGGGCGCGCTTGAGGTCGTTCGTCCACACGTAGGCGGCCAGGCCGTACTTCACGCCGTTGGCGAGCTCGAGCGCCTCCTCGTCGGTGTCGAAGGGCGTGATCGCGACGACGGGCCCGAAGATCTCCTCCTGGAAGATGCGCGCGTCGCGGGGCACGTCCGCGAACACGGTCGGGGCGACGTAGTTGCCCGTCGGGAAGCCTTCCGGACGGCCGCCGCCGGCGACGAGGCGACCCTCGGTCTTGCCGATCTCGATGTACGACATGACCTTCTCGTAGTGCTCCGGGTGCACGAGCGCGCCGACCTCGGTCTTGGGGTCCTGCGGGTCGCCCACGACGACGCGCTTCGCCTGCGCGGCGTACCGCTCGACGAACTCGTCGTAGATGTCGCGCTGCACGAGGATGCGCGAGCCGGCGGTGCACCGCTCGCCGTTGAGCGAGAACACGCCGAAGATCGTCGCGTCGACGGCGGCCTCGAGGTCGGCATCCGCGAAGACGATCGCCGGCGACTTGCCGCCGAGCTCCATCGACAGGCCCTTGAGGTACGGGGCCGCGTTGCCGAAGATGATCTGCCCGGTGCGGCTCTCACCCGTGAACGAGATGAGGGGGACGTCCGGATGCTTCACGAGCGCGTCGCCCGCCTCTTCGCCCAGCCCGTTGACGAGGTTGAAGACGCCCTTGGGCAGCCCCGCCTCCTCGAAGATGCCCGCCCACAGCGAGGCCGACAGCGGCGTGAACTCGGCGGGCTTGAGCACGACCGTGTTGCCGGTCGCGAGCGCGGGGCCGAGCTTCCACGACTCGAGCATGAAGGGAGTGTTCCACGGCGTGATCAGGCCCGCGACGCCGATCGGCTTGCGGTTGACGTAATTGATCTGACGGCCGGGCACCTTGTAGGTGTCGTCCGCCTGCGCGACGATCAGGTCCGCGAAGAAGCGGAAGTTCTCGGCGGCGCGCCGCGCCTGGCCGAGCGCCTGCGTGATCGGAAGCCCCGAGTCGAACGATTCGAGCTCGGCGAGGCGCGCGTCGCGGGACTCGACGATGTCGGCGATGCGGTGCAGGATGCGCGAGCGCTCGCGCGGCAGCATCCGCGGCCACGGCCCCTCGTCGAACGCGCGCTTGGCGGCCGCGACGGCGAGATCGATGTCGGCCTTCTTGCCGGCGGCGGCCTGCAGGTAGACCTCGTTCGAGACGGGCTCGAGCACGTCGAACGTGTCGCCGTCGACCGAGTCGACGAACTGACCGTCGATGTAGTGCTGGATGCGGTCGGGGAGGTCGGCGGGCACGTGGCGCGTCGCCAGGGCGGTGTCGGTCATGGGGTCCTCCATCGGTGGGGTCAGAAAGCGGGAAGTCCGAGCACCTCGTCGGGGTGCTCGTGGATCATGTAGGCGTCGAGCGTGGCCGACCGGTGCCGGCGGGCCGCCTTCTCGATCTCGCCGAGCGGTGCGCCCTGTTCGATGAGGAGCACGATGTTCTCGTGCTCCTGCACCGACTCCTGGGCACGACCGGGCACGAAGCTGAATGTCGAGTCGCGCAGGTGGCCGAGGCGGCCCCATTCGGCCTGGACGAGCTCGAGCAGCCGCGGGTTCGCGCACTTCTCGAAGAGGGTCGAGTGGAACTCCTGGTTGAGTCGCGTGAACGCGCGCGGGTCGAAGTGGTCGAGCGTCTCGATCATGCGCGCGTTGACCTGGCGCGCGTGCCGCAGGTCCTCGACCGTGAGGCGGCGCGCGGCGAGTGCGGTTGCGGCGCCCTCGAGGATCGACAGGGCCTGCATGCTGAACCGGTACTGCGAGTCGTCGACCATCGAGACGCGCGCGCCGACGTTCCGCTCGAAGGTCACGAGCCCCTCGGCCTCGAGCTGGCGGATGGCCTCGCGCACGGGCACGACGCTCATGTCGAGCTCGCCGGCGATCGCGCCGAGCACGAGCCGGTAGCCGGGCGTGTACTCCTGGCGCGCGATGCGCTCCTTGATCCACTGGTACGCGCGCTGCGACTTGCTCTGGCCCGTCGACGCGGACTGCGCGGCCTCCCGGCCCGGCGTCTCGCCCTGGCTCACGGTGGTCATCGCTGCTCCTCCGCGGATGCCGCGCCCCGCGCGACTTCGGCCTCGTAGCGCGCGCGCCACTCGGCGTTCATCGGGAACAGTCCCTCGACCGGGTGACCCTCGGCGACGCGGGCCGCGATCCACGCGTCCTCGTCCTCCTGCGCGAGCGCGGCGTCGACGACCTCCTCCGCGATGGCGGGCGGGATCACGATCACGCCGTCGGCGTCGCCGACGACGATGTCGCCCGGCTGCACCGTGGCGCCGCCGCATGCGATCGTGAGGTCGGTGTCCCACGGGACGTGCTTGCGACCGAGCACCGCGGGGTGCGCGCCCACCGCGTACACCGGGATGCCCACGGCCTTCACCGCGTCGAAGTCGCGCACGCCGCCGTCCGTCACGATGCCGGCGGCCCCGCGCGCGTGGGCGCGGATCGCGAGGACGTCGCCGAGCGTGCCCGACCCCGCCTCGCCGCGCGCCTCGATGACGATGACCTCGCCCTCGCCGACGGCGTCGAACGCGCGCTTCTGCGCGTTGTAGCCGCCGCCGTGGCTCGTGAAGAGGTCTTCGCGGTTCGGCACGAAGCGGAGCGTGCGGGCCGTGCCGACGAGCTTCGACGACGGATGCAGCGGCCGCACGCCGTCGATCGTGACGTTGTTCAGGCCCCGCTTGCGCAACTGCTGCGAGAGGCCTGCGACCGGTGCCTTCTCGAGCTTCGCGCGGAGCGCGGGGGAGAGGACGGGGTCGTCGCGCTTCGTCTCGCCTTCGGCCCGCTCGGCGACCGGGGGAGCGGCCGCGCTCACGGGCGGTACGAGGTCGGGCGAGCCCCACGCCTCGACGCGCTGGGTGTCGTCGACCGAGGGGAGCGACCCGACGCTCGCGTCGAAGCCGGGACCCGAACCCTCGACCACGGTGGTCACGAGGCGTCCTGATGAGGGGGCGCCCGGGGCATCCGGTGCGTCGACCTCGACCTCGACGACGTCGCCGGGCAGCACGACCGACGACCCGGCGGGCGTGCCGGTGAGGATCACGTCGCCCGGCTCGAGCGTGAAGTGCTGCGAGAGGTCTGCGACGAACTGCGCGAGCGGGAAGATGAGGCCGGCGGTCGTGTCGTCCTGCACGAGCTTTCCGCTGACCCACGTGCGCAGGCGGATCGCTGCGGGGTCGAGGCCGCGCGCGTCGATGAGGCGCGGGCCGATCGGGGTGAACCCGTCGCGGCCCTTCGAGCGGACGTTGGAGCCCTTGTCGTTCGCGCGCAGGTCGTAGAGGCCGAAGTCGTTCGCGGCGGTGATCCACCCGACGTGGCGCCAGGCGTCGTCGAGCGAGACGTTCCGCGCGGCGGTGCCGATCACGAGCGCGATCTCGCCCTCGAACGCGAGGAGCTCGGTGCCGGCGGGTCGCTCGATGGTGCCGCCGGATGCCGCGACCGAGCTCGACGGCTTGAAGAAGTACGACGGGTCGGCGGGTCGTCGGCCGCGCTGCTCGGCGCGCGACGCGTAGCTGAGGTGCACCGCGATGATCTTGCCGGGCCGGCCCGGGAGGGCGGAGAATCGCGGATCGGCGCTCGCCGCATCCGTCGTCGAGGGCGGCGTGTCTGCGCCCGTGTGCCTCGTCGTCTCGGTCATGAGCCCCCTCGCTCGTCAAGATCGATGCTTGCGTCGTATCTCAAATCGTATATGATCGGCAGGGATCGGGCAAGCGATGCGACCGGAGCCACGGACCCCCATCCGCCGGCCGAAGCGTCCCGGTATGACAGCGACGTCGAGTGCGACACAGGAGTCAAAGGCATCATGAGCACAGAGCAGACCTCCCCGCAGGGAGCGGGATTCACCCCGACGGGAACGATCGCGAGCGCCACAGACCGGCGCCGCGTCGTGTTCGCGACGGTCGTCGGAACCACCGTCGAGTGGTACGACTTCTTCATCTACGCATCCGCTGCCGGCCTCGTTTTCGGCCAGTTGTTCTTCGCCCCCGCGGGTGAGGGCTTCGCGCAGATCCTCTCGTTCATCACCGTGGGCATCAGCTTCCTGTTCCGCCCGCTCGGCGCGTTCCTGGCCGGTCACCTCGGTGACAAGTACGGTCGCCGTCTCGTGCTGATGCTGACGCTCATCCTCATGGGCGTCGCCACGACCCTCGTGGGTCTGCTGCCGACCTACGCCGCCATCGGCATCGCCGCGCCGATCCTGCTGATCTTCCTGCGCATTCTGCAGGGCATCTCGGCCGGCGGCGAGTGGGGCGGCGCGGTGCTCATGGCCGTCGAGCACGCACCCAAGAAGCGCCGCGGCATCTTCGGCGCGTCGCCGCAGATCGGCGTCCCCCTGGGCCTCCTGCTCGCGTCGGGCATCATGGCGCTGATGGCGGTCATCGCCCCCGGAGACGCGTTCCTCGAGTGGGGCTGGCGCATCCCGTTCCTGCTGAGCTTCGTGCTGATCATCATCGGCTACTACGTGCGCCGCCGCGTCGAGGAGAGCCCTGTCTTCCTCGAGATCGCGGAGCGCAAGGAGAAGACGCGGATGCCGATCGTCCAGCTCTTCCGCAAGCACACGCTCCTCGTGATCATCGCCGCGCTCGTGTTCGCCGGCAACAACGCCATCGGCTACATGACCACGGGCGGCTTCGTGCAGCGCTACGCCACCGACCCCGGAGGCTCCCTCCAGATGGACCCGGCTCCCGTGCTGTGGGCGGTCACGGGCTCGGCCGTCACGTGGCTCATCTCGACCGCGGTCGCCGGCTGGCTCTCCGACAAGATCGGTCGCCGCACGACGTACATCATCGGCTGGATCCTCCAGCTCGTCGGAGTCATCACCCTGTTCCCGCTCGTGAACACGGGGAACGTGTGGCTGCTGTTCACGGGCCTCGCGATCCTCACGATCGGCCTCGGCTTCACGTACGGACCGCAGGCCGCCCTGTACGCCGAGCTCTTCCCGGCCTCGATCCGCTTCTCGGGCGTCTCGATCTCGTACGCGATCGGCGCGATCCTCGGCGGCGCGTTCGCGCCGACCATCGCGCAGGCGCTCGTGCAGGCCACCGGCTCGACGGAGTCGGTCACGTGGTACCTCGCGGGCATGACCGTGATCGGCCTCATCGCGACGCTCCTGCTGCGCGACCGCAGCGGCATCCCGCTCGGCCCCGAGCACGAGGCGGAGCAGGCTGCGAGCCCGATCTACGGGCTGTCGAAGGCCTGACGCACGCGCGGATGCCCCGACCCGTCGCCGACGCGGGTCGGGGCATCCGTCATCCCGTCTCGGCGGTTCGGGGCGGATCTCCGGCTTCGGGGCGTATTCCCGCCGCCCCGAATGTCGGTCATCCGCCGCAACCGATCACCGACCGGATGCCCGAAACCGCGACCGGAGGCGGTCAGGAGTTCACGCGCACGATCTCCTGCTGGTACGGCGCGACGACCTGGGTCGACACGCGGCAGTCCAGCACGAGGAAGCGCCGCTCGTCGACGGGCTCGGCCGCCCACGACGCGAGCCGGTCGAGATCCTCGATCGACGTCACCGCGACGCCCTCTGCCCCCACGGCGGTCGCAAGGGCGGCGAAGTCGACCTGGGGGATGAGCATCGGCTCGCGCGCGAGGCCCTTGAGGCCGTAGAGGTTGACCTCGGCGCCGTAGGCGGCGTCGTTCCACACGACCGCCATGCCGCGACCGCGCGCGACGCGCACGGCGGTCTCGAGATCGGCGAGGGCCATGAGCCCGCCGCCGTCGCCCGTCGTGAGCACGACCGTCGACTCCGGCTTCGCGAGCACGGCGCCGGGCACGGACGGCCACCCGAGCCCGATCGACTGGTAGGCCGTGCCGACCATCATCATGCGGTCGGGCGATGCCACCGGCCAGTACATGTTCGCCCAGCCGATGAAGTGCCCGCCGTCCGAGACGACGACGCGGTCCTCGGGCAGCAGCTCGCCGATGCGCGCGGCCACGGTCCGCGGGTCGAGGCGGCCGTCGGGTGCGACACCGTCCCCGTGCTCGTACGCGCGCAGCGTCGGCACGTCGACCGACTCGCGCCAGCCC
Source organism: Microbacterium sp. (assembly GCF_035556355.1). Lineage (GTDB taxonomy): Bacteria > Actinomycetota > Actinomycetes > Actinomycetales > Microbacteriaceae > Microbacterium. The sequence continues at coordinate 14,689 of NZ_DATMFG010000034.1, forward strand.
GACGGCGTCGCGCCGAGGCGCTCGAGCTCATCGACGAGGGCGCGTGCGACGGCATCCGCGTCTCCCCGGATGAAGCCGCCGATGTGCGGATGCGTCGCGGTCTGCGAAGTGTCGACCTGCACGACCCGGGTGCCCGGGGCGAACAGGTCGCCGAAGCGCATCGTGAACTGGTTGAGCGACGCGCCGAAGACGACCGCGACGTCGGCGTCGCGCACGAGCTGCATCGCACCCTCGGCGCCGAAGCCGCCCGTCACACCGAGGTCGTACTCGCCGCGCGGGAAGATCCCGCGGCCGAGCGCGGTCGACGCCGTGATCGCGCCCGTCGCATCCGCGAGGGCCCCGAGCGACGCGCCGGCGCCCGAGATCCACGCGCCGCGCCCTGCGAGCAGGAACGGGCGCTCGGCGTCGGCGAGCTCGCGCGCGAGTGCCGTGATCGCGGCCCGGGCGAACGGACCCGTGGGCTTCAGCGGCTGCGGCAGTCGCGGCTCGGGCGCGTCGGGCACGGGGCCCGCGTCGAGGGTCGCGACGTCATACGGGATCGCGAGCACCGTCGGAACCCGATAGGTGAGGGCGTGTTCGACGGCGATCGCGGTGGTGGCCGCCGCATCCGTCCGTCCGACCGTGTAGGTGCGGGCCCCGACGCCCGAGGCGAGGGCGATCTGGTCGACGTCCCACGGGCGGGGTCCGGACGTGGGCTCGTCGCCGACGACGAGCACGAGCGGCACGTGCGCCTGCACCGCTTCGGCGAGGGCGGTGAGCGTGTTCGTGAAGCCGGCGCCGTAGGTCGCGGTCGCCGCGGCGAGTCGGCCGGATGCACGGTGGAACGCGTCTGCGGCGACGACGCCGCCTGCCTCGTGGCGCACGGCCGTGAACGACACGTCGGTGGAGCGCTCGAGCGCGTCGAGGAAATACGCGTTGCCGTTGCCCATCACTCCGAAGACCTCGGAGACGTGACGCGCGAGCGTGTGGGCGACGTGGGCGGAGACGGTGGGCATGCGAAGACTCCTCGAGACAAGGACGGATGTCAGGCCGTATGTGTCTCGCGCACCCCGCGGGGCGGCTGCGTGCCCATTTTTCGAGCACCGGCGAGCGGCTGCGCCGCGCCGGACGCGTACGAGTATAAGGCGGCGCGGTGGCGTGCCTCGCACGCGCGGAACTCCAGAGAAACCGGATGCCGCGGGGCGCGGTGCCGCGGATTCACACGGGTGCGGGCGGGCTGCGGGCGCGATTCTCCGGAGTTCCGCACGCCCGGCATCCGCGCCCGGCATCCGCGCCCGGCATCCACGCCCGGCATCCGCGCCCGGCATCCGCCGCCGGATCGGGCGCCGCCGGATCAGGCGCCGAGCGCCTCCCGGATCGCGGCGGCGGACTTCGACAGGCGCGCCGCGATCACGTCCGGGTCGGTGGGGCCCGTCACATGCACGACCGCGATCGCGGCGGGGCGGTGCGACCGCAGTCGCAGCGGCACCGACACGGCCTGCACAGTGGGGATGACCTCGTCGTGGCTCGTCGCGTAGCCGCGCTCGGCCGCCTGCGCGATCTCGGCGCGCAGCGCGGGCGGCACCTCGACGGGCCATTCCGACTCCGGCAGCGTCGACAGGATCGCCTTGCTCGGCGCGCCCACGAGGATCGAGTGCCGCGCGCCCGGTCGCTGCGCGACCGAGGCGACCGCGTGGCGCGGCTCGACGCTCGCGAGCGTGATGCACTCGTCGCGGTCGAGCACCGCGAGGAAGCACGTCATGCCCAGCTCGTTCGCGACGGCGGTGAGCTCGGGGAGCGCCTCGGCCTGCAGATCGTGGGCGACGCCCGCGGCGAGCGCCGCCATGCGCGCGCCCAGCTGCACGCGCCCCGACGCATCACGCGCGACGACGCCGTGGTCCTCGAGCGTGCGCACGAGCCGATACGCGATCGAGCGGTGAACGCCGAGTCGTGCGGCGAGGTCGTCGATCGAGAGCGGTCCGCGCGCGTCGGCGAGGATCTCGAGGATCCGGATGCCGCGGCTCAGCGTCTGCGACGCCGGCGCCCGCCCGTTCGATCCGCTCATGCCGGTCCCTGTCCCTCTCGTGAACCCGTCGAGATCGCTCGAATCACCGTCGCACGGCCGACGAAGGCGTCGTTCGTGCGATCTGGGCGAGGCCCGCGACACCGCCGAAGCGCGCGTGCGCGCGGGGGCATTGCGCCGGGGCATCCGTTTCGTATACGATCTGTTCAATAGTAGAACTGTGTGTTCGAATATAGAACACGCAGTCATCGACCACAAGACCTCGACGCTGAGGAGAATCCGATGCAGTTCCACCACCACGGATACGTCTCGGGAGAGCCGCGCGTGCAGCCCGCAGCCGGAACGGGCATCGACCGTCCGGCAGAGCTGCCCGACGAGATGGACGTGCTGATCGTCGGATCCGGCCCGGCGGGCATGCTGCTCGCGGCCCAGATGTCGCAGTTCCCGCAGGTCACGACCCGGCTCATCGAGCGCCGGAACGGGCGGCTCGAGCTCGGTCAGGCCGACGGCATCCAGCCGCGCAGCGTCGAGACGTTCCAGGCGTTCGGATTCGCCGAGCGGATCATCGCCGAGGCTTACAACATCGCGTTCATGAACTTCTGGGGACCCGACCCCGAGAACCCGCGCAACATCATCCGCACGACGCGCACCGAGGACTACGGGTTCAAGATCAGCGAGTTCCCGCACCTCATCGTGAACCAGGCGCGTGTGCTCGACTACTTCGCCGAAGCCGCGGCGTTCGGACCCGCGCGCATCACACCCGACTACGGCGTCGAGTTCCTCGGCCTCACGGTGCACGACGAGGGCGAGTACCCCGTCGAGGTGCGCGTGCGCCACGTCGCCGGTCCCCGCGAGGGTGAGGAGCGCACGATCCGCGCGAAGTACGTCGTCGGATGCGACGGCGCCCGCAGCCGCGTGCGCGACGCCATCGGGCGCAAGCACGTCGGCCGGTTCGCGGCGCACGCGTGGGGAGTCATGGACATCATGGTCAACACCGACTTCCCCGACTGGCGCACGAAGTGCGCGATCAACTCGGCGGCGGGCAACATCCTCCTCATCCCGCGCGAGGGCGGCTACCTCTGCCGTGTGTACGTCGACCTCGGCGAAGTGCCCGAAGACGACAACCACCGCGTGCGTCAGACACCGGTCGAGGAGATCATCCGCCGCGCGAACGACATCCTGCACCCGTACTCGATCGACGTGAAGTCCGTCGCGTGGCACAGCGTCTACGAGGTGGGCCACCGCGTGACCGATCGCTTCGACGACGGCGACGAGGGCCGCTCGCCGCGCGTGTTCCTCACCGGCGACGCGTGCCACACCCACTCGGCGAAGGCCGGCCAGGGCATGAACGTGTCGATGCAGGACGGGTTCAACATCGGATGGAAGCTCGGCCAGGTGCTCACAGGCCTCAGCCCCGAGTCGCTCCTGAAGACCTACTCGGCCGAGCGTCAGCCGGTGGCGCAGCAGCTCATCGACTTCGACCGCGAGTGGTCGTCGCTCATGGCGCGCAAGCCCGACGAGATCACCGACCCGCAGGACCTCGCGAACTACTACCTGGGCACGGCCGAGTTCCCGTCGGGGTTCATGACGCAGTACGGCCCGTCTCAGATCGTGGCGGATGCCGCGCACCAGTCGCTGGCCGAGGGCTTCCCGCTCGGCAAGCGCTTCAAGTCCGCCGAGGTCGTGCGGGTGTGCGACGGCAACGCGATCCACCTCGGGCACCACGCGAAGGCCGACGGGCGGTGGCGCGTGTACGCGTTCGCCGACGCGGCGGCGCCGGGTGAGGCATCCGCCCTCACCGACTGGGCCGAGTGGATCGCGTCCCCCGACTCTCCCGTGCACAAGTACACGCCGCGGGGTGCCGATGTCGACGCCGTCTTCGACGTGAAGGTGATCTACCAGCAGAAGTTCGAGGACGTCGACCTCGGCCGCGTGCCGGAGGTGTTCATGCCGAAGACGGGTCCGTTCGGGCTCACCGACTGGGAGAAGGTTTACGCCTCGGGTCCGAGTGCGTGGACCGACGTCGACATCTTCGAAGAGCGCGGCATCTCGCGCGACGGCGCTGTGGTGGTCGTTCGTCCCGACCAGTACGTCGCGGCCGTCCTGCCGCTGTCGGCGACCGCGGAGCTCGCGGACTTCTTCGCGGGCGTCTTCGTGCCGGTCGCCGAGCGGCCGGCGTCGACCGACGAGCAGCGCTCCGAAGCGGTCCCTGCGTGACCGCAGCCCGGACCCTGTACACGTCGGAGATCAGTCCGCGCGAGGAGTACACGGCGTACAGGTCCCGAGCCGCGCGAGCGCGGGCAGAATGGCCGAAGAGCATGCATAGAACGAGGGAGTCCCTGTGACCGACGAGCGCGAGACCGAACTGCTGGCATCCGTTCCCGACGGCCTGTTCATCGGAGGGGAGTGGCGGGCGGCCGAAGACGGCAAGACGCTCGACGTCGCGGACCCGTCGACGGGGAAGGTCGTCAAGACGATCGCGTCGGCATCCGTTGCCGACGGCAAGGCGGCGCTCGACGCCGCCGTCGAGGCGTTCCCGTCGTGGGCGGCGACGCCCGCGCGTGAGCGCGCCGAACTGCTGCGGCGCGCTTTCGACCTCCTGCAGGAGCGCAAGGAGGAGTTCGCCCTCCTCATGACCGTCGAGATGGGCAAGCCCCTCGCCGAGGCGCGCGGCGAGGTCGCGTACGGCGGCGAGTTCGTGCGCTGGTTCAGCGAGGAGGCCGCCCGCATCCAGGGCCGCTACGGCGCGAACCCCGAGGGCACCGGACGCATGATCGTGTCGCAGCACCCCGTGGGGCCGTGCTACCTCATCACGCCGTGGAACTTCCCGCTCGCGATGGCGACCCGCAAGATCGCCCCCGCGCTCGCGGCGGGCTGCACCGTCGTCATCAAGCCGGCCGCACTCACGCCGCTCACGACGCTGTACTTCGCGAAGCTGCTCGAAGACGCCGGGCTGCCCGCGGGTGTGGTCAACGTCGTCACGACCAAGGCGTCGGGGCCCGTGTCGGAGGAGATCATCCGCGACCCGCGCCTGCGCAAGCTCTCGTTCACGGGCTCCACCCCCGTCGGCCAGCAGCTCCTGGAGCAGGCGGCCGGCGGTGTGCTGCGCACGTCCATGGAGCTCGGCGGCAACGCGCCGTTCGTCGTGTTCGACGATGCCGACCTCGACAAGGCGGTCGACGGCGCGATGCTGGCGAAGTTCCGCAACATCGGCCAGGCGTGCACGGCGGCGAACCGCTTCATCGTGCACCGTTCGGTGGCCGACGAGTTCGCGCGTCGGGTCACCGAGCGTGTGAAGGCGATGAAGATCGGCCGCGGGACCGAGGAGGGCGTCCAGATCGGGCCGCTCATCGACGACCGCGCGGTCGCGAAGGCGAACGACCTGGTGACGGATGCCGTCGACCGCGGTGCCGAGCTGCGCACCGGTGGGAAGGCGATCGACGGTCCGGGCACCTTCTACGAGCCGACGGTGGTCACCGACGTCAAGCCCGGCTCCGAGATCCTTCGCGAAGAGATCTTCGGGCCGGTGCTCGCAATCGTCCCGTTCGACGACGAGGACGAGGCGGTGGGTCTCGCGAACGACACCGAGTACGGCCTCGTGTCGTATGTGTTCACCGAGAACCTCGCGCGCGGTCAGCGCATGATCGAGCGCCTCGAGACGGGCATGATGGGCCTGAACATGGGCGTCGTGTCGAACGCCGCAGCGCCCTTCGGCGGATGGAAGATGTCGGGCCTCGGCCGCGAGGGCGGCGCAGAAGGCATCCACGAGTACCTCCAGACGAAGTACACGCTCACACCGAACCCGTTCTGACGCATGCGGCGCTGCTGATGCGAACCGGCAGGGAGGGTGTCGGACACCCTCCCCTCCGGCATCCGTTCGTGGGACTCGACCCGAGCGGTCAGCCGAGCACGACGAGGAATCCGAGGATCGCGCTGCCGATCGAGATGATGCCCAGCACGAGCGGCGGCACGAAATGCTCACGGCGCCGGACATGGGTGACGATCGCGCCGGCCATGAGCACCGCGAGTGCGACGGCGGCGATCGGCGTCAGGATCGGCGCGAAGCCGGTCGCGAGCGGGACGATGAGCGCGATCGCGCCGAGCACCTCGGCGGCGCCGATGGCCTTGACCGCCCCGTCGCTGAAGTCCTCGGTCCACGCCATGCCCAGCGCGGGGAGGGTCTCGCGGGGTCGGACGAGCTTGAGCCCTCCCGCGAAGAGGTAGGCGAGCGCGAGCACGACGTTCACGATCCACACAGCGACGACCATGCGACCTCCTCTGCGAGTGATCGTAACCGCGCCATCCGGGTGTGAGACCTCCTCGGGTGGCGGCGAGGCGAGGGGATGCGCCGAAACGAGGGCGGATGCGACGCAACCGCCCTCCGCTCGCGAGATCTCCTCGTTTCGCGATGCGCGCTGGGCGCCGCTGGGAAGCGACCCTCGCGCGGTGTCGGTGCCCGCCGCCATGATGGGGGAGTGGATGCCCCGACCGCCCGTCGCCCGCGCACCCTGTCCGTCGAGCGCGTCCGAGAGCGCAGGCTCAGGTCCCATCGGCTGAGCGCGCCCGCCCCGACGATCGCGGCCGCCGCCGAGCACATGCTCGCGACGCAGGCGCAGGAGTTCTGGGGCGGCCGCTGGGCGATCGCGCAACGCACGCGCGGCGCCCCCTCGGTGAGCGACGTCGACGCCGCGTTCGGCCGCGGCGAGATCGTGCGATCGTGGACGATGCGCGGAACGATCCACATCATCCCCGCGCGCGAGCTCGCCTGGGTGCTGAGCATCACGGGCGAGCGCCAGCGACGCCAGGCGGCGGCGGTGCATCGCAACGAGGGCCTCGACGACGCCGAGGTCGCGAAGGCCGAGCGAGCCGTGCGCGCGGCGCTCGGCGGCGGCAACCGCCTCACGCGCAAGGAGATGTTCGAGGTGCTCGAGAGCGCGGGCGTCTCGACCGCGAAGCAGCGCGGGTATCACACGCTCGTCGCGCTCTCGATCCGCTCGATCATCTGCCAGGGGCCGGTGGTGCCCCGCGATGGAGGCCCGACGCGCGAACAGCACTGGGTGCTGCTCGAGGAGTGGGCGCCCGATCAGGTGTGGCCCGACGATCCGCTCGCCGAGTTCTTCTTCCGCTTCATCGCCTCGCACGGTCCGGCCGGAGCACGCGACTTCGCGTGGTGGACGGGCCTGCCGCTCGGTCTCTCGCGCGAAGCGGCGGAACGGGCCACCGACCGGCTGGTCGTCGTGGCCGACGAGCCCGAACCGCAGTACGTCGCCGCCGGATCCGCGCCGCGCCGCGTTCCCTCGGCGCCTTCGGTCGTCGCGCTTCCGCCGTTCGAGGAGTACTACCTTTCGTACGTCGACCGCACCGTGCCGTGCGCGCCGGAGTTCTTGAAGAAGATCGGTCCGGCGATGAACGGCATCGTCCACCCGATCATCGTCGTCGACGGCGAGGTCGTGGGCAGGTGGACGCATTCGATCGCCGTATCCCGGCACGCCGATGATCCGATTCCGGAGCTGTTCGTGCCGGATGCCGCGCCCGACGCCGAGATCGCGGCGGCGCTCGAGCGCTACAAGGTGTTCATCACGAACTGACGCCGGCGCGAATGGCGGTTCGCCTCGCCCGCGGCGCGCTCAGCGTCCGAGCTGAGGCTGCGGCGCGACATGCGTCTCAGCCCTCCGCGTGCCGGTCGAGGAACGCGTACACCTCGTTGTCGTCGACGCCGGGGAAGGCGCCGCGCGGCAGCGGCGAGAACATCTGCATGTGCACGCGCGCGCTCGGCCACGCCTTGCCCTCCCAGCGGTTGCGGACGTCATCCGGCGGGCGGCGGCAGCACGACTCGTCGGGGCACGTCGAGACGGCGCGCTTGCCCGTCTCGCGGCCGCGGAACCACTTGGCGTCGTCGAACGGCACGCCGACGGTGATCGAGAACTCGCCGTCCGAGGTCGTGCCCGTCTGCGTCGAGCACCAGAAGGTTCCGCTCGGGGTGTCGGTGTACTGGTAGTACTCCGTCGTGCGGTTCTGCTCGGCGAACGCAGCGCGCGCGGCGAACCTGCGGCACGCGATCTGCCCGTCGACCGAGCCGGTCACGTCGCTCGGCAGCGGCAGGTCGTCGTTCTCGTACACGCGCGTGATCGCGCCCGATCCGTCGACGCGCAGGAAGTGCAGCCGTATGCCGAGGTGGTGGGTGAGCAGGTTCGTCATGCGCATGCCCGCCGCCTCGTGCGTGACGCCGAACGCGTCGCGGAAGTCCTCGACGGCGAGGTTGCGGTCCTTCTTGGCCTGCTGGAGGAACGCGACCGCGTTCGTCTCGGGCATGAGGCAGCACGCGGCGTAATAGTTGATCTCGAGGCGCTGCTGCAGGAAGTCCGCGTAGTCGGTGGGAGGCGTGTGCCCGAGAAGACGGTGCGCCATGGCCTGAAGCGCCATCGAGCGCAGACCGTGTCCGCCCGGGATCGACGCGGGCGGCAGGTAGATCCGCCCGTGCTCGAGATCGGTCACCGAGCGGGCGGAGTGGGGGAGGTCGTTGACGTAGATGAGCTCGAACCCGAGCTGCTCCGCCATGACGCTCACTGTGCGGTGGGTCAGCGCACCCGACACGTGGCCCGCCGCCTTGAGCTGCTTCTCGGCGAGCTTCTCGATGTCGGGCAGGTAGTTGTCGCGCTCGCGCATGCGCAGGCGCAGCTCGTTGTTCGCGCGACGCGCCTCTTCGGGCGTCGCGATCGCCTCGCGCTCGCGACGCTGCAGTTCGCGGTGCAGTCCCAGGATCGACTCGATCGTCTCGTCGCTGAGGCTCTTCGTGATGCGCACGGGAGGAATGCCGAGCCGTCGGAAGACGGGGCTCGCCTGTGCGCGCTGCAGCTCGAGCTCGAGGGCGGCCCGACGATTCGGCGGCTCGGGGGACAGGAGGTCGGCGACCTGGACGCCGGTCACGTCGGCGATGGCCTGCAGGAGGGAGAGCTTCGGCTCGCGCTTGCCGTTCTCGATGAGGCTGAGCTGGCTGCCGGCGACCCCGACGCGGGCGCCGAGCTCGTCGAGCGTGAGGCCGTTCGCGACGCGATGGTGACGGATGCGGTGACCCAGAGTGGCGAGTTCGAGGGAGGACGCGGGCATTCCTTTAGCGTAGCGAAAGAATCGTGATTCTTGCGGCCCAGAATCTTGGAAAGGATGGCGACATAGCGCGGATATTGGAGAGGACAAAGTTGAAAGAGGTAGCCATGGCTCTTGCCGACATCTTCCCGCGCACCCGGCAGACGGGTCCTGTCGACACGATCAAGCCGTCCTTCGGGAGCCGGCCGAATCTGGAGAGCGAAGGCCTTCGAGAGCTGGCCGCGTGGGTCGACGAGATCGCCGCACTGACCAAACCCGACCGTATCCACTGGGTCGACGGCTCGCGCGCGGAGAACGACGCACTCCTGCGCGAGATGGTCGCCGAGGGCAAGCTCATCAAGCTCAACCCCGAATGGCGCCCCGGCTCCTACCTCGCCCGTTCGCACCCGAGCGACGTCGCCCGCACCGAGGGCCGCACGTTCATCGCATCCGAGGACCCGATCGACGCCGGCCCCACGAACAACTGGGCCGACCCCGCCCAGATGCGCGCGACGATGCGCGGCGTCTTCGAGGGCTCGATGCGCGGCCGCACGATGTACGTCGTCCCCTTCTCGATGGGTCCCGTCGGCGGTCCGCTGTCGCACATCGGCGTGCAGGTCACCGACAGCGCCTACGCGGTCGTCTCGATCGGCATCATGACGCGTGTCGGAGCCTCCGTGTACGAGGAGATCGCCGCCGGCAAGCACTGGGTCAAGACGGTCCACTCCGTCGGCGCCCCCCTCGCACCCGGGGAGCAGGACGTCGCGTGGCCGTGCAACGACGAGAAGTACATCGTCCACTTCCCCGAGACGCTCGAGGTGTGGTCGTACGGATCCGGCTACGGCGGCAACGCGATCCTCGCCAAGAAGTGCTTCGCGCTGCGCATCGCGTCGGTCATCGGCCGCGACGAGGGCTGGATGGCCGAGCACATGCTGCTCATCCGCGTGATCGACCCCGCGGGCCGCGCGTACCACATCGCCGCGGCGTTCCCGTCGGCGTGCGGCAAGACGAACCTCGCGATGCTGCGGCCGACGATCCCCGGCTGGCGCGTGGAGACCCTCGGCGACGACATCGCGTGGCTGCGTCCCGGCGAGGACGGGCGCCTCTGGGCGATCAACCCCGAGGCGGGGTTCTTCGGCGTCGCGCCGGGCACCGGTGAATCGACGAACGTGACCGCGGTCGAGACGCTGTGGGGCAACACGATCTTCACGAACGTCGCGCTGCGTCCCGACGGGGACGTGTGGTGGGAGGGCCTGACCGACGAGCCCCCGGCCGAATTGATCGACTGGGAGGGCAAGCCGTGGACGCCGGCATCCGGTCGCCCCGCCGCGCACCCGAACTCGCGTTTCACCGTGAGCGCCGCGCAGTGCCCGCAGATCGCGCCCGACTGGGACAAGCCCGAGGGAGTGCCGCTCGACGCGATCCTGTTCGGCGGCCGCCGAGCGACCAACGTGCCGCTCGTGATCGAGGCGACCGACTGGGCGCACGGCGTCTTCCTCGGATCGACGATCTCGTCGGAGCGCACCGCCGCAGCGGAGGGCACCGTCGGCGAACTGCGCCGTGACCCGTTCGCGATGCTGCCCTTCTGCGGCTACAACATGGCGGACTACTTCGGCCACTGGCTCAAGATGGGCCAGAAGCTGCGCTTCGACCGTGCGCCGCGCATCTTCCAGGTGAACTGGTTCCGCAAGGGTTCGGACGGCCGCTTCCTGTGGCCGGGCTTCGGCGACAACGCGCGCGTCATCGACTGGATCGTCCGGCGCATCGAGGGCGAGGTGCCCGCGATCGAGAGCCCGATCGGCCGCTTGCCGCGCATGGAGGACCTCGACCTCGAAGGCACCGACGTCACGCCCCAGGACCTCGAGGAGCTCTTCGCGATCGACCGCGACTCGTGGCTGAAGGAGGCCGACCTCACGGAGGAGTTCTACGCCCGGTTCGAGGGACGCGTCCCGGCCGCCCTGCAGGCCGAGCTCGCCGCGCTTCGGTACCGACTCCAGCGGTCCTGACACAGCGACGACGGATGCCCCGCCCCGCCCCGCGTCGCGCGTGGGGCGGGGCATCCGTGTCTCGTCCTCAGACCAGGAGCTGATGCCGCGCGAGGTCGCGGTACAGCGGCGTCGACTCCACGAGCTCGGAGTGCGTGCCCTGGCCGACGATGCGCCCGCGGTCCATCACCACGATGTGGTCGCTGTCGACGACCGTCGAGAGGCGGTGCGCGATCACGATGAGCGTGCGGCCCGTCGCGACGGCGTCGATCGCGTCGCGCATGCGCTGCTCGTTGAGCCCGTCGAGCGACGACGTCGACTCGTCGAGCAGCAGGATCGGGGGAGCGGCCAGCAGCGCACGGGCGATCGCGAGGCGCTGACGCTCGCCGCCCGAGAGCATGACGCCGCTCTCGCCCACGGGAGCGTCGAGCCCGAGCGGATTGCGCTCGAGCACCTCGGTGAGGTTGACGGCGTGCAGCACGCGCTCGCAGTCGGCATCGGATGCGTCGGGTGACGCGAGCCGCAGGTTGTCGCCCAGCGTGCCGGCGAGCGTCGGGGCATCCTGCTCGACGTACCCGAGCCGCGCGCGCAGCGCGTCGCGATCGAGAGCGCGCACGTCGACGCCGTCGATGAGGATCGCGCCGGACGTGGGGTCGTAGAACCGCTCGATGAGCGCGAGCGTCGTGCTCTTGCCCGCACCGGACGGCCCCACGAGTGCGACGCGCGAGCCCTGGGGTACGCGGAACGACACCCCGCGCAGCACTTCGCCGTCCACAGCGGGGGTCGCGGCATCCGGCTGTGCGCCGTCCGGCAGCTCGAGGAGAGCCGTGTCGACGTGCGCGCTCTCGAGCATCGCGAGCGCCTCGGTCTCGGCCTTGCGGCGTGCGGCGACGACGTCTTCGGGATACGAGAAGTGCACGTCGCGGAACTCGATCGCCGCGGGTGCCGCGTCGCCGTCGGCGGGCGGCGCCGACTCCGCCACGCGCACGGCGATCTCGGCGTCGCGCGCGGTCTCGGTCGGCAGGTCGAGGATCTCCTGGATGCGCCCGAGCGCGCCGAGTGCCTGATTGACCGACGTGATCGCGCCGATGAACGACCCGAGCGGGCCGATGAGCATGAACAGGAACATCACGAACGTCACGAGGCTCGCGACCGTGATGGCGCCGGATGCCACGCGGAACCCGCCCACGCCGAGCACGACGAGCAGCGACAGCTGGAGCGCGATGCCGGCGACCGGCACGACGAGGGCAGACACCTTCGCGATGCGCACGCCGACCTCATACGCCTCTTCGGCGAGGCCCGTGATCGACACGCGCTCGCGCTCGCTCGCCCCCGACGCGCGCACCGTGCGGATCGACCCGACGGCGCGCTCGACGCCCGAGGCGAGCTCGCCCACCTTCTCCTGCTGCTGGCGCGTCGCCTTGCGGATGCGTCCGCTCAGGATCCCGACGACGGTGATCGAGGCGCCGATCACGACGACGATGAGCAGCAGCAGGATCGGGTCGATGAACGCCATCGCCACGATCGCGCCGACGAAGATGAGGGCGTTGCCGACGGCATCCGCGAGGCCCTGCGTCAGCACCGCATACAGGAGCGTCGTGTCGGTGCCCACGCGCGAGACGAGGTCGCCCGTGCGGCGCGCGTCGAACTCCGAGATCGGCAGGTGCAGGATGCGCGAGATGAGCTTGCGCCGGCTCGAGAAGACGACCGCGGTGCCCGTGCGCTGCAGCAGGTAGTGCTGATAGCCCGAGATGACGGATGCCGCGATCACGAGCGCCACGAGCAGCCACACGAGCTGCCCCAGCGGGTCGCCGGCCTGCACGAGGGTGATCACCTGACCGACGACGAGCGGCTGGGCGAGCATCGCGATCGCGCCGACGACGCTGAGTGCCGCGACGACGGCGAGGACGCCCTTGTGCTCGAGCAGGAACGGGATGAGCTGCTTGAGGCTCGCGCGGGGTCCGTCGTCTTCGGAGCGGCGACCGCGAAGGCGGCGTGCGGCGGGAGCGGTGGTCGACATGGCGATACCTCGGTGGGGTGGGGAGGGGGGAGCGGCGTGAGAACGCCTACTTTCGACCGTACTTCTTGTGGACGGCCTGTCGGGTCACGCCGAGGGCCCCGGCGATGGCCTGCCAGGAGTAGCCGAGGTTGCGGGCGCGGCGCACCTGCACCTCTTCGGCCCGCGACAGCTCGCGCCGCACCTCGGCGAGACGGTGCAGCTCGGCGATCGGCTCGCGCTCGCCGGCGGCGCCGGTGAGGGTGCTGATCTGGTCGCCGCTCACGGTGTGTCCTTTCAGACGCCTCGGGCGAGGCATCCGTGTCAACTGTAGTTGACGGCATTAGAAAGCGTCAACGCGAGTTGACAGGCGCTCGCCGACGGCGAACAGCAGGGAAGATCAAGGCCCGGCCTCCGAAGAGGCCGGGCCTTCCTGCTGGAACAGGTCTCAGTGCGCCATCGCGGCGAGCGCTTCGGGGTCGATCGTCGCGATCGAGCGGGTGTCCTGGAATGCCCGCACGCCCTCGATGCCCTGCTCACGCCCGAAGCCGGACTGCTTCATGCCGCCGAACGGGGCGCGCAGGTCCAGACGCGTCGCGCCGTGGTCGTTGACCCACACGTAACCGCACACGAGCTGCGAGCCCACGCGCTGCGCCGCCTCGGGGTCGGCCGTCCAGACCGAGCCGCACAGGCCGCCCCACGTGTCGTTCGCGAGGCGCACAGCCTCTTCCTCGGTGTCGAACGGGATGATCGGGATCACCGGCCCGAACTGCTCCTGCGTGACCACGCGCAACGACGGGTCGGGGTCGATGACGATCGCGGGACGCAGGAAATTGCCGCCGGCGAGGTCGCCGCCCGGAAGCTCGCCGTACTCGCGCACGTCGGCGCCCGAGTCCTTCGCCTCGCGGATGATGTCTTCGACGAACGCCTTCTGCGCACCCTGGTGCAGCGGGCCCATCGTCGTCCCCTCATCGAGCCCGTAGCCGATGACCGCCTTGTTGAGGCGCGCCTCGAGCCCGGCGACGAGCTCGTCGAGGCGCGAGCGGTGCACGAACACGCGCTTCGCGTTCATGCAGATCTGGCCCGTCGTGTCGAAGATCGCGGCGTACAGCCGATCCAGGTGCGCGTCGTCGATGATGGCATCCTCGAGGAACACCGCGGGGTCGTTGCCGCCGAGCTCGAGGGTGACACGGGTGAGCGTCTTCGACGCCATCTCCATGATGCGCTTGCCGCCGTTGACCGAGCCGGTGAAGCAGACCTTCGCGACATCCGGGTTCTGGATGAGCCCGGCCATGTTCTCGTCCTTGCCGCTGATGACGTTGAGCACGCCCGCCGGAAGCTTCTCGGCGACGCGCTGCACGACGCGCGCGGTCGCGAGCGGCGTCGTCGGCGGAACCTTCACGATCGCGGTGTTGCCCGCGAGGAGCGCGTG
>NZ_DATMFG010000035.1:0-181037 GCF_035556355.1 Microbacterium sp.
CGCCTGTGCCAGATCATCGGCGACCGGCTCGCCGAGCACGCGCGGGGCGGCGGTCTCGGCGGCGCGCCCCTCACCGGCATCACCGTGACATTGCACGAGTCGCACATCGCGTGGGCGTCGTACGAGGTCGAGCTGTCGTGACCCCACCGCCCGTCGTCTGGTTCGTCGTCCCCAAGGGCATCGACGACCCGGCCCGGGTGAGCGGCGGCAACGTGTACGACCGCGAGGTGCGCGACGGCCTCCGCGACCGCGGCTGGACGGTGTCGACCGTCGAATGCGCGGACAGCGCGGGCGTGGCATCCGCTCTCCGTTCCGCTCCCGACGGAACACTCGTGCTCGTCGACGGGCTCGCGGCCGGCTGGGCGGCCCCCGAGGTCGAAGCCGCAGGGGAGCGGCTGCGGGTCGTGGTGCTCGCGCACATGCTCGTGGCGGCATTCCCCGATGCGACCGAGGCGCAGATCGAGGCGGAGAGACGGATGCTGCGCCACGCGCACCGCGTGATCGTGACGGGTCGCTGGACCGGCGAAGAGGTGGCGCAGCGTGGTCTCGCCGACGTCGATCGCATCACGGTGGCCGCGCCCGGCGTGCGAGCGGCCGACTCCCCCGAGCCGGAGCACGACACGGCGCTGCTGTGCGTCGGCGTCGTCGCGCCGCACAAGGGCCAGGACCTGCTGCTCGAAGCGCTCGACCGGTTGCCCACGAAGGACTGGACGTGCACGATCGCAGGTTCGACCGACTCGTATCGCGGGTTCGCCGAGAGGATCGCGCAGCGAGCGGGGGACTTCGACGGACGGGTCCGCCTGCCCGGCGTGCTCGTCGGCGACGCCCTCGCCGACGCCTACCGTCGCAGCGCGCTGCTCGTGGCGCCGTCGCGTGTGGAGAGCGCAGGCATGGCGATCGCGGACGCGCGCGCGCGAGGCATGCCCGTCGTGGGCACCGCCGTCGGCGGCATCCCCGACACGGTGGTGGGCGGCGGGGCGATCCTCGTCCGCCCGGACGACCCCGACGCGCTCGCGCACGCGCTCACGTCGTGGATGACCGAACCCGGGCTGCGCGAGCGCCTTCGGGCGGAAGCGCTCCGTGCGCGCGAGCACCTGCCGACGTGGGATGACACCCTCGCCACCATCGCCGACGTCTTGGAGGCCGCATGACCTCGATCTCGGTCGCTGCTCCCGACTGGCTCGCCCAGCGAGCATCAGCTGACGACCGGTCCCGCTCGGTCGGACTCGCCGAGCAGTTGGCGCGGATGCTTCCGTCCGGCCCGCTCGTCGTGCACGACCTCGGCGCGGGCACAGGCGCGATGACCCGCTGGCTCGCGCCGCGCCTCGGCGGTCCCCAGCGGTGGGTCCTGCGCGACGGCGACGAAGGCATCCTCAACCACGTCGACCTCTCGGAGACGACCGATGCCCACGGGAACCCCGTCGTCGCCGAGGCGACCGTCGAGGATCTGACGTCGCTCCCGCTCGACGCGTTCCACGGTGCGTCGGCGGTCACCGCATCCGCCCTGCTCGACGTCATCACCGTCGAAGAGGCCGCGAACATCGTCGCCGCATGCGTCCACGCGCACACGCCCGCGCTGTTCAGCCTGACCGTGACGGGCGGCGTGCGCATCGAGCCGCATCTCCCGCGCACGAGCGGCATCGAGGGTGACCTCGCCGCCGCGTTCAACGATCACCAGCGACGCGAGACCGCCGGGCGCCGGCTGCTCGGACCGCACGCGGTGCCCCTCGTCGCCGCCCTGTTCGAGGCGGCCGGGTGGAGCGTGCGGCGCGCGTCGACGCCCTGGCGGCTCGACGCATCCGACGGCCCTCTCATCGCGCAGTGGCTGGACGGATGGCTGACCGCCGCCGTCGAGCAGCGGCCCGACCTCGCCCGACCTGCCGACGAGCTGCGGCGCGCCCGCCTCGCGCAGAACGCCGTCGGACGGCTGCGCGTGACGGTCTCGCACGAGGACCTTCTCGCCTGGCCGCCGCAACCCCCTGGGACCGGGGGCGCGTACGGGGGAGGATAGCGACATGAGCGAGCGACCGTACGTCACCCTCAGCTGCGCGATGTCGATCGACGGATGCCTCGACAGCACCGCGCCGCAGCGGCTCGCCATGTCGAACGCCTCGGACCTCGACCGCGTCGACGAGGTCCGCTCGCAGAACGACGCCATCATGGTCGGCGCCTCGACCGTGCGGCGCGACAACCCGCGACTGCTCGTGCGCGACCCCGACCGTCGCGCGCGGCGCGTCGCGGAAGGCAAGCCGTGGTCGCCCGCCAAGATCACCGTGACCTCGACCGGCGACCTGCCGCCCGACGCGCACTTCTTCACGACGGGCGAGTCGCCGCGCATCGTCTACTGCCCGGACGGCCTGGTGGAGTCGCTGCGCGACGTGCTCGGCGACCGCGCGACGGTCGTGGGGGTCGGCGAGCAGGTCACGATGGCGGCCGTGCTCGACGACCTCGCGAGCGCGCAGGGCATCCGCAGCCTCATGGTCGAAGGCGGCGGCACCGTGCTGACGCAGTTCCTCGAGGAAGACCTCGCCGATGAGCTGCACCTCGTGATCGCGCCCTTCTTCGTCGGAGAGCCGCGCGCCCCGCGCGCCTTCGGTGCCGGCTCTTTCCCGTGGACCGCCTCGCGTCGCGCCCGTCTCGCGGGCAGCGCGCAGATCGGCGACGTCGTGCTGCTGCGATACGCGCTGTCGGATCGCGTCGGAATGCTCGACGGCGAGCGGTCGCTGCCCGAGGCCGGGTGGAGGCCCGTTCCCTACCGGATGCCATGATCCCGATCCCGCGAGCGGACACGGGCGCTCTCGGCACGCGGGGGCGTCTGGGGCTCGGGGTCGCGATCGCGGTGCTCGTCGTCGTGCCGCTCGTGCCGGGATTCGTCGAGCACGGCACGCCGCTCGGACTCGTGCGCATGCCGGCCGAGTCCCTCGTGGCGCTGCTCGTGCTCGCGCTCACTCCGTGGCGCGCGCTGCGGTGGATCGTCGCGGCGCTCTTCGGGGCGTTCGTCGTGGCCGCCATCGCGCTCGCCGCGATCGACAGCGGCTACCGGGCGGCGGTCGGGGCGCGCTTCGTGCTCATCGACTGGCCGCAGCTCGGCGACGCGTACGGCGTGCTCGTCGACTCGATCGGCGAGCTCGCGGCATCCGCGGTCGTCGTGGCGATCGTCGTCGTGCTCGTCGGCACCGGCGCGACGCTCGCGTGGGCGGCGATGACGACGGATGCGGCGCTCCGCCGCCGCCCGCGCCGCGGACGCACCGCGCTCGCGACGGTGACGGCCGCGTGGATCGTCGCGGCGCTCGTGGCGGTGCCGGTCGGCGGTGCGGGGCAGGTGGCGGCCGCGGCATCCGCTGATTCGATCGGATCCGCTGCCGCACGCACCGAGGCGACCCTGCGCGCCCAGGCGGACCTCGCGCGACGCATCTCAGACGACGACTTCGCGGATGTCCCGTCATCACGCCTGCTGACCGCGCTGCGTGGGAAGGACGTCCTCCTCGTGTTCGTCGAGAGCTACGGCAAGGCGGCACTGCACGGCACCCCGGTCTCGCGCGGCGTCGTCGAGGTGCTTCGCGAGGGCGAGTCCGCACTCGCCGACGACGGATACGAGATGCGCAGCGCGTGGCTGACGTCGCCCACCTTCGGCGGTGTGAGCTGGCTCGCGCACGCGACGCTGCAGAGCGGGCTGTGGGTCGACACGCAGGCCGACTACGCCGCGGTGCTGCGAAGCGACCGGCTCACATTGAGCCGTGCGTTCCGGCAAGCCGGGTGGCGCACGGTCGGTGTCGTGCCGTCGAACATCCGTGCGTGGAACGAGGGCCGGGAGTTCTACGGGTTCGACGCACTCTACGACACGAGGAACCTCGGCTACCGCGGGCCGAAGTTCGGGTACGCGCGCGTGCCCGACCAGTACACGCTCAAGCGGTTCGCCGACCGCGAGCTGGCGGGGGAGCATCCGCCCGTCATGGCCGAGATCGATCTCGTGTCGTCGCACTCGCCATGGGCCCCGCTGCCGTCGCTCGTCGAGTGGGGCGAGCTCGAGCGCGACGCGATCTTCGACAGGCAGATAGGCGCGAGCAGAAACGCGGCGGAGGTGTGGGAGAGCCCGGCGACCGTGCGGCGGTTCTATGCAGATTCGATCGAGTACTCCCTCGGGTCGCTGTTCTCGTTCGTCGAGCGCGTCGACGACCCGGAGCTGGTGGTCATCGTGCTGGGCGACCACCAGCCGAACGCGATCGTGAGCGGTGAGGACGCCGACCACGACGTGCCGGTACACGTGATCGCGAAGGACCCCGCGGTGCTCGAGGCGATCGCCGCGTGGGGATGGGAGGACGGGCTGCATCCGGATGCCACGGCTCCTGTCTGGCGCATGGACGAGTTCCGCGACCGCTTCTTCGAAGCGCTCAGCGTTGCGCGCTGATCAACCGCGAAGCGCCTCGCTGAGCCAGCGCGCGTACGCGTCCCACGGCGAGGCCTTGGCCGAGATCGACCGCACGTGTTCGAGCAGCTCGTCGTCGGCCCGGAACCACTCGCCGCCCTCGCGCAGGTGCGCGAAGCGGCGGTGCCGCTCCTGCTCGACGGCGCGCCCGCCGCGCTCGAACGCCAGCAGCTCGTCGTGCCAGATCGCACCGAGGCGCCGGCGGGGCTGCGACGACGTGCCGATCTTGATGCGGTCGGCGTACCGGATGTAATAGACGACGTCGATGCGGGGGAGCGGCAGATCCGCATCCGGCACATCGCCCACGCGCCAGCCGCACACCGCGCACGACCAGCGCCCGGCGCGGCGCTCGCCGCGCGTCGCGCCGCACAGCACGCACGGGCCCGGCATCTCTCGGCGCATCGCCATGCCCGAAGAGTACGACCGACCTCCGACGCGGGCGCGATACGGTCTCGGAGGGCAAACCACGAGGGAGACGACCGTGACCGCAGCCGGCGCCAACTGGGCGGGCAACCTCACCTACAGCGCGCGCGAGCTCGTCGCGCCGGCGACGATCGACGAGCTGCGGCGGGTCGTGGCATCCGCCCCTCGGGTCAAGGCGCTCGGCTCGAGACACTCGTTCAACCGCATCGCCGACACCGACGGCGTCCTCGTCTCGACGGCTGCGCTCGGCGGCGAGCCCGAGCTGGACTCCGAGCACGCCCTCGTGCGCGCCCCCGCGGGCATGCGCTACGGCGAGCTCGCGCGGTGGCTCCAGGAGCGAGGGTGGGCGCTCGAGAACCTCGCGTCGCTGCCGCACATCTCGCTCGCGGGAGCCGTCAGCACGGGCACGCACGGATCGGGCGACCGCAACGCGTCGCTCGCCGAGGCGGTCGAGGCCGTGGAGTTCGTCGGCTCCGACGGCGACGTGCATCGCCTCGCGCGGGACGATGCCGACTTCGGCGGCGCGGTGGTCGCGCTCGGTGCGCTCGGCGTCTCGACGGCGCTCGAGCTTCGCGTCGAGCCGACGTTCGACGTCGCGCAGACGGTGTATCCGGATGCCGCGCTCGACCGCGTGCTCGAACGATACGACGCCGTCACCGCGGCTGCCTACAGCGTGTCGCTGTTCACGACGTGGCAGGACCCCGACCGCGTCGACCAGATCTGGGTGAAGGACCGCCCCGGCCGGCCCGGCCCCGGACTGCCGGATGAGCTGGGCGTCTCACCGGCGGGGAAGCCGCTGCATCCGCTCCCCGGTGTGAGCGAAGAGCCGTGCACGACGCAAGGCGGCGTGCCCGGCCCGTGGCTCGCGCGTCTGCCGCATTTCCGGCTCGAGTTCACCCCGTCGGCGGGCGACGAGCTGCAGTCGGAGTACCTCGTGCCGCGCACCGTGGGCGTCGCGGCGATCGAGGTGCTGCGCGGGCTCGCGGCGCGCATCGCGCCGCTCCTGCAAGTGTGCGAGCTGCGCACGGTGGCGGCCGACACGCAATGGCTCGCGCCGTCGAGCGGTCGCGACAGTGTCGCCCTGCACTTCACGTGGAAGCCGCTGCAACACGAGGTGGAGGCATTCCTGCCCGAGCTCGAGTCGGCCCTCGCCCCCTTCGACGTGCGACCGCACTGGGGCAAGCTCTTCGACACGACCGCGGCCTCGCGCCTGCCCGGCCTCTACCCGGAGTGGGCGCGCTTCGCGGGCCTGCGTGACCGTCTCGACCCGCGCCGGGTCTTCGTCAACGGCTTCCTCGAGGCGATCGGTCTCTAGGGGGAGCGGGTCAGAGCTTGACGGATGCGTCGAGCAGCAGCCGCACCGCCTCGGTCACGGTCTGCGACAGGATGTGCTCGGGGTCGCCGTTCAGCCGCAGCGCACGGTGGCCGTGCGACCCGTCCATGGCCCACCCGATGTAGACGGTCCCGGGCGGATGACCGTCCTGGGGGTCGGGTCCGCCCACGCCCGTCGTCGAGACGGCGACGTCGGCCTTCATCGCCCGCAGCACTCCGACCGCGAGCTGCTCCGCGCATTCACCCGACACGGGGTCGAGGCCGGGCTCGACGCCCAGCAGCCCCTCCTTGACGCTCGACTGGTACGCGACGACCCCGCCGGCGAACCAGTCCTCGGCTTCGGGCCCCGCACCGATCGCGCTCGCGACGAGCCCGCTCGTCAACGACTCCGCGACCGCGACCCGCACGCCGCCGGCCAGCGCGATGTCCGCCAGCAGCACGACCCAATCGATGCCCCCCTGGTCGGACTCGGTCACATTCGTCCCCGCATTCGCGCCCACGTCAGAGTCCTCCATCGTCGAAACGATACGCCGCCGTCGCGATCCGCCCTGGGGGTTGACAAACGGCCCGCGGCACGGGCGGGCCCCCGTGTGCGGGGAAGGTCGACAGCCCGGCGCATCCGTGTCAAGCGCCTGGGAGACATCGGGCACGACGCGTACCGTGGCGCACATTCGTCACGAAGGAGACAGTCATGACCGATTCCCCGGGCGCGGACCCGCGCCACTCCCAGCCCGACGACGGGTTCGCCCCGCAGGAGCAGGAGCAGCCGGGCACGACCGACCAGACGCGGCCCACTCCCGACCACGGCGAGGAGTCGTACCGCGGATCCGACAGGCTGCGCGGTCGCCGTGCGCTCATCACGGGCGGCGACTCGGGCATCGGCCGCGCCGTCGCGATCGCGTTCGCGCGCGAGGGCGCCGACGTCGCGATCGTCCACATGCCCGAAGAGCAGGAAGACGCCGACGAGACGGTCGGCTGGATCGAGAAGGCCGGATGCCGCGGCCGCAGCTTCGCGGGCGACATCCGCGACGAGGGGTTCGCGACCGGCATCGTCGACCGCACCATCGCGGAGCTCGGGGGCCTCGACATCGTCGTGCTCAACGCCGCCTACCAGAAGGATCGCGAGTCGCTCGGCGACCTCACGACCGAGGAGTTCGACCGGGTCTTCCGCACGAACCTCTACGGCATGCTGTGGACCGCTCGTGCCGCAGTCCCGCACCTCGAGCCGGGCTCGTCGATCATCGTCACGGCGTCCATCCAGGCGTTCGACCCGTCGCCGCACCTGATCGACTACGCGATGACGAAGGCCGCACAGGTCGCCTTCGTGAAGGCGCTCGCCGAGCAGCTCGGCGAGAAGGGCATCCGTGTCAACGCCGTGGCGCCCGGTCCGATCTGGACGCCGCTCATCCCCGCGACCGGCGGCGACCCCGAGTGGATCGAGGAGTTCGGCCAGGACACGCCCCTCGGCCGTGCGGGGCAGCCCGCCGAGCTCGCCGGCGCGTACGTCTATCTCGCGTCGGACGCCGCCACCTACACGTCGGGCGCCGTGCTGCCGGTGACAGGCGGCAAGGGGCTGTGAGACGACCCGGCGCTGAACGGGCCGAAGGCGAGACGAAGCGCCCGCGGAGCATCCGGCGGATGCTCCGGTGTCAGGCCACGGAGTAGGGTTGCCGTCATGGCGACGACCCCACCAGGCTGGTACGACGACGGACACGGCGCGCTGCGCTGGTGGGACGGCACGCGCTGGACGGAGCATGCGCAGCCGCTTCCGGCACCGGATGCCGCGCCCGCGGCATCCGCGTCGACCGAAGTGGCCGCACCGATCGGCGACAAGCCGGTCGTCGAAGAGGTCGAGGTCGTCGAGTCCCTCGAGCAGCTCGAGGCGGCGACGGCGGCGCCCGCGCAGGAGCAGCCCGCGGTGCCCGTCGGGTATCCGCCCGTGCCGCCGCCCCCGCCGGGCGCGCAGGGCGCCGCTCCCGTGACGTATCCCGTCACCGGCGGACCGGGCTACCCGCAGTCCACGTACCCCGGCGGCTACGTCGGCGCGCCGGGACAGACCGGAGGCTTCATCGCGGCGACGGAGCCGAAGAAGTCGAAGACGTGGATCGCCTGGCTCGTGATCGGCATCGTCCTGCTCCTGCTCGTCGCCGCGGCTGCCGTGATCATCCCGCTCACGCTCATGATCAGCAGCTCGTCCGGCGTCGGCCCGTCCGGCGAGGATGAGACCGCCGCCGTCGCGACGGTGGAGCTGTACGACGACGCGTGGTCGGCGAGCGACTGCGACATGTTCGTCGCCGCGACGACCGAGTCGTTCCGCGAGAACATCGGGCTTGCGACGTGCGAGGACTTCGAGCTCGCATCAGCCGACTTCGGCTCATCCGTGCAGGGCTACGAGATCACCGTGACGGACATCGCACACGAGGACGGCTCGATCATCGTCTCGACGACCGAGCACTACGAGAGCCTCCTCGATGAGACCGGCGAGCCGGCCGATGTGCCGATCCCGCTCGAGGACCACTACGTCTACACGCTCGTCGAGAGCGGCTCGGATTGGCTGATCGACGGAGCCAGGACCGAGGAGTGACCGCCGCGGAGGGCACCCACCCGCGCAGGTCGGTGGGCTTCTTCGCCGCGTGCATCGGCACGGGCCTCGCGGCAGGGCTCCTGTCGGGTCTGTTCGGCGTCGGCGGTGGGACCGTCATCGTGCCGCTGCTCGTGCTGTTCCTGCACTTCGACCAGCGTCTGGCCGCCGGCACGTCGCTCGCCGCGATCGTCCCGACGGCGGCCGTAGGCGTCATCTCGTACGCCGTGCACGGGGCGGTGGCGTGGATCCCGGCGATCATCCTCGCCGCAGGAGCGGTGATCGGCGCGCAGATCGGCACGTGGCTGCTCCATCGGCTTTCGCAGGTCGTGCTGCGTTGGGGCTTCGTCGCCTTCCTCGCCGTCGTGATCGTGAGTCTCTTCGTCGTGATCCCGTCGCGCGACGCGCAGCTCGAGCTCACCTTGTGGACGGGACTCGGCCTCGCGGCCCTCGGCGTCGTCACGGGTGTGCTCTCGGGGCTGTTGGGCGTGGGCGGCGGCGTGATCGTCGTGCCCGCGCTGCTGCTGCTGTTCGGCACGAGCGACCTCGTTGCGAAGGGCACGTCGCTGCTCATGATGATCCCCACCGCGATCTCGGGCACGGTCGGCAACCTGCGGCGCAGGAACGTCGACATCGTCGCGGCGCTGTGCGTGGGTGTGGCCGCGTGCACGACGACGGCGCTCGGCGCGTGGATCGCGACGCTCATCGACCCGTTCGTCGGGAACATCCTGTTCGCCGCGTTCCTCGTGGTGGTCGCGGTGCAGATGGCGCTCAAGGCGATCCGCGTGCAGCGGCAGCTGCGCGGCCGGAACGGCTGAGGCATCCGCATCGGCCCGAGGCCCCCAGGTGCGGCTCAGTAGGATGTCATGGTGCCAGTGAACCCCGAGCTCGTCGGGCGCGTCTTCCCTCCGACCGCGCCCTACCTCGTCGGCCGCGAGAAGGTGCGTGAGTTCGCGCGCGCCGTGTTCGCCGATGATCCGCAGCACACCGACCCGAGCGCGGCGAGGGCTCTCGGCTATCCCGACGTCGTCGCACCGCCGACCTTCGCGATGGTCATCCAGGACCAGACCCTCCAGCAGCTGCTCGCGGAGCCCGACTCGGGCATCGAGCTGTCGCGCGTGCTGCACGCCGAGCAGCGCTTCCGCTACTCCCGCCCGATCGTGGCGGGCGACGAGCTGACCGCGACGCTGTCGGTCACCGGCATCCGCTCGGTCGGCGGCAACGCGATGGTCACGAGCGAAGCAGAGATCACGGATGCCGCGGGCGGTCACGTCGTGACCGCCACCTCGGTGCTGCTGGTCGGAGGTGACGAATGAGCGAGCTGATCGTGGGCGACGTCGTCGCCCAGCGCGACGTGCACCTCACGCGCGAGTCGCTCGTGCGGTACGCCGGGGCGTCCGGCGACTTCAACCCCATCCACTACCGCGACGACATCGCCGCCGAGGTCGGCCTGCCGGGCGTCCTCGCGCACGGCATGCTCACGATGGGCCTCGCGGTCGAGACGATCGTGCCGTGGCTGGGCGACTCCGGCCGCATCCTCGAGTACGGCGTGCGCTTCACACGTCCGGTCGTCGTCGACGCCGAAGAGGGCGCGACGCTCATGGTCGTCGCCAAGGTCGGTGCGATCGCGGACGACGCCGTGCGAATCGACCTCACCGTGACGCACGGCGAGGTTACCGTGCTCGGCAAGGCCCAGGTGCGCGTGCGCCCGCTCGCCGCGTAGCCCATGCCCGACGTCACTCCCATCCCGCTCGCGCAGCTGACCACGCTGCGCACCGGCGGCACGCCCACGCGGATGATCGACGCCCGCACGAAGGGCGAGCTCGTCGCGGCGCTGCACGAGGCGTGGACCGAAGACGGCGCGTGGCTCGTCCTGGGCGGCGGGTCCAACCTGTTCATGGGCGACGGGCCGTTCGAGGGCACGGTCGTACGCGTGCTGACCCAGGGCATCGAGCGGATGCCGTCACCGCGGCCCGGCTTCGCGAGGCTCACGGTGCAGGCGGGCCACGACTGGGACGACCTCGTGGCGTACGCCGTGCGCGAGGGGCTCGCCGGCATAGAGGCGATGTCGGGGATCCCCGGCACGGTCGGCGCCGCGCCCGTGCAGAACATCGGCGCGTACGGGCAGGAGATCGTGCAGACGCTCGTCGAGGTCGAGCTGCTCGACGAGGGCGCCGCCGAGCCCGTCGTCGTCCCGGCATCCGAGCTCGGACTCGGCTTCCGCACGTCGGTGCTGAAGCACCACTACGGATCCGCGCCCGCGCGCACCGCCGTCATCCTGTCGGTGACGCTCGAGCTCGAGGAGATCGGCCACGCGGAGCGCCCGATCGAGGGGGAGCAGCTGCGCTCCGCGCTGGGCCTCGACGAAGGCACCGGGGCATCCCTCGCGTGGGTCCGCGGCCACGTGCTCGAGACGCGCCGGCGCAAGGGGATGGTGCTCGACCCGAACGACCCCGACACCTACAGCGCGGGCTCGTTCTTCCAGAACGCGATCGTGTCCGCGTCCTTCGCGCGGACCCTCCCGCCCGAATGCCCGCGCTGGCCGCTCGAGCCCGATCCCGACAAGTTCCTCGTGATCCCGCTCGACTCGTTCGACGGGTACGTGCCGCCACCGGCGGTGCACGATCCCGCCGTCAAGGTCAGTGCCGCGTGGCTCATCGAGCACTCCGGCATCCGCAAAGGCTTCAAGCTGCCCCGCTCGCGCGCCGCGATCTCGACGAAGCACGCGCTCGCCCTCACCAATCGCGGTCAGGGCACGGCGGCCGAGCTCGCCGAGCTCGCGCGCTTCATCCAGGGGCGCGTGCATTCGGAGTTCGGCCTCATCCTGCAGCCTGAGCCCGTGCTGGTGGGCGTGGAGTTGTAGGCAACGGCCTGCGGCGCGTGGCATCCTGACGGTACCGGCGGCGCGGGGGCGCCCGTGGGAGGGGCGGAATGGCGAAGGCGACCACATTCTTCGCCGGTCTTCGCGACGCGACGGCAGATCTGCTGACGTCGGGTATCAGCGTCGACCTGCTCGGCCAGCCCGGCTCGGGGCGCAGCACGCTCGTGACGTCGGTGAGCTCGGCGCTGGTCGAGTTCGGCTGGGATGTGGTGCAGGTGCGCGGGGTGGCCGCACTCGCCGACCGGCCGCTCGAGGCTCTCGCGCTCGCGGAACTGGTTCGACGCCCGGCCCAGCGACCGGAGTCCCCCGTCTCGGCGACGGTGGAGCGCCTGCGTTCCGCGCTGGCGGGGGGCCGAACGGTGCTCGTGGTCGACGACGCCGACGACCTCGACGTCACCTCCGCGGGGGCGATCGCGGCCGCACACGGTCAGCAGCCGTTCCCGGTGCTCACGACGTCGCGCCCGCGGCCCGCATACCGGCAGGCGCCGGTGACCCTGCGCTCCTCGATCCGACCCGGAGTCGTGATCGACATCCCGCCGCTCGACTTCGTCGAGGTCCTCGCGATCCTCGCCGACATCCTGCCCGGAGAGATCGAGCCCGACACGGTGGCGCGCATCGATGCCCTCTCCGGCGGTCTGCCGAACCTGATCGTCTCCGTGGCGACCGCCGCGCGCCACACCGGTCGCATCCAGCTGGTCGACGGCGTGTGGGTCGCCGGTGCGGACCTGTGGACCCCGGGACTCACCCGAGTCGTGCAGACGCTCATCGCCGATCTCGGAGAACCCGCGCTCGAAGCGCTGCAGATGCTCGCGCTGGCCGGGACGGTCTCGGTGTCGATCGCCGCGGAGCTGGTGGGCTGGGAGGCGCTGGAAGAACTCGACGCATGCGGCCTGCTCCGGTTCGTCCCGCGCGGGGACGACGTCGTGCTCGGGATCTACCCGCCTCTCGTCGAGGAACGCTATCGGCGTCCGCCGCTCGGCGCACGCAGCTTGCACTTCAACGCCCGGATGGCCGCCCTCCTCGACCCGTCCGAGGCCTCGAAGCCCGGTGCGACGACCCTCCTGCCGCCCGCGGTGACCGCCCCCTGGTTCAGGCCCGGCGACGCCGCACCGGACGAACCGCGGTTCGAGCGCAGGCATCGCGACCCGGAGGTCGCCGAGCAGTCCGACACGGTGCACGTCCGTCTCATGCGCGAGCACTGGCACAGGCAGCTTCTGCTGCGGCGACGCGAGTGGGAGCGCAACCCCGCGCCTGGGACGGCGGCTGCGTACCTCCGCGCGCTCCTGGTGAGCAACGCCGAGGTCGAGACGATGCTCACGGTGGTGGCGCAGACCCGTCCCACGAGCGATCAGGCGCAGATGGCCGACCTGTACCGCTGGCACGCGCTCGTTCTCGCGCACGCTGCCGGCGACCTCGCCGAAGCCCGCGCACTGCTGGAGCGCGCGGCCGGCGAGGTCGGTCCGTGGGCCGAAGTGCTGCACGCGGTCGAGGACTACCTCACCCTCACGCTCGACCGGCTTCCGGAACCGCGGGCGATCGATGGCGGGCGCACGGATACCCGCCAGTTCTCTGCGGCCGTGTCCGCCGCGAGGCACGTCGCCGCGGGCGAGGTGCCGGAAGCGCGCGCCGCGCTCGCGGGCGGAGAGTGGACCGATCCGGACATGATGCGAACGCGCGACGTGGTCCGGGGCATGCTGCACCTGACGGCCGGAGAGGTGGAGGAGGCGCTCGCGTGGAGCCGTCGGCGCATGGAAGAGGCCCGCGACGCGCTCGACCCGGAAGGGGTCTACGGGCACGCGTACGTGGCGGCGAGCGCGCTCATCTTCGGCGGTCGGATGAACGAGCTGCGAGTCATGCTGGGGAACGTGCTGTCGACCGGACTGACGTCGTCGGTGCAACGGCACTATGCGGACTCGCTGCTCGGGCTCGCGGCCGTCCTCGCCGCTCGAGATGGCCTGACCGTTCCCGACGCGTCGTATTACCGATACCTCCGGTCGGCAGCGAGTTCCAGCACGCTGCCGCTGCCGGCCTGGGCGATGACTCGCGCGGACCTGGCTCTCGCGGATGACGACGCCGAGGCGGCGGACCACCTGTGGGAGGCGGTCCTGGGCTATCTCGACCGGGGACTGCTCGTCTCCGCGGTTCTGCTCGGCGGTGTCGCACTGGACCTGAGTCCGGACCCGGACCGTGTCTCGCTGCTGCGTCGAGCGGTCGGCCGACGACCCGCCGGGATTCTGGACGCCGTCGTCACCGTGGCCGAGGCGGCCGTCGACCCCGACCCGGTCGCGGGAGCACGACTCGGCGAGCGCCTGATCGACTCCGGCCTCGTCTCGCTGGGCGTGAGGGCAGCAGGGCACTCGATCCGCCGACTCCGCGCATCGGATGCAGGTCCCGACTCCCGCGCGGTCTCGGATGCGATGGTGCGGCAGCTTCACGCCAAGGGCGTCGACCCCGATCCGCTGCTCGGCGCCCTCGCACCCACGCGGCAGCTGTCGCCGCGCGAGCAGCAGGTGGGAAGCCTCGTAGCCCACGGCATGTCGAACACGGAGATCGCGCGCACCCTCGGCATCACTCCGAAGACGGTGGAGAACCACCTCAACAGGATCCTCCGCAAGCTGGGTGCCACGGATCGCTCCGAAGTGGCGCGGGTGTTCCGCGGCTGATGCGCAAGCCGTCATCCGCCCGATCCTCGGAAACGCCGATCAGGGGCCGGACCCGAAGGTCCGACCCCTGACGAGCGGTCATGGTGCGACGACCGCACTCGGCGTCAGCCGACGTCGGCGAACCGGCGCACCGCCACGAGTCCCGCACCGAGGGCCACGAGCAGGCCGGCTCCGAGGAGCAGGCCCATCTGTCCGTCGGCACCGGTCACGGCGAGCGTCTGCGTCTCGGTCGCGGGAGTCTGCTCCACGGGGACCTGCTCCGCGGGGACCGGGTCGATCGTCACGTAGCGGCCGTAGCGGTACTCCACGTGGGTGAGCTCCTCGACCGGATCCACCGTGTAGGCGAAGCGGAATTCGGTGTGCCCCTGCTCCGGAACCGCCGGGCGGTAGTCGGGGTTGGGCACCTCGATCATCGGCTCACCCTGAGCCGGCACCGTCTCTGTGCGGTTGACCGCCTCGAGGTAGAACCAGTCGCAGTTCCCCGAGTTGCCGTTGCTGCGGTAGTAGGCGCCCTCGACGCCCACGCCGTGCGGGTCGCCCTCGGTGTTCGCCTGCCAGTCCGCGCCGGGCCAGGCCGGCTCTTCATCCGCGGTCAGCGGGGCGCCGGTCCAGCTGTACCGCTGCCAGTGGTCGAACACCTCGACCGTGTGCTCGGGCACGTACTCGGGGTTCTCGATCCACATGGTCGGCTCGCCCTGCTCGGGCTGCGCCGGCACGTCCACGACGTAGCGGTCCGCGATCCGGGTCCAGCTGCGGCCGTCCTCCGGTGCCTCCGTGACCCAACCGGTCTCCTCATATTCGCCCGGCACTCCCGGGCGGTCGATCACGGTACGGGTCTCGATGACTTCCCAGCCGTCACCGGCAGGTGCGGCGGTGAGCCACGACGTCTCTTCGTAGCGGGTCGTCGCTTCCGCGGCGACGGGCGCGTCGGCGGGCATCGGGGGCTCTGCGGCGGATGCCGGGGCGGCTGCTCCGACCGTCAGGACTCCCATCAGCAGGAGGGCCACTCCGGCCGCCGGCATCATCGTCTTGCGCATTTCTCTTCCCCCTTTTCGGATCTGTTGCGTTGACTTCACGATCCGCCGGTTCAGCGGGGCCCCACGTCGCGGGTGGTCTGTCTGGGGGTGGACAGTCGCGAATTGGGTGCATCCCCGGTTCGCGGAGCGCCCCGTAGGGGAGGGGGACGGGTCACGGCGCGTCGGCTCGAACCGCGCGCTTCAGGTGCGCTTCAGGCGCGATCCGCCACGATGGAGGCATGCGCGTGCTGGTCGTCGACGACGAGGTCCGCCTCGCCGACGGGATCAGGCGCGGCCTGGAGGCGGAGGGCTTCGCCGTCGATGTCGCCCACAACGGCGTCGAGGGGCTCTGGTACGCGCGCGAGAACGAATACGCGGCGATCGTGCTCGACATCATGCTCCCCGGCATGAGCGGCTACGCCGTGTGCCGCACGCTCCGCGACGAGGAGAACTGGACGCCCGTGCTCATGCTCACCGCGAAGGACGGCGAGTGGGACGAGGTCGAGGGCCTCGACACCGGGGCCGACGACTATCTCACCAAGCCGTTCTCGTTCGCGGTGCTGCTCGCACGCCTGCGCGCACTCGTGCGACGCGGTGCCACGGCGCGACCGGCGACGCTCTCCGCCGGCGACCTCGTGCTCGACCCGGCGCGCAGGACCGTCACGCGCGCCGGTGCCTCGGTCGACCTCACGACCCGCGAGTTCGCGGTGCTCGAGTTCCTGCTGCGCCGCGCGGGCGAGGTCGTCTCGAAGTCGCAGATCCTCGCGGGCGTGTGGGACTTCGCGTTCGACGGCGATCCGAACATCGTGGAGGTCTACATCGGGCACCTCCGTGCGAAGGTCGACCGCCCGTTCGGACGCACGTCGATCCGCACCGTGCGGGGCGCGGGCTACGTGATCGGCGACGACGGTGGCTGAGGCGGAGAACGCGCCGAAGCGGATGCGCCGGCGCGCCGGCATCCGCACCCGCATCACGGCGGTCAGCGTGGGCGCGGTCGCCCTCGCGCTCGTCATCGGGGCGATCGGCTTCTGGCTGACCCTGCGGTCATCGCTCTACGGGCAGCTCGACCTCGCCACGCGTCAGGACGCGGCCGCGTTCGCCGCACAGGCGGACGACGTCGGCCCCGAAGCGCTGCCGGAGGTCGACGACGACCGATTCTGGCAGCTCATCGACCGCGACAGCGGCTCGATCGTCGCGGCGAGCGACCTCCTCGAAGACCTGAGCCCGATCGCCGATCGCGAGGGGAACGTCCCGCCGTTCGTCTCCCTCGGCGACGACGGGGTGTTCGCGGTGGCGGCCGAGCGTGAGAGCGGCGACGCCATCGTCGTCGCCGGCCGCTCGACGACGACGATCGAGGAGACGCTGGGCTCGGTCGCGACCCTCCTGACGATCGCGGTGCCGCTCATCGCGCTCATCGTCGGCATCACGACGTGGGTCGCTGTCGGCCGCGCGCTCGCACCGGTCGAGCGCATGCGCCGCCAGGTCGACGCCGTCACGGCGAGCGACCTGTCGCAGCGCGTCGAGGATCCCCGCACAGGCGACGAGCTGGGCAGGCTCGCGCACACGCTCAACGACATGCTCGCGCGACTCGAGGACTCCCAGCGCGCGCAGCGACGATTCATCTCGGATGCGTCGCACGAGCTCAAGTCGCCCCTCGCCGTGCTGCGCCAGTACGCCGAGGTCGCCGCCGCGCACCCCGATCGCGTGACCGCGAGCGAGCTCACCGAGACCGTCCTCGACGAGGGACAGCGCCTCGAACGGCTGGTGCAGGGCATGCTCGTGCTCGCGCGCGCCGACGAGCACGCCCTGACGATCACGGCGGTCGACGTCGACCTCGACGACGTGCTCTACGCGGAGGCGCAGCGTCTGCGGGCGCTGGGGAAGGTCGAGACGGATGCCTCGGCCGTCCGCCCTGTGCGCGTGCACGCCGACGCCGGCCTCGTGCGCCAGGCCTTGCGCAACCTCGTCGACAATGCCGCGCGGCATGCGTCCGCGCGCGTGGTGCTCGCCTCGGAGGTCGCCGACGGCATGGCGCTCGTCACGGTGGACGACGACGGTCCCGGCGTTCCCGCCGATCAGCGCGAGCGCGTCTTCGAGCGGTTCGTGCGGCTCGACGACGCCCGCTCGCGCGATGCGGGCGGAAGCGGGCTCGGCCTCGCGATCGTGCGCGAGATCGCCGTGCGCCACGGCGGCGGGGCCCGCATCGTCGAGTCTCCGTTCGGCGGCGCGAGGGCCGAGCTGCGCCTGCCGCTCGCACCCGCGGACTGACCGCGATCCCCGTTTCAGGACGCTTCAGGCTGGCTTCAGCATCGCCGCGAGATCGTGGAGACCTCGACAGAGGAGGACACCATGAACAAGCGCACGATCGGATTCACCGCGGCGGCCATCGCGGGGGCCGCGGTCCTGACCGGCGGCGCGGCCATCGCCTTCGCGGCCGGTTCGGCGCCGACCCCCGCCACGAGCCTCGCGGGCACGTCGACCCCCGCCTCCGACTCGCCCTCGCCGTCCCCCTCGGCGAGCTTCGACCACGACCGCGTCGCGGCCGCCGACATCGACCGCGCGATCCAGGCCGCGCTCGACGCGGCGGGACCCGGCACGGTGATCGAAGCCGAAATCGACGACGACGCGACCCACGCGTACGAGATCGACATCCTGCTCGACGCGGGCGGCGTGGCCGAGGTCAAGCTCGACGCGGCGTTCCAGGTGGTCTCGGTGACTCCGGACGACCGCGGCGGCGACCGCGACCGTCGCGACCGGCGTGGTCGCGACGACGACTTCGACGACCGGGATGACGACGACGAGCTGCTCACGGACGCGGCGCGCGTGCACGCGGCATCCGCTGCCGCCCTCGCCTACGTCGGGGCGGGCCGCGTCGTGAGCGTGGAGCTCAGCGATGACGCCGACCACGTCTATGAGGTCGAGATCGAGTTCGACGGCGGCGACGACGTCGACGTCGATCTCGACGCGTCGTTCACCGTCATCCGCGCAGACTGACCCCAGGGCTCGCGCCCCCAGCCGCGGCCCGTGCCCCACGGAGCCACAGCGACGGAACCGTCAGGCCGGGCAGTTCGGGCAGGAAGTTCAGGCGCATGCGGCGCGGCCGTACGACGTGATCTGCCAGTCGTCCAGCGCGCGCTCACGGTGGCGCCGCTTGGCGTCGGCCTCGGTCTGGACGAGCTGCATGATCTCGTCGAACCCGGGCGTGCGGTCGCCGGCGGCGAGTGCCCGGATCATCGAGCTGCGCAGGGTCTTCGGCGAGGCCGCCAGCCATGCGGCGGTCCAGCGCAGCAGCAGCGTCGATTGCAGGAACAGCCATGTCGTGAACTGCCACGGGCGCACGTCGTCGATGCCACCCGGCGCGGCGACGACCAGCCGGCGCACGCGATCCGGGTGGTGGAGGGCGAACCCGAGAGCCACGCCGCCGCCCATCGAGAGGCCGACGAGGTCCGCCTGCTCCCCTCCGACGTGGTCGAGCAGATCGACGAGCACGTCTTCCAGCCGGGGCTGATCCACGATGCCCGTCCAGGGGCGCGACCCGCCGTGGCGGGGGAGGTCGATCGCGATCACGTCGCGGTCGGACGAGAGTCTGGGCATGACGTCGCGCCACAGCAGGGGAGCCGTGTCGTACATCGCCCCGTGCAGGAGGATCACGGGGGTGCCGGTCGCGGTCCCCGCGCGGTACACACGAACGGGGCCGCCGCCCAGCGTGACGTCGTCGTATGCGTCGAAGACGCTCATGTCCGTCCCCCTCCGGGTCGTGCGCGTTCGTTCTCGAGCTCCGCGATCTGCCGGTCGAGAGCGTCGATGAGGCGCAGGTGGGCGTCGCGGATGCTCCGCTCCGCCGTCGCGGCGTGGGGGCGGGTCTCCCAGCCGGCGGCGATCATGTCGCTGAACGTGTCGACCGTCGCCCGCAGGCGCTCGGGGAGAGGGACCCGATCGCGGCGGCCGCGTTGACCAGGCCGATGGCGAAGACGCCCAGCACTCCGGCGGCTTCCGCCGGATCGACGTCCTGACGGACGAGTCCGGCGTCGCGCAGCTCGGTCAGGTGGTTGACGAGCCAGTCCATCCGCTGCGCGTACCGGGCGGGGCCCTTGTCGCGCACGTAGGCTCCGAGCACCTCTGAGCCGGAGAGGTGGAACGCGAGCATGAGCTCGTCGGCGAGCAGCGCCTCGAGCGAGTACCGGTACAGCGTCGACAGCGCCACCGGGGCAGCGGAGTGTCAGGCGAAGAGGTCCTGGAGGCGGCGGACCCCTTCGAGCAGCGCATCGTCGCCGAGCGCGTACGACATCCGCACGTATCCCGAGGGCCCGAAGGCCTCGCCCGGGACGACCGCGACCTCGGCCTCGTCGAGGATGAGGTCGGCGAGCTCGAGCGACGTCTCGACCCGCTTGCCGCGCCACTCGCGACCGAGGAGTCCCGTGACGTCGGGGTACACGTAGAACGCGCCGAGCGGCCTCGGGACCGTCACACCCTCGATCTTCGACAGCTCGTCGACGATCACGCGGCGGCGGCGGTCGAACGCCTGACGCATGTGCTCGACCTCGTCCTGCGGCCCGGTGAGCGCCGCGAGCGCTGCGCGCTGGGCGATGTTGTTGACGTTGCTGCACAGATGCGACTGCAGGTTCGCGGCGATCTTGATCGCGTCGGCGGGACCGACCATCCAGCCGAGGCGCCACCCGGTCATCGCGTACGTCTTGGCGACGCCGTTGACGAGGATCGTCTGGTTCGCCGCATCCGGCACGGCCTCGACGATCGAGACCGCCCGCACTCCTTCGTAGACGAGGTTCTGGTAGATCTCGTCCGAGATGATCCAGATGCCGTGCTCGACGGCCCACTCGCCGATCGCGCGCGTCTCCTCGTACGAGTAGACCGACCCGGTCGGGTTCGACGGCGACACGAACACGAGCGCCGTCGTGCGTTCGGTGCGGGCTGCTTCGAGCTGCTCGACCGTGACCTTGTACTCCTGGTCGGCGCCCGCGAAGACCTCGACGGGGATGCCGTCGGCGAGGCGGATCGCCTCGGGGTACGTCGTCCAGTACGGGGCCGGCAGCAGAACCTCGTCGCCGGGGTTCACGACCGCCTGGAACGCCTGGTACACGGCCTGCTTGCCGCCGTTCGTCACGATGATGCGCGACGGCTCGACCTCGAGGCCCGAGTCGCGCAGCGTCTTGGCGGCGATCGCCTCGCGCAGGACAGGGAGACCGGCCGCAGGCGTGTAGCGGAAGTTCGCGGGATCGTGCAGCGCCTCGGCCGCCGCATCGACGATGTGCCCCGGCGTCGCGAAGTCGGGCTCGCCCGCCGCGTACGAGATGACGGGGCGCCCGGCCGCCTGGAGCGCCTTGGCCTTGGCATCGACCTTGAGCGTCGCAGACTCGGCGATCGCGGACAGCTTGCGAGACAGGGGAGCGCGTTCGGTCACGCGTACGAGCGTAGTCGCGACATCGCGGTTTCGGAGGGCCGCTCGACGCGGTACGGTGAGCGCGTGGGAGCGTGGATCTGGAGCGCGATCGCCTTCGCCATCGTCCTGGTCATCGCGGGCGGCATCACGTGGTGGCTCGCCAAGGGCTGTGTCGTGACCATCGTCGGCGCGGTCGGTGCGATCGTCGGGAGTCTGCTGTCGCTGGGCAGCCTCCTTCTGCTGCTCGACGTCGAGACGGCGATGCGCGTCTCCTACACGCTCATGGGGGTGTCGGGCGTGTGGCTGCTCGCGTGGGCGTTGGCCGGCGGCATCCGGGGCCAGCGGAACGCGAGGGCGGATGCCGCGGCCGAGGCCGCACCCGTCCCCGCGCGCATCGTCGAGTACTGAGCCGTCCGGGCGAGCCCGGCATCCACCGAATGGAGGATGCCGTCTCCCACTGATGACCGCTGGGGCGCACCCGCGCGCGGCGCGATCGTGGAGTCATGGAAACCAACGCGGTGCGGGTGCGGAACCTGCGCAAGGTGTACGGAAACCGGACGGTCGTCGACGACGTCTCGTTCGACATCGAGCGGGGTGAGACGTTCGCGATCCTCGGTCCGAACGGCGCCGGCAAGTCGACCGTCGTCGAGATCCTCGAGGGCTACCGTCGCCGGTCAGGCGGCGAGGCCACGGTGCTCGGCATCGACCCGGGCGACGGGGGCCTCGACTGGAAGGCGCGCATCGGCATCGTGCTGCAGACGACGGCCGCGACCGGACCGGTCACGGTGCGCGAGCAGCTGCGGGAGTTCGCCGGGTTCTACCCGAACCCCCGCGACGTCGACGAGGTGATCGCCGCGATCGGCCTCGAGGACCAGGCGAAGACGCGCGTCTCCAAGCTCTCCGGCGGCCAGCAGCGCCGCGTCGACGTCGCGATGGGCATCATCGGGCGCCCCGAGCTGCTGTTCCTCGACGAGCCCACGACCGGTTTCGATCCCCACGCACGGCGCGAGTTCTGGGACCTCATCCGCTCGCTCAAGGCCGAGGGCACGACGATCCTGCTCACGACCCACTACCTCGACGAGGCGGCTCAGCTCGCCGACCGCGTCGCGGTCATCGCGAACGGGCGGGTGCGCGCGACAGGGCCCGTCGACGGCTTCGGCGGTGAGCACGCGCGTGTGCCGGTCGTGAAATGGGTCGAGGACGGCGTGCATCGGCACCAGCGTGCGGAGGACCCGTTCGAGTTCGCGACCGCGCTCGCCGCGCGACTGGGCGGGGCCCCGGCCGAGCTCGAGATCGTGCGGCCGAGCCTCGAAGACATCTACCTCGCGCTCGTCGCCGAGGAAGCCGAACACGACGCGGAGCTCGCCGCGGCAGTCGTGATGGGAGCGGCACGATGACCGCCATCGCGCAGCAGACAGGCTCGACCACGCGGTCGCTGTCGCGTCGCAACCTCTTCGCCGTGGGGGCTCAGCGCATCCGATTCGAGCTGCTGCAGTACTTCCGCTCGGGCGACACGCTGTTCTTCACCTTCCTGTTCCCGATCTTCATGCTGGGGCTGTTCAGCATCGCGTTCGGCACCGATGGGGACGTCGTGCTCGCCCCGGGGCTCCCACCCGTCTCGATGGCGGAGCTCTACCTGCCGGGCATGCTCGCGGCCGGATTGCTGCTGTCGGGCTTCCAGAACCTCGCGATCGACATCGCGATCGAGCGCTCGGACGGACTGTTGAAGCGGTACGGCGGCACCCCGCTGTCTCCCATCAGCTACTTCATCGGCAAGATCGGGCTCGTCGCGCTCACCGGCGTGATGCAGGCCACGCTGCTGCTCGCGTTCGCGGCGCTCGCGCTCGGAGTGCGGCTGCCGACCGAACCCGAAGCGTGGATGACGTTCGCATGGGTGTTCGTCCTCGGGATCACGGCTTCGGCGCTGCTCGGCGTGGCGCTCTCGGCGCTGCCGCGGACCGGCAAGAGCGCGACCGCCGTCGTCGTGCCGATCGCCCTCGCACTGCAGTTCGTCTCGGGCGTGTACCTCATGTTCGCGCAGCTGCCGGAGTGGCTGCAGAACGTCGCCGCCCTCTTCCCGCTCAAGTGGATGGCGCAGGGCATGCGAGCCGCGTTCCTGCCCGACGGGTTCGCGGCGCTCGAGCAGAACGGCGAGTGGAACCTCGCCGGAGTGGCGATCGCGCTCGCCGTGTGGCTCGTCGTGGGCCTCGTCCTCTCGCGACTGACGTTCCGGTGGATCCGGCGCGACGCGTAACCTGAGGGCGGCAGAGGGAGCGCAGTGCTGAAGCGTCGTTGGTGGGATGTCGCGGTCGCGGCCGGTTCGGTCGTGATCGCGACGGCCCTGCTGATCGGGTTCAATCCGGACGATCCGGTGCGCCTGGCGGTGGGACTCGCGTCGATCGCAGGCTTCGCGGCCGCGTACTTCCTGATCGCACGGCCCGCGATCTGCGAACCCGGCGAGGACCGCGTGCCGGCTCGCTGGCGTTTCCCCGTCTTCGTCGTCGTGGGCTCCCTCGCGATCGCGGTCGGAGCGGGCGCGACGGGCTTCCTCGCGATCTTGCAGGCGCTCGCCTACCCGCTCATGTGGGTCGTGGGGGACTCTCGTCGCCGCGCGATCATCGGCTCCGCGGTCGTCGCGGTCACCATCTGGGCCGGGATCGCGATCGCCGGCGACGACGCGGGCGCGTTCGTCGCGGGTCTCATGACGGCGGGCTTCTCGTTCGCCTTCGCGATCGCCCTGGGCCTGTGGATCTCGAGCATCGCGGAGTACGGCGAGGAGCGCGCACGCCTCCTTGCGGAGCTCACCGCCGCGCAGGCCGAGGTCGAGGCGCTGAGCCGTGAGCGCGGGGCATCCGCCGAACGGGAGCGGCTCGCGCGCGACATCCACGACACGCTCGCGCAGACGCTCGCGGGTCTCGTCCTCCTCGCGGAGCGCGCGGGTCGGCAATCGAGGGACCGGCAGACGGATGCCGCGGCCACGACCATCGCGACGGTCGAGCAGATCGCGCGCGACGCTCTCGCGGAGGCCCGGGCGCTCGTGGCCCGCACGGCGGCCGTCCCGAGCGAGCCGGTCTTCGCCGCCGCCGTGGAGCGCCTCGTCGACCGCTTCCGCGCGCACAGCTCCGCCGACATCGTGCTCGACGCGTCCGGAGTCGACGGCGAGCTCGACCGCGAGACGCAGGTCGTCGTGCTGCGCTGCCTGCAGGAGGCGCTGTCGAACGTGGGCAAGCACGCCGCGGCGGAGCATGTCGACGTGCGTGTCACGGTCGACGACGCAGGCGCCGCGACCCTCACGGTCACCGACGACGGACGCGGCTTCGACCCCGCGCAGTCGACCATGGGCTTCGGCCTCGAGGGCATGCGCGAACGCGTGGCGATCGCGCAGGGAGTGCTCGACGTGTCGTCCGCCGTCGGGCGCGGAACGACGTTGAGCCTGCGGCTTCCGGGTACGCGCACGACCGGGGGCGTCGCGCCCGAGAAGGCGCCCGCGACCGAGCCCGAACGATCCGGAGGACCCCGATGATCCGTCTGCTGATCGCCGACGACCATCCCGTCGTGCGCGCAGGGCTCGCGGGACTGCTGTCGGACGAGCCCGGGCTCGAGGTCGTCGCCGAGGCTTCCGACGGCGACGAGGCCGTGCGCCTCGCCGCTGCCACTCGTCCCGACGTCGTGCTGATGGACCTGCGGATGCCGCGCGTCGACGGCGTCGCCGCGACGACCCGCATCGCGGCGGGTGAGGCGGGCGAGCCGGCACCGCGTGTGCTGATCCTCACGACGTACGAGTCCGACGACCAGATCCTCGCCGCGATCGAAGCCGGCGCGGCGGGCTATCTCCTGAAGGCGGCGCCGCAGGCGGAGATCGTCGCCGGCATCCGGTCGGTCGCCGCGGGGCAGTCGGCGCTGTCGCCGCAGGTCGCCGTGCGGCTCGTGGAGCGGATGCGTCAGCCGGCGGTGCCCGAGACGGTGCTGACGGCCCGTGAGACCGAGGTGCTGCGGCTCGTGGCATCCGGTCACTCGAACAAGCAGATCGCCGTCGCGCTCGGGATCGGCGAGTCGACCGTCAAGACGCACCTGCTGAAGACCTTCGACAAGCTCGGCGTCGCCGACCGCACACGCGCCGTGACGCTGGCGATGGAGCGCGGTCTGCTCGCGTAGCGTCATCCGATCGCTGCGCTCCTCGCTCAGCGACCGGATCTTCTGTCGGCCGCTGAGCGAGGAGCGGGATCGCAGCGTGCTCAGCTGAACTGGTTCATCGTGTTGTTCTTGCCGCCGGCCTTGAGCGCCGCCTCTCCGGCGAAGTACTCCTTGTGGTTGTCGCCGATGTCGCTGCCCGCCATGTTCTGGTGCTTGACGGTCGCGATGCCTTCGCGGATCTCGCGGCGCTGCACGCCGCGCACGTACGCGAGCATGCCCTCGTCGCCGAAGTAGCCCTTGGCGAGGTCATCCGTCGACAGGGCCGCCGTGTGGTAGGTCGGCAGCGTGATGAGGTGGTGGAAGATCCCGGCCCGGGCCGAGCCGTCGCGCTGGAACGTGCGGATCTTCTCATCGGCGAGCCGAGCGAGGTCGGTGTCGTCGTAATCCGAGCTCATGAGGTTGCCGCGGTCGTAGACCGACACGTCGTGTCCCTCCGCCTCGAGCAGGTCGTACGCCTGCTGGCGGAAGTTGAGCGTCCAGTTGAACGAGGGGCTGTTGTTGTAGACGAGCTTCGCGTCGGGCACGACTTCGCGGATGCGGTCGACCATGCCCGCGATCTGCTCGATGTGCGGCTTCTCGGTCTCGATCCACAGCAGATCGGCGCCGTTCTGCAGCGACGTGATGCAGTCGAGCACGACGCGATCCTCGCCGGTGCCGGGGCGGAACCGGTACAGGTTGCTGGCCAGCCGCTTCGGGCGCAGGAGCTTGCCCTCGCGGCGGATGACGACATCGCCGTCGTCGAGCTCCGCCTCGGTGATCTCCTCGACGTCGAGGAACGAGTTGTACCGGTCGCCCAGGTCGCCGGGCTCGTTCGAGACGGCGAGCTTCTGCGTGAGGCCCGCACCGAGCGAGTCGGTGCGGGCGACGATGATGCCGTTGTCGACGCCGAGCTCGAGGAACGCGTAGCGCACCGCGTTGATCTTCGCGATGAAGTCCGCGTGCGGGACGGTGACCTTGCCGTCCTGGTGGCCGCACTGCTTCTCGTCCGAGACCTGGTTCTCGATCTGGATGGCGCACGCGCCCGCCTCGATCATCTTCTTCGCGAGGAGGTACGTCGCCTCCGGGTTGCCGAAGCCCGCGTCGATGTCCGCGATGATCGGCACGACGTGCGTCTCGTGGTTGTCGATCTGCGACTGGATGAACTCCGCCGCGGTCTCGTCGCCGGCGGCGCGTGCCCGATCGAGCTGCGTGAACAGCAGGTCGAGCTCACGCGCGTCGGCCTGACGGAGGAACGTGTACAGCTCCTCGATGAGCGCCGGCACCGCCGTCTTCTCGTGCATCGACTGGTCGGGGAGCGGGCCGAACTCCGAGCGGAGGGCGGCGACCATCCAGCCCGAGAGGTACAGGTATCGCTTCTTCGTGCTCTTCAGGTGCTTCTTGATCGAGATGAGCTTCTGCTGCCCGATGAAGCCGTGCCAGACGCCGAGCGACTGCGTGTACTGCGACGGATCGGCGTCGTATTCCGCCATGTCGCGGCGCATGATGTCGGCGGTGTAGCGGGCGATGTCGAGCCCGGTCCGGAAGCGGTTCTGCGCCCGCATCCGTGCGACGTACTCGGGATTGATCGCGTCCCACGTCGCGCCGTGCAGGTCCTTGAGGGACTGCGTGTCTCGGATGTCGTCCGTGTAGATGGTCATGTCGTCGTCCTTGGTCGTCGTGTCGCAGGGTGGGTCAGTCGGCCTCGACGAGGAAGCGCGAGTAGGCGGGCAGGGTCAGGAACGCCGGGAAGTCCGAGCCGAGCGCGACCTCGCGGAACACCTCGGCGGCGTCGTCGAACCGGTCGCCGTCGCGCCGCTCGACCTCGCCGAGCACCTGCGCGATGAGACCCTCGACGTACTCGCGCGTGATGCGCGTGCCGTCTTCTGTGGTGCGGTCCTGGTGGATCCACTGCCACACCTGGGAGCGCGAGATCTCGGCGGTCGCGGCGTCCTCCATGAGGTTGTCGATCGCGACGGCACCGAGGCCCCGCAGCCATGCCTCGATGTAGCGGATCGCGACCGAGACGTTGCCGTGCACGCCCGCGGCCGTGATGGGCCGGCCGATGTGCACGTCGATGAGATCGGCCGCCTTCACATCGACTTCGGGACGCTGCCGGTCGAGCTGGTTGGGGCGGTCGCCCAGCACCGCGTCGAACTCGGCGCGCGCCACCGGGATGAGGTCGGGGTGCGCGACCCACGTGCCGTCGAAGCCGTCACCGGCCTCGCGCTTCTTGTCGGCGGCGACCTTCTCGAACGCGCGCTCGGTGACCTCGGGGTCGCGGCGGTTGGGGATGAACGCGCTCATGCCGCCGATCGCGAAGGCTCCGCGCTTGTGGCAGGTCTTGACGAGCAGCTCGGTGTACGCGCGCATGAACGGCACGGTCATCGTGACCTCGCTGCGGTCGGGCAGAACGAACCGTGCGCCGCGGCCTCGGTAATTCTTGATGATCGAGAAGATGTAGTCCCAGCGGCCGGCGTTCAGGCCCGCGCAGTGGTCGCGCAGCTCGAACAGGATCTCCTCCATCTCGAACGCGGCCGGCAGCGTCTCGATGAGCACGGTCGCGCGGATGGTGCCGTGCGGGATGCCGATGTACTGCTCGCTGAAGGCGAAGACGTCGTCCCACAGCTTCGCCTCTTCGCTCGACTCGAGCTTGGGCAGGTAGAAGTACGGGCCGCGGCCGTTCGCGATGAGCTGCTCCGCGTTGTGGAAGAAGTACAGGCCGAAGTCGACGAGCGAACCCGACGATGCCATCGTGCGCCCGAAGCGGTCGGTGAAGCGGATGTGGTTCTCGGTGAGGTGCCACCCGCGGGGACGCATCACGATCGTCGGCGTCTCGGCGGCTGTGACCTCGTATCGCTTGCCCTCGGGGCTCGTGTACGTCAGCTCGCCGCGGATCGCATCGCGCAGAGACAGCTGCCCCTCGATGACGTTCTTCCAGGTCGGGCTGGTGGCGTCCTCCTGGTCGGCGAGCCATACCTTCGCGCCGGAGTTCAGTGCGTTGATCGTCATCTTCGGATCGGTCGGGCCGGTGATCTCGACGCGGCGATCCTCGAGCCCGGGGCCGGCGCCGGCGACCTTCCACCCGGTGTCCTCGCGGATGTGCCTCGTGTCGTCGCGGAACTGCGGGTCGTGGCCGTTGCCGACCTCGAAGCGCCGGCGCATGCGGTCGGCGAGCCGGTCGTGGCGACGGGTGCCGAACCGATCGTGCAGCGCGGTGAGGAATGCGATCGCGTCGGGCGTGAGGATCTCGTCGTAGCGCGGCGCGATCCGACCCGAGATCTCGATCGACGGCTCGTGGGTCTGGGAGGCGATGGGGCCGGTGCGCGTGCGCATCGGGGCGATGGTCGAAGGTGTCATGGGCCTGTCTTCCTGTGTGCGGTGTGCTGAGACTGTCGACGGATGCGTCGCCCGGCGTGTGGGCCTGGTCGGGGCATCCGGTCATCCGCGTTCTGGGTCGACCGGCGGACGGTCGTGAGACCACTTTCCGTGAAGTTCGGACCGACCTCGTGCCAATCCAGGGGGTGAAGTTTCGCCAGATTTCTGTTTTCGTGACAGAATCGCAGGATGACGACCCTCGCCACGACAGATCCGCTGACGGACTTCTCCGACGATGGAGAGGTGGACGCGCTGACCATCGGCCGCCGCATCCGTCAACTGCGCACAGACCGGGGCATGACTCTCGAAGAGCTCGCCGCCGCCGTCGACCGCGCGCCCAGCCAGCTGTCGATGATCGAGAACGGTCGGCGCGAGGCGAAGCTCACGATGCTGCGGACCATCGCGCGGGCACTCGGCACGACGCTCGACGCGCTGCTCGAGGCCGAGCCGCTCGATGAGCGTGCGACGCTCGAGATCGCCCTCGAGCGGGCGATGCGCGGGCCGACGTTCCGGTCGCTGGGCATCGCGCCGTTCCGCGTCGCGAAGTCCGTTCCGACCGATGCGCTCAAGGCGATGCTCGCCCTCCACGGCGAGATCGAGCGGCTCAACGACGAGCGCGCCGCGACGCCGGAGGAGGCCCGTCGCGCCAACGTCGCGCTGCGCAAGCTCATGCGCACGCAGAACAACTACTTCGGCGAGCTCGAGGAGCAGGCCCAGCGGATCCTCCGCGCGGTCGACCACCCCGGCGGCCCACTCACACAGCGCACGGCATCCGACATCGCCGCGCACCTGGGGTTCACGCTCCACTACGTGCCGGACCTCCCGCAGACGACCCGCTCGGTCGCCGACATCAAGAACGGGCGCC
Source organism: Microbacterium sp. (assembly GCF_035556355.1). Taxonomy (GTDB): domain Bacteria; phylum Actinomycetota; class Actinomycetes; order Actinomycetales; family Microbacteriaceae; genus Microbacterium. The sequence goes on from NZ_DATMFG010000035.1 coordinate 29,134, forward strand.
TGTACCTCTCCAGCCGTCACGCCGCGAAGGGAGACCCGCGCACCGCGGTGCTGCAGGCGCTGTCGAGCCGCATCCTGGGCCATCGCGAGCCGAAGAGCTATGCCGAGTTCCTGCGGCAGCGCGTCGAGACGAACTACCTCACGGGTGCGCTGCTCATCCCCGAGGCCCACGCCGTGCCCTTCCTGCAGGAGGCGAAGAAGGACCGCGCGATCTCGATCGAAGACCTTCGCGACGCGTACTCGGTGTCGTACGAGACCGCGGCACACCGCTTCACGAACCTCGCGACGGTGCACCTGGGCATCCCCGTGCACTTCCTCAAGGTGCACGAGTCGGGCACGATCACGAAGGCGTACGAGAACGACGACGTGAACTTCCCGACCGACCGGCTCGGGGCGATCGAGGGGCAGATGTGCTGCCGTCGGTGGACCTCGCGCGTGGTCTTCGACATCGAGGACCACTTCAACCCGTACTACCAGTACACCGACACCGGCAACGGCACGTACTGGTGCACGGCACGCGTCGAGCACTCGAGCGAGGGAGCGCACTCGGTGTCGGTCGGCGTGCGCTTCGACGACACGAAGTGGTTCCTCGGCCGCGACACGACGAACCGAGGTGTGTCGAAGCACTCGGTAGAGGCGTGCTGCCGGCGTGCGCCCGCCGAGCTCGAGGCCGCGTGGCGCGACCACTCGTGGCCGAACGTGCGGACGCCGCGAACGCTGTTGGCGACGCTTCCGACGGGCGCCTTCCCGGGCGTCGACACCACCGACGTGTACGAGTTCCTCGAGGCGCACGCGCCTCGCTGATCAGCCGTCGTTCACCCGCATCGCGGGACGTGATGGTTTGATCAGACTGTGACACGTCGCCTCATCCCCTCGCCGTCGCTCAGCCCCGAGCCGACGCTGCGGCATGCGCTGCGGCATGTGTCGAAGCAGTTCTCATCGCAGTTGCAGCGGCTGCTGCAGGAGCACGGGGTGAGCCAGGCGGAGTACGTCGCGATGTTCGCGCTCAAGCGTCTCCCGGGCCTTTCGAGCGCGGAGGTCTCGCGGTGGACCGGGGTGACCCCGCAGGCGGGCAATCAGATCGTGAAGGCGCTCCTCGATCGCGGTCTCGTCCGGCGCCGGCCGTCCCGTGATCACGCTCGCGTGCTGCTGATCGACCTCACCGAAGAGGGGCGTCGCGTGATCGACGTGTGCGAGAAGGACGCCGACGAGCTCGAGAACCGCATGTGCCAGGGGATGACGAGCGAGCAGCGGCAGGAGCTCATGTCGCTCCTGCGCATGGCCGCGGCGGGGTTGGGCAGCCCGATCTCGGGCCCCGTCCGCTGACCGACGCACCCACACGCGGGACCGAGGCTGCTTCATAGCTCCCGGTGTCAGGCCACTTGATCAGTATCTAGTTACTTGATAATCTCACCGCGGCGTCGCTGACGCGCTGAACAGGTTGGCAAGGAGGCTGAACCCGTGGCCGGGATGTTGGGCAGACGACTTCTCCTCGTGATCCCGATGGTCATCGTGGTCTCGCTCGTCATGTTCCTGCTCGCCTCGCTCGTTCCGGGCGACCAAGCCCGCACCATCCTGGGAGAGAACGCATCGCCCGAGGCGGTCGCTGCGCTGCGGAAGGAGCTGGGTCTCGATCTCCCGCCGCTCCAGCAGTACCTCAACTGGGCCCTCGCGGCGGTGCGCGGCGATCTCGGCGCCTCGATCTACAGCGGTGAGCCGGTCGTCTCGATCCTCGCGGGCCGCCTTCCGGTCACCTTGTCGCTCGTGGTTCTCTCGACGCTCGTCATCGGCATCATCGGCGTCGCACTCGGGCTCATGAGCGCGCTGCGCGGGGGGTGGCTCGGCCGCTTCCTCGACGCGATCTCGCTCGTCGGTCTGGCCGTTCCCGGCTTCGCGATCGCGATCCTGGCGGTGTCGCTGTTCGCCGTGACCTTCCGCATCTTCCCCGCGACCGGCTACGTGCCCCTCACCGTCAGCGTCGGAGGCTGGCTGTGGGCGCTCGTCCTCCCCGTGTTCGCGCTGAGCCTCACCGGCACCACGCTCGTCGCCAAACAGGTGCGCGACTCGGCGAAGGACGCGCTCGCGAAGGACTTCGTCCGGTTCCTCCGCGCCAACGGGGTGAGCGAGACCTCGATCGTGCTCCGGCACGTGCTCAAGAACGCCTCCATCCCCGCCGTCACGGTGCTCGGCATCGGCGCGATCGCCTCGCTGACCGGCACCATCTTCGTCGAGAACGTGTTCGTGCTCCCCGGGCTCGGAACGATGGCGACCCAGGCGACGCTCAACCACGATCTGCCCGTTCTGCTGGGAATCGGCGTCCTCTTCACCTTGATCACCGTGGTGATCAACCTCATCGTCGACATCGTGTACGGCGTGCTCAACCCGAAGGTGAGGGCCGCGTGATGGTCTCCCGTCAGGGATCGCCGCGCATCGTCGCGAGCAACCGGCGCAACCTCCTCGTCGACGTCCTTCGCCGCCCGCTGGGCGCGGCGGCCGTGATCTACCTCGCGATCGTCATCCTCGCGTGCGTGTGCGCGCCGCTGCTCGCGCCGCACGATCCCCTCACGCAGAACCTGAGCGCGGTGCGGCTCGGCCCCACCGTCGAATACCCCCTCGGCACGGACGCCCTCGGGCGCGACATCCTGAGCCGGCTGCTGTACGGCGGGCAGGAGTCTCTCATCGGAGTCGCACAGGCGCTCGTGGTGGCGCTCGTCATCGCCATCCCGTTGGGGACCGCGGCCGGCTTCATCGGCGGATGGTTCGATCGCCTCGTGATGCGCTGCATCGACATCAGCATGGCGATCCCGGGCATCATCGTGACGCTCGCGGTGCTCGCCATCTTCAGCAACAGCATGCTCGCTGCGATGGTCGTCTACGGCATCCTCGTGTCGGCATCCGCCGCGCGCGTCATCCGCAGCTCCGCCCTCAACGTTCGCGAAGAGCTGTACATCGACGCCGCCCGGACGACGGGGCTCACGCGCGGACAGATCCTGGTGCGCCACATCCTGCCGCGCACGCTGGGCGTCATCATCGTCCAGGCGGCGATGCTGAGCGCGATCGCGCTGGGCGTGCAGACGGGTCTCGCATTCCTCGGCTTCGGGCCCCCGCCTCCCCAGCCGACCTGGGGTGGAATGGTCGGCGAGGCCTCGTCGATGCTGCAGCTCCACCCGTGGATGATCGTCCCCACGGCGGGGATCATCACCGTCACGACGCTCGCCTTCGGCCTGCTGGGCGACGCAGTCCGAGATGCGAACGCCGAAGGCATCGAACGGCCGATGCGGACTGCGCGCCGCCGGCGCGGTGCTTCGAACACGGATGCCGCGCCCGCCCCCGCCGCGCCCGCGAGCTCGCCGCCGAACCCGGATGCGCTGCTCTCCGTGCGGGGGCTGACCGTCGCGTTTGGAACCGGCGACGACGAGACGATCGTGGTGGACGGCGCCGACTTCGACATCCGTCGCGGCGAGACCGTCGGGCTGGTGGGGGAGTCGGGCTCGGGGAAGACGGTGACCGCGATGGCGGTCCTCGGCCTGCTCGCACAGGGCGGACGGGTCGTCTCGGGGAGCATCTGGTTCGACGGCACCGACATCTCCGGTTACACGAGCGCGCAGTACCGGGCGCTGCGCGGGACGCGCATGGCGCTGATCTCGCAGGAGCCGATGGTGGCCCTCGACCCGGCGTTCCGCATCGGGTTCCAGGTGGCCGAGGTGCTCCGCTCGCACCACCGCCTGAGTCGGCGCGCAGCACGTGCCCGTGCGGTGGAGCTGCTCGCGGCCGTGCGGCTCACCGATCCCGAGCACGTCGCCACGCTCTACCCGCACCAGGTCTCCGGCGGCATGGCCCAGCGGGTCGCCATCGCGATCGCGCTCGCGGGGCGCCCGGAGCTGCTCGTCGCCGATGAGCCGACGACCGCCCTCGACGTGACCGTGCAGGCCGAGATCCTCGACCTGCTGCGCTCCCTTCAGGAGCGGCTGGGCATGGCGGTGCTCTTCGTGACGCACGACTGGGGCGTCGTCGCCGACATCTGCGACCGGGCCGTCGTCATGTACGCGGGCCAAGTCGTGGAACGCGCCTCCGTCGCGGAGATCTTCCACGATCCGCTGCATCCGTACACGCAGGCTCTGCAGGCGTCCGATCCGCACAACGCGGTCAAGGGACAGCCGCTGCCCACGATCGGCGGGATCGTCCCACCGCCCGGGCACTGGCCCGTGGGCTGTCACTTCGCCGACCGGTGCAGGTTCGCTGTGGACGAATGCCGCGCCGGACGCATCCCGTCGTTCGAGCGGGGCGAGGGCCGCGAGGCTCGCTGCATCCGCATCGACGCCGTGCACAGCGAACGGGCGCAGACGCTCGAGGAGGTCGTCGGATGACCGCGTCGGACCGGCCCATCCTCGAGGTGCAGAACCTGTCGGTCGAGTATCGTCGCGGCCGACGTGTCAACCTCGCCGTGAACGACGTGTCGCTGCACATCGCGCCGCGCGAGACGCTGGGGCTCGTCGGCGAGTCAGGCTCCGGCAAGTCGACGATCGGCAAGGCCGTCCTGGGGCTCGTGCGACCGACGGGCGGCAGCATCCGCTTCGATGGGAACGACATCCTCACGGCCCCTGCCTCGCAACGGCGGGCGCTCGCGCGCGATCTCCAGGTCATCTACCAGGACCCGCACACGTCCCTCGACCCGACGAAGCCGATCGGGTACTCGATCGCCGAGCCCGTCCAGATCCACGAGCCGGCGAGCAAGGACGTCGTGCGCGAGCGCGTCTTCGCGATGCTGCGACGCGTCGGCCTCGACGAGGACGCCGCGCGGAAGTTCCCCGCGCAGTTCTCGGGCGGTCAGAAGCAGCGGATCGCGATCGCGCGTGCGCTGATCCTCTCGCCCCGCCTCGTGGTGTGCGACGAGCCGGTGAGCGCGCTCGATCTGTCGATCCAGGCAGAGGTGATCAACCTCATGGCCGAGTTGCAGCGCGAGACGGGTGCGAGCTACCTCTTCATCTCGCACGACCTGTCGATCGTGCACTACCTGTCGGATCGCATCGCGGTCCTCAGGAAGGGACGACTCGTCGAGTACGGCGACGCGGGCCGCATCTACGAGGACCCGCAGAGCGACTACACGCGGCGGCTCCTCGCCGCCGCCCCCGTCCCCGATCCCGAGCTGCAGGCGCAGCGCAACGCCGCGCGGGACAAGGACGGTCTCGACGCGCGCACCGACGCCATCGCCCGTGCCATCCGCTGACCCGACCCACCGAGGAGGAGCATGCCGCTGCAGAAGATCGACGACGCCGACCTGTGGTACGACGAGTACGGTCCCGACGACGCCCCCGAGACGGTGCTCTCGTGCGCGATGGGATTCTCCGGAACCGGGTACCCCGAGATCCTGGCCGAGCCGCCCACGGGCTACAAGGTCCACACGATCGTGGCGCGGGGCTTCGGGCGGTCCACGCATCCGCAGGCGCCACCGCCCGAGGGGTGGCTGACGCGGTGGGCGGACGACGTGGTGGCCTTCGCGGATGCGAAGGGCATCGACCGGTTCGTCTACACCGGCGCGTCGCATTCGGCCGGGATCGGGTGGTACATCGCGGTGCGCCACCCGGACCGACTGAAAGCGTTCGTCTCGGTCGTCGGCACTCCTCACGACCGGTTCGGGGTGACCGACTCCTCGGAAGGGAGGCGGGAGGTCATCCGTGCGCGCCTCGCGGGCGACACGACCGCCGTGCGCGCGCAGCTCGAGAAACTCGGCGGCTGGCTGCACGAGGACGAGACCGAGCGGCGGCGCGAACGCGACAAGCTGATCGACGCGGCGGTCGCCACGACCATGACGCGGGATGAGGACGAGTCGCGCATCAACCAGGGGATGCCCTTCCCCGAGGCGAAGACGAACGACGAGCTGGCGGCGGTGCTGCGCACGATCCGCGTTCCGACGCTCATGCTCGCCGGCATGCGGGACGGCATCGTCTCGCCCGAGTCGGCGCTGCGGGGCGTCGTCAACGTCCGCGATTCGAAAGCGGTGCTCTTCGAGAGCGAGGGGCACTTCATGGCTCAGGAGATCCCGGAGCGCCTGGCGCGCGAAGTGCGGATGTTCCTGGATGAGATCAACGGCACGGCCGAGCCGCGGCCGCGTTTTTCGCGCGAGAACGAGAAAGTGGGGACGATATGACGACACGACCGAACCGATCACGGCGCTCGGCGATGCGCCGCGTGGGCGCGATCGCCGCGGCGGCGGCCCTGGTCGCAGCGCTCGCGGCCTGCGCGCCCGCAGCGGACGGAGCGGATGCGGGCGATGAAGCCTTGGGGCAGCGCGGCGAGGAACTCATCGTGCAGTTCCGCGGAGCGCCCATGAGCCTCGACCCGGCCCTCCAGGGCACGGCGAGCGGCTCCATCTTCACGGTGCTCGCGTACGATCCGCTCATCTACCAGGCACCCGACGGCAGCCTGCAGCCCGCGCTCGCGACGGAGTGGGAATTCACCGACGACGACCGCACCGTGTTCGAGCTGACGCTGCGCGACGGCGTGCAGTTCGCCAGCGGCAAGCCGCTGACGGCGGAGAGCGTCGTCGCCTCGATGGAGTACTTCCTCTCCAAGAGCGGCCCGAACATGTCGCGCGTGGGTCCCATCGAGACGATCGAGGCCGTCGACGACGACACGGTGCGGATCACCTACAGCGCCCCGTTCGCGGATGCGCCGATGTCGCTGACGCAGACCTACATGTTCGGCAACATCATCGGCCCGGACGGCGTCGCCGATCCCGCGTCCCTGCTGCAGACGATGGACGGCGCGGGACAGTACGTGTACTCGCCTGAGGCCTCCGTCCCCGACTCGGAGTACGTCTACGAGCTCAATCCGACCTACTGGAACCCGGATGCCCAGATGTGGGATCGCGTGAAGGTGGAGATCATCTCCGACCCCAACGCGGTGCTCAACGCCGCGGCGACGGGTCAGATCGACTTCGGCCTCGGATCCTCGCTGCTGGCGGAGTCGGCGGAGGCCGCCGGGCTCGAGATCGTCACGGCGCCGTTCTACAACTGGGGGCTGCGTCTCGTGGACGTGAACGGCGAGATCAACCCCGCTCTGGCCGACGTGCGGGTGCGGACGGCGATCGGCCTGGCCATCGACCGCGAGTCCATCGTCAACGCGCTCGGCGGCGAGTACATGGCGCCGAGCGACCAGATCGTCGTGGAAGGCGCAGACGGCTACAACCCGGAGATCGGTTGGGAGTACGACCTCGATCGGGCGCGTGAGCTCATGGCGGAAGCCGGGTACGAGGACGGCTTCTCGATGACGATCCTCGACAGCAGCCTTCAGGACCAGCAGTCGCAGATCGCTCAGGCCATCGCGAGCGCCCTGGGGGAGATCGGCATCGACGTGAAGCTCGAAGTCGACTCCACGAGCATCCCCTCGTTCATCGAGAAGGCCGAGTCGAAGCAGTTCGAGGCCATTCTGTGGGCGACGAACGGCACGTTCGGGAACGCGTACGCGGATCTGCGCGGCGTCGGCTCGATGGCCAACCCGTTCGGGTTCGTCGACGAGGAGATGGAGCGCATGTACGCCGAGAGCCTCGGTGTCGAAGGCGACGAGCGGCAGGCGCTGTACGAGCGCATGGGCGAGCGCTGGCAGGAGCTGGCCATCACGATCCCGGTGCTGACGCAGTACTTCGTCAACTACGTCGGACCAAAGGTCACGAACGTGCAGGCCTCGGCGCAGAACCCGGTGATGCTGCCGGTCGGCCCGCAGCCGGAGTACAGCTGGCAGCCCGCGGGCTGAGCCGTCATGCGGATCAGGACACGCGCACGACGTCGTCCTCCCATGAGAAGCCCGTGTCGAGGCCGGCGCGGCGGGAGATGTCCTCGATGTATGCGGCCACCGAGTCGCGGTCGCCTTCGGCCAGGGGCACGGGGCGCGCGTCGTCGTCGATCCAGCAGGGGATGAATCCGGCGCGGATGTGCCCGCCGTCGACGTCGAGCACGGCGATGGCCGTGTTGCGACTCTCGGGGTGGAACGGGTAGCCCGGCATCGCGGGATCCGGTGCGAATCCGTACATCTCGACGCGACGCCGGGCCCAGGCCTTCAGCTCCTCCGAGTCGCTGTCCGGGTCGGGAGTGAGGGCATCCGTCACGCACACGAAGTTGCCCAGGCCGTGGAAGATCGGCTTGCCCCGGTACACCTCGATGCCCCGCATGATGTGCGAGTGGTGCCCGACCACGGCATCCGCCCCCGCGTCCACTGCGGCGTGCGACACCTCGAACTCGTAATCGTCGATGCGTGCGGGTGTGTGCCCGTATCCCTTGTGAAGCGCGACGACCACGATGTCGACCTCGCGCCGGAGCGCTTCGATCGCCTCGGTCATCTGCGCGAGCGACCGGCGGTCGCAGAACGTGTAGATCTGCGGAGGGTTGCCGGGGTTCAGGTCGTCGAGGTCGTAGTGCGTGATGACCTTCACGAAGGCGCATCCGGCCTTCTTGCTCGTCGCCCAGGATTCGCGCGGTCCCACGCAGTTGAAGCTCAGGACACCCACGCGCACGCCGCTGCGCTCGACGATCGCGGGGACCATCGCCGCGGCGAGGTTCGCCCCGGTTCCCGTCGTCACCATGCCGGCGTTCCGCGCGGCGGCGATCGTGTCGAGCACGCCTCTCGTGCCGAGGTCGAAGGCATGGTTGCCGGCGACCGTGCCGATGTCATAGCCCGCCGCGGCCATCACGTCGAGGTACGCCGGGTCGGCGGGGGGCGAGGGCACCGTGAGCGCGCTGACCGCCGTCTCGGTCGTGTGGGGGACCTCGATCTGGCCGATGGCGACATCGCTCGCACGTGTGATGGGCGCACTCGGAGCGAAGTAGCGCTCGGGGTCGCCGTACTGCATGACGATGTCGCCGACGGCGGTGATGCGTATGCTCATGGGTCTCCTTGAATCAAGTTACTTGATATTATTGTCGCGATCGCCGGGGGTGGGTGGCAACGTGGCAGCGCCGCCGATCGCCGATTCCTCAGACCGCATCGGGGTGAACATGAGCCGACCGCTCGAAGGCAAGACCGTCATCGACCTGACATCGGCATTGGCCGGTCCGTACGCGACCCTCCTGCTCGCGGGACTCGGCGCGCGCGTCATCAAGGTCGAGAACCCGGCCCGCGGGGGCGATTCGTCGCGGAACAACTCGCCCTACGTCGGGTCCGACGGCCTCAGCGTGCGACGACGGTCCGCCGACGACATGTCGGTGTCGATGATGCTCCGCGGCCGCGGCAAGCAGAGCATCGTGCTCGACCTCAAGCGCGCCGAGGGGAGAGAGGTGCTCCGCGACCTCGTCCGGCACGCCGACGTGCTCGTCGAGAACTACAGCTCGGGCGTCGCCGGGCGACTCGGGATCGACTTCGCCGCGCTGCGCGAGGTCAACCCGCGCCTCGTCTACACCTCGATCAGCGGGTTCGGTGCGACGAGCGGCCAAGGCGACCGCAAGGCGATGGACACCATCATCCAAGCCCTGAGCGGAGTGATGCTGACCGCGGGGGAGCCGAACGACCCTCCCGTGCGCTTCGGCCTGCCGATCGGAGACCTCGTCGCGCCGCTGTTCGCCGTCATCGGGACACTCGCGGCCGTCCTCGAGGCCGAGCGGACAGGCGAGGGGCAGCACGTCGACGTCTCGATGCTCGGCGCCCTCACCTCGCTCGTGGCGTGCGAGCCGTTCGACGCCCTCGAGTCGGTGGGCTTCCCGCTGCGCACCGGCGCGCACGTGCCGCGGCTCGCGCCGTTCGGCACGTTCGCCACGAAGGACGGATGGTTCGCGCTGTGCGCCCCGACCGATCAGTTCGCGGCCGGCGTGCTCGAGGCGATCGGTCGCCCCGACCTGCTCGACTCGGACGACTTCCGCACACGCGACGCACGCGTGGCGAACGCCGATCGTCTCCACGGCCTCATCGCGGGCTGGGCGGCGGAGAGGACGCAGGCCGAGGCCCTCGCGGCGCTCGAGGCGCACGGCGCACCCGCGGCCGCGGTGCGCACGACGGCGGAGGCGGTGCGGGATCCGCTGGTCGTCGCTCGCGGCGAGGTCGTGCCCCTCGTGCATCCGCGGTTCGGGCATTTCGACGGACTCTACGGCTCGGGTCTGCCGATCGTGTTCTCGCGCAGCACGACGGACCTCTCGACGCCCGCTCCGGGTCTCGGGGAGCACACGGACGCCGTCCTGCGCGACCTTCTCGGCTACACCCCCGATCGGATCGCGGAGCTGGAGGACGCGGGCGTCGTCGGACGCCGGCCGCTCGACGACCTTGCCACATCGCTGCGCGCGTGAGGTCGTCGGGCGTGATCATTCCGGGCCGGGTGACTGCACGCCGCGTGGTGTCCTCGCTCCGCCGAGCGATGCGCTCCCGGCTCGCGATCCGGTCGATGTGCGCAAGATCCTGAAGACCGCTGTGCCGCGCTGATCCGGGGGCGAGGCGGATGCCGCATCCGATGCCCGCCGGCCAGCTCGCACCCACCACAGGGCGAACAGCAGCGCGGGCACCAGGCCGCCGAGGGCACCCGCCGCAGCCGCCCAGCGGGGGCCGGCCTCGGTCGCGATGAACCCGATCGCGGGCGCTCCGATGGTCGGCCCGCCGATGATGACGGCGATGTAGATCGCCATGACCCGGCCGCGCAGCTCGGGCGGCGTCGCCGCCTGCAGGTAGGCGTTCGTCGTGTTCATGATCACGAGCGACGTGAAGCCCAGCACGACGAGGAAGGCGCCGAACACCCACGCGTCAGGGCTCACCGCCGCCCCGATCGCGCCGAGTCCGAACACGAGCGCCGAGAGCGCGATCGCCGAGAGGCGCGCTCGCTCGCGGCGGGCGCCGGCGATCGCCCCGATGACGCTCCCGATCGCGACCACCGACGACAGGATGCCGAACTCGGTCGGGCCGAGCCCGAACTCCACGGTCGACATCGTCGCGACGATGATCGGCAGATTCGTGCCGATCGCGCCGAACACGAGGGCGCTCAGTACGACCACCGCGAGGTCGCCCCGCGAGCTCACGTAGAGCAGTCCCGCCCGAAGGCGTCCCGGCGCGCGCGGCGACCGCGGCTGGCGGTGCAGCTCCGCAGTGCGCATCGCGAGGATGCCCGTGATCGTGGCGGCGAAGGTCACCGCGTTGATGAGCAGCACCCACCCCGCCCCGATCGCGGCGGTGAGCAGGCCGGCAAGCGCGGGCCCCGCGAGACGCGCGACCGTGAAGGAGGTCGCGTTGAGCCCGACCGCGTTCGAGATGAGCGACGTCGGCACGAGCTCCGACACGAAGGCCTGGCGCGCGGGCCCGTCGAAGGCGCTCGCGACGCCGAGTGCGACGGCGAGGCCGTAGACCATCCACAGCTCGACCGCGCCGGTGAGCACGAGTGCCGCGAACACCGCGCCGATCACGGCCATCGCCGTCTGGGTCGCGAGGAGCAGTCGCCGTCGGTCGAACACGTCGGCGGCGAGCCCTGTCAGGGGAGTGAGCAGGAGCACCGGTCCGAACTGCAGTGCGGTGGTGATCCCGACGGCGACCGCGTCGTGGTCGGTGAGCTCGGTCAGGACGATCCAGTCCTGCGCGGTGCGCTGCATCCAGGTGCCGACGTTCGACACCGTCGCGCCCGCGAACCACAGGCGGTAGTTGAAAACACCGAGCGAGCGGAACGGGCTGCTCATACGGGCGGGTCTCCCACCGGCATCCGCGGTCGACCGTTCCCTCGCACGATGATTAGGGTACCTTATGAAATTCGAGGAGGTCACATGACGACGACGCGCGTGGCACAGATCGAGGTTCGAGACCCCGGACGGTTCGACGAGGTGGTCGGCGAGGTCGCCGTCGCCTCGCCCGACGAGATCGACCGGATCGTGCGAGAAGCGGATGCCGCCGCCGCGGCGTGGGCACGGGCCGGCGTCGACGCGCGGGCGGAGGCCCTCCTCTCCGCGGCACGGGACTTCGACGCCGTCGACGACGCGCTCGCCGAGCTGCTCACACGCGAGAACGGGTCGGTGCTCGCGGTGTCGCAGCGCGAGGTGTCGCTCGTGCCGCACCTGCTGCGCATGGCGGTCGACCTCGGACTCGGAGCGCTCGCCGAGCCCGCCGTCGAGGACGCGACGGTCTCGCTGCGGCGGCGCCCGTACGGCGTCGTGGCGTGCATCGTGCCGTGGAACGCGCCCGTCGTGCTCGCGCTGCAGAAAGTGGGCCCCGCGCTCATCGCGGGCAACACCGTGATCGTCAAGCCGTCGCCGAATGCGCCGCTCGCCGTGACGCGCATCCTCGAACGCATCGCGGCGCACCTTCCCGCCGGGGTCCTCTCGGTCGTGAACGGCGGCGGCGAGGTCGGATCGGCGCTCGTCGTCCATCCGGCGGTGCGCAAGGTCTCGTTCACGGGCGGCGAAGCGGTCGCGCGGCAGATCATGGTGCTCGCGGCCGACTCCTTCACGCGGGTCCACTTCGAGCTCGGCGGCAACGACCCCGCGATCGTGCTCGACGACGCCGACGTGCCCGCGGCGGCGGAGGCGATCGTGTCGCACGCGTTCCGCCGTTCCGGCCAGGTCTGCTACGCGATCAAGCGCGTGTACGTTCCGCGTCGCAGGCTCGACGACTTCGCCGACGCGGCGTTCGCCGCGATGGACCGTTTCGTCGTCGGTCACGGCCTCGACCCCGACGCGACCATGGGGCCCGTCAACAACGCCGCGCAGTTCGAGCGCGTGCGCCGCCTGCACGACGGGCTCCGCGAGCGGGGGGTGCGGGTCGAGACCGGCGGTGTGCGCCTCGACCCCGCGGGGTGGGATCGCGGGTGGTATGTGCAGCCGTCGCTCGTGCGCGGCGCGGACCCGCGCGACGAGGTCGTGACGACGGAGCAGTTCGGCCCGATCCTGCCGATCGTCGCGTACGACCAAGAGGCGGATGCCGTCGCCCACGCGAACGGCACCGAGTACGGCCTGTGCTCGTCTGTCTGGTCGAGCGATCTCGACAGGGCCCGGGGGATCGCGGAGCAGCTCGAGGCGGGCATCACATTCATCAACGAGCACGCCCTCAGCCCCGCGGGCCGCCGCGCGCTTCCGTTCGGGGGCGTCAAGCGCAGCGGGATCGGGTGGGAGGGGGCGTCGGCCGGCATCGACGAGTACCTCCAGTTCCACGGGATCCAGGTCGCGGAGGCGGCGCGATGACGGGCGGTCGCGGCGAGACGGCCGCGCGTGCGCTCATCGAGGGGCTCGCGGCGTACGGCGTCGAGGTCATCTTCGGAAACCTCGGCAGCGACCACACCGCCCTCATCGACGCGCTCGCCGAGCTCCATGGGCGGGGCGAGCGGGTGCCCGCGGTCGTCCTCGCACCGCACGAGGCGAGCGCCCTCGCGGCGGCCCACGGGTACGCGCTCGTGCGCGGGCGGGCGCAGGCGGTGTTCGTGCACGTCGACGTCGGCACGGCGAACCTCGGCGGGGCGGTGCACAACGCCGCCCGCGCACGCGTCCCCGTGCTGCTGTTCGCCGGTCTCACGCCCTACACGATGGAGGGCGAGCTTCCGGGCAGCCGCAACTCGTACCCGAACCACCTTCAAGACGTCCCCGATCAGCACGGCATCGTCCGCCCGTACGTCAAGTGGAGTTACGACCTGCGCACGGGGGCCAACGCGCGACAGCTCGTCTCGCGGGCACTGCAGATCTCCGAGAGCTCCCCGCAGGGGCCGGTCTACCTCACGGGGGCGCGGGAGGTCCTCGCATCCGTGTCGTCCGGTCGCGGCGTCGACCCGCAGCGCTGGCGCGCGGTCGAGCCGGCCCCGCTGCCGTCGTCGCTCGTCGACGAGATGCTCACGGCGGTCGCGGGGGCGGAGTTCCCCGTGCTGGTGACGTCGTCGCTCGGGCGCGACCCCGGCTCCGTCGACGTGCTCGTCGAGCTCGCCGAGACGCTGGGCATCGGGGTCGTCGAGGCGGTGCCCGACGTGCTGAGCTTCCCGGCCGACCACGAGCTGCACATGGGCTTCATGGCCGAGCCGCTGCTGTCGCGCGCGGACGTCGTGATCGTGGTCGATTCGCACGCGCCGTGGATGCCGACCCGCGCGACGCCGCGCGACGACGCCCGCATCTTCGTGCTCGGCGCGGACCCCCTCGACGAGCGCACGCCGCTGTGGTACCTCGAGGCTGACGCGTTCGCGCGCACGGACTCGCCCGTCGCGCTGCGACAGCTGCGGGACGCGGCGAGAGACCTCGCGGACCGAGGAGAGGCGACGGGTCGGCGGGCGAGGCTCTCGGCGGAGCATGCGGCGCAGCGCGACCGGTGGCGCGCGGAGCGCCAGGGCGGTGACGGACGCCTCACGGTGCCGCTCGTGTGCGCGGCGCTCGAGAGTGCGCTCGATCCCTCGACGATCGTGCTGAACGAGGCGATCAGCAATGCCGAGACGGTGTTCCGCCATCTGCCGCGCACGCGCCCCGGAACGCGCTTCGCGAGCGGCGGGTCGTCGCTCGGGTGGAGCAGCGCGGCGGCGGTGGGCATCAAGCTCGCGCAGCCCGACGCGACCGTCGTGTCGATCGTGGGGGACGGGTCCTACTTCCTCAGCGAGCCCTCGTCGTCGCACTGGATGGCGCATCGATACGGAGCGCCGTTCCTCACGGTGATCCTCGACAACGGAGGCTGGAACGCGACGAAGCAGAACGTGATCCGCCAGCATCCGGAAGGTCCCGCCGCAGCGGGCGACCGGTTCTGGGTCAATCTCGCTCAGGAGGCGGACCTGCCCGGTGTCGCGGCCGCGGCCGGTGGCGCCTATGCCGGCACGGCGTCGACGGTGTCCGAGCTCGAGGAGCAGCTGCGCCTCGGTCTCGAAGCGATCGGGTCGGGCCGTGCCGCGGTGATCTCGGCCCGGCTCGCGCCCATCAGCGGTCAGCGCCCCGACAGGCTGTCGGCACGCGTCCGCTCCGCTTGACGCGTGATCACAGGGAGCCGTAATCTGGAAGTAGTTAGGTCACCTAAGGAAATGGAGACGATCGTGTCGGAGGCCGCGCCGGTACTTGCCGCTGATCGCATCGAAGAGGACCACGAGCTCCTCATCAGCGTGGCCGCGCGCCTCAATCGCACCAGCCAGATGCTCCTGGCATCCTTGCCCGTTCCGCTGACCTTCCGCCAGTACCGCACGCTGTCGCGCGTCATCGGCGGGTACACGTCCCTCAGCCAGCTCGCGAAGCGAGGCAACCTCTCCCTTCCGACCGTCTCGGAGAACGTCGACGGGCTCGTCAAGCGCGGACTCATGACGACGACGGCGAGCGAATCCGATCGGCGCGCGATCGTCCTGCATGTGACGGATGCCGGGCGCGAGGCCGCGGCCGCCGGCCAGGCCGTGCTGAAGGACTTCACCTCCGCCCTGCTCGCCGAGCTCGCGCCGGGCAGCCGCGCCGACCTGCAGGACTCGCTGCGGGTCGTGTACGAGGCGGCGACCACGTACTTCGTGCAGAACGTCCAGGCACGCTAGCCGTCACGACAGCCGAGGAGGCGCCGCTGTGGGCATGACGATGGCTGAGAAGGTCCTCGCGCGCCGGAGCGGACGGGCGGTCGTGCGACCGGGCGACATCGTCGTGACCGACGTCGACCTGATCGTGCTCGCCGACACCGTCTTCAGCGACACCCCCGACACCCTCCCGACCGACCTGCTGCGCGTCGCGCATCCCGACCGGATCGTCGTCCTGATGGATCACGGCGTGCCGGCACCCAACGAGCGTTACGCGCGTGCGCAGCGCCGCGCCCGCGAGCACGCGCGGCGCCTCGGCTTCCGCGAGGTCGCCGACGTCGGCGGCGGAGGCATCGAGCATCAGCTCATCTTCGAGCGCTGCCTCGCGTTGCCCGGGCAGCTCGTCGCGTCGAACGACTCGCACACGAGCGCGGCCGGCGTGCTCAACTGCGCGGCCCGGGGCCTGGGCCTCGCCGACATCCTCCAGCTCGCCGCCACGGGCCGCACGTGGTACCGGGCCTCGCCGACCGTGCGGTTCGTGCTCGAGGGGGAGCTGCCGTTCGGCGTGTACGGCAAGGACGTGTTCCTCCACCTGTCCCAGCTGTACGGGAGCCAGGAGGGCCACGACATCGAGTTCGGCGGTCCGGGACTCGAGACGATGCCCCTCGACGACCGCGCGACGCTCGCGACGATGTGCACCGAGCTCAACGCGAACTTCGTCATGATGCCCGTCGACGCGCTGCTGCGCGAGCACATCGCGGCAGTGACCGACGCCGCGTACGAGCCGGTCGAGCCGGATCCGGATGCCGAGTACGCCGCCGTCCACGTCGTCGACCTCGCCGAAGTGAAGCCGCGCATCGCACTCCCGCACCGCATCAACGGGAACGTCCGCAGCGCGGCGGCCGTCGCGGCCGACGGCATCCGGATCGACCAGGCGTTCATCGGCTCGTGCGCGAACGGCAAGCTGTCCGACCTGCGCATCGCGGCGCGTCTGCTCGAGGGGCGGAGCGTCGCCGACGGCGTGCGCCTCATCGTGACGCCCGGGTCCCAGGCGGTGTACCTCGAGGCGCTGCGTGCGGGCTACATCGAGACGCTCACCGAGGCCGGAGCCGTCGTCACGAACTCCACGTGCGGCGCGTGCGCCGGCGGACACCTCGGCGTGCTCGCTCCCGGCGAGGTGTGCATCACGTCGAGCACGCGCAACTTCCGCGGTCGCATGGGGAGCGCGGACGCCGAGATCTACCTCGCCTCGACGGCCACGGTCGCTGCATCCGCGATCGAAGGCGTCATCGCAGACCCGATGCCGCATCTCGTCGAACGGCCCGTCGCATGACCGGGCGGGAACGAGACTGGGTGCTCACCGGCCGCGCGCGGGTGTTCGCCGAAGACGACATCAACACCGACCAGATCATGCCGCGCCGCGGGTTCGAGCTGCCGCCGGACGAGCAGTCCGCGCTCGTGCTCGACTCGATCCGCCCCGGGTGGGCGGCGACGGTGCGGGACGGCGACATCCTGATCGCGGGGCGCCGATTCGGATGCGGGTCGAGCCGACCCGCGCCTCTCGTGATCGCGCGCACGGGCATCGCTGCGGTCGTGGCCGAGTCGCTCGGCGACATCTTCCTGCGCAACGCCGTCGCGTACGCGGTTCCCGTGCTCGAATGCCCGGGCGTGCTCGAGGCCGTCGCCGAGGGGCACGAGGTCGAGGTCGACATCGCGCGGGGGACCGTGGCGAATCTCACGACCGGCGCCGCCGCGGCGTCCACGCCGCTGCCGGCCATGCTCCTCGACACGATCGCGGCGGGCGGCGTCCACGCACTCCTGCGGCGCGACGGCTATCTCGCACCGGTCGGCTGATCGCGCGGCACCCGTTTGGGCCACGCTGTCGGGTGTTTCCGACCATCGGAACGCACCGTCCTCGGCTGATCGCATCTCTGGTGGAGTGGGCATTTCCCGGACAGCGGGCCCGACGCATCCGGATCCCTTGACTAGTTAGGGACCCTAACGGTATCGTCGGGCAGGTACTTAGGGGCCCGTACTAATGGGCTCGGCCCACAGGCCGGCACACGTCGAGGTCCCGGTACTCCACCCGACGGTCGAACCCCGTCCGGCGGGTGAGGAACGCACCGATTGCCCGAAGAAACGCAGCCCCGGCCGGGACTCGAAGCAGAGCCCCGACCTCGATGAAGAGAAAGAGGCCAGTAATGCGTGCAAAGAGAGGTATCGCCCTGGCGATGGTCGTGGCCGGCACGATCGCCCTCGCCTCCTGCGCCAGCCAGCAGCAGCCCCAAGCCGGTCCGTCCGACGGGGGAGCCGACGAGTGCGGCCCCCTGACCGAGCTCACGAAGGTCACGCTCGGGGTCAACCCCGGCGCCCAGGACCTCGTGACGCAGGCGATCAAGGAACAGGAGTTCGACAAGAAGTACAACCTCGACCTCGAGATCAAGAGCTTCGAGAACCCGCCCGCCTCGGCCCAGGCGGTCACGCAGAAGGCCGTCGACATCGGCTTCGGCGGCGTCACCACGATGGCCCAGGCGCGATCGAAGGGCCTCGACGTCTTCCTGTTCGGCGCGCTCGCGAGCCCGTCGAACGGCGTCTTCGTCCAGAAGGACTCCGACATCGAAGACATCGGCGACCTCAAGGGCGCGCGCTTCGGCTCGTTCTCGGCGAACAACAGCGCGACGTTCGTCGTGCTGTCCGCGATCGCGTCCGAGGCGTTCGGCATGGACAAGCTCGAGGACGAGCTCGCATCGCTCGCGGTGGCTCCGGATGCCGCGATCTCGGGCCTGCTCGGTCAGGGCGAGCTCGACGCCGTCCTCCTCGGCTCCACGGCGACGGTCGTCACGCAGCTCGAGGGCAAGTACAAGCAGATCGGCGATCTGTCGAGCGAGTACATCGAGGCCACGGGCATCGCCCCGGTCCACCTCGGGATCGTCTCGACCGACAGCTATGCGGCGGATCACTGCAGCGAGCTCGTGGCGTTCTCGAACGCCATGCGCGACGGCGTCGAGTACGTCCAGGCCGACGACGAGGCGTGGGAGCGCTACGCCGAGGCGCTCGACCTCACCGATCCGAAGGCGCCGCAGGCCCTGCAGGACCTCCTCGGCGCGAACTTCCGCACCGAGTGGGACGAGAAGCAGGTCGAGGGCATCACGAAGATGCTCGAGTCCTTCATCCCGATCCTCGGCGAGGAGGACTTCATCCCCGAGGTGCCCGACGGCCTCTTCCGCCTCGAGTTCGTGGCCACCGAGGACTGACCCGTCCGCTCGGCCCGGACCGCGCGGTCCGGGCCGAGCCCACCGGAACCACTCCACATCGATATGGAAGGCAACCCCATGTCCACTTCCACCGAAGTCGCCGACGACTCGGGCATCCGCGTCGACACGGACGTCGTGCGGGGCATCGAAGAGCCCGTCCCGATCAAGCGGCGCAAGTCGTGGAAACGGCCGCTGCGGCGGTTCTCCGCCCTCATCGGCATCATCGTCATCTGGTGGCTCGCGTCGCTGTTCATGAGCCCGCAGACCCTGCCCGGTCCGTTCCTCGTCTTCTCGACGATGCTCGACAACCTGACCGAGGGCGACACCTACTACCAGCTGGCCGTCACGATGGGCCGCGTTCTCGGCGGCATGACGATCGCGATGATCATGGGCCTGGTCATCGGCCTCATCATGGGCCTGTCGGCCTGGGGCGAAGACCTCCTGATCAACGTCGTGCTCGTGGGCTTCTCGATCCCCGCCGTCGTCTTCGGAATCCTCTTCATCCTGTGGTTCGGGCTCAACGACACGGCGGCGATCCTCGCGGTCGGCGTCGCGGCGACGCCCGCCATCGCCATCAACATCTGGCAGGGGACGAAGGCGATCGACCGAGACCTCATGCACATGGGCAAGGCGTTCCGCTTCTCGCAGCGCTCGATGCTCACGAAGGTCGTCATCCCGCAGCTCGTCCCGTTCGTGCTCGCGGCTCTGCGGACCGCGCTCGCGATCTCGTGGAAGATCGTCACCGTCGTCGAGCTCATCGGCCTCTCCAGCGGCGTGGGCTACATGCTCCATTGGTGGTTCGGCAACTTCAACATGACGCAGGTGCTCGCGTGGACCCTGCTCTTCACGATCACGCTCCTGTTGATCGAGAACCTCATCCTCAAGCCGATCGAGAAGCGGCTGACCCGTTGGCGTCCGCACGCGGCGGCGCTGGAAGGAGCGGCCTGACATGGCGTACCTCGAGATCGACAATCTCCGCAAGGAGTTCCGCCGGCCGGGGCAGGCGCCCCTCAAGGTCATCGACGGGCTGAACGTGAGCGTCGAGGAGGGCGCGCTCCTGTCCATCCTCGGACCGAGCGGATGCGGCAAGTCGACGATGCTCAACATCATCAACGGCCTCGACGACGCGACCTCCGGGCGGATCGTGCTCAACGGCAAGGAGGTGAGCACGAAGGCGCGGTCCGACGTCAAGGTGAGTGTCGTGTTCCAGCAGCCGCGCCTGCTCAACTGGCGCACGGTCAGCGACAACGTCCTCGTCCCTCTGCTCGAGCGCGGCGTCGGCAAGCGCGAGGCCAAGGAGCGGGTCGAGAAGTACCTCGACCTCGTGGGGCTCGGAGAGTTCGGCGGCTACTACCCGCTGCAGCTGTCGGGCGGCATGCAGCAGCGCGTGTCGCTGGCCCGCGGCCTCGCGATCGAGCCCGACCTGCTCCTGGCCGACGAGCCGTTCTCGGCGCTCGACGAGATCACGGCGCGCAAGCTCCGCCAGGAGTTCGTGCGCGTGTGGGCGACCACCGGCCGGACGATCCTGTTCGTCACGCACAACATCCGCGAGGCGGTGTTCCTCTCGTCCCGCATGCTCGTGATCACCGCACGCCCGTCGACGACGTTCCTCGACATGGAGATCGACGTCCCCCAGCCGCGCAAGCCCGAGGACGACGCGCTCTTCGAGCTCGAGAAGTCGATCACCGCCGACTTCATGCGCATGGAGGACGAGTCCGAGATGAAGCGCCGCCTGCAGGAGGCCGTGGCATGACGGACGCGACGACCCTCACTCCGGGTGCGCCCTCGACGCTCGAACCGGCGGATGCCGCGGAGCGCGCGCTTCGCCACAGGAAGCTGCGCGCGGCGATGGCCGACCAAGGGCTCGACGCGATCCTCGCATACGCCCCCGCGTGGCGCCGCGAGAACGTGCGCTACCTCACCGACACGTCGGTGGGAGGCACGGCGACCTTCGCGCTGCTGCCGCTCGACGGCCCGGCCACGGCGTACTCCACGAGGCTGAGCGACCTCGCGCCGCTCGTGCGCACCGGGTGGGTCGACGACGCCCGCCTCATCGCGCTCCCGGGCGCGGAGGCGCTGGTGGACGCGGTGGCGGACCTCGGCCTGCGCCGCATCGGCGTCGGGCACCTCGAGCTCCTGCCGCTCGGCTTCGACCGCGCGATCCGCGAGGGCATGCCCGGGGTGGAGCTCGTCTCGGCCACCAAGCCCCTCGACGAGGCGCGCATGGTCAAGAGCGAGTGGGAGCTCGAGCGCATGCGAACGGCTGCGGCGGTGTCGGATGCCGCGTGGAACGCGTTCGTCGAAGTGCTCGAGCCCGGCATCACCGAGTACGACATCGTCGCCGGCGTCGAGGCCGAGATCAAGCGCCTCGGGGCGGAGGACAACTTCATGCTCATCGCGTCGGGCAAGGACGAGGTGCTCGGCATGACCCCCCCGAGCCGCCGCGTCATCCAGACGGGAGACATGGTCCGCACCGAGCTGACGCCGCAGACGGGTGGCTACTGGCTGCAGATCTGCCGTTCGGTCACCGTCGGTCCGCCCTCCGCCGAGCAACAGCGCTCGTTCGAGCTGTTCCGGGAGGCGGCGGATGCCGGGTTCGCGGTCGTCAAGCCGGGCGTCACCGCCCACGAGATCGCCGTCGCCGAGAACGACGTGTTCCGCAAGCACGGGCTGGGGGAGTACTGCTCCGATCAGTGGACGCGCGTGCGCGGACACGGGGTCGGCCTCCACCTCGACGAGACGCCGATCATCGAAGGCAACCACACCGTGCTGCCCGAGGGCGCGACGTTCATCATCCACCCCAACACGTTCACCCCGATCGCGGGCTACCACGTGTTCGGCGACCAGGTGGTCGTCACCGCGACGGGCGCGGAGTACTTCGTCTCGACCGAGCGACGACTCTTCTCGTCCGACGAAAGGAGCCGGCGATGAAGCGCGGACTCGTGGTGCTCGACCATGACGAGGTCTCGGTCGACGAGTGGAGCGGCCGCATCGCGGCGCTGCAGGCCGACCTGCATGCGCAGGGCGTCGACCTCGCCCTCATCTACAACGACGTCTCGCGCGGCGACGACATCGGCTACCTGACGAACCTCGTCATCTACTGGAACGAAGGCGTGCTGGCCGTCCCCGCCGAGGGCGAGGCGACGCTGCTCACGAAGCTGTCGAAGCGCGTGTTCCCGTGGATGCAGCGCACATCCAACCTGACCGACATCCGCAGCGGCCGAGCGTTCGGCGCCCTCGTGTCGGCGTACGTCGCAGACAAGCCCGCCGGGACGATCGGTTTCGTCGACGCGGAGCTGTGGCCGGCGGGCGTCGTCCGCGAGATCGAGGCCGCCGTGCCGGAGTGGCGCACGAAGCTGCTCGGCCCGCTCGTGCGGGACCGCAGGGCGCTGCCGTCCGAGGCGGAGCTCACGCTCCTGCGCACCGGTGCCGGCATCCTGCGCGACGCGCTCGCGGCGGCGACGGCGGACGGCCTCGGGGCGCGCGACCGCATCGCCGCGATCGAGGACATCGCGCGCCGCGGCGGGTTCGCGGACCTGCTGTTCCGCATGGCCGACGACGACGGCCACGTCACGTTCGAGGCCACGGGGCAGTACCGGAACGGATGGCTGCTCATCGCGCGGACGTTCGGCGACGAGCAGTGGCTGCCCGCTCTGGCCGACGCGCAGCGTGCGGCGCTCGGGGCGATCCGTCCCGGTGTCGAGTGGAGCGCGGTCGAGGCATCCGCCGCTTCGGCACTCGACCCGCTGCCGCCCGGCTCCGTGTCGACCCTGCGGTGGATCAGCCAGGCCGACTTCGCCACCGGCGGAGAGCTCCAGCCGGCGCCCGAGACCGGCCCGGCCGAGGGCGAGGTCATCGCCGTCGTGCTCGAGGTCGTCGACCCGCGCGGCATCCGCAGCGTCCTCACCGACACCGTGCTCGTCGCACGCGACGGCGTCGAGCCCCTCACCATCTGAACGAGAGAGAACTTCCGAGATCCATGAGAATCCTGTCGAACGCCGACGTCGAGCAGCTCCTGAGTCCTCAGGACGTGCTCGATGTCCTCGAGGTCGCCTACCGCGAGCTCGCCCAGAACCGCGGCCACAACCGCCCGCGCAACCACACGTACTTCCCGGTCGAGGATGAGCGGTATCCGGGGTTCCGGTTCCGCTTCAAGTCGCAGGAGGGCGGCAACATCTCCAGCGGCGTGTGGGGCACCCGCATCACGTCCGACATGGTCGGCGTCGAGACGCTCCCCACGGGCGAGAAGCGCCGGCGCCTGCTCCCTGTCGCACCCGGCGGCAACTACGTCGGGCTCGTGACGCTGTTCAGCCTCACCGAGCTCGCCCCGCTCGCGATCATCCACGACTCGGTGATCCAGAAGTACCGCGTCGGTGCGACCACGGCTCTCGGCATCCGCGAGATGGCGCGCGAGGACGTCACGGTCGCCGGCATGTTCGGGGCCGGGTGGCAGGCCGCAGCGCACCTCGAGACGCTCCTGCTCGTGCGTCCCGACATCGAGGAGATCCGCGTGTTCAGCCCGACGCGTGAGCGCCGCGAGAAGTTCGCGGCGGACTGGGCCGAGAAGACCGGCCGCAACGTCGTCGCCGTCGACGACCCGAAGCAGGCGGTCGTCGGATGCGGCATCGTGACGGCGGCCACCGCGGCGATGGATCCCGTGTTCGACGGGAACTGGATCGAGCCCGGCACGCACGTGTCGTGCATCACGAGCCCCGACGGCACCGCGACCCGGCGCGAGCTCGACGACACCGCGTTCGACCGCGCCGGCCGCATCGTCGTCTTCAGCCGTGAGCAGGTGCATCACGACAAGCAGTTCGACATCCTCGGCCCCGTCGAGCGTGGTCTGAAGAAGTGGGAGGACATCCAGGAGCTCGGCGACATCCTGGATGACCCCGCACCCGCCCGGTCGAGCGACGACGAGATCACGATCTTCGCGAACAACACCGGCATGGGCATCCAGTTCGCGGCGGTCGGGGCGAAGATCCTCGAGCTCGCCGAGGAGCGCGATCTCGGTCACGTCATCCCGACCGAGTGGTTCGTCGAGGACACGACGCCGTGAGCGCCGTCACGAAGGACCGCCTCGGCGGCAGGAGCATCGTCTTCGGAGACGACATCAACACGGACGTCATCATCCCGGGCCGCTACCTCGTGAGCATCGACCCGATCGAGCTCGGAACCCACGCGTTCGAGCCGCTCGGGCCCGAGGTCCAGGCGAAGCTCAAGGAGAGCCGGGTCGTCGTCGCCGGTCGCAACTTCGGATGCGGCAGCGCCCGCGAGCAGGCGTCGACGTGCCTCATCGGGGTCGGCGTGACGGCCGTCGTCGCGCGCTCGTACTCGCGCGTCTTCTTCCGCAACGCGATCAACACGGGACTCGTCGCCGTCGAGTGCCCCGCCGCAGTCGACGCGATCACCGAGGGCGACGAGGTGTGGGTCGACTACGAGGCGGGCACGGTGACGGTCGGCGACCGGTCGTTCCCGTTCACGCCGTTCCCGCCGGTGCTGCGCGAGATCCTCGAGGCCGGCGGCCTGATCGAGCACCTCATGAAGAAGTTCGCGAAGGAGAAGAGCTGATGGGCAAGACTTTCGCCGTCAAGGCGCTGGAGCGCGCCTCGGGGGAGAGGGGGCTGGCTCCCGGTCAGATCGTCGACGCCTACCCCGACCTCTACATGAGCCACACCGCGACCTGGCGCTGCATCAAGACGTGGGAGCGCATGGGCGAGCCGGAGCTGTTCGACAAGGACCGCATCGCGATGGTCATGGACCACATCTCGCCCGCGCAGACCGCGAAGATCGCCGGCGACCACCGGCTGTCGCGCGCCTTCCGCGACAAGATGGGCATCAAGAACTTCTTCGACGTCAACGCGGGCATCGCGCATGTCGTGCTGATGGAGAACGGCCTGGTCAAGCCCGGGAACCTCATCATCGGCACGGATTCGCATTCGACGATCTACGGCGCCCTCGGCGCGCTCGGCACGGGTGTCGGGTTCAGCGAGATCACCGCTGCGTGGGTGACCGGCAAGCTGTGGATGCGCGTGCCCGAGTCGATGAAGATCGTCGTGAAGGGGCCGCTTCCCGACGGCGTCTACCCGAAGGACGTCATGCTGAAGCTCATCGGCGACATCAGCGCCGACGGCGCGACGTACTACTCCGTCGAGTTCCACGGCGACTGGGTCGAGTCCCTGTCGACCTCGGAGCGCATGACCCTGTGCAACCTCGCGATGGAGGCGGGCGCGAAGAACGCGGTCGTGCCGCCGGATGCCGAGACCATGCGCTACCTCGCCGAGCACGGCGTCGACCTCGACACCGTCCAGCCGCTCGCATCCGACCCCGACGCGGTCTTCGAGAAGACGATCGAGCTGGACGCGACCGAGCTCGAGCCGCAGATCGCGATCCCGCACAACGTCGACGACGTCGTGGGCATCTCCGGCGTCGCCGGCACGAAGGTCGACCAGGTGTTCATCGGCTCGTGCGCGAACGCCAAGTACGACGACCTCGCGATCGCCGCGAGGTACCTCAAGGGCAACCGCATCGCCCCCGGTGTGCGGCTCGTCGTGACGCCGGCGTCCGCCGACATCATGGCGAAGGCGGCGGCCGACGGCATCGTCACGACCCTCATCGAGTCGGGCGCGCTCATCACGAACCCCGGATGCGGCGCGTGCGCGGGCAGCGGCGGTGCGATGGCGGACGGCGAGGTGACCCTCTCGACCGCGAATCGCAACTTCCGCGGTCGCATGGGCAGCTACGAGTCGAGCATCTACCTGTCGAGCCCCGCGGTGGCCGCGGCATCCGCCGTCACCGGTGTCATCACCGACCCGCGTCACGTGGCGGTGCCGGCATGAACCTCGTCGAGAAGATCCTCGCGCGCGCGAGCGGACGGGAGTCGGTGTCGGCCGGCGACGTGGTCGTCGCCGAGGTCGACCGGCTCGTGATGCACGACCTGAGCGCCTACCTGACCGGCAAGGTGTACGACGAGCGCGTCGGCGTCGACCTGCCGTATCCCGACCGCGTCGTCACGGTGTTCGACCATCACTTCTCGCCGCCGACCGAGCATCAGGCCGACGTCCTCAACCGCAACCGCGAGTGGGCCAGGCGCCGCGGCACGCAGCTGTTCGACTGCGGCAGCGGGAACATCCACAACGTGCTCGTGCAGCACGGGCTCGCGCTGCCCGGCCAGATCGTCGTGGGCTCCGACAGCCACACGCCCGTGCACGGAGCCGTCGGGGCGCTCGCGGTGGCGCTCGGCAACGACTCGCACGCGGGCACGGTCATGCCGTTCGGCAAGGCGTGGTTCCGCGTGCCCGAGCTCATCCAGATCGAGCTGACGGGCGAGCTGCGGCCGGGTACGACCCCGCGCGACGTCGCCCTGTGGCTCGTGAAGGAGCTCGGCGAGGGATCGGTCATCTACAAGGCGCTCGAGTTCACCGGCCCGTTCATCAAGAGCCTGGACTTCTGGGACCGGTGGCTGTTCCCCGTGCTGTGCGTCGACCTCGGCGCGAAGTGCGGCTACATCGAGCCCGACGAGGTGACGCGCGCGTTCGTCGAGTCGCTGCCGAACGGCAGCGTCGACCGGCTCGTGAACGGCGACGGCGACCCGGTCGAGGACGTCCGCCGGTTCGACGTGAGCGACCTTCCTCCGCAGGTGGCTGCGCCGCCGACCGTGGGAAACGTCCACCCCGTCGACGACGTCGTGGGCACACCCGTGCAGTGGGCGGAGCTCGGCGGGCACGGCGGCGGACGCCTCGAGGACTTCATCCTCGCTGCGAAGGTGCTGCGCGGCCGCCGGATCCACCCGGACGTCAAGCTCAACCTCGTCCCCGGCAATCGCGAGGTGTTCCGGCAGGCGCTCGAGCTCGGGCTCGTCGCCGACCTCCACGAGGCCGGCGGCACGTGGTTCCCGCCGAGCACCGGCTCGAACCAGACCGCGAACATGGGCGCGATGTCGGCGGGCGAGGCGATGATCTCGACGCATTCGCGCAACTTCCCCGGGCGCAACGGCAGCACGGAGGCGTCGATGTACCTCTCGTCGGCGCTCACGGTCGCCGCATCCGCCGTCGCCGGCCGCATCGCCGACCCGCGCCGCTATGTCTCGGAAGGGGACCCGCATGAGTGAGTTCGTCACGCGCTTCGAAGGGCGCTGCTGGAAGTTCGGCGCGAACATCCCGACGGACGCGCTCGTGAAGTCGGCGTACGTGTTCGACCCGATGGAGGAGATCGTCAAGCACGTGCTGGAGGACCACAACCCGCGGTTCCCGCTCGAGGTGCAGCCGGGCGACATCGTCGTGGCCGGTCACCACTTCGGCCAGTCGTCGGGCCGCGCGATCGCCGCGAAGGCGCTCAAGGCGACGGGGATCGGATGCGTCGTCTCGAACGCGTTCTCGCGGACGTTCTACCGCAACGTGTTCGAGATCGGACTGCCGTCGCTCGAGGTGCCCGATGCGACCGAGCTCGTCGACGACGGGGATCACGTGGTGGTGGACATCTCCGAGGGGCTCTTCCGCAACGAGACGAGGGGAGTGGAGCGCCGGGTGCCTCCGGCGTCGCCCTTCCTGCTGCGGATGCTGGAGGCCGGCGGCCTCATCGCCCTCACGCAGTCCGATCCGAACTGGGCGGAGGCGGCGCGCGCGTGAGAACCCGCCGCGCGTGAGAACCCGGGAAGGACGACGACGGGGTTTCACGTAATACCTGTCGAGTGTTAGGTTCTCCCCACCGAGGGTGGATGCTCGCGGCGACCCATCGGGATCGAGCCCACGGGGGCTACGCTGAGGGACTACTTCGTCGATCGCGAGATGGAGCAAGGCCTCCGTCCGGCGACGTGGAAGCAGGACTTCGGGTCGTCGTGGGGAAACGCCTGGACACGGTCAGCGCGGCTGAGCCGGGCATTCCTCCGCTCGCCGAGAGGGAGGTCGCCGTGGGGGCACAGGAGCAGGACGCAGGCGGGCAGCGCCGCACGCGCGGGAGCTACGCGAAGGGGCAGGCGCGCCGCCAGGCCATCGTCGATGAAGCGCTCGCGGTGTTCTCGCGCACCGGGTTCCACAGCAGCTCGCTGCGCGAGATCGCCAAACGCGTGGGGCTCACCCCCGCCGGTCTCATGCACCACTTCGCCGACAAGGAGGAGCTGTTCGCCGAGGTGCTCCGCCAGCGCGACGAGAAGGTGCGCGCGGCCGCGGGCGATCCCGCCGAGCACACGCTCATCGAGCAGGCCGAGAAGGTCGTCGCGTACAACCAGACCTCTCGCGGCCTGACGTCGCTCTACGTGATCGTGTCGGCTGAGGCGACCGACTCCGAGCATCCTTCGCACGACGACTTCGCGGAGCGGTACCGCGAGACGGCGGCGCGCGGGGCGGAGCTGCTGCGGGCCGGCCAGGAGGCGGGCGAGATCCGCGCCGACATCGACCCCGCGCACGCCGCGCGCCTCATCAGCGCCGTGATGGACGGCATCCAGCTCCAGTGGCTGCTCGACGAGTCCGTCGACATGGTGCCGCTGTTCCAGGAGTTCGTGCGGGGCTACTTGCGGCCGCAGACCTCCTGACGCCCCACCGGACGCTGAGCGAGGGACCGCAGCGACCGAGACGAAGAACCCGTCAGCGGGCGGGATCCACTGGCAGCGCGTTCGCGCGCGCGACGCCGCCCAGCCACGCGAGGCTCGGCTTCGGATGCCGCTCGAACGTCTCGCGGTCCCACGCGATGAGCCCGAACGTCGGCCGGTAGCTGCCCCACTCGTAGTTGTCGAGCGCACTCCAGTGCAGGTATCCGCGTACGTCGATGCCGTCCGCGATGCACGCGTGCACCGCCTCGAGCGCGCCGGTCGTGTAGTCGATGCGGCGCCTGTCGTCGGCGGTCGCGATGCCGTTCTCGGTGACGTACACCGGCGCCTGCGCGCGCTTCCAGGCATTGCGGATGCCGTCGCCGACGGCAGGCGGGTAGTACTCCCATCCGGTGAGCGTGCGCTCCGCGGCATCCGGGATCTCCCGCGGGCCGTCAGGTCCGATGACCGTGCGCGTGTACGCCTGCACGCCGACCCAGTCGTCGCCTTTCGCGGCCTCGAGGAAGACGTCCTCCCGCGACCACCCGTACTCGGCGGCGACCTCCTCGGCGCCCGGCTCGGGCTGGTAGGCCTGCGTCGCGACCGACCATCCCGCCTGTGCCCCCGTGGAGCGCACGAGCTCGACGGCGGCGCGGTGCGCCGCGATGAGGCGATCGGTCACGTCCGGGACTCCGGGCGGAAGCCCGATCGACGGAAACGCGACCTCGGGATCGGCGAGCACCGACACCATGTTCGGCTCGTTGATCGTGCACACGAGCGACACGTCCTCGAGCACCGGCAGCGCGGCCTCGACGTAACGGCGGAACGCGTCGATCGAGGCATCCGTCCGCCATCCGCCCTCACGCGCGAACCAGACCGGATTCGTGAAGTGATGCAGAGTGATGACGGGCTCGAGCCCGTTCTCGCGTGCCGTGTCGACCATGCGGCGATAGTGGTCGATGGCTGCGCGCGACACCCAGCCCCGCTCGGGCTCGATGCGCGCCCACTCGATGCTGAACCGGTACGCCGCGAGGCCCGCCTGCGCGAGGAGTGCCATGTCCTGCGGGAAGCGGTGGTAGCTGTCGGCGGCGTCGCCCGACGGCTCCGCGATCGCGGGTCCGGGCAGGTGGCCCCATTCGCGCTGCCACCAGTCCGAGTTGATGTTCCCGCCCTCGATCTGGTGCGCGGCGGTGGAGGCGCCCCACAGGAAGCCGTCGGGGAAGTCCATGCGGTGGGAGTCCTTTCGATTCATTTGATGCCGGTGAGCGCGATGCCCTGCACGAAGTGGCGCTGCAGCACCACGAAGACGATGAGCACCGGAACGACGACCACGAGCGCGCCGGCCATCATGAGGCCGTAGCGCGCGGCGTTCTGACCGACCGAGTAGAGGGCGAGCGCGACCGGGAGGGTGTACATGTCCTCGGTCGTCGCGACGACCAGCGGCCACAGGAAGTTGTTCCAGCTCGCGAGGAACGTGAGGATCGTGAGCGTCGCGATCGCCGGGCCGCACAGCGGCATGATGACCCGCAGGAAGATGCGCCACTCACTGGCCCCGTCGATGCGCGCGGCCTCGATGAGCTCGTCGGGAAGCCCCAGCATGAACTGCCGCATGAGGAACACGCCGAGCGGTGTGATGAGGAACGGCAGGATGAGCCCGGGGTAGGAGTTGACGAGTCCGAGGTTCGCGGTCAGCACGAACAGCGGCACGAACGTCACGACGCCGGGGACCATGAGAGTACCGAGGACGAGGGCGAACAGCAGCTTCTTGCCGCGGAACTGCAGCTTCGCCAGCGCGTAGCCGACCATCGAGCAGAACACGATGTTGCCGACGGTGACGAAGACCGCCACGACGATGCTGTTGATGAAGAACGTCGTGAAGTCGAGCCGACCGAACAGCGTCGTGAAGTTGTCGAGCGTCGGCTCGCGCGGGAGGAACTCGGTCGGATGCCGGCGGATCTCGGCATCCGTCTTGAAGGAGCCGAGGATCATCCACGCGAACGGCGTGAGCATCGCGATCAAGCCCAGCGTCAGCACGACGTGGAGCCACCAGCGGCTGCCGGTGCGGCGGCGTCCCGCGGGCGCGATCTCGTCCGACCCGGCCGTCGTCTCGACAGGGGTGGGGGCGATGGCGGTCACGTCAGTCCTCCTTGCGCCCGAGCAGGCGGAACTGGATGAGGGCGAGCACGACGATCGCGAGGAACAGCACGTAGCTCGCCGCGGACGCGTACGCGTAGTTGCCGAACCCGAACTGCTGGAACGTGTACATCGCCGCCGAGAGAGTCGAGTCGAGCGGCCCACCGCGCGTCATCACGAACGGCTCCTCGAAGAACTGCAGGAACCCGATGCCGGTGATGACCGCCGCGAACAGGAGTGCGGGCCTCATCGCGGGCAGCGTGATGTTCCAGAACCGCTGCCACGCGTTCGCGCCGTCGACCATCGCGGCCTCGTGGTGCTCGCGCGGCACGCCCTGCAGTGCCGCGAGGAAGATCACCATGAGCGTTCCGATGTTGCGCCACACCGCCATCGCGATGAGCGAGGGCAGCGCCCACGTCGTGCTCTGCAGCCAGTCCGGCCCCTGGATGCCGAACAGCCCCAGGAACCCGTTGAGCAGTCCGTCGGGCTGCAGGATGAACCGCCACACGATCGCGATCGCCACGATGCTCGTGACGACGGGCGTGTAGAAACCCACCCGGTAGACGGTGCGGAATCGACGGATGCCCTTGTCGAGCGCCAGCGCGACGGCGAGGGCGAGAACCATCGTGAGGGGCACCGCGACGATCACGAAGGTGAACGTGTTCAGAAGCGACCGCAGGAAGCGCGGATCCTGGAACAGGCGCACGTAGTTGTCGATCCCGACGATGTTCACCTGGAACGGCGTCTGAAGGTCCCTCGTGGTCATGTCGGTGAAGCTCATGAGGAGCGATCCGACGATCGGCCCCGCCATGAACACGAGGAACAGGACGACGAACGGCAGGGCGAACAGCCACGCCGTGATCGTCATGCGCCGCGCCCGCCGCGTGGACCCGCGTGAAGGCGGGGCGCTGCGGGGCGGGGCGGATGTCGCGACGGCGGTCATCGGCGGAGCCTAGTTGCCGGTGCCGATCGACTGCGCCTGCTGCTGGATCGTGGCGATCGCGTCGGCGGGCGTCGTCTCGCCGCGCGTCGTCTTCTCCAGCTCCTGATCGATCACCGCCGACACCTGCGCCCACGTGGGGATCGCCGGCGGCGCCTTCGAGTCCTGCAGCTGTTCGCCGAAGACGCTCAGGTACGGGTCCTCCGAGAATGTCGGGTCGTCCCACGCCTCCTGAACACTCGGCAGGTCGGTCGAGATCTCGTACCACGAGATCTGCGTCTCGGGCAGGCTCAGCCAGCGCACGAGCTTCCACGCCGCGTCTCGGTTGTCGGTGTCCTCGAACACCGCGAGGTTGCCGCCGCCCGTGAAGCTCGTGCGGCTGTCGGCGCCCGGCACCATCGCCACGGCGAACTTGTCGGCGAACTCCTCGCCGCCCTGATCGAGCAGCAGGCTCACGTGGAACGGGCCGCTGTAGAACGCGCCGACGTCACCGTTGATGAACGCCTGCTCGATCTCGCCGCCCTCGAGCCGCCGCGGCTCGGCGATGCCCTCGTCGAAGAAGCTCTTGTAGTACGTGAACGCCTCTTCCCACTCCGGGGTGTCGAACGTGAACTCGGTGCCGTCCTCGTTCAGGATGTCGCCGCCCTGCTGCCACGCGAGGGGCGTCACGTACTGCCAGGAGTCGAAGCCTCCGGGCGGGAGCGAGACCCCCCACGTCGCGCCGGCCGACTGCAGCGCCTCGGTGAACTCGGAGTACTCCTCCCACGTCGTGGGCGGCTCCACGCCCGCCTGCTCTGCGAGGTCGGTGCGGTAATAGAGCACGCGCGTGTCGACGTACCACGGCACGCCGTAGGCGACGCCGTCGACGACTGCGGTCTCCCACGAGCCTTCGAAGAACGCGGACTCGTCGACGAGTCCCTCGGGCGTCGGCTCGAACGCGCCGGTCGCCGCGAACTCGCCGACCCACGTCGTGCCGAGCATCGTGATGTCGGGGGTCTCGCCGCCCGCGATCGCGGTGGCGATGCGGTCGTGTGCGCTCTCCCACGGCACCGCGGTGACCTCGACGCTGACGTCGGGGTTCTCCTCCTCGAACTGTGCGACGACCTCGTCGAGCACCTCGCCCTCGTTGCCCATCGCCCACACGGTGAGCTCGCCGGTGGCGGGGGAGTCGTCGATCGCCTCGCCCGCCTGTCCGCCTGCCGCACCACCGCCGTCGCTGCGGCCGCAGCCGGCGAGGGCGAGGGCGCCGACGAGGGTCACCGCCCCGACGGTCGTCCAGCGGGAAGTCCTTCGTGCTGCTGCTCGTGTCATCGGTCTGACGCCTCCATCGGTCGTCGCCGCAACGGGCGACCCTGCCTCGGCTGGTACGGCGCTTGACGGCGCCGTGTCACGACTGTAGGACGAATACCTAACATGTGAAAGGTTTTCGCGATGAGAATCGCCTCATCGACAGCAGGTTCGCGCGCGGACGCCGTCGACGGAACGGCATGGCGCAGCGCACCGGTTCGTGCTAGCGCCGACTCAGACACTCGCGACGCTGAGCGCCGCCCACACCTCGGCGCGCTCGGGGAAGGACGAGAGGTCGCGTCCGAGCACGCGCTGCGCCGTCGCGAGCCGCGCGCGCACCGTGTGGCGGTGGATGCCGAGCGCGCGCGACGTCGCCTCGTGCGAGCAGTCCTGCTCGAGCCACGTGCGCACGGTCTCGCGCAGTGCGCCGGCGTGCGCGGCGTCGTACTCGTCGAGTGGGGCGAGCAGGGCCGCAGCGACCGCGCGCGCCTCGTCGGACGGCTCGGC
Source organism: Microbacterium sp. (assembly GCF_035556355.1). GTDB lineage: Bacteria > Actinomycetota > Actinomycetes > Actinomycetales > Microbacteriaceae > Microbacterium. The sequence continues at coordinate 62,174 of NZ_DATMFG010000035.1, forward strand.
CGACAGCACGCTCCCGACGCCCGAATCGCCGAAGCGCGACACTCGGGAGCCCGCGGCGGCCCCGCGGTCGCGCGCCACGCGCGCTTCGCGCACGGCCGCCGAGAACGACGAGTACGGCGCGGGTCGCGACACCCCCACACCCACCCCGAAGAGCTCGGCGAACTCGCCCACGATCCCGTCGTGGTCGGCCGACGTCACGATCACGAGTCCGTCGTCGCCGCGGCCGTAGAACACCTCGCCCCGGCTCTCGTCCGCCTTGAGCTCGAGCCACTCGGTCGCCGTGTGGTCGCGGGCGGTCGCGGCATCCGTCATCGCCACCGTGATCGGCGGATGCGGCAGCCCGCGCCACGCGTCGCGCGCGATGCGCCGCGCGAGCGTGGGGTCGTCGGAGAGCAGTGACTGCACGACGCCCGCACGCAGCGATGCGCGGGCGCGGCTGAGGCCCTGGTTCTGTTCGAGCGCGAGGCCTGCCATGGCGATGACGGAGGTCACGACGCCGCGCTCCTCCTGGTCGAGGTCGCCCGACGCGATCGCGATGACGCCGCGCAGGTGCCCCGTGCGCCCGAGAGTCTGCAGCCTGAACGGGGTGTCGCCGATGCGCAAGGACGACCCGGCACGCGTGCCGCGCCGCAGGACGGTGCCCGCCTCGGCGGTAACCTGCGCGAGCGCGTCCGCGTCGAGGGCACCGGGCGGATGCTCCCGCGTGAGCGACCCGGTCGCATCGAAGAGACCCACCCACGCGTCGAGCTGCCGTGCCAGCTCGGCGAGCGTCGCCCCGAGGCCGTCGGGGCGCAGGGCGGCGAGCGAGATGGCGCGCTGCGCGGCGAGCGCCCACGAGCGGCGCGCGTATGCCTGGGCGGCGATCGCCTCGGCGTTCGCGCGCGCGACGGCGATGAAGGGCGTGCGATAGGGGACCTCGAACAGCGCGAGCCCCGCGTCCCGGCATGCGTCGGCGAGCGCGGGCGGGATGCCCTCCCTCACCACCTCGGTGCCGAACCCCAGGCCGAGCACACCGCGGGCCGCGAGCCGACGCACGTACGCGGAGTAGTCCTCCTCGTCCGCTCCCTGGAACTGCGTTCCCGTGGTCAGCAGCACGAGGCCGTCGGAGAGGAACGGCGTCGGGTCGGCGAGGTCGGAGCTGTGCACCCAGCGCACCGGACGGTCGAGCGCGTCCTCGTCGGCCGGCGCCGCCTCGAGGCGCAGGCGCAGGTCGGTGCGCGCGAGGAGAGCGCGCAGCGTGGGGGAGTCGCTGACGATGGTCAGGTGACCTTTCTGTACGCGGCGTACATCAACGTAGAGAGAATGTACACGCAGGAGAGTGCCGCACGAGGCATCCGGCTCTTAGCCTCCCATTCATGACCGCTGCCGACGCCGCCGACACGATCACCGCCCTGCCCCTCGGCGGGCCCTCGCTTCCTCAGGAGCGCCGTCTCGTGACGAGCATCCCGGGGCCCCGTTCGCAGGAGCTGCTCGCGCGCAAGGCCGCCGCCGTCGCGGCGGGCGTGGGGCACACCGCGCCGATCGAGGCGGTCGCCGCGGGCGGGGGCGTCGTCGTCGATGCCGACGGCAACTCGCTCATCGACCTCGGCTCGGGCATCGCGGTGACGACCGTCGGCAACGCGCACCCGAAGGTCGTCGAGGCGGTTCAGGCGCAGGTCGCGCGGTTCACCCACACGTGTTTCATGATCTCGCCGTACGACTCGTACGTCGCCGTCGCCGAGGCCCTCAACCGCATCACGCCGGGCGACCACGAGAAGAAGAGCGCGCTGTTCAACTCGGGTGCCGAGGCGGTCGAGAACGCGGTCAAGATCGCTCGCAAGCACACGAAGAAGCAGGCGGTCGTCGCGTTCGACCACGGCTACCACGGCCGCACGAACCTCACGATGGCGCTCACCGCGAAGTCGATGCCGTACAAGAGCGGCTTCGGACCCTTCGCGAGCGAGATCTACCGCGCGCCGCTGTCGTACCCCTTCCGCGACGGACTGAGCGGGGCGGATGCCGCCCGGCGCGCGATCTCCGTCATCGAGAAGCAGGTCGGCGCCGACAACCTCGCCGCCGTCGTCATCGAGCCGATCCAGGGCGAGGGTGGCTTCATCGTGCCCGCCGACGGCTTCCTCCCCGCTCTCGTCGAGTGGTGCCGCGCCAACGGCGTGGTGTTCATCGCGGACGAGATCCAGACCGGCTTCGCTCGCACGGGGGCCATGTTCGCGAGCGAAGGGTTCGGCATCGTGCCGGACCTCATCACGACCGCCAAGGGCATAGCGGGGGGCTTGCCCTTGGCGGCCGTGACCGGTCGGGCAGAGATCATGGACGCCTCCCACGCCGGCGGCCTCGGCGGCACGTACGGCGGCAACCCGGTCGCGTGCGCCGCGGCGCTCGCGTCGATCGAGGTGTTCGAGACCGAGAACCTCTCGCAGCGCGCCCGCGAGGTCGGCGACATCCTCGTGTCGCGCCTCACCGCGATGCAGGCGGACGACCCGCGCATCGGCGACGTCCGCGGACGCGGCGCAATGGTCGCGGCCGAGTTCGTGGACCCGGCGACGGGCGATCCGGATGCCGCGCTGACCGCGGCGGTCGCGAAGGAGTGCATCGCGCGGGGCGTCATCGTGCTCACGTGCGGAACGTACGGCAACGTGATCCGCTTCCTTCCGCCCCTGTCGATCGGCGACGACCTGCTGAACGAGGGGCTGGATGTGCTGGCGGACGTGCTCGCGACCGCGTGACCTCCCGTGCCGGACCGCTCGCGGCACGGCAGACTGTCTGAAAGAACCGATCGGAGAGCAATGACCGACTACGCCGTCGTCAATCCGGCCACGGGCGAGACCGTGGCCACGTTCCCCGCATTCACCGACGCCGAGGTCGAGGAATGCATCGCCCGCGCGGAGGCCGCGTACCGCACGTGGCGTGAGACGCCCGTCGCCGAGCGCGCGGCGCTCATCCGCCGGGTCGCCGAGCTGCACCGCGAGCGGCGCGACGAACTCGCCCGCATCATCGTCCGCGAGATGGGCAAGCCTCTCGAGGCGGCCCTCGGCGAGGTCGACTTCGCTGCCGACATCACGGAGTTCTACGCCGACAACGCCGAGAAGATCACCGCCGACCAGCCGATCGACATCCTCGGCGAGGGCAGTGCGGTGATCCGCAAGTCTCCGCTCGGTGTGCTGCTGGGCATCATGCCGTGGAACTTCCCGTACTACCAGGTCGCGCGCTTCGCGGCGCCGAACCTCGTGCTGGGCAACACGATCCTCCTGAAGCACGCATCGCAGTGCCCCGAGTCGGCCGCGGCGATCGAGGCGATGTACCGCGACGCCGGCATGCCCGATGGCGCATACGTGAACCTCTACATCACCAACGAGCAGGCCGCGCACGTCATCGCCGACCCGCGCGTGCAGGGCGTGTCGGTGACGGGCTCCGAGCGCGCGGGCGCCGCGGTCGCCGAGGTGGCGGGCCGCAACCTCAAGAAGGTCGCGCTCGAGCTCGGCGGATCCGACCCGTTCATCCTGCTCAGCACGTCCGACCTCGACGCGACCGTGCAGGCCGCCGTCGAGGCACGTCTCGACAACACGGGCCAGTCGTGCAACGCCGCGAAGCGCTTCATCGTCGCCGACGGCCTGTACGAGCCGTTCCTGGAGAAGTTCACCGAGGCGATGAAAGCCGCGAAGGTCGGCGACCCGCTCGCCGAGGACACCGTTCTCGGGCCCCTCTCGTCGCTCACGGCGGCGCAGCGGCTCGAGGAGCAGGTCAAGCGCGCGGTCGAGCAGGGTGCGAAGCTCGTCACGGGCGGCAAGCGCGACGGCGCGTACTTCGAGCCGACCGTGCTGACCGACGTCACACCCGACATGGACGCGTACCGTGAGGAGTTGTTCGGCCCCGTGGGCATGGTCTTCCGCGCGAAGGACGAGGACGAGGCGATCGAGATCGCGAACGGCACGCCGTTCGGCCTGGGCTCGTACGTCTACACGACCGACCCCGAGCAGGCCCAGCGCGTGGCCGACCGCATCGACGCGGGCATGGTCTACATCAACATCGTGCTCGCCGACTCGCCCGAGCTGCCGTTCGGCGGCGTCAAGCGGTCGGGCACCTCACGCGAGCTGGGTCTTCTCGCCGCGGACGAGTTCGTCAACAAGAAGCTCATCCGCGTCGGTCCGTGATCGCGGCCGTCGCCTCGGCGATCGCCTCGTCGGCCCACTGAACCTGCTGGGGTGTGCCCCAGCGGACAGCGGCGTCCTTCGCGCGCTCGAACTCGGCGAGGGCCTCATCGAGGCGCCCCGCGTCGAAGTGGTCCCACCCGGCGTTGTTGTGCAGGCTCACACGCCAGCGCAGCGTCCGCGGGTCGTCGCCATCCTCGAGGGCGTCGAGCGCCTGCGCGGTCCACTCGGCGGTGTGCGAGGTGTCGGCGGCGAGCATGTGCAGCGCGTCGACGTGCAGGAACACGAGATCGCGTGACGCGGATGCCGCATCCGCCGCCTCGCGGAAGAGGGCGGCCGCGGCATCCGCGTCGCCCGCCGAGTCGCGCAGTCGGCCGCGCTCGAGCAGCACGCGCGCCCGCACCGAGGACGAGCGCGCGGCGAGGTCGGCGGGGATCGCGTCGAGCACCGCGTCGCCTTCGGCGAAGCGCTCCTGGAGCCCCAGAGCACGGGCGACCTGGGTCTCGAGCTCGGCGCGGGTCGCGGCATCCGTCTCGGCATCGGCGGCCGCGCGCAGCCGCGCCTCCGACCCGGCCGGATGGGAGAAGTCCCACAGGGCGTCGAGCTCCTGTTGGCGCAGCGCCATGCGCCGATCGTAGGGCGCTGGGAACCTCCCGGCGAGTGGGTGGGACGGTGGCGCCGGATGCCTCCCACAGGGCACGATGGAGCCATGAGCGACACCGACCCCGTCGTCTCTCTCGACGACGCCCAGTGCTGGGAGCTGCTGCGCACGCAGGAGCTCGGGCGGCTCGTGACGCACGTCGGCCGGGTGATCGACATCTTCCCGGTCAACTACGTCGTCGACGACGAGACGATCGTGTTCCGCACCGCCGAGGGCAGCAAGCTCTTCGAGCTGACGGTGAACGACGAGGTCGTGTTCGAGGTCGACGACCACACCGACGACGAGGCGTGGAGCGTCATCGTCCGCGGCCACGCGCACCGCCTCGACACGGCGGCAGAGGTCGAGCACGCCGACAAGCTGCCCCTTCGTCCGTGGATCCCGACCCTCAAGTACAACTACGTCGTGATCAAGCCGGATGCGCTCACCGGGCGGCGCTTCCGACGCGAGCCCGAGCCCGACCGCTACGGCATCCAGCAGTACTGAGGAGCCCCTCGACATGCCCCGCTCGGTTCGCCACCCCGAAGGGCATGCCGTACACTGGGTCATGCAGTTGAAATCTGCATTCTTTTGCCGTGCCCGCCAGTTGGGCAGTCTCCCTCATCGCGATGGATTCGGCGCAGGAGTGCGGGTTGCCGAGGCCCTCCGGGCCTCTAGGGCGGTAGCTCAATTGGCAGAGCAGCGGTCTCCAAAACCGCAGGTTGCAGGTTCGATTCCTGTCCGCCCTGCGCGTCAGCCCAAGCTGACACATGGAAGGTAATCAGGTGGGTTCGATGGTCCAGGATGAGCCGAAGGGCGAAGTCGTCGCGAAGGGCGACGGCACGCCGCGCGAGAAGAAGCCGAACGTCTTCGCGCGCATCGCCCTCTTCATCCGCCAGGTCTTCGCCGAGCTTCGCAAGGTCGTCACGCCGACGCGGCAGGAGCTGGTGAAGTTCACGGCAGTGGTGCTCGGCTTCGTCATCGTCATGATGGCCTTCGTCTACGGCCTCGACGTGCTCTTCGTCTGGGTCACGACCGTCGTCTTCGGAGTGCCGGGCGGCGCCTGATCGCACCGAGCGGCGCGGATCGTGCGATCCGCAGCCGTCCACGAAGAAAGAGATGTCAAGTGTCTGAGAGATATGTCGACGACGCCGATTGGGCGACCGCGGCCGAGCAGTCCAGCGAGGACGACGAAGCCCAGGAGGGCAACGTCCTCGCGGCCGAGGAGCGTGCGGTCGAGGCGGCGGAGCACCGCGCTCTGCACATCGTCGACGACGAGGAAGAAGACGGCGAGAACCTCGACGAACTCGAAGACATCGACGACATCGACGACCCGGAGGCGGATGCGATCGTGAACGACGCACTGGAAATCGACGAGGCCGCAGAGGCCGAGGCGGCAGCCGAAGTGCTGAACGACTCGATCGCCGAAGAGGTGGCAGAGCGCGAGGCCGAGGCCGCAGAAGAGATCCCGCCCTACGACGGCCCCGACATCAACGGCGACGAGGACCGCCCCGCGCTCGACGAGGACTTCGTCGAGGAGGTCGAGGCGGCAGCCGAGGAGGTCGACGAGGTCGAAGCATCCGTCTCGCCCGCCGATGCCGCGACCGAGCCCGAGCGCGCCGAGGGTGCGGCCGACGACGACGAGGCGGATGACTCGGCCGACGAGACCGACCCGTACGAGGCGTTCCGTCAGGAGCTTCGTTCGCTCCCCGGCAAGTGGTACGTCATCCACTCCTACGCCGGCTTCGAGCGCAAGGTGAAGGCCAACATCGAGCAGCGCAAGTCGACGCTCGAGGTCGAGGACGAGATCTATCAGGTCGAGGTCCCGATGGAGGACGTCGTCGAGATCAAGAACGGCCAGCGCAAGATGGTCACGCGCGTCCGGATCCCCGGCTACGTGCTCGTGCGCATGGAGCTGAACGAAGACACGTGGTCGGTCGTGCGCCACACGCCCGGTGTCACCGGCTTCGTGGGCAACGCGCACAACCCGACGCCGCTGCGCTTCGAAGAGGCCTTCAACATGCTGAAGTCGCTCGTCGAGGTCAAGGAGGTCGCCCCCGCGAAGGGCGGCGCCGCCAAGGGCGGTCAGGCCGTGGCCCGCTCCATTCCGGCGGAGGTCGACTTCGAGGTCGGCGAGACCATCACGATCAAGGAGGGCTCGTTCGCGGGTCTTCCCGGCACGATCAGCGAGATCAAGCCCGAGAGCGGCAAGCTCACGGTGCTCGTGTCGCTCTTCGAGCGCGAGACGCCGGTCGAGCTCAGCTTCGACCAGGTCACGAAGCTCTGACGAAACCCCGAACTCACGAGAACGCCCCGCAGGCTCCGGCCCGCGGGGCGTTCTCGTCTCGCGGCGCCGGCCTCACGCGTGCTGCGCCGCCCAGTGCGGGCTCTGGATGAGTCCGAGGAGGTTCCCGAACGGGTCGCTCACCGACGCCGACCACCAGCCCTCGCCGCGCTGCGTCACCGGGTCGAACGCCTTCGCCCCGAGTTCGACGAGCCGGTCGAATGCCGCGTGGATGTCGTCGACGTGGATGCTCACGAGCGCGCCACCGGGGGCGGGGAGTGCGGGGCGGTAGGCGGTCGACATGAGAGCGAGCTCGTCGTCGTCGTCACCGAAGCGCCACTCGGCGTACTGCACCGCGCCCGTCTCGGGGCGCGTGAAGTACGGCGGGGCGTCGAGCACGCGCGTGTACCAGTCGATCGCCGCCGCCATGTCGTCGGCCACCAGGTTCAGATTCGCGAGTCCGCGGAGCATGTGTTCGTTCCTTCCGTCGGCGGTCCCGTCGACCGCTTCGAGAACCAGCCTTCCGGTTAAAGTGATCAAGAACTGATCGCTTCAACGAAGATCCTGAAGTCATGCGCGCAGACCGTCTCGTCCAAGCGCTCCTGCTGTTGCAGGGGCGCGAGTCGCTCACGGCGGCCGAGCTCGCGGCCGAGCTCGAGGTGTCGGTGCCGACCGCGCGCCGCGACCTCGAGGCCCTCCTCGCGGCCGGCGTTCCCCTCTACCCGCAACCGGGGCGCGGCGGGGGCTGGCGGCTCATCGGCGGCGCCCGCACCGACCTCACGGGGCTCACCGGCCCGGAGGCGACCGCGCTGTTCCTGCAGCTTGTGCGCGCGGGCGGCGGATCCGACGCCGCGACGCGCGCGAGGCGCAAGGTCGTTCAGGCGCTCCCCGCGTCCTTCCGCGCGGCGGCCGAGCGCATCGCCGCGACGACCGTCGTCGGCCCGGACTGGGGTGCGGCGCCCGGCGAACCTGAGCCTGCCGAAGCAGGACTGCTTCAGCAGGCGATCGCGGACGAGCGGCTCGTGTCGTTCGTCTACGGTGCGGAGCGCCGCACCGTCGAGATGGTTCCGCTCGTGGTCGGACGCCGCGGGCGCCGCTGGTATCTCATGGCCGCGCCGCTCCGCCCCGGGACCGAGACGGCGGATGCCGCGCGGCTGCGCACGTACCGCGTCGATCGCATGGGCGACGTGAGGGCGCTGCGCACGCCCGGTCGCGCTCCGGAGGGGTTCGTGCCGGGGGAGGCGTGGGACGCGACGGTGACCGAGATGGAGGCGCGGCGGGGTGCGGCATCCGCCACCGTCTCGGTCGCACTTCATGCCGTCGCACCGCTGTGCTCCCGATTCGGTGTACACGCACGCGTGATCGAGGAGGGCGACGAGCGCTCCATCGTCGAGGTGCGCGCGCAGAGCGACGAGGCGCTCGCCGAGCAGCTCGCCGGATGGGCGTCCGTCGCGCGCGTGCTCGCGCCGGCATCCGTGAAGCGTGCGCTCGCCGACCTGGGGGCGCAGCTCCTGGCCGCCTACGGTTCGGAGGGCACCGCCCGGGTGCGGTAGACTGTCTTGGTTTTGTGTGCGCTTTTGCGCGCGCTGACGACACCGCGTTCCGGAACGGCCGGATTCGCGGGAGAACCGGATGCCGCGGCATCCGATTCGATGAGAGGAAAACACATGGCACCGAAGAAGAAGGTGACCGGCCTGATCAAACTCCAGATCAACGCCGGCGCCGCCAACCCGGCGCCGCCGATCGGGCCCGCGCTCGGTCAGCATGGCGTCAACATCATGGAGTTCTGCAAGGCGTACAACGCCGCGACCGAGTCGCAGCGTGGGAACGTCATCCCCGTCGAGATCACCGTCTACGAGGACCGCAGCTTCACCTTCGTCCTGAAGACCCCGCCCGCCGCCGAGCTGATCAAGAAGGCCGCCGGCGTGCAGAAGGGCTCGAAGACGCCGCACACCGCCAAGGTGGGCAAGCTCACCAAGGAGCAGGTGCGTCAGATCGCCGAGACGAAGCAGCCCGACCTGAACGCGAACGACATCGAGGCCGCCTCGAAGATCATCGCCGGCACCGCCCGTTCCATGGGCATCACGGTCGAGGACTGAGGGGAGTAGAGAACATGGCCACCAAGTCCAAGGCTTACGAAGCAGCGCTCGCGAAGATCGACCGCACCAAGCTCTACTCGCCCGCCGAGGCCGTCGCCCTCGCGAAGGAGACCGGCTCGAAGAAGTTCGACTCGACCGTCGAGGTCGCGCTCAAGCTCTCGGTCGACCCCCGCAAGGCAGACCAGATGGTGCGCGGCACCGTCATGCTCCCGCACGGCACCGGCAAGACCGCTCGCGTCATCGTGTTCGCCACCGGTCCGGCCGCTGAGGCCGCGATCGCCGCGGGCGCCGACGAGGTCGGCGGCGCCGAGCTCATCGAGAAGGTCGCCGGCGGCTGGACCGACTTCGACGCGGCCGTCGCCACGCCCGAGCTCATGGGCCAGGTCGGTCGCCTCGGTAAGGTCCTCGGTCCCCGCGGCCTGATGCCGAACCCGAAGACCGGCACCGTGACCCCCAACCCGGCCAAGGCCGTCGAGGAGATCAAGGGCGGCAAGATCGAGTTCCGCGTCGACAAGCACGCCAACGTGCACTTCGTCGTCGGGAAGGCCTCGTTCACGGCCGAGCAGCTGAACGAGAACCTGAACGCCGCTCTCGAGGAGATCGTGCGTCTCAAGCCGTCGAGCTCGAAGGGCCGTTACATCCAGAAGGGCGCCGTGTCGACCACGTTCGGCCCCGGCATCCCGCTGGACGTCAACTCCATCTGACGCGACGACGTCGCATCCACGAAGGGCCTCGCCATCCGGCGGGGCCCTTTCGCGTCGCCGCGGTCAGCTCGCGCGTCGACCGGCCGACGCTTCCGTGCGCCGCGCGCGCTCGCGCGTCTGCTCCGCCCACGGGCTCCACAGGAACCACTTCGGCAGCGCCGCGGCGAGCCGCGGCGGGCCCTCGACCGTGATGAGCCCCGCGTCGACGGCCTCCTTCCAACGCCGATAGCCCTGGAACACGGATGCCAGGTCGGGAGTCGTCATGGTCACGACGAGGTCGACTTCGAAGCCCGGATGCTGGACGCACACCGACACGGCGCCCCGCTCCAGCACGAACCAGATCGTCTGCGGGTCGGGCGCGGTGTGCCGCCATTCGACGACGGTGCGCACGGGCGGGAACTGCTCGGGGTCGACCCGTCGGTGCATCCACCACATGAGCGTCGTCGCCTCGACGGTCTCGGGCTCGAAGTCGTCGAAGAGCCACTCGACCGCCCAGCGACCGAGGCTGTGGATGACGCGCTCGAGGTCGCGGCCCGCAGGAGTGAGGTGGTACTCGCGCCCGTGGCCCGACGGCGACGTCCACGTCTGAAGCACGCCGTTGCGTTCGAGGTGGCGCAGGCGCTGCACGAGCAGCGACCGCGAGATTCCGGGCATCGCACGGGCGATGTCGTTGAAGCGCGTGTTCCCGAGCACGAGCTCGCGCACGATGAGGGGAGTCCACCGGTCGGCGATGACCTCGCTCGCCATCGCGACCGGGCAGTACCGGCCGTAGTCCGCCATGCCCCTATCGTGACCCTCCGCACGCCGCGCGTGTAGTCCTGAATCTGTACCGGGTCGGTCACGATCGTGTACTGGAGGCGATTCCGCGCGGGGCGGAGGCTGTCGGCATGACCACAACCGATGGCACCACACTCACCACCGCCTCCGTCCTCGACCGCGCGAAGAAGATCGGCCCGATCCTGGCCGAGCACGCTGAGCGGCACGACCGCGATGCGACCTTCGTCACCGAGGCGTATGACGCCCTCCGTTCGGCGGGCCTGTTGCGAGCCGCCGTTCCGATCGAGCTCGGCGGCGACGGCGCCACGATCCGCGAACTGGCCGCGCTGCAGCGCGAGCTCGCGCACCACTGCGGATCGACCGCTCTCGCGAGCTCGATGCATCAGCACGTGACCGCCTTCACCGCGTGGCGGTACCGCCGGGGGCTTCCGGGCGCCGAAGCGACCCTTCGCCGCGTCGCGGAGGAGCAGATCGTGCTCGTGTCGACGGGGGGCGGCGACTTCACGCATCCGTCCGGCGAAGCCGTGGCCGTCGACGGCGGCTACATCGTCAACGGGCGCAAGCGCTTCGTGAGCCAGGGTCCCGTGGGGGCCGTCATGTCGACGATGTTCACGTACGACGACCCCGAGCGCGGGCTGCGCGTGCTCAACATGGCCGTGCCGTTCGCGTCGGAGGGCGTCGAGATCGGCCACAACTGGGACACGCTCGGCATGCGCGGCACCGCGAGCGACGACGTCGTGCTGACCGACGTGTTCGTGCCGGCCGAGCGGGTGCTCGCCGACCGGCCGCACGGCGTCGTCGACGGCCCGCTGCAGGTGATCGCGAGCATCGCGTTCACGATCATCGCGGGCGCGTACCTCGGCGTGGCCGAGTCCGCCTACGCCGAGGCACTCCGCCACGCGGAGCGTCGCGCGGAGGACCCGTCGGTGCAGCGCGCGGTCGGCGTCATGCGGGAGCGCCTGCAGGTCGCGGAGTGGGCCCTCGACGGGGCGCTCGAGGCGATCGGCGACGACCCCGCGCCGTCGTACGACTCGTTCCTCGCGGTCATGACGGCCAAGAGCGTCGTGGCGCGCACGGGCGTCGAGGTGTGCGACCTCGCGATGCAGGTCGTCGGCGGGCCCGCGTTCTTCCGGGGGTCGGTCATCGAGCGCGCGTACCGCGACATCCGCGCCGCGGCGTTCCACCCGCTCACGCCGGAGGCGACGCTCACCGCCCTCGGTCGCCACGCGCTCAGACTGCCTGCTGAGTGAAATCCCCTCGTCGACGTGTCGCCGGAGGGCGGCAGAATGGGGAATCCCGCTCCGCGCGACACGTCGACGAAGGGTGACATCAGCGATGAAGCACACACGCCTCGGCTCGTCCGGCCTCCAGATCTCGAGGATCATCCTCGGATGCATGAGCTACGGCGACCCGAACCGGGGCGCACACCCGTGGTCGCTCGGCATCGACGACGCGCGACCTTTCCTCCGCCGTGCGATCGAGGCGGGCATCACGACGTTCGACACCGCGAACGTGTACTCGCTCGGCAGCAGCGAGGAGATCACCGGTCAGCTTCTGCGCGAGTTCACGTCTCGCGACGAGGTCACCATCGCGACGAAGGTCGCCATGCGCATGGGTCCGGGTCCGAAGGACTCGGGCCTTTCGCGCGCGGCGATCATGGCGCAGGCGGATGCGTCGCTCCGCCGCCTCGGCACTGACTACATCGACCTCTACCAGATCCATCGCCTCGACCCCGCGGTGCCGATGGAGGAGATCATGGAGGCGCTGCACGACCTCGTCCGCGCGGGCAAGGTCCGCTACATCGGGGCGTCGTCGATGTACGCGTGGCAGTTCGCGAAGCTGCAGCACACCGCCGATCTCCACGGGTGGACGCGGTTCGTCTCGATGCAGGACCAGTACAACCTCCTCATGCGCGAGGAGGAGCGGGAGATGCATCCGCTGTGTCTCGATGAGGGGGTCGGCGTCATTCCGTGGAGCCCGCTCGCGCGGGGCCGCCTCACGCGGGAGTGGGGTGCCGAGACGCCGCGCACCGCGAGCGACGACTTCGGCAACACGCTCTACCACCAGCAGGAGGAGTCCGACCGCGCGATCATCGACGCCGTCGGCGCGATCGCCGCGGAGCGCGGTGTGTCGCGCGCACAGGTCGCGCTCGCATGGGTGCTCTCCAAGCCCGCGATCTCGGCTCCGATCATCGGCGCCACGAAGCCGCATCACCTCGACGAGGCCATCGCCGCGGTCGACCTCGAGCTCACCGACGACGAGATCGCGCGGCTCGAGGCGCCGTACGCGCCGCGTCTGCCGGAAGGGTTCTGAGGGCGGGCCACCTCGCCCCGCCGAACGTCCGTTTACGGACGAGTTGCGTCCGGGCGTCCCCCTATGTGGGACGCCCCGTTGTCGCGTCTCGCGACGCCGCCTGGAATGGACTCACCCCCCGAACGCCGTCCCTCAGGGACGTGAACGGGACTCGCCGACGCACTCTCCCGATGCGTCGATGGCACCGAGCACCAAGACATGGCAAAGGAGCTGTACGTGAGGAACATCAGCAAGGTCGCGGCCGCCCTGATGGGCGCGACCCTTCTCATCGCGACTGCGGGGTGCGCGTCCGACCCCGCGCCGTCGGGGCAGACGCCCGCCTCCGACGACGCGCAGGCTCTGATCGAGGCCGCACAGGCCGAGGGCGAGCTCACCTTCTACGGCGATGCCAACGAGACGTCGCTGCAGGCGTGGACGCAGGGCTTCACCGAGCAGTACGGCATCGCCGTCAACATCCTGCGACTCCCCGGCAGCGAGCTGTTCCAGCGGTTCAGCCAGGAGATGTCGGCGTCGCAGCACCAGGCCGACGTGTTCAGCATCGCCGACCGCGTCTCGATGGAGACCGCCGTCGACTCGGGCTGGATCGCCGAGTACACGCCTGAGAACGCCGACCTGTATCCGGCGGAGCAGGCGGGAGCCGGCTACTTCTACCCGGTCCAGAACGGCTACTTCCAGACCGTCGCGTACAACCCGACGCTCCTGTCCGAAGACGAGATCGCCAAGATCGAGAAGGACCCGATCAAGGCCGCCGGCGACCCGGCGTTCAAGGGCCGCGTCGGCGTGAACATGCCGCAGTCCTCGCAGCAGGCCGCCGCGTTCTACTACCGCTTCGCCGAGGGCGACGCGGCCGACGAGTACGGCTGGGACGCGCTGCAGGCGATCGCCGACAACGACCCGCTGTTCTACAGCTCGGCGACGCTCGTGCAGAACCTCATCGCGGGCGAGTACGCGGTCGCCGTCGCCCTCACCGACAGCCTCGCCGCACCGCAGGCGCTGCAGGGCGCGCCGATCGAGTTCGTCTACCCGAAGGACACGACGGGCGGCTACTTCGCCGTGGGCGCCGTCGAGGACGCACCGCACCCCAACGCGGCGCGGCTGTTCATGGAGTGGGCGACCACGCCTGAGGCCAACGCCGCGTACACCGAGATCACGCAGACCGTGCCCGCCAACAGCGAGGTGCCGGACGAGCGCGAGATCGTGGACTTCGAGTGGTACCAGGCGCCCGACGTCGCCAACGTGTGGTTCGACTTCATCGGCGACGAGGAGTTCCTCAAGGCCTCGTCGGCCGACGGCGACTTCCTCTCGCACTGGAACGACGTCTTCGGGTACTCCGGATGACGATCCTCGATCGGGCTGAGCCCGTCGTCGACCAGCCGGACGGCACCGCGACCACCTCGGTCGCGGTGCCGCCCGCGGGTCGCCGCCGCGCCCTGTGGCGGCGACCGTCGGCGCTCGGCGTCGTCGTCTTCATCGTCCTGCTCGGTCTGGTCGCCGGGCCGGTCGCGATGGTGTTCGTCGGAGCGCTCCAGAGCTCCGCACCGGGCCTGCCGGACAACTCCTTCTCGCTCGACGCGATCTACCGCGTCTACTTCAGCGGCGAGTACTACGCGTCGCTGTTCGGCACGCTCGTCATGGCGGTCAGCGTCGCGGCGCTCGCGGTCGTGTTCGGCGGCCTCGCCGCATGGTTCCTCACCCGCGTGAACGTCCCGGGCCGCAAGATCTGGGAGTTCGGCCTCATCGTGCCGCTCTTCCTGTCGCCGTTCGTCGGCGCACTCGCCTGGATGATGCTCGCGGCGCCGAACTCCGGGATGATCAACGTCAACCTGCGGTGGATGCTGGGTCTCGGGCAGGACGCGGTCTTCGTGAACATCATGACGCTGCCGGGCGTCGTGTTCGTGATGCTGCTCTTCTACATTCCGTACGCGTACCTGTTCATCTCGTCCGCGCTCAAGAACATGGACCCGTCGCTCGAAGAGGCGTCGTACATGAACGGGCGCGGCACGTTCGCGACGGCGCTCAAGGTCACGCTGCCGATGATGCGTCCCGCGCTCGTGGCGTCGTTCTTCTTCGTCGCCGTGCTCGCGACCGGTGTGTTCGTCATCCCCGCGGTGCTCGGGCTCAACACGAGCTTCTCGCCGCTCGCGGTCGAGGTGTACCGCGCGATGACAGTCTTCCCGGCTCGCCCGCCCGTGGCGGCCGCGCTCGGCACGCTCCTGTTCTGGTTCACGCTCGGCGGCGTGTACCTCTACCGCCGCTCGGTGCGCAACGCGAACCGCTTCGTCACGGTGAGTGCCCGCGGCACGCGCCCCCGCCTCGTGAAGCTGCGCATCGGCCGTCACGTCGCGGCGGTGGTCTTCGCGATCTACGTGCTGCTCGCCGCCGTGCTGCCGTACCTCGTGCTCATCGTCATGTCGCTGTCGCCCTTCTCGATCACGGACTTCCGGCGGATGACGTTCTCGTTCGACGGGATCATCGAGGTGTGGAGCCGGCCGGACGTGTCGACCGCGTTCGTCAACACGATCTGGCTCGGCATCCTCGTGCCGACGCTCACCGTGCTCGTGGGTCTCGCCGTCGCCTACGTCGTCGTGCGCGAGCGCGGCCGGCTGGGTGCGATCGTCGACTACCTCGGCACGTTCCCCATCGCCGTCCCGGGCATCGTGTTCGCGACGGGCATCGTGTGGATGTACGTGCGCTCGCCGATCTACGCGACGATCGTGATCATCACGGTCGCGCTCATCGGCGCGTACATCCCGCAGGCGGCGCGCTTCGCGAGCGCCGGCCTCATCCAGGTCGACAAGTCCCTCGAGGAGGCGGCGCGCATGAACGGCGCAGGCAAGCTGCGCACGATCACGACCGTCACCTTCCCGCTGCTGCGGCCGGCGCTGCTGTCCGCGTGGACGCTCCTGTTCGTCTTCGCGACGCGCGAGGTGAACGAGGCCGTCATCCTGTCCGGGCCGAAGTCGCGACCGCTCGCGGTGCTCGCGTGGAACTACGTCGAGCAGGGATCGATCCGCAACGCGGCGGTGGTGGGCCTCTTCCTCACCGTCGTGATGGTGGTGGGGATCCTGTTCGCGCGATTCGTGCTGAGAGCCAAGCTCGACTCCTCCAATCTCTAGCGACTGTCCACAGTCGACGACCGAAGGAACACACAGTGAGCAACACCATCGAGGCGCCTGCGGGCGTCGCCGCATCCGCCGCCACCGGCCAAGGAGCCGCGCTGGTCGTGTCGGGCCTGCGGATCAAGTACGGCGAGGTCGAGGCCGTGAAGGGAATCGACTTCACGATCGCGCCGGGCGAGTTCCTGACCCTGCTGGGGCCATCCGGATGCGGCAAGACCACGACCCTGCGCTGCATCGCGGGCCTCGAGGCCCCGTCGGGCGGCACGATCACCCTCGACGGCGAGGTCATCGCGTCGGCGGACCGCCAGACGCCGCCCGAGAAGCGCGGAATCAACATGGTCTTCCAGTCGTACGCCGTGTGGCCGCACATGACGGTCGAGAAGAACGTCGGGTACGGGCTGAAGGGCATGAGCAAGAAGGACGCCGCGTCGCGGGTCGCCGAGGTGCTCGAGCTCGTCGGCCTCGCGCCCTATGCCAAGCGCTACGGCACGGAGCTGTCGGGCGGGCAGCAGCAGCGCGTCGCGCTCGCACGGGCGATCGTCACGCGACCGAAGCTCCTGCTTTTCGACGAGCCGCTGTCGAACCTCGACGCGGGGCTCCGCGAGCAGATGCGGTTCGAGCTCCTCGAGCTGCAGCGCACGGTCGGCGTCACGAGCGTCTACGTCACGCACGACCAGACCGAGGCGATGTCGATGTCCGACCGCGTGGCGCTCATGCGCGACGGCGTCATCGAACAGCTCGACGCCCCGCGTGAGATCTACCGCCGCCCCGCGACCGAGTTCGCCGCGAACTTCATCGGCCGCGCCAACCTCGTGCGCGGCACGGTCGACGCGGCGCGCACGTCTGTGCGGGCGGACGGGGTCGCGGTCGTCGCCGACGAGCCGTACGACGGCGAGGGCACGCACGTGACGGCCGTCTTCCGCTCCGAGAACGTCGTGATCGGCGCCGACGCCCACGCGTACGAGAACACGTGGACGGCCCGAGTCGAGCGCGTGGCCTTCCTCGGACGCCACATCGACGTCGCGCTGCGTCTGCCGAGCGGCGTGATCCGCGCCGAGGTGCCTGCCGACACGGACGTGCACGTGGGCGACGAGGTGACCGCGGGCGTCCGTGCGCGCGACGTGCACTTCGTCCCCGCCCAGGAGGGCTGACGTGCGCATCGCGCGGTACGAGACGCTGCACTGCGCCGCCGGCACTCGTGTGTGGGCGTTCCTCAAGCTCGAGACCGACGACGGCATCGTCGGCTGGGCGGAGTTCACCGACGGCGGCTACTCGTCGCGCGGGACGCACCAGGTGGTCGAGCGCCTCGCCGCGCTCGTCGTCGGGCAGGATCCGTCCAACACGAACCGGCTCGAGGCGATCCTGCGGTCGGCGACGCACGAGGCCGAGGAGGGCCTCAACCGGCGCGCGGCCGCGGCGATCCTGAACGCGAGCCTCGACATCCGGGCCAAGGCTCTCGGAGTGTCGGTGGCGACCCTCCTCGGAGGTGCGCTGCGCACGCGGCTGCCCGTCTACTGGTCGCACTGCGCGCTGGGCAGGATCCGGATGTCGCAGGCGGGCGTCCACCCGCCGGTCCGCTCCCTCGACGACATCACGGCGCTCGGCCGCGAGGTGCGCGAGCGCGGATTCACGGCGCTCAAGACCAACGTGATCCTGTTCGAGGACGGAGCGGCGAAGCTGTACCTGCCGCTGTGGGATCCGTACGGCGAGCCGTCGCTCGAGCTCGCGCACTCCACGATCGAAGGTGTCGCCGATCTCGTCGACGCGTTCCGCGAGGGCACCGGCGACGGCATCCAGATCTTCCTCGACACGGTGTGGACCGTGAAGGGCGAGGCGATCCCGCGCCTCGCGCGCCGACTGTCGCAGACGTCGCTCGACTGGCTCGAGGCCGACACGCACGACCCCGAGCAGCTGCTCGCCGCGCGCGGCAACGGCAAGCTCAAGATCGTGTCGGGCGAGGCGCTGTCCGGCGTGCGTGAGTACCGCCGCTTCTTCGATCGCCGTGCCATGGACATCGTCAAGGTCGATGTCGCCTGGAACGGCATGCCCGAGTCGAAGCGCATCGCCGATCTCGCCGCGTCGTACGACCTCAACGTCGCGCCGCACAACCCGATGAGCCACCTCATGACGCACATGAGCGCGCAGTTCGGTGCGACCCTGTCGAACTTCTCGATCCTCGAGGCCGACATCGACGGCGTTCCGTGGCGCGACGAGCTCGTGACGCCGCCGGTTATCGAGGACGGCGCGCTCGTGCTGTCGGATGCCCCGGGCTGGGGGTGCGAGGTGAACGAAGAGGCGATCCGCGCGCATCCGCCCACGTTCGAGGTCTGACGAGTCGGGTCGGAGAAGGAGACCGATGGCATCGGAAATCGTCGCGCTGAGCGCGCGTGTGCACACCTGGCGGTTCGGCGAGCGTCCGCGCGAGATCGGGACGGGGAGCATCCTGCGCCGCGACTTCGTGCTCGTGCGGGTCGAGCTCGCCGACGGCACGGTCGGCTACGGCGAGGCGTTCCACGGGCACGCCGGCACCGCCGTGGCCGAGATCGTCAACACGACGATGCAGGACGTCGTCGTCGGCCGCCGCTGCGACGAGATGCTCGCCGTGCGCGAGGAGACGCGCGAGCGGTTCCTCGCGGCGAGCGGCATGGGCGGCTTCGTCTTCGCGCTGAGCGGCATCGACATCGCGATGTGGGACGCGTACGGCAGGAGCGTCGGCGAGCCCGCATGGCGCCTTCTCGGCGGGATCGAGCCGGATGCGCCCGCCTACGCCGGCGGCTTCACGCTGGGCTACTCGACGCCCGAGCTGCTCGTCGCCGACCTCGTGAGCCTCGCCGAGCGCGGCTACCGGGCGGCGAAGGTGCGCGTCGGCGACGGGTTCGAGGCGGATGCCGCGCGCGTGCGCGCCGCGCGGGAGGCGCTCGGCGACGACTTCCGTCTCATGACCGACGCGAACCTGGGCCTGAACTACGACACGTCGCGCCTGGCGACCGTGCTGGGCGAGGTCGGCGCGGACTGGCTGGAAGAGCCGTACGTCCCGGGCCGTCGCGACGCGTTCGAGGCGCTCGCGGCACTGCGCCGCGTGCCGCTCGCCGCGGGTGAGAACATCTTCGGCGCGGACCCGTTCGCGGAGTGGATCGCCTCCGGCGCGATCCAGGTCGCCCAGCCCGATGTCAGTCGCGTGGGCGGCATCTCCGAAGCGATCCGCGTCGGCCACCTCGCGCAGGCGCACGGCGTGCGGTTCGTTCCGCACATCTCGCACACCGCCCTGAATCACGCGGCGACCCTCACCGCCATGTCGGCCGTCGGCTCGAAGGACTTCTTCGAGGCGGACCCGACCGCGGTGAACCCGTTCCGGCAGGACGTGATCTCGGGCGGCGTGGTCGTCGAGGACGGTCGGGCGCGCATGACGGATGCCCCGGGTCTCGGCGTCGCTGTGGACGAGGAGCGGCTGGCCGAGGAGTTCCGGGGCGAATCCGGCTCGCCGTGGCCGCGCGTGCGCCGCTGACGGCACGCGTCCGCGCGGCGGTCAGCCGACGGTGAAGACGTCCACCTCGTGCGCGGCGATCCACTCGTGGTCGAGCGGGGTGCCCAGGCCCGGACCGGTCGGCACGCCCACCGTCCCGTCCGCGTCCACCTCATCGAGCCGGTCCTGGTAGTCCAGGAAGAACGGCGGAGTGATCTCGTTGAGGCTCGGGGCGACGAGGCCCATCTCGTAGAAGTTCGAGTTGCGCAGCGCCGACATGATGTGCCGGTGCACGGGGCTCGTCGCGTGCAGCTCGACGTCGATGCCGAGCGACTCCGCAGCGTGGGCGATCTTGAGCACGCCCGTCACCCCGCCGTCGAGGCCCGCGTCGGCACGCATGAAGTCGGTGCCGCCGGCGAGCACGTTGTCGACGTGCGCCTGCAGGCCGCGGATGTGCTCGCCCTGCAGGAAGGGAGTCTTCAGCATCTCGCGCAGCTTGCGGTACGCGAACGCCGACGTTCCGCCCTCCATGCCGGGGTCTTCGAACCAGTAGTAGCCCGCCTCGTCGAGCGCGCGCCCGACCGTGAGGATGTCGCCGAACGTGTGGTAGGCGCCGGAGGGATCGAGCATGAGGGCGATGTCGGGTCCGACCGCCTCGCGCACCGCGTACACGAGATCGATCTCGCGGCGGATGTCCCCGTCGTTCCAGCCGTGCAGTTTGACGGCCCGATAGCCGAGCGAGACGCAGTGCTTCGCGAACTCGGCGTACTTCTCGGGCGTGCCGAGCGGGCCCGTGCCGGCGTCGTCGCCGAACAGCGTCGAGGCGTAGGCCGGCAGGCGCTTGCGGTAGCCGCCGAGCAGCTCCCACAGGGGCGCGCCGTAGGCCTTGCCCGCGATGTCCCACAGGGCGCAGTCGAGCGGACCCAGGCCGAGCTGGTCGTACTTGCGCCACACGCGCCGCAGCTCGTTCCAGATGCGCTCTCGCTCCGTCGCGTCCTGCCCGATGAGCCACCCGGCGACGGAGCGGATGTGGTCTGCGGCGTGTCCGTTGATTCCGGTGGTCCACGTGTACTCGCCTGTGACGCCGGCGTCGGTGAGGATCTCGAGCACGTAACCGGTCTGCGGCGTGACGCCTCCGTCGTACGCGGTGGGGTAGAAGCCCGCCTCCTGGCGGCGCCCCTGCGCCTCCCACGAGAGCCGGCGGATCGTCACGGATCGGATGCGCTGTTCTGCCACGTGGCCATCCTCTCTTCGGGCGCGCGGCGCGACGACGTGCCGTCCCGCTCTGCGGACCGCGCGGCGCCCGCGTCAGGCGGCCGCGCGCGGAGTGCCGAGCGCGTGCGACAGCGCCTGCGCGGACGCCAGCACGACACCGGAGAAGCTCCGTGCCTGGCTGCGCGACGTCGCCCCCGTGACCGAGATCGCCCCCACGACGCGTCCCGTTCGTGCGAAGATCGGCGCCGCGACGCAGAACAGCCCGAGCCGGGACTCCTCGAAGTCGTACGCCACGCGCGACTGGCGCGCCCCCGCGATCTCCCGGCGCAGCGTGCTCGGGTCGGTGATCGTCTTCGGCGTGAGGGGCGTCAGCGGTCCCTCCAGCACCGAGTCGACGAACGTCGGGCTGCTGTGGGCGAGGATCGCCTTCCCCAATGCCGTGCAGTGCATCGGGAGCCGGCCGCCCACGCGCGAGTGGGGGACCTTCAGGTCGCGACTGGTGATCTTCTCGAGGTAGATGATCTCGCTTCCCTCGCGCACCGCGAGGTTCGACGTGAGCTGCGTGATGGCGTTGAGCGAGTGCGCGAACGGGATCGCGATCTCGCGGAGCCGGCTGTGGTCGGGGACGAGGTGGCCGAGCTCGAAGAGCCGCACGCCGAGGCGGACGCCGCGCCGGCCCTTCTCGAGCGCTCCCCACTTCAGCAGGTCGCCGACAAGGCGGTGGGTCGTCGACTTCGGCATGCCGGTGCGACGAGCCATCTCGCTGATCGACATCTCGCTGTCCTCGGGCGTGAACAGCTCGAGCAGGCTGAGTCCGCGGGACAGCGAGGACTCCGTCTCGGTACGCGCTTCGGCCATGGTTCCTCCTTGCGAATCCGAGCATTATTGCCCGGATATCGGGACGCGCCGAGTGGCGCTTCCACTGAACGGGCGTCCTGCATCGCGGGACGCTCCCTTCGGCGGCCCGCGTGGATGTGGTGGCATTTCGAAGGCGGAAGCGCTGAGAGGAGACCCATGACCCGGGACACGGACGTACGACACGTCGACGCGACGACGGCGATCGAGGTGGCGTGCGACGCGCTCGTGGCCGCGGGGTCCGATCCGCATCCGGCTCGTCTGCAGGCCGAGCATCTCGTCGAGGCCGAGCTGCGCGGTCACCCGTCGCACGGCCTCCGGCGCCTGCCGATCCTCGTCGGCCGCATCCGCGCCGGCCTGCTCGATCCGAACGCCGAGCCGACGTTCGCATGGGGCGCGTCGGCCGCGCTGAGCGTGGACGGCAACCTCGGGTTCGGTCCGGTGGTCGCATATCGCACGATCGACGAGCTGCTGCGGCGCGTCGCGCAGACGGGCGTCGCGGTCGCGGCGCTGCGCCGCACGCACCACCTCGGCATGCTCGCCCCGTACGTCGAGCGCTTGGGGGGCCGCGGATGCATCGGGCTCGCGCTCTCGTCGACCGAGGGGCTCGTCCACCCGTGGGGCGGTGCAGGACCCCTCCTCGGCACGAACCCCCTCGGGGCATCCGTTCCCGCGCGAGACGGCGGCATCGTGCTCGACATGTCGACGGGCGCCGTATCGGCGGGCAAGATCCTCGACTACGCCGAGCGCGGCCTGCCGCTGCCGGAGGGGTGGGCGGTCGACGCCGACGGTCATCCCACGACGGATGCGGATGCCGCGACCCGCGGCTCGATCTCGCCGTTCGGCGGCGGCAAGGGCTACGCCCTCGGGCTGACGCTCGGGGCCATCGTCGGCGCGCTCACGGGCACGGCGTACGGCCCGAAGGTGCGCGGGACCCTCGACGCATCGCATATCGTGACCAAGGGCGACGTCTTCGTGGCGATCGACGTCGAGGCGTTCGGCCAGCCGGCCGACTCGCCGGAGCTGGCGGCATACCTCGACCTCATCCGCGCGAGCGGCGCCGACGGCGGCGCGGTCGACGTGCCCGGCGATCGTGCACGACGGGCGCGGCGCAGCGCGGAGGAGAGCGGGTTCGACGTGACCGAAGACGTCTGGTCGACGATCGTGGGGCTCGCCAGTGAAGCAGGCATCGGAGTGAAAGCAGGTCATCGTCCATGAGCGAGCACATCGGTCTTCTCCGCCTCCCTCGGGAGGTGAGGTTCGGGTTCGGGGCGCGCCGCGCGGTCGCGGGGCTCGCCGCAGGGTTCGGCGAACGCGTCGCGTTCGTCGTCGATCCCTTCCTCGCCGAGACCGACGACTTCCGTGCCGTGCTCGCCGAGACGCACGATCGCGGATGCCGCACCGAGGTGATCGCCGACGTGCCGCCCGAGCTTCCGGTGGGCGCCGTGCAGGACGCCGCCGAGGCGCTGCGCCCGTTCGGCGCCGACGTCATCGTGGGCTACGGCGGCGGCAGCGCGCTCGACGCGGCGAAGCTCGTGTCGCTCCTGCTGGCGCATCCGGCACCGCTCGACCGGTACTACGGGGAGAACGCCGTGCCGGGTCCCGTGACCCCGCTCGTCGCCGTGCCGACGACAGCCGGCACGGGAAGCGAGGTGACCCCGGTCGCCGTGGTGTCGGATCCGTCGCGCGCCGTCAAGGTCGGCATCTCGAGCCCCCACCTCATCCCGGCGATCGCGGTCGTCGACCCCGAGCTGACGATGTCGGCGCCGGCGGGCGTGACCGCGTACGCCGGCATCGACGCGTTCGTGCACGCGGTGGAGTCGTTCACGGCGGCACCGCTCGCCGACGTCGGCGCCGAGCGGCTTCCGGTCTTCGTCGGCCGTGACGTGCTGACCGAGCCGCTCTCGCTCGAGGCGGCGCGGCTCATCCACCGGTCTCTCCCGGTCGCGATCGCGAACCCGGGAGACCGGCGCGCGCGCGAGGAGATGTCCCGTGCCAGCCTGCTCGCCGGCATGGCCTTCGGCTCCGCGGGGACCCACATCAGCCACGCCGTGCAGTACCCGATCGGCGCGCTGACCCACACGCCGCACGGTCTCGGGACGGGAATGCTCCTGCCGTACGTGCTGCAGGCGTTCCTCCCCGCGATCCCCGACCGGCTCGCGGTGCTCGGCGAGGCGCTCGGACTCGACGCCGCCGGCGATGAGCGAGCCCGCGCCCAGGCGACCGTCGATGCGATCGCCGACCTGTGCGCGCGCATCGGGCTTCCGACATCGCTCGCCGAGCTCGGCGTCTCGCACGCCGACCGCGAGCAGGTCGTAACGCTGTCGCTGCAGGCGCGGCGGCTCGTCGACATCGCCCCGCAGCCCGTGGACGAGCAGCTCATGGGAGCGATCTTCGACGCCGCGTTCGCCGGCGATCGCTCGCGCCTCTCCGATGTCATCGTCGACATGCGTCCCTGAACCGAAACGAAGGACCGCTCATGACCCAGCTCGCAGAAACCGAACTCCAGTACGCCCGGCTCTTCATCGACGGGGAATGGCGGGACGGGGGATCCGGCCAGACGTTCCCGGTGATCGATCCGGCGACCGGCGAGGTGCTCGCACAGTTCCCGGTCGCCACGTCGGAGGACTGCACCGCGGCCGTCGATGCGGCCGCCGACGCGTTCCCGTCGTGGTCGCAGACGAGCCCGCGCCACCGATCCGAGATCCTCTATCGGGCGTTCGAGATCCTGCGCGCCGAGCGCGAGATCTTCGCCCGCATCATGGTCCGCGAGAACGGGAAGGCGTGGCCGGATGCCATCGCCGAGGCGAACTACGCGATGGAGTTCTTCCGGTGGTTCGCCGAGGAGGCGGTCCGCGTCCCCGGCGACTTCCGCCTCTCGCCCGCCGGCGACAAGCGCATCGTGGTCGCGCGCCAGCCGACCGGCGTGGCGCTGCTGATCACACCGTGGAACTTCCCCGCGGCGATGGCGACGCGCAAGCTCGGCCCCGCCCTCGCGGCCGGCTGCACGACGGTGCTCAAGCCCGCGCGCGAGACACCGCTCACCGCTGCCTACATCGTCGACGTGCTGGGGAGGGCCGGCGTCCCGCGCGGCGTCGTGAACCTCGTCACGCCGGTGCCCACTGGGCCGCTCGTGGCCGAGATGATCGCGCATCCGGCGGTGCGCAAGCTGTCGTTCACGGGCTCGACGGAGGTCGGCCGCGACCTGCTGCGGGAGTGCGCCGACTCGATCGTGAGCACCTCGATGGAGCTCGGCGGCAACGCACCCGTCATCGTCCTGCCCGGAGCCGATCTCGACAAGGCGGTCGAGGGCGCGATGCTCGCGAAGATGCGCAACGGCGGCTCGGCCTGCACCGCGGCGAACCGCTTCTACGTGCACTCGAGCGTCAAGGACGAGTTCGTGCGCCGCATGACGGCGCAGCTCGAGGATGTGCGCACCGGCTCGGGCCTCGACTCGACCAACACCCTCGGCGCGCTCGTGTCGGTCGGCGAGCGCGACAAGGTCGCACAGCTCGTCGAGACGGCCGTCGCGGAGGGCGCGAGCGTCGTCACGGGCGGCACGTCGTCGCCGGAGGGGGCGTTCTACGCGCCGACGCTGCTGGACGGCGTGCGCCACGGCGACACGATCACGCGCACCGAGATCTTCGGACCCGTGACCGCTGTCGTGTCGTATGACGACGTCGACCGCGCCGTCGAGATGGCGAACGACACCGAGTACGGGCTCGTCGGCTACGTCTTCGGGCCCGAGGCCGACGCACTTCGCGTCGCGCTGAGGCTCGAGACGGGCATGGTCGCGGTGAACCGAGGCGTGTTGAGCGATCCTGCCGCTCCATTCGGCGGGGCGAAGCAGAGCGGGCTCGGCCGCGAGGGAAGCTCCGAGGGCATCCTCGAATACCTCGAGGAGAAGTACATCGCCCTCGACGTGTGACGGCCGCCGGGTGCCGTAACGAAGAACCGGCGGATGCCGCATCCGCACTACCGTCGAATCGTGACGGACCTTCGCGACACCCTCGGAATCGACGCCCCGATCGTCCTCGGGCCGTTCGGCGGGCTCTCGTCGATCGCGCTCACGGCGGCGGTGAGCGAGCTCGGCGGACTCGGCTCGTACGGGCTGTACGGCTATTCGCCCGAGCGGATCCGCGACACGATCGCGGCACTGCGTGAGCGCACGGCCAAGCCGTTCGCGGTGAACGTGTGGCTCTCGACGGGCGACGAGGTCACGCCCGCAGAAGTAGACCTCGGCCCGCGCATCGCCGACCTCGCGCCGCTGTTCGAGGAGCTCGGCCTGCCGCTGCCGACACCGCCGGCGGCATTCCTCCCCGACCTCTCGGCGCAGCTCGACGCGGTGCTCGATGCGGCGCCGGCGGTGCTGAGCGTCGTCTACGGCGTGCCGAGCGGCGAGCTCGTCGAGGGGGCGCGGGAGCGCGGCATCCGTCTCATCGGCACCGCCACCACCGTCGCCGAGGCGGTCGCGCTCGACGAAGCGGGCGTGGACGCAATCGTCGCGACAGGCGCCGAGGCGGCGGGGCACCGCGTGTCGTTCCTCGCCCCGGCGGAGGAGTCGCTCGTCGGCACGTTCGCTCTCGTGCCGCAGGTGGTCGACGCCGTGCGCCGGCCCGTCATCGCGGCGGGCGGCGTCGCCGACCGGAGGGGCGTCGCGGCTGCCCTCGCGCTCGGCGCGTCGGGCGTACAGGTCGGCACGGCGTTCCTTCGCACCCAGGAGTCCGCGGCACCGCCGTCGCACCGGAAGGCGATCGCAGAGGCGACCGACACGACGACCGTGCTCACGCGCGCGATGAGCGGGCGGCTCGCGCGCGGCATCCCGAATCGGGCGATGCGGATGCTGGGCGAAGCGGAGGTTCTCCCGTTCCCCGCGCAGAACTGGATCAGCGGGCAGTTCCGAGCGGAGGCGGGGCGTCGCGACATCGGCGACCTCGTGTCGCTGTGGGCGGGGCAGTCCGCCCCGCTCGCGCGGCGGCAGACGGCGGCCGAGGTGTTCGCCGAGCTGCTCGCGGGACTCCCGGACTGACCGCAGGGCGGGTCACTCGGTCGGGAGCACGTCGAACCCGCGCGAGCCGGTGGGTGCGGCATCCGTCACGCTCGCTTCGCGCACGTGGGAGCCGGGCGGCCCTTCGGCCATCCACGCGACCACTTCGTCGACCTGCTCGGGCGTGCCCTCGATCTCGGCCTCCACGCTCCCGTCGCGCCTGTTGCGCACCCACCCGCTCACGCCGGCGTCGCGCGCGACCATGCGCATCGTGTAGCGATAGCCGACGCCCTGGACCTCGCCCCGGACGACCACGTGCACGCGCTTCATTCCTCCATGGTGCCGTGACGCGGCCCCTGCGCACGAGGTCCACGGGGTGGCAGGATGCCCGCATGGGCACCGTCGACGATTACCTCGCGTCCTTGGACCCCGCCGACCGCGAGGTCATCGCGCACGTCTTCGACGTCGTGCGCGAGACGATCCCCGACGTCGAGCAGGGTACGAGCTACGGCATGCCGGCGCTCTTGTATCGCGGCAAGGCGCTCA
Organism: Microbacterium sp.; assembly: GCF_035556355.1. Classification (GTDB taxonomy): domain Bacteria; phylum Actinomycetota; class Actinomycetes; order Actinomycetales; family Microbacteriaceae; genus Microbacterium. The sequence continues at coordinate 89,318 of NZ_DATMFG010000035.1, forward strand.
TCTCCGTCATGCGCACGAAGAAGCACATCGGCGTCTATCCCTTCAGCGGTCTCGTGCCGGAGCGCATCGCGCCGGCTCTCGAGGGGATCGAGCACGACAAGGGCACGATCCGCTTCCAGCCCGAGGATCCGCTGCCCGACGACACGATCCGCGCGATCGTCGAGGCACGGCGGGCCGAGATCGAGGATCCGTCGCTCAGGCAGGCAGCACGAGGCTGATCGCGATCGCGAACATCACCACCGCGATCACGCCGTCGAGGATTCGCCACGCGCGCGGCGTCGAGAGCCACCGGCTGAGGAAGCGCGCGCCGAGCGCGAGGCCGAAGAACCACAGCACGCTCGCGGCCATCGCCCCGACGGCGAAGACCCAGCGTCCGTCGCCGTGCGTGTTGGCGACGGAGCCGAGAAGGAACACGGTGTCGAGATACACGTGCGGGTTGAGCCACGTGAGCGCGAGGCAAGTGAGCACGACGGTGACGAGGCGCGTGCGGGGCTTCGTGGCGGTGGCGGTGCCGGATGAGCCGGGCGCGGCCGGCTCGGCGGGGGCATCCGTCTCGGCCCGCGCGTCGAGCACCTGACCGCTCGGCTTGAGCGCTCGCCGAAGCGCGAGGATCCCGTACCCGGTGAGGAAGAGGGCGCCCGCCCAGCGGACGACGTCGACCACCCACGGCACCGCGAGCAGCACGAGACCGACACCCGAGACTCCGAGGGCGATGAGGACGGCGTCGGATGCCGCGCAGATCGCCGCGACGACGAGCACGTGCTCGCGGCGGAGTCCCTGGCGCAGCACGAAGAGGTTCTGCGCGCCGATGGCGACGATGAGCGAGAGGCCGAGGCCGAATCCCGCGAGGGCGGAAGGGATCACGCGTACGACGCTAGGGCGCGGCGTGTACCGAAGAACAGCTCAGGATTCTTCAGGACCATTAGCATGTCTTACGTGAGGATCCCGCTCGAACTCGCGGAGACCGTCGCCGCCGTCGTGGATGAGGGCACGCTCGATGCGGCCGCGCGTCGCCTGTACATCACGCCGTCCGCGGTGAGCCAGCGCATCAAGTCCCTCGAGGAGCAGCTCGGTCGCACCGTCCTCGTGCGATCGAAGCCGGTGAGGGCGACGGATGCCGGGGCCGCCGTCGTGCGGCTCGCACGACAGCTCGCGCTGCTGGAGCACGACGTCCTCGCCGAACTGGGCGTGGGTGACGAGGGCTCGGGCGCACTCGTGTCGGTGCCGCTCGCGGTCAACGCCGACTCGCTCGCGACCTGGTTCCTGCCCCCGCTCGCCCGGTTGAGCGAGCGGCTGCCCGTCGTGTTCGAGCTGCATCGCGACGACCAGGACTTCACGACCGGGCTGCTCGAGTCGGGAACCGTGATGGGTGCGGTGACCTCGCGCGCGACACCGGTGGCCGGATGCCGCGTCAGCACCCTCGGCACCATGCGGTACGAGGCGGTCGCGACTCCGGAGTATCTCGCGCGGTGGCTGCCCGCCGGCGCCGACGCCGCCGCGCTCGCGGTCGCGCCCGTAGTCGAGTTCGATCGCCGCGACGACCTCCAGTCGCGATGGCTCACGGCACGGGGCGTCGACTCCTCCGCTCCGCCCCGCCACTACGTGCCGGCGTCGAACGACTTCGCCACCGCGATCAAGCTCGGACTCGGGTGGGGACTGCTGCCGCGGTTCCAGTCGGCCGAGGCGCTCGAGTCGGGCGCGCTCGCTCCGCTCGGCGGCCCGCCGATCGACGTCGCCCTGCACTGGCAGCAGTGGAACCTGCGCTCGCCCCTGCTCGACGCGGTCGCGGACGAAATCGTGGCGGAGGGGAGGCGTGTGCTGGGGCCTGGTCCATCGCACTGATCCGCCCCGAACACCTCAGATGCGGCGGAGGCTCAGTCGTCGCTGATGCGCAGCACGACCTTGCCCCGCGTGTGACCGCGCTCCAGCTCGGTGTGGGCGTCCGCGGCATCCGCGAGATCGAACACGCGGTCGACATAGACCTGCACCGCGCCCGACTCGAGCAGACGCGCGATCGTGGCGAGTGCAACCCCGTCGGGGACGACTTTGTACGACGTCGCGCGCACGCCCGCCTCGGCGGCGGCTTCCGCGTAGCCCGGCCATGCGCCGGTCGGCACCATGACGTACAGGCCGCCCGGACGAAGCACCCCGAGTGAGCGCGTGCCGGTGCTGTCGTGCACGTTGCCGACGAGGTCGATCACGACGTCGACGTCTCCCACGACCTCTTCGAAGCGCGTGGTGGTGTAGTCGATGACGACGGATGCCCCGAGCTCACGCAGCCACGAGGCGTTGCGCCCGGAGCCGGTCGCCGTCACGTGCGCGCCGAAGTACGCCGCGAACTGCACCGCGAAGTGCCCGACGCCCCCGCTCCCGGCGTGGATGAGGATGCGCTGCCCCTCGTGGGCGTGCGCCGTCTCGACGATGAGTCCCCACGCGGTCAGCGCCGCGAGCGGCACGCCCGCCGCCTCGACGTGCGACAGCGACGGCGGCTTGCGGGCGACCGACAGGGTCGGAACGACGGTGTACTCCGCGTAGGTGCCGGTCGTGCGGGGGAACGCCGCCATGCCGAACACTTCCATCCCCGGCTGCAGCGGGTGCGACTCGTACGGCGACTTCACGACGACGCCGCTGAAGTCGTAACCGAGGATCGCGGGATAGGCCTCGATCGCCGACGTGGCGCCCTTGCCCGCGCGCGTCTTCGCGTCGATGGGGTTCACGCCCGCCGCGACGACGCGCACGAGGAGCTCGCTGAGGACGGGAGTGGGAACGGGGGCGGATGCCGTGCGCAGCGCGTCGGCCGGACCGGGGGCGTCGTACACCACCGCGCGCATGTCCTCGGGCGGGTCGGGGACCGGCAGGGGAGGGGCATCCGGGACCGAGGCGGTTCGCAATGGCCGGAATCTCATCGGTCGCTCCTTCCGTTGAGAGTGCGGCACAAGGTCGTTCCCGCTCCGCCCAGTCAACTCCTCGTATGTCTCGGGCGTGTTACACGGGTGCTACCGCGTCGAGAAACACCAGTCACTGAATTCTCTCGCGTCACTTCTCGAGCAGGCGTCGCGTCGACTCGAGCTCGTCGAAGTCGCCCGGCTTCTCGGCCAGGCCGAACGCGTGCAGCAGCACCGCGAAGCGGCGCACGTCATCGGTGCTCCACGCCTGCAGCGCCTCCGCGAGATCGCTCCGCTCGGGGCTGCGCGCGTGCTCGAGGCGGCGACGGCCTTCGTCGGTGAGCGAAAGCAGCGACGAACGGCGGTCGTTCGGATCAGAGGCGCGCTCGACGAGGCCGACCTTCTCGAGCCACGCAACTGTGCGACTCGTGAGCCCCTTGTCGAGCGTGAGCGCCTCGGAGAGCGCCGACACGGTGATCGGCTCGTCGCGCGCGATGCGCACGAACACCTTGTACGCCCCGGGATGCATCCCCGGTTCGATGCGCTCGGCCGCGTCGCGGACCTGGCGGCGAAACCGGTTCACGAGATCGCTGAGCTCCGCCTCGAGGACGCGCACGGCCACAGCGCGGTCCTCGGGGTCGGTGTCGCGCGCGGTCATCGCGACTCGTCCTCCGGCTTCGCCGAGCGGGTGGCGGATGCCGCGGCATCCGTCTCGTCATCGGACGTCTCGACCAGCGTCTGCATGCCCTGCGGCACCGACACGGTCGCGAGATCCGCCTCGCCGGCTTCGAGTCGCTGGCTCGTGGTCATGCGGGTCAGCGGCTTGTTGGGCAGGAACACGATCGCGATGAGGGAGATCACCGCGAACGGCACCGCGATGAGGAACGACTGGGCGATGCCCTGGGCGTAGATGTCCTCGACCACGACGCGCAGCACCTCGGGCATCTCGGACACGCGGGGCAGGGTGCCCGACTGCAGCACCTCCATCCAGTGCTGCGCCTTGTCGCCGAGCGACATGATCGCCGTGGCGAGGGCGTCCTTGCGGTCGGTGAACAGGCCGGTGACGGCGGATGCCAGCGCGGCCCCCATGATCGACACGCCCACCGTGCCGCCGAGGCTGCGGAAGAACGCGACGCCCGAGCTCGCGACGCCGATCTCGGTCGGCTTGGCGGTGTTCTGCACGACCAGCACGAGGTTCTGCATCGTCATGCCGACGCCGGCGCCGAGCAGGAACATGTACACCGAGACGAGCACGAAGTTCGTGTCGTAGTGGATCGTCGACAGCAGGTACGAGCCCGCGATCAGCGAGAGCGCCCCGACGATGAGATACGGCTTCCAGTGGCCGTACCGCGTGATGAGCGCGCCGACGCCCATGGAGGCCACGAGCAGGCCCGCGATCATCGGGATCGTCATGAGGCCCGCCTCGGTCGGCGACGCGCCGCGTGCGAGCTGCATGTACTGGCTGAGGAACACGGATGCGCCGAACATCGCGATGCCCGTCGCGATCGATGCGATCACCGAGAGCGTGAACGTGCGGTTCCGGAAGAGCGAGAGCGGAACGAGAGGCTCCTTCGAGCGCAGCTCGACGATGATGAACAGCGCCGTCGCGACGATCGCGCCGCCGACCATGAGGATCGTCTCGGTGCTCCACCACTCGAACGAGTCGCCGGCGAGCGAGATCCAGATGAGCAGGAGACCCGCGGCGATCGACAGCAGCACGATGCCGAGGTAGTCGATCGACACCTTGCGTCGGGCGATCGGCGAGATGTGGAGCGTCTTCTGCACGATGATGAGGGCCGCGACCGCGACGGGGAGCGCGACGAAGAAGTTCCAGCGCCAGCCCCACGCGTCGGTGATGAGCCCGCCCAGGAGCGGACCGCCCACGGTCGCCAGAGCCATGACGGCGCCGAACAGGCCCATGTACCGGCCGCGCTCGCGCGGGCTGATGATGTCGGCCATGAGCACCTGGCTGAGCGCCGCGAGACCGCCCGCGCCGATGCCCTGCACCGCGCGGAAGGCGATGAGCATGCCGGGATCCTGCGAGAAGCCGGCGGCGGCGGTCGCGAGCACGAAGATCACGATCGACAGCTGGTAGAGCACCTTGCGGTTGGTGAGGTCGGCCAGCTTTCCCCAGATCGGCGTCGAGATCGCCGTCGTGAGCAGGGTCGCGGTGATCACCCAGGTGAACGCGGCCTGGTCGCCGTCGAGGTCGTGGATGATGACCGGCAGCGACGTCGAGACGACCGTCGAGGCGAGCATCGACACGAACATGCCGAGGATCAGACCGGACAGGGCCTCGAGCACCTGCCGATGGGTCATTGCGGGCTTGGAGCTGCCCGACGCTGCGTCAGGGGAGGGGTTCGACATGAAGCTCTTTTCGAAGCGGAAGGGAACGGATGCCGCGCCGAACGGCACGGCCAAGATCGTTGACGAAAGTCAACTATAGGGTAAATGGTTGATCTGCGTCAACTATTCCCGTCTCGCGCGCGATGGTCCGGTGCGACGACCTGCGCGGGTCGCCGCATCCGTCCTCTCGTCCTTCTAGAGCGCTGCGACCCCCGCCTCTGCGACCGTCTGGTCCTGCTCGCCCGAGCCACCGCTCACACCGACCGCGCCCACGACCTTGCCGTCGCGGGTGAGGGGCACACCGCCCGCGAAGATCGCGACGCCGCGCCCGTGCGCGTTGGTGGTGTGGATGCCGAAGAACTGCTGCGTCGGCTGCGAGTTGTCGCCGAGGTCCTTCGTCGAGATGTCGAACGCGCGCGAGGTCCACGCCTTGCTGATCGAGATCTCGATGCTGCCGATCCAGGCGCCGTCCTGGCGTACGTGCGACACGAGGTTTCCGCCGGCGTCGACGACGGCGATGTTCATGGGCTGGCCGATCTCGTCGGCGCGCTTCTCGGCCGCGGCGATCACACGCCGGGCGTCTTCGAGGGTGATGGACATGGGTGTTCCTTTCGTGGGTGTCGGGTGGGTGTCGCGTGGCTCAGGACTTGATGTATCCGTTGGGGTCGAGCACGTACTTGCGGGCGGCGCCCTTGTCGAAGTCGGCGTAACCCTGCGGGGCGTCCTCGAGCGGGATGGGAGTCGCGTTGACGGCCTTCGCGATCTGCACGCGGTCGTGGAGGATCGCCATCATGAGCTGCCGGTTGTAGCGCATGACCGGGCACTGGCCCGTCGTGAACGACAGCGACTTCGCCCACCCCAGACCCAATCGCAGCGACAGGGAGCCGACCTTGGCCGCCTCGTCGACGCCGCCCGGATCGCCCGTCACGTACAGGCCGGGGATGCCGAGGGCGCCGCCTGCCGCGGTGAGGTCCATGAGGGAGTTGAGCACGGTCGCGGGCGCTTCGTGGCTCGCATCCGCGCCGTGGCCGCGCGCCTCGAACCCGACGGCGTCGACCGCGCAATCGACCTCCGGCACGCCCAGGATCTGCTCGATCTGGTCCTTCGGGTCACCTCTCGAGACGTCGACGGTCTCGGCGCCGAACGACCGCGCCTGAGCCAGGCGGTCCGGGTTGAGATCGCCCACGATCACGACCGCCGCGCCGAGCAGCTGCGCGCCGACGGCGGCAGCGAGCCCGACAGGGCCGGCACCCGCGATGTAGACGGTCGACCCTGGCTTGACTCCCGCGGTGTAGGCGCCGTGGAAGCCGGTCGGGAAGATGTCCGACAGCATCGCGAGGTCGAGGATCTTCTCGAGCGCCTGGTCGCGATCGGGGAACTTCAGGAGGTTCCAGTCGGCGTAGGGCACGAGCACGTACTCCGCTTGGCCGCCGACCCAGCCGCCCATGTCGACGTAGCCGTACGCGCTGCCCGGTCGGTCGGGGTTCACGTTCAGGCAGATGCCGGTCTTGCCCTCCTTGCAGTTGCGACAGCGGCCGCACGCGATGTTGAACGGCACCGACACGATGTCGCCCACTTCGATGAACTCCACGTCGGGGCCCGTCTCGACGACCTCGCCGGTGATCTCATGGCCGAGCACGAGTCCGACCGGGGCCGTCGTGCGGCCGCGCACCATGTGCTGGTCCGACCCGCAGATGTTCGTTGCGACGGTGCGCAGGATCGCGCCGTGCATGACCTTCCGGCCGACGTTCGCGGGATTGACCCCCGGACCGTCCTTGAGCTCGAACTCGGGGTAGTCCGTGTCGATGACTTCGACGACTCCGGGCCCCTTGTAGGCCACAGCTCTGTTCGCAGACATCCTCGTCCTTCCTCGCGGCCGAGGTCTTCCGAGGGTCGGCCGCATCGCCGATTCGGGGCGCGCCGGTGCGCCTCGGAACCAGCCTTTACCTCTGCGTGTGGCGTCGCAATAGGGGTGGTGTTCGGTGGCCGGGGATGCGCGGTCGCTGCTGCGGCGAGAGGATGGGCGCGTGTTCAGCGTGGAACTCGTGCTCGATCCCGAGACCGAGAGCACGGTGCGCGAGGACTGGGACCGTCTGCTCGCGGCCGACCTGCCGAGCGCCGGCCGCAACCCGGCGCCGAGCAACCGACCGCACGTCACGCTCGCCGTACGGGAGCACCTCGACCCGTCGGCGTTCGCGGGCGCCGCGGACCTCCTGCCGGTGCGCATCGAGCTCGGCGGAGTGCTGCTGCTCGGGCACCGGGACCGCTTCATCCTCACGAGGCACATCGTCGTCAACCGTGCGCTCCTCGAGGTGCACCGCGTCGTCGCGGAGCTCGCCGGACCGACCGAGCCGCGCCACTCCAACACGCTGCCCGATCGATGGACGCCGCACGTGACGCTCGCGCGCGGGCTCACCGCGACGCGGCTCGCGACGGCGCTGCGCCTGATCTCCCACCGGCACGTCGTGGGGGAGGCGACGGGGCTGCGCGTGTGGAACGCGCAAGAGCGCGTCGTCACGACGCTGCGGTGACAGCGACTGGCCGGCGACGGTCAGTCGGCGAGGGCGAGTGCGCGGAACGGCTCGCGCGGAGCCACAGGAGGCTGCGGCATCCGCTCTTCCCTCCGCGCCGCCGCGGCCACGTGCCGGCGGTGCAGCTCGTCGATGAGCGCCGTCGCGAGGCGCACGAGCTTCGCGATCTCGGCGTCGTCACGGTCGACCCACTGGCACCGCGGCTCGTCGTCGACGGGCACGAAGCCGTCGTGCTGCTCCCACGCCACGAGCGTGCGCTCGGCGCCGAGCACGTGCTGCTGCCACCACACCTGACGCAGGTACGAGCGCGGGATGCTGCGCCACGGCTTGTTGGTCGTCTTGATCTCGGCGAGCGTGATGCGCCCCGCGGAGTCGACCGCCAGCCCGTCGGGCGTCGCGAGGTGCCGCTTCTCGACGACCGCGTGGAAGAGAGCCGTCGACGGCAGGATGCCGTGCGTCGCGGCGAGCCACCGCGCGATCTCGGGTTCGCGCTGCCGCCCGTGCGCCGTGTACGCGTTGCCCGAGAACCCCGTGCCCGAAAGACCGAGCTTGGCGTCGGCCGCGCGGGCGATCGCGCGCTCGGACGTGAGCGCCGCGACATCCGTCGCCGTGATGCCGCGCGATCGCGCACGTACCCAAGCCACCCGATCGCGGGAGTCCGCGACGATGCGGGCGGCGAGTTCGGGGGTCACGCGTTCGAGGTTAGCCCGGGCGACGGACGTCTGCCGGGTGCGACCCGCGGGCCGGTGCCCTTGCTGGGGCTCGCCCTGCGCGGAGTGCACGACTTCCCGTCGAATGCACGACATCTCGACGTGGCGCGCTCGTGCATTCGATGTGATGTCGTGCATTCGGTGAGGGGGTGCGGGGTCGGCGTCGAGCGGTGGGTGGATCCTCCCCAGGCGCCCATGTCCACCGAGATTCCCCAGTACCCCGAAGCCGATCGCGCCAAGAGGAGGCGGATGCTGGACAGTCGAGCGTGCCCCGAACCGTCACGGCCGATGAACTGACGCCGCTCATCCGATCCCGGAGCGACCTCGTCGCACACGGGTGGACAGAGCGCGATATCGACGGCGCGGTCCGCGCGGAGCGTCTGCGCCTCATCCGCCGCGGCTGGTACATGGATGCCGACGACTGGGCAGAGCTGTGGCCCGAGGGCCGCCACTTGGCACACGTGATCGCCGTCGCGCGCGACGCGCGCGGGTCGGCGGTGATGTCGCACGAGTCAGCCGCTGTGCTGTGGCAGCTTCCGCTCTACCGGCACCGCCCGTCCCGGGTGCACATGACGACGACCTCCCCTCGCCGGATCTCGAGCGGGCCGGACGTCCTGCGCCATGTCGCCCCGCTGCGGCCCGGCGACGTCGCGGTGCGCGACGGCATCCGCGTCACCTCGCTGCAACGGACGGTGTTCGACCTGCTCCGGACGGTTCCGCCGGAGGCGGCTTTCACCGCTGCCGATGCTGCTGAGCGCCAGATCGCGTCGAACGGCCGAGAGTGGAACGCCGAGCGCGCCGAGCGGTGGCGGCGGGACCTCGCGGCGGTGCTGGACGAAGCGACCGGCGCGAGAGGCATCCGTCAAGCCCGACGCCTCGCGCCGTTGACCGACGGTCGCTCCGAGTCGCCGGGTGAATCGGTGAGCCGACTGCAGCTCATCCGCCTCGGGTTCGCTGCGCCGTCGGTTCAGGTCGCTGTACCGGCTCCTCACGGCGGCTTCTATTACGTCGACTTCGGGCTCGACGACGTCGGCGCGTTCGGCGAGTTCGACGGCCGCAGCAAGTACCTCGACGAATCCGTGCGCCGCGGCGTCGCTCTCGAGCAGGTCCTCTTCGAGGAGAAGCAGCGCGAGGACTGGATCCGTGGCACGAGCGGGCGTCGCCTCGTGCGCTGGGAGGACGAGCACATCCACACGCCCGCACGCCTCGCCGCGCGCCTGGCGGCGTTCGGCATCCGGCCGCCGCACTGACCGTTCGCCGAATGCACGACTTCGTGCCGAGTGCACGACTTCCGGAGGTAGGTAAGGCGTGCATTCGACGACAAGTCGTGCACTCGGCGAAGAGGAGGGGCGAGGGGGGCGAGGGAGGAGGCGGGGGAGGAGGCGGGGGCGATTTGGGGGACGGCGCGGGGTCACGTAGACTGGTGGAGCCGAAGACCGCCGGTCATCGACGTGCGCGCGAGCGCATGACGATCGAAGCTCTGCGATGCAGGGGCCTGCGCAGGTGACACGAACGAACTCCTGGGTATTCCAGGCCGAAGCTCCGTGCGCTTGCGCCGGAGCTTTTTCCATTGTGGGCGAGATCAGATGACCGGATGCCTCCGGCTCGGCGCCCCGCCACCGCGGAGCGTCTCGTACACACAAGGAGTGGCCATGGCGCAGAAGGAAGCATCGGTCGCCGAGCTCACGAAGCACTTCGAGAACTCGACCGCCGTTCTGCTGACCGAGTACCGCGGTCTGACGGTGAAGGAGCTCAAGGAGCTCCGCAACAGCATCCGTCAGGACGCGGAGTACGCCGTGGTGAAGAACACGCTGACCAAGATCGCCGCGAACAACGCGGGGATCACGTCGCTGGACGACGACCTCAAGGGTCCGTCGGCCATCGCGTTCGTGCACGGTGACCCGGTCTCCGTCGCGAAGGGTCTGCGCGCCTTCGCCAAGGCACACCCTCTTCTCGTGATCAAGGGCGGTTTCTTCGACGGGAACCCCCTGACCGCGGACGAGGTCAACAAACTCGCCGACCTCGAGAGCCGTGAAGTCCTGCTGGCGAAGCTCGCCGGTGCGATGAAGGCCTCGCTGACCAAGGCGGCATACGTCTTCAATGCGCTTCCGTCGAAGGCCGTTCGCACGGTCGACGCGCTGCGCGCGAAGCAGGAGTCCGCGGCCTGACATCGGGCCCCGGCGTGAATACCCCAATCAAGGAGAAACATCATGGCTAAGCTCAGCACCGAGGAGCTGCTCGACGCGTTCAAGGAGCTCACGCTCATCGAGCTCTCGGAGTTCGTCAAGGCGTTCGAGGAGACCTTCGACGTCACCGCCGCCGCGCCCGTCGCGGTCGCCGCTGCCGGCGCCCCCGCCGGTGGTTCCGGCGAGGCCGCCGCCGAGGAGGAGAAGGACTCGTTCGACGTCATCCTCGAGGCCGCCGGCGACAAGAAGATCCAGGTCATCAAGGTCGTCCGCGAGCTCACCTCGCTCGGCCTCGGTGAGGCGAAGGCCGTCGTCGACGGTGCTCCGAAGGCCGTGCTCGAGGGCGCGAACAAGGAGACCGCCGACAAGGCGAAGGCCGCCCTCGAGGAGGCCGGCGCGACGGTCACCCTGAAGTAATTCAGCGGCTCACGCGTCACGAAGGCCCCCGGGTTCGCCCGGGGGCCTTCGTCATGTCCGGGAGCGACGCGCGTGCCGGCCGCGCTAGCGCGGCGTCGCGCGCATGTCGACCGCCATCGCCGACTGGAGCGCGTCGGGGTGCGCGGTCGAGGTGCGCATGACCAGGGTCGGCTTCAGGCGCACCTCCGTCGGCGGCAGCCCGGGATCGGCGAGGTGACGCTCCAGGAGAGCGACCGCGGCCGCTCCCTGCTCACGCGGAACCTGCCGCAGCGTCGTGAGCGAGAACATCTCGGCGTACTCGTGGTCGTCGATTCCCACGACGCTCAACTCGCTGGGGACACGGATGCCGAGCCGCCGCGCCGCGATGATCGCCCCGATCGCGACCTCGTCGCACACACCCACGATCGCGGTCGGCCGTCGGCGCGCGTCGCCCAGCAGATCGACCGCCGCCGCGTAGCCGCCGGGGCACGTCACGTCGGAACGCACATGGCGGACGTGCTCGGAGAGCCCGGCATCCGTCATCGTCTCCACATAGCCCGACATGCGCCGACGGTCCACATGCGCCCAATGCGCCGTCGCACCGCCGCCGAGGAACACGATGTCGCGATGGCCGAGATCGATGAGGTGCTCGGTCGCCCGCCGCGCCGCGTGACCGTCGTCGATCGAAACGACGCTCGTCGCGGTGGTGGCCGCCACGACGCTCACGACCGGCCGCTCGAGGGCGAGCATGCGCTCGAGCTCTTCGTCCTCGGGCTCGAGGCCGACGGCGATCAGCCCGTCGAACCGCTTGCGCGCGAGGAAGTGCTCGAAGATGCGGCGACGGCCCGGCGTGCCGGGCTTGGCGTCGTACAGCGCGAGATCCAGCCCGCGCTCGAGGAGGGCGTGCTGGATGCCCTCGAGGACTTCGGCGAAGAACCACCGGTTGACGTACGGCATGACGACGCCGACGGTCTGGGTCCGGCCGGTCGCGAGGCTGACTGCGCTCGTCGACGGGACATAGCCGAGCGATGCCGCGGCGTCCAGCACGCGCTTGCGCGTGCGCTCGGAGACATACCCCGAGCCGGTGAGGGCACGACTGGCCGTCGACTTCGACACGCCTGCGAGGCGTGCGACGTCGGCGATGCCGCCCACCCGGACACCTCCCTCGGTTTCACGCGCCGTCGCGCACCAGGGCGCCGGTTCGCCGCATTTTCGGGAACCGGTTCCATTCCCATCCTGCCGTGGAAACCCGCCACGCACCAGGGAAAGTCACTGTATTTATCGACTTGTGATCCCATTCGATTGTGCGGACGCACCGCATCCCCTAGCGTGATTCTGGAATCGGTTCCCGAAGTTCCTTGCGCCGGTTCTGGCGGGTCATCGACATCCCGCACATCTCAACGAGGAGGACCAATGAAGACACAGAGACGAGGGAGGCTCCTCATCTCAGTGGCCGCGGTGGGCGCCGCGGGTATCGCCCTCGCCGGTTGTTCCGGCGGCCCGGGTTCGGGCGGCGGCGGCGGAGACGAGGGTGGCGGCGGCGACAACGTCGTGACCATCTACGGCACGATCGCGGACACGGAGGCCGAGCTCCTCGAGGAGTCGTGGGCCGAGTGGGAGGAAGAGAACGGCATCGACATCCAGTACGAGTCGTCGAAGGAGTTCGAGGCCCAGATCGCTGTTCGCGCGCAGGGCGGCAACGCCCCCGACATCGCGATCTTCCCGCAGCCGGGTCTGCTCGCCGACATGGCTCGGCGCGACTTCCTGAAGCCCGCTCCGCAGAGCGTGCAGGACAACGTCGCCGAGTACTGGACCGAGGACTGGGCCAACTACGGCACCGTCGACGGCACGCTCTACGGCGCGCCGCTCATGGCGAGCGTCAAGGGCTGGATCTGGTACTCGCCGGCCACGTTCGAAGAGCACGGCTGGGAGATCCCGAACTCGTGGGACGAGCTGCTCGACCTGACCGCGCAGATCCAGGCCGACATCGGCGGCCCGCCGTGGTGCGTCGGCTTCGGTTCGGATGCCGCGACCGGCTGGCCGGGCACGGACTGGATCGAGGACGTCGTCCTGCGCCAGTCCGGCACCGAGGTCTACGACGAGTGGGTCGCGAACGAGATCCCGTTCACCGACCCGGCCATCAAGTCGGCGTTCGACGAGGTGGGCAAGATCCTGCTCAACCCGGACTACGTGAACGCGGGCTTCGGCGGCGTCGACACGATCGTGACCACGCCGTTCGGCGACCCGGCCGCGGCGCTCGTGTCGGGTGAGTGCACGCTGCACCACCAGGCGTCGTTCTACGACGGGTTCATCACCGACGCCGGCGGCACCGTCGCCGAGGACGGTGACATCTGGGCGTTCATCACCCCGGGCTTCGGCGGCGAGGCCGCGGAGGGCGCGGTCGTGACGGGCGGTGGCGAGATCGTCGGCGCGTTCGACGACTCCGAGTCGACCGTGAAGGTGCTCGAGTACCTCTCGAGCCCCGAGTGGGCGAACAGCCGCGTGAGCCTGGGCGGCGTCATCAGCGCCAACAAGGGTCTCGACCCCGAGAACGCCTCCAGCAACATCCTCAAGGAGGCCATCGGCATCCTGCAGGACGACACCACGACCTTCCGGTTCGACGCATCCGACCTGATGCCGTCCGCCGTGGGCGCCGGAACGTTCTGGCAGGGCATGCGCGACTGGGTCAACGGCACGCCGACCGAGACTGTCCTCGAGCAGATCGAGGCAGGCTGGCCGTCGAGCTGACCTTCCTGAACGGGGCCGCCCTTCCCAAAGGGCGGCCCCGTTCCCTACCGTGAACGCAATGGACGTCCCCGGGTCCGACGACGCACTCGAAAGGTAGCCATGTCCGATTTCTTCCGATGGTTGAGCACGCTCAACCCGTGGCTGGAGATCATCGTCATCGTCGGGATCTTCCTCGCCGTGGTGGGGCTGATCCTCTTCTTCATCGAGATCGCGCCCCGACCGGGACGGATGTACACGATCATCCGTCTCATCGCGTGCGTGGTCGGTCCCGTGCTGGTGCTCTTCCTGCTCCAGTCGTGGATCGAGGCGATGATCGCAGCGGCCGTGCTCGGCCTCCTGTTCTTCTTCCTGGACAAGAGGGCCCGCGACGGCGCGGGCTCGCTCTTCCAGCTCGTGGGCTTCCTGACGCCCGCGATCGCCCTCCTGGCCGTCGGCCTCATCGTTCCGACGATCCAGACGACGGTCCAGGCGTTCATGAACTCGCGCGGCACCGAGTTCATCGGCTTCGAGAACTTCGCGTGGATCTTCACGCAGCCGGCGAACGTGCGCATCATCATCAACACGATCGTGTGGGTGCTCGTGGCGCCGGTCGTCTCGACGATCGCGGGTCTCGCGTACGCCTACTTCATCGACAAGTCCCGCGGGGAGCGGTACTACAAGATCCTCGTGTTCATGCCGATGGCCATCTCGTTCGTGGGTGCATCGATCATCTGGCGCTTCATGTACGCGGTGCGGCCGGCGGGGTCGAACCAGATCGGCTTCCTGAACCAGATCATCGTGTGGTTCGGCGGTCAGCCGCTGAACTTCCTCGCGGCCGAGCCGTGGAACACGCTGTTCCTCATCGTGGTGCTGATCTGGATCCAGACCGGTTTCGCGATGGTGATCCTCTCCGCCGCCATCAAGGGCGTGCCGACCGAGCAGCTCGAGGCGGCGGAGCTCGACGGAACGAACGCGTGGCAGAAGTTCATCAACGTGGTCGTGCCCGGCATCCGGCCCGCTCTCATCGTCGTCCTGACGACGATCTCGATCGCCTCTCTGAAGGTCTTCGACATCGTCCGCACGATGACCGCGGGAGCGAACAACACGTCGGTTCTCGCGAATGAGATGTACACGCAGTTCCGCAGCTTCGAGGCCGGGCGGTCCGCAGCATTCGCGGTGATCCTGTTCATCCTCGTGCTGCCGATCGTCATCTACAACGCGGTGCAGCTGAAGAAGCAGCGGGAGGTGCGCTGATGAGCGCGGTGATGCCCGTCGATCTCCCGATCGACGAAGAAGGCCAGAAAGAACTGAAGCGCGGCGCGCGCAGGGCCGACAAGATCCAGCTCGGTTCGACCAAGCGCAAGCTCTCGTCGCCGTGGGCGACCGCGGCCGCGCTGATCATCGCGATCCTGTGGACGATCCCGACCTTCGGTCTTCTGGTCTCGTCGTTCCGACCGCGTGAGCTCATCCAGACCACGGGTTGGTGGACGGTCTTCGAGAACTGGGGCTGGACGCTCGACAACTACGCGACGGCGCTGCAGTCGGGCAACAGCCAGCTGAACATGGCGGGCGCCTTCGTGAACTCGTTCGCGATCACGATCCCGGCGACCGTCATCCCGATCTCGATCGCGCTGCTTGCCGCGTACGCGTTCGCGTGGATGGACTTCCGCGGCAAGGACGCGCTGTTCATCCTCGTCTTCGCGCTGCAGATCGTGCCGATCCAGATGGCCCTGATCCCGCTCCTGCAGCTTTTCTCGCAGGGCACGATCTTCGGGTTCCCTGTGATGGAGGCGTTCGGCTCGTTCGGCTACGCGCAGGTGTGGATCGCGCACACGATCTTCGCCCTGCCGCTGACGATCTACCTGCTCCACAACTTCGTGTCGGAGATCCCGCGCGAGGTGATCGAGGCGGCCCGCGTCGACGGCGCCGGGCACGGGCAGATCTTCTTCCGGCTGATCCTGCCGCTCACGATGCCGGCGATCGCGTCGGTCGCGATCTTCCAGTTCCTGTGGGTGTGGAACGACCTGCTCGTGGCCCTCATCTTCGCCGACGGCAACGTGGCCCCGATCACGAAGCTGCTCGCCGAGATGACCGGCAGCCGCGGACAGGACTGGCACCTGCTGACGGCCGGTGCGTTCATCGCACTGGTGGTTCCGCTGGTGGTGTTCCTGTCGCTGCAGCGGTTCTTCGTCCGAGGCCTGCTGGCGGGTTCGACGAAGGGATAATCGGTCAGGACCGTACCGCGCGGCGCACGCTCCACGGGGCGTGCGCCGCGCGGTCCTTGCGGCGGGACGAATGAGCGAGCTGATCGATTCCGAGACGGATGCCGCGGCATCCGTCGACCCCGACGTCGGCCTGAGCGGAGCCGACGTCGCCGAGCGCACGGCGGCAGGGCGGACCAACGCGTTTGAGACGCGGACGAGCCGGAGCGCGTGGTCGATCATCCGCGCGAACGTCTTCACGTCGTTCAACGGGATCGTGCTCGGGTGCTTCGCCGTGCTGCTCGTGCTCGGCCGGTGGCAGGACGCGCTCTTCGGGCTCATCGCGCTCGCGAACTCGATCATCGGCGGCGCGCAGGAATTCCGTGCGAAGCGTGCGCTGGATCGCCTCGCGCTGCTCAACGCGCCGCGGGCGCGCGTGCGCCGCGACGGCGTCGAGATCGAGCTGCCGCCGTCCGAGGTCGTGATCGACGACGTGCTCGTGCTCCGCGCGGGCGATCAGATTCCCGCCGATGCGCTCGTGCTGCGCTCACGGGGACTGCAGGTCGACGAGTCGCTGCTGACAGGGGAGTCCGACGCGATCGACAAGAACGCCGGCGACGAAGTGCTGTCCGGGTCGAACGTGATGGCCGGTCAGGGCGAGGCGCAGGTGGTGCGCGTCGGGGCGGATGCCTTCGCCAACCGCATCGCCGCCGAGGTGAAGCGTTTCTCGCTCGTCGCGAGCGAGCTGCGGTCGTCCATCGACCGTGTGCTGAAGTGGGTCGGCTGGGGCCTCGGCCCGATCGGACTCCTCGTGCTGAACGCGCAGATCATGGTCGCGGGAGGCTGGATCGAGGCGTGGGACACGGGCGGCTGGGTGCAGGCCGTCGTCAACGCGGTCGCATCGATCACGGCGATGATCCCGCTCGGCCTCGTGCTCATGACGTCGATCGCGTTCGCGGTCGGGGCGGCGCGCCTCGCGCGGCGCAAGGTGCTCGTGAACGAGCTGCCGGCTGTCGAGGGTCTCGCGCGCGTCGATGTCGTGTGCCTCGACAAGACCGGCACGATCACCCAGGGCGACATCCGCTTCGACACCGCGCTCCCGCTCGACGCCGCCCCGCCCGGCTGGGAGGACGCGCTCGCGTGGTACGGCGCGGCGCCCGACGCGAACGCGACGGCGCGATGCCTCCGCGACCCGTATCCGGTCACCCGTGAGCTCGACCCGACGGCGTACGTGCCGTTCTCGTCGGCGCGCAAGTGGAGCGCCGTGAGCTTCGCGCCGCACGCCGGAACGTGGGTGCTCGGCGCGCCGGAGATGGTGCTCGGCGATGCCGCGCTCGACGGCGACGGTGCGCTCGCGCGCCTCCACGGCGAGCTCATCTCGACAGGTCGCCGCACGCTCGTGCTCGCGCACACCGACCGCTCGCTCACCCCGGCCGACGTCGACGCCGAGCGCCTGCCCGACGGACTGCGGGCGGCGGTCATCGTGGCGTTCCACGAGTCGGTGAGGCCGGATGCCGCGCAGACGCTCGCGTACTTCGCGGCGCAGGGCGTCGGCATCCGCATCATCTCCGGCGACCACCCGCGGACCGTCGCCGCGATCGCCCGCCGGGTCGGTGTCGACGTGGAGGACGGCTTCGACGCGCGAGGGCTCCCCGACGATGACGACGAGCTCACCGCGGTGCTCGAGCGCAATTCGGTCTTCGGGCGCGTGAACCCCGAGCAGAAGCAGCGCATGGTCCTCGCACTGCAGCGCGCCGGTCATACGGTCGCGATGACGGGCGACGGGGTCAACGACGCGCTCGCGATCAAGACCGCCGACCTCGGCATCGCGATGAACTCGGGCTCGGCGGCGACGAGGGCCGTCGCGCAGCTCGTGCTCCTCGACGACCGGTTCTCCCACCTGCCCGGCGTCGTCGCCGAAGGGCGTCAGGTGATCGCGAACATCGAGCGCGTGTCGATGCTCTTCCTCACGAAGACGGTGTACGCGACGGGACTCGCGATTCTGTTCGGCCTCCTCGTGCTGGAGTTCCCGTTCCTGCCGCGGCAGCTCTCGATCACGGACGGCCTCACGATCGGCCTTCCCGCGTTCTTCCTCGCTCTCATGCCGAACGGGCAGCGCTATGTGCCCGGATTCCTGCGCCGCTCGCTCAGCTTCGCGATCCCCGCGGGCGTGATCATCGCGACCGCCCTGACGGCCTACACCCTCGTCGCGCGGTCCCTCGGGGTTCCCCAGCCCGAACTGCGCACGGGGTCGACGATCATCCTCGCCGTCGTCGGCATCTGGGTGCTCACGGTGCTCTCACGCCCGATCACGCGCTTCAAGGGCCTCGTGATCGGCGCGATGTTCATCGGGCTGGTCGGGATCTACACGATCCCGCTCCTCACGCGGTTCTTCGAGCTCGTCGATCCCGGAGAGACGGCCGCGTACCTCGTCGCGCTCGTCACCGTGCTCACGATCGGCGCGATCGAGGTCGTGCGGTTCTTCCATCGGCGGTACATCGCTCGACGGTGGAACCTGTGACGCCCGTCAGGCGGGCGGCGGCACAACGGATGCCTCGGCCTCCGCGATCGCGCGGAACCACCTCGATCCCGGAGGGGTCCACAGGGCGACCACGATGAACACCTCGACGGCGAGGAGGACGAGTGCGACGAGATCCCACGGGTCCGTCGTCAAGATCGTGACGACCTGCAGGGCGGCCTGGACGGTGAGGTACGCGGTGACGAGCAGCCGTGCGAGGCGGCTTCCGCGGCTGAGGCCCGAAGCGAGGGCGAGCGAGAGGAGGCCGAACAGGATCGTGCCGGCACCGAGCAGCGACACCGTCAGCACGGCATCGGGCTCCACGCGGTAGCGGCTCAGCAGCACGAGCAGCCCGATCGCGACGTTCGAAAGGCCGCTCAGGTAGACGAACACGACCGCCGCCGTGACGACGGCGGGACGCCGCGGCCGGGGAGGGCTCGGAGCGGTCACGCGACCACTGTAGAGGTCAGCCGGTGCAGCCGAGTCGCGCCTGCACCGCCTTCATCGCGTCGATCTCGGCGGTCTGCGCGACCTTCATGCTCTCGGCCACGGCCAGCACGCGCGGCTCCGACCCGAGCTCGAGGACGGCGTCGACCATCGGGATCGCGCCCTCGTGGTGACGGATCATGAGTTCGGTGAACAGGCAGTCCGCGTCGAGGCCCTCAGCGGCCCTGAGGCGCGCGAGCTCCTCGTCGCTCGCCATGCCCATGGCCTCGCGCATCTCGGCATCCGTCATCGGCTCGTCCGATGCTGCGCCGCCGTGACCGTGGCCGTCGCCCGTACCGCTCATCCATGCCATCGGCGGGCCGCCCGCCTGCGGAAGCCCCCACTGGACGAGCCAGTCGAACATCTCGCCGCGCTGCGCCGACTGCCCCGTGGCGATGTCGTACGAGAGGGCGCGCAGGTCTTCGTCCTCGGTCTTGCGGTAGAGCTCCATCGCCATCTCGACGGCCTGCGCGTGGTGCACCTGCATGTCCCGCGCGAATCCGGCTTCGGCGGAGTCGTTCGCCGGCGCGAGCGGTCCGGACGAGCCGAACGTCGAGAAGCGCCCCACCGCGAACGCGAGAGCGGCCACGGCCACGGCGATGAGCACCGGGACCAGCCACCGCCGAGCGCGGGAGGGTCGCTCCTGGGACGTCATCCTCGCGTCACGAGACCTTGCCCGGGCCGTCCAGCGCGCCGGTGCACGCGGCGTTCGGCTCGGGCGCGTTCTGGTTGCGCCAGTACTCCTCGAAGAACTGCTCGATGCGCTCGTCATCCGCGGAGTCGACCTTCAGCTGCGCGTTCCACGCGCTGAGGGCGATCGGCGTGTCGAGGCCCTCGTAGGGCGAGAGGATCACGTAGCTCGAGGGGAGCTTGCGCTTGAGCGCGTTGAGCTCGTCGTCGCTGAGCGCGTCGGCGTCGTACGTCACCCACACGGCGCCGTGTTCGAGCGAGTGCACGGCGTGCTCGTCGGGCTGCGGCTCGGTGTAGATGCCGCAGTTGAGCCACACCGCGTTGTGCGGGCCGCCTGCGGGCGGGGTCTGCTCGTAGTCGACCGTTCCCTCGACGTGGTTCGTCTCGTTCGTGAACGTCTCGACGCCTTCGATCTCGATGCCTTCGCCGCCCGCGGTGTAGCTGGCCGGGGGAGGCGGCGCGAACACGAACGACGCGATGATCGCGGCGACGATCGCGGCGACGCCCACGACTCCGAGCGTCCAGCCGACGACCTTTCCGCGCCGACGGCGCGCGAGCTGTCGCTGATACTCGGCGAGCTTCTCCTGGCGCTTCTGCTCGCGCTGCTGCTTGACGGTGAGGTTGATCTCGGCCTGCTTCGCGGGGTTGCCGCTCGTGCGCTTGTCGGTGGAGCGCGGGGATGTCGGGGTCATTCGCGGTGATCTCGGCTCGGGCGCCCGGCGGGCGGCGGACAACGGATGCGGCGGGCAGAGCGTTCCCGCCGGCCCAAGCCTATTCGTCTCGATGCATCCGCCGCCTGGGAACAAGCCCAGGCAATGGGAGAAGTACGCCCTGAATCGGCAGGATCCGGGTGGTCGACGGCAGGGAACGGCTGGCGGCATCCGATAGCATTGATCGGCCCCGAATCGATTCGAGACGCTCTCTCCACTCGCATCGTTCGTCGTCCTCCGTCGCCGCATCCGGCTTTCGCCACCTGCCCCGACGGTTCGCCTCCCCACGCCGCCCTCGTCTCGATTGCCGAAGACCCTTGCTCGACACCGCCTCCATCCCGACCCGCACACCGCCCGCCTCTCCCGAAGAGCCGGCGGTGACGGATGCCCCGCCCGCGCCTCCGACGACGACGGGCTCCATCCGCACGCGCGGCGCGAGCCCGACCGGCGCGATCCGCACGCTCGGCAGCAATCCGGCGACCGCGCCGATCATGCTCCACCCGGGCGACTCGCTGTCGTCGGGGCGCCGCCTCCTCTACGTCATCCTGCTCGGCGCGCTCACCGCGCTCGGGCCGTTCACGATCGACCTCTACCTGCCGGCGTTCCCCGTGCTCGAGGCGGACTTCGACACGACCGCGGCCGCGATCCAGCTCACGCTCACCGGCACGATGATCGGCTTCGGGCTCGGGCAGCTCATCGTGGGTCCGCTCAGCGACAAGGTGGGCCGTCGCCTCCCGCTGCTGTCGGTGACCGCGCTCCACGTGCTCGCGAGCGTCGCGGCAGCCTTCGCTCCGTCGCTCGAGCTGCTCGGCATCGCGCGCGTGCTCATGGGCGCGGGCGCCGCGGCGGGCGGCGTCGTCGCCGCCGCGATCGTGCGCGACCTGTTCGGCGGCCGTCGCCTCGTCGTGATGCTGTCGCGCCTCGCGCTCGTGTCGGGGGTCGCGCCGGTGCTCGCACCGCTCGTCGGCTCGGCGCTGCTGCTGGTGATGCCGTGGCGCGGCGTCTTCGTCGTGCTCGCGATCTACGGCGCGGTCATGCTCGTGTCGGCGATCGCGTTCGTGCCCGAGACGCTGCCGCCCGCGCGGCGTCACGAGCGCGGCGCCACGACCGTGTGGCAGCGCTACCGCAGCGTCTTCACCGATCGCGTCTTCATCGGCGTGCTCATCATCGGCGGCATGACCTTCAGCGGCCTGTTCTCGTACCTGTCGGCGTCGTCGTTCCTGTTCCAGGAGATGTACGCGTTCAGCCCGCAGGAGTACGGCGTCCTCTTCGCGGTCAACTCGGTCGGCGTCGTCGTAGGCGTTCAGACGGCCGCGCGCCTCGCGGCCCGGTTCGGACCCCAGTGGGTGCTCGCCGTCTCGACCTCCACGCTGGTCGTGGCATCCGTCGCGATCATCCTGGCCGATCAGCTCGGCCTCGGGCTGTGGGGCACGATCGTGCCGCTGTTCGTGTTCATGACGGCGTGCGGGTTCACGTTCCCGTGCGTGCAGGTGCTCGCGCTCGACCGGCACGGCAAGGCCGCGGGCACGGCGCAGTCGATCATCGGCGCCACCAACTTCGGCGTCGCGGGGATCATCTCGCCGCTTGTCGGCGCGATCGCCGCCGGCTCGGGCATCACGGCGACGACGATGGCCTCGGTCATGGTCGGCTGCGCCGTCGTCGGTGTGATCGCGCTGTGGGCGATCGTTCGGCCGCGCACGGTAGAGCAGCTCACGCCGTGAGCGGCATCCGTCTGACTCGATCCGCTTGACGGGCTGCAGCAGGAAAAGCCGCACCTTCCGGCCCGACGACCGCTCGTAGTTGCGGTAGCCCGGCCACTGGCGCTCGATGGTGGCCCACGCCGCCTCGCGCTCGTCGTCGGAGAGAAGCGTGGCGCGCGCGGCGTAGCGGCGCCCGCGCACGGAGATCTCGGCGTCGGGGTGTGCGAGCAGGTTGTTCGTCCACGCCGGATGGTTCGGTCCGGCGAAGTTCGTGCCCGCGACGATCGCGCGCCCCTTTCCGTCGGGCGTGTACATGAGGGGAGCGTCGCGCGGCTGCCCGGACTGCGCTCCGATCGTGTGCAGCACGAGCGAAGGCACGAGCAGTCCGCTCACCTGAACGCGGCCACGCGAGATCCACGACACGAACCGCTCGACCGGCGGCAGCAGCGCCGGGCCGATCCAGCGGCGGAACACCCGCGTGCGCGAGAGCGGCGCGACCACGGCCCGGACGGCTTGCACAACACGGGACATGGCGTCAATCCTGCCCTCGATCGTCGTGGTGCGGGAGGCAGAATGGGGCGATGGAACGCGCGACGACACGACCGGATGCCTCGCCGTCGCGCCTCATCGCCGTCACGATCGCCGGGGTCGCACTCATCGGGCTCGGCGTGCTGCTCGGCTGGGTGATCCTCATGCGCGGCGAGGAGCCGTTCGCGATCGATGTGTGGTGGAACGATCTGCTCGTCGAGTGGTGGGTTCCCGCGATCGGCGGGTTCTCGCGTGTCATGAACTGGCTCGGCGGAGGCTGGTTCGGCGTGCTCGCCGTGCCGATCCTCGGCGCGATCGCGCTCGTGCTGCTGCGCAGGCCGTGGTCGGCGGCGTACTTCCTCGCCGCCGAGATCGTGTCTGTCGCGATCGTGCAGGTGCTCAAGCACCTGTTCGGGCGCGTGCGCCCCGAAGAGATCCTCGTCCTGTCGGACGTCGGCTCGTATCCCTCGGGACACGTCGCGAACGCGGCGACGATCGCGGCCGTGGCCGTCGTGCTCTTCCCGCGTCTGTGGGTCGTCGTCGTGGGGGCGGGGTGGGTCGTGATGATGGCCTTCAGCCGCACCTACCTCCACGCGCACTGGGTCAGCGACACCATCGGCGGGGCGCTCGTCGGCGCGGGTGCGGCGCTCGTCGTCGCGGCCGCATTCTGGTCGCAGATCTCGCGAGAGCGAGCGGATGCCGCCCAGCGCCGCATCCCGGTCGAGTAGTCCGTTCGCCTGCCATCCGCGAGGATGACCGGCTCGCGCCCCCGTCGCTAGGCTGTGCCCATGTCCGCGCCTGCCTCGCCCGATCCCGCCGTCGCCGCCGCCGAAGCCGAGTTCGCGAGGCTCCGCGCAGAGGCCGAAGCCGCCGAGGCGCAGCTCAAGGCCGCGCAGGCGAAGGCGGCGCTGGCCGCGGCCGAGGCGGAGGCCGCGAAGGCGCGCGCGGCAGGCGGTGCGGCCGAGCCGGCAGCACCGGACGAAGAGGCGCCGGCGCAGGAGGAGACCCCCGCTGAGCAGCCCGCGGAAGAGAAGGCGCCCGCGGCGGAGGCATCCGCTGATTCGGCCCCTCCCGCCGAGACCGCCCCTCCCGCCGAGACACCGCCCGAGGGCGCGCCGCTCACCGCTGCCGAGGTCGCGAAGATCATCGCCGGCTACGCGTTCGAGGCCGAGACGCTCGACGTCGGGGCGCTCGTCAACGGCAACCCGGTGCCCCAAGCGCAGGTGCGCATCCCGCTCGGCATGATGAACCGGCATGGCCTCGTCGCCGGTGCGACCGGAACGGGCAAGACCCGTACGCTTCAGGGGCTCGCGGAGCAGCTCGCGGCCAAGGGCGTTCCCGTGTTCGCGGCCGACATCAAGGGCGACCTCTCGGGCGTCGCGACACCGGGGGAGTCGAACGAGAAGCTCCTCGACCGCACGCGCGGGATCGGGCAAGACTGGAAGCCCGAGGCATCCGTCACCGAGTTCTTCGCGCTCGGCGGCATCGGCAAGGGCATTCCGGTGCGCGCGACCGTGTCGGGCTTCGGCCCGCTGCTGCTGAGCAAGGTGCTCGGGCTCAACGAGACGCAGGAGTCGAGCCTCGGGCTCGTGTTCCACTACGCCGACGCGAACGGGCTCGCGCTCGTCGACCTCTCCGACCTGCGCGCGGTGCTCACCTACCTCACGAGCGACGAGGGCAAGGCGGAGCTCAAGAACCTCGGTGGGCTGTCGGCGGCGACGGCGGGAGTGATCCTGCGCGAGCTCATCACGTTCGCGGACGAGGGCGCCGATGTGTTCTTCGGCGAGCCGGAGTTCGACGTGAAGGACTTCCTGCGCACGGCGCCCGACGGGCGGGGCATCATCTCGCTGCTCGAGGTGCCCGGGGTCGCGGACAAGCCCGCGCTGTTCTCCACCTTCCTCATGTACCTGCTCGCCGAGCTGTTCGAGATCCTCCCCGAAGTGGGCGACCTCGACAAGCCGAAGCTCGTGTTCTTCTTCGACGAGGCGCACCTGCTGTTCAAGGACGCGTCGAAGAACTTCCTCGCGGCGATCACGCAGACCGTGCGGCTCATCCGCTCCAAGGGCGTCGGCGTCTTCTTCGTGACGCAGACGCCGAAGGACGTGCCCTCGGACGTGCTCGCGCAGCTCGGATCGCGCATCCAGCACGCTCTGCGCGCGTTCACGCCCGACGACGCGAAGGCGCTGCGCGCGACCGTCGGCACGTACCCGAAGTCGGGCTACGACCTCGAGCGCGTGCTGCAGGAGCTCGCGACGGGCGAGGCGATCGTCACCGTCATGAGCGAGAAGGGCGCGCCGACCCCCGTCGCGTGGACGCGCCTGCGCGCTCCGCAGGGGCTCATGTCGCCGACGCCGGACCCCGCGATCGAGAAGGCGATCCACGCGTCGCCGCTGCTCGCGAAGTACGGCACCGCGATCGACCGCGAGTCGGCGCGCGAGATCCTCACCGCACGCATGAACGCGGCGGCCGAGGCCGAAGCCGCCGAGGAGGCGGCGCTCGCGAAGGCGAAGGCGGACGCCGAGTACGCGAAGCAGAAAGCCGCGATCGACAAGGCGCAGGCCGCCGCCGAGAAGAAGGCCCAGCAGGAGTACGAGCGACTGCTCAAGAAGACCGCGGGGAAGAGCCGCACGTCTCGTTCGTCGAGCTCGTCGCGTGCGGAGAAGTCGCCGCTCGAGGAGATCCTGGGTTCGAAGGCGACCCAGACGATCCTGGGGGGAGTGATCCGCGGCATCTTCGGCACGGGCCGGCGCTGACGCCGACCCGAGCGAGCGCCGTCGGGGGACCGCGCTGAGCGGAGACGACGCGCCGCGTTCAGGAGAAGGACACCGGATGCCCCTGCGCCAGCGTCCGCAGCGAACGGGCCGCATCGCGGAGGGCGCCGAGGTGACGGGCGGCGAGCGAGAACCGGGAGACGGGGGTCGAGAGCGTGAGGGCGCCGATCGCGTGGCCGTCGTCGTCGGTGATCGACACGGCGAGGCATCCGCGACCGGCTGACAGGCCGCCCACCTGTTCCGCGTACCCGCGCGCGGCGTAAGCCGCATGGATCGCCGACACGACCTCCGAGGGCGGTGTCACACGCCACCGCTCCACGGCGACACCCGCCGGCTCGGGGAGGCTCGGCTGTTCGACGAGCCACACGTGGCCGGGCGCCGAGCGGGTCGGGTCGCTGAGGAACATCGCCCGGTCGGAGAGCGGCTGGGCCGGGTCCTCGTCGACGATCGCGAGGCCCGAACGGTGGAAGGCGACCAGATGGACCGCCTCACCCGTCGCGCTGCGGACCTCGTCGAGCACGTCGCGATGCGCGGGGCGACGATGGGCGTCGACGATCGCGGCGAGCTCGAGCACACGTGCGCCGAGGAGGAATCCGGAGAAGTCCGGTCGGCGCACCAGGTAGCCGTCCCGCACGAGGGCGTTGACGGTGCGGTACACCGTCGCGCGCGGTGCGCCGACCGCGCGGGCGATCTCGGCGGCCGTGATGCCGTCGTGGTGGCCCGCGACCTGTTCGAGCACTTCGAGGGCGAGCCCGAGGCCCTTCTCCCCGAAGCGGGACGAGGACGTGCCGGACCCGTCGGCGCTCATCGCGAACCCTCGCCGTCGCCGCCGATCGTGTCCGAAGCGACGGCCCAGTCGTGTACCCCCACCCTCTCGATCACGCCGGCACCGCGCCGCAGGCGCACCATCCCGGCGGCCGATACGACGCCGAGGATGCCGAGGACGGCGACGAGCCCCACCGGATTCGTGTCGGACGTCGACACGACGGCGGTGCTGAGCACCGCGAGGAGGGCCGCGCCCGCGACGCCCGAGAGGACGGCCGCGCCGATTGTGAGCTCGCCGATGCGCGCGAGGAAGACGGGAGCCGCGACGCACACGAGGGCATAGGCGACGAGGAATCCGATCATCCCGGCGGGGGAGGTGACCGCGCGGAGGGTATCGCGCGATCCCCCGAGCAGAAGGACGGTCGCCGGCACCGCGAAGACCGCGAACGCGATGAGGATCGCACCCGCGGCCGGCACGCCGCGCAGCGATACGCGTCCGAACACGCCGGGGATGACACCCTCGCGACTCAGCGCGAACGCCAGTCGTGTCGCGGCGTTCGTCATCGCAAGCGAGCACGCGAGGAACGACGTCGCCACGATGAGGTCGACGACCCACCCGACGCCCGACGTCGACGCCCACGGCCCGCCGGGATCGCCGGCTGCGACGAGCGCGAGCTGCGCCGCGGTGCCCACGAGCACGACCGCGCCCGTCGCGAACACACTCACGAGGACGCCCCGCGGAACCGATGCGAAGGGGCGGCGGGATTCGGGGCCGAGCGCGGCGCCGCTCTCGAAGCCCACGAATCCGATGATCGCGAAGGCGATTCCCAGCATCACGATGTCGGGCGAGAACTCCGCCGGCTGCGGGGCGAGAGGGGCGAGATCCCACCCGGTGGACGCCAGGGCGACGAGCGAGATCGCGAGGACCGCAGCGACCGCGATCGTCTCGAGGACGAGCAGGATCCGCGTCGACATCCGCAGCCCCCGCGCGATGACGCCGGCGGTGATCACGGTCGTTCCCGCCATCACCGCGACCGTGACACCCGAGATCGACCTCGGCTCGCTGGACACGAGGCTCGCGATCCGCGTCGCACCCGAGGAGAGCGTGCTCATCGCGATCGCGAGATATCCCACGGCGAGTGCGGAGCCGCCCACGATGCCGGCCCAGGGCCCGAGCCCGCGGGTCGTGAAGGTGTAGAGCGACCCTGTGCTCGAGATCCGGCGCGAGAGCATCCCGATCACGAGCGCCACCGCCACGACGAGCCCGGCGGTGAGGACGAGCTCGGTGAAGGCGAGCGAGCCGCTCCGGCCGAACAGCGCGCCGGGATGCACGAGCATGACGCCGGCCGGGGCCGTGGCCGCGACCGACTGCGCGACGACGTCCACGACGCTCGCGTGGCGGCGATGCAGCCCCGCGAACGGAGACTCGCGCGTGAGATCGAGACGAGGCCGTCCCCGTCGGATCGCGTCGGCGAGGGCGCTCATTCGGGCTCCTTCCGCGGCCGACCCTACTGACCGGTCGTTGCACGTGTGCTCACGGACTGTTTCGAGTTCGTGAAACGGGGTGAGACGCGGATGGCCCCGCACCCCGGCCGCGCGTCTCAGGCCGTGTTCGAAAGCCGTTCGTCCGGCAATACGCCTGCGAAACAGCGCTCTCGAAGAATCGCCGCGAGGGCGCTGACCGCGCTCCGCCCCCCGCACCGAAAGGAACGTCTGTGACAGAGTCTCAGATCTCTCCGGCGGCCGATCCGCCCCCGCCGCGGCGTCGCAGGTGGCT
This sequence comes from Microbacterium sp., assembly GCF_035556355.1. Lineage (GTDB taxonomy): Bacteria > Actinomycetota > Actinomycetes > Actinomycetales > Microbacteriaceae > Microbacterium. The sequence goes on from NZ_DATMFG010000035.1 coordinate 117,245, forward strand.
CACACCGCGCACGCTGGGCATCGCATCCGCCGTGTCGGCAGGAGCCGCCGCGGTGGCCCTCGTCTTCGCGACGCAGGTCGCCGTGCAGGCGACGTCGACTCCGCCGGATGCGACGTCGTCCACGCCGATCGCCGCCGACAGCACCGACGACGACGCCCCCGAGAAGGCGGAGAGCCCGATCGAGCCCCCCGCCCAGGTCGCCGCCGTCAACGACAAGCTCACCGCGTCCGAGGTCGAGTACGTCCGCTACCTCGGCGCACAGCACCCCGACTTCGCGGCCGGACGCGATGTGTTCGGCGGGGAGGGGATGCAGTTCCTCTCCACCGACGTCGCCGAGCCCTCCGCATACAGCGACGGGCACCGCCGGCTCATCTCGCTCTACTATGACTACGCGACGGACGAGACCGTGAGCATGGTCGTCAACGTGACGACGCAGACCGTCGAGTCGGTTCACCGAGCCCAGGGGGCGCAACCCGCACCGACCGACGCCGAGACCGCCCACGCGTGGCAGCTGCTGCTCGAGTCCGACCTCGCGGAGCCGATCGCGGCGGAGTTCGCCGGGCTCACCGGCGGATCCGCGCTCACGACGCAATCCGCCGAGATCGAGCTCACCGCGCACTCGTTCAGCGCCGACGCCGGCACCTTCGGTGCGGACCAGTGCGGCATCCAACGGTGCGTCCAGGTGCTCGCGCAGGTCGACGGCGGCGCCTTCCTCACGACGAGCACCATCGTCGTCAACCTCTCCACCCAGACCGTCCTGCCCATCTCATGACAACGGAGAACAGCCGAATGCTGAAGAGAATCATCGGGGGAGCGACGACCGCCGCCCTCCTCGCGGGGGGCCTGCTGCTGGCAGCGCCCACAGCCGCGTCGGCCCAGACCATCACCGAGGCGTACTGCTCGGGCGACTCGCTCGTCTCGAAGACCCTGAAGTCGGGGTCGACGTGGCAGACGTGCTGGCGCATCGACAGCTACCGCGGCCTCGTCCTCGACAAGGTCGCCTACCAGCCGCGCGACGACGAGGCACCCATCCTCGTGCTGGACTCGATCGCGCTCGCGCAGCTCAACGTGCCGTACGACACGGGGGCGACCGAGTACAACGACGTGACGACCTATCAGGTGGGCGGTCGCCGGCTGCAGGCGCTCACCGACGTGGACTGCCCCGGGGGCGAGATCCGCACCGCGTGGGTGGACGCCCAGCGCGGCGAGATCCCCGCGCTGTGCGTGGGTGAGGAGGACTCGGGCATCGCCTATCGGTCGAACATCGCCAACGACGCCCTGTACGCGGCGCAGGGGACCGACCTCGTGCTCCACACGATGTCGCGCATCGGCTGGTACGAGTATCAGGTCGAGTACCGCCTGCACGACGACGGCGAGATCACGGTGCGTCTCGGCGCGACCGGCGACCTGTCGCCGAACGACTACGCCAACGTCATCAACAAGGGCTGGCCGATCGGCGAAGGCGACACGGATTTCGCCGTGAACCACTACCACTCGGCGTTCTGGCGCGTGGACTTCGGCATCGACAGCGGCGCGACGCAGCAGGTGCAGAAGTTCACGACGACCCACACGGGCGAGTACGGCACGACGGGCGATACCGGCCACACCGCGATCCTCGACACGCAGATCACCCAGCTGGCCACCGAGACGAAGACGATGGGCGCGAACCGCGAGGCGTACCGGGTCGTGAACCCCGACAGCCTCAACGCCGACGGGCACGCGCGCTCTTACGAGATCATCGTGCCGCGGGACCAGGCGTACAACCTGAACCCCGAGACGGACTACGACATCGCGTTCACCGCCGCGAAGTCGGACGAGATCCACGCCAGCTACAACCTGATCCCGAGCAAGGCGGGGCAGATGGTGACGGACTACATCGCCGACGGCGAGGCGCTCACCGACCCGGTCGCGTGGGTCAACGTCGGCTTCCACCACATCAACCGGGACGAGGACCAGAGCCCGATGCCGATCCACTGGCAGGGCTTCACCCTCTATCCGCGCGACTTCGCGGCCCAGGCCCCGAACATCCCGGAGGGACGCAAGTGGGTGAACGGCGACATGCGCGGCGTGCCGAACCCGAACATCCCGCAGCCGACGCCGACGCCCTCGCCGACGACGAGCACACCGACGCCCGACCCCACGGGCGAGCCGACGGGTGAGCCGACACCGGACCCGACCGGCACGGACGCTCCGCCGGCCGGCGGCGATGGCGACGGAGGCTCGGACGACGGCTCGGCCGACGGCTCGACCACGGCACTGCCCGTCACGTTCGGAAGCGGCGACGTCGCGCCGGGAGCCACGCAGACGTTCACGGCGTCGGGATTCACGCCCGGTGAGTCGGTGAGCGCCGTCATGCACTCGGATCCGGTGAACGTCGGGACGTTCGTCGCCGACGCGTCGGGCACGGTCGATGCGCAGTTCATCGTTCCGCTCGACGCCGCGCCCGGTCAGCACCGCCTCGTGCTGACCGGCCAGACATCCGGCGTCGTCGCGGAGGGCACGTTCGCGGTCGCGCAGGCCGCACCGGCGGCTGTGTTCGGCGCCCTCGCCACGACGGGAACGGATGCCAACCGCTGGGCTCTCACGGGCCTGCTCCTGCTCGCCGGCGGTGCCGCGATGGGCGCACTGTCGTGGCACATGCGGAGGCAGGCGGTGAAGGCTCAGGCCTGAGCCGAGAGGTGGGGCATCGCGCCGCGGCGCGGTGCCCCACCGTCCTTCCTGTGCAGCATCCGCATCATCGTGAAAGGAAAGCCGATGCGCACCAGCAGAGCCGTCGCGGCCGCGGGAGCGGTCGCGGCCGTCGGAGTCGCGGCGGTGCTGGCGTCGGCTGCGACCCTGGGCTACATGCTCCCGTCGTCGGCGCCGGCAGCGGCACCGGCCCCGGCGGCCGCTCCCGCGACACAGTCCGCGTACCCGATCGAGGCGGACTACTGCTACGTCGAAGGGATGATCCCGCACCACGAGCAGGCTCTCGTGCTGAGCGAGATCGTGCTCGCGGCATCCGGAGTCTCGGATCGCACGCGTGCGCTCGCCGAGTACATCGTCGCCGACCAGACCGCCGAGATCGCGCAGATGCGCGCATGGGCCGACGCGTGGGCGCGTGCGATTCCGGATGCCGCGGACGGCGCATCCGGTCACGGCGGGCGCGGCGGAGCCGTCGTGAACACCGGGGTCATCGCCCAAGGGTGCGGGCACGGCGGCCACACCGAGATGAAGGGCATGGCGACCCCGGAGCAGCTCGCCCAACTCCGCTCCCTCTCCGGCACGGCGGCGGAGCGCCGGTTCCTCGAGCTGATGATCGTGCACCACGAGGGCGCCCTGGAGATGGCGAAGACGGCCGTCACCCAGGGCTCGAACGCGTTCGTCCGCTCATCCGCCAAGCACGTGCTCGTCGAGCAGGAGCGCGAGGTCGGCGCGATGACGACGATCCTCGAAACGGTGCCGTCGCCGTGAGGCTGGGGCGGTCGCGACGGATGCGTGCGGGGCTCGCCCTCGCCGCGGCACTGCTCCCGTTCACGCTCGGCGCCGTCGTCGTGCTCTCGATCGGCGTCGCGCGCGTCGAGAACGACTCGATGAGCCCCACCCTCACAACCGGCGACGTGCTCGTGTTCGACCGTGTCGCCGATCCCGCCCGCGGCGACATCGTGATCTTCGCCGACACCGCAGGGTGGTCGGAGCAGCCCGGCGCCGTGCTCGTCAAGCGCGTGGTCGGCGTCGCGGGGGACCGCGTCGCGTGCTGCGAAGTGGGCACCGGCCGTCTCCTCGTCGACGGTGTGCCGCTGGACGAGCCCTATGAGTCCGGTGATCGCCCGGGCGGTGTGATCCCGTTCGAGGTGATCGTGCCGGAGGGAGCCGTGTGGGTCATGGGCGACAACCGGGGAGCATCGCGCGACTCGCGCGCGGGGCTGCAATCGGCCGGCCGCGGGGCCGTTCCGGTCGAGGACGTGCTCGGCGTCGTGCGGTTCACATGGCCCGCGCGGGCGGGGTGATCCGGGCGGATCGGGCGCCGCATCCGTTTCCCGCTGATCGAAAGGCTCCGGCCCTCGCCCATCCGTGCGGACCTAGCATGGGGGCAGGTGTATCGGGCTGCGTGGACGCGGCCCCGAGCAAGCGAGGAAGCTCATGGCGAAGCAGGCCCCTACGGCTGACATCGACGAATCGAAAGTCCACGTCACCGGGCGGAAGAAGGTCGCGGTCGGCGTTCCCGCCGTGCTGCACGCGCTGCAGATCTCGTACGACCAGATGGGCGTCAAGCGCAGTGTCGAGACGCTCCTGCGCGTGAACCAGAAGGACGGGTTCGACTGCCCGGGCTGCGCGTGGCCCGAAGAGGACAAGCGGCACATCGCGGAGTTCTGCGAGAACGGCGCGAAAGCGGTCGCCGAAGAGGCGACGCTGCGGCGCATCGGCCCCGAGTTCTTCGCCGAGCACTCGCTCGCGGAGCTCGCCGAGCACGACGATTGGTGGCTCGGCCAGCAGGGGCGGCTGACGCATCCGATGATCCTCGACGAGGGCGCGACGCACTACCGCCCGATCTCGTGGGACGACGCCCTCCGCGAGATCGCCGACGCGCTGCGCGGCCTCGACGACCCCGACCAGGCGATCTTCTACACGTCCGGCCGCACGTCGAACGAGGCGGCGTTCATGTACCAGCTGCTCGTGCGCGGCCTCGGCACCAACAACCTCCCGGACTGCTCGAACATGTGCCACGAGTCGTCGGGCTCAGCCCTCACCGAGACGCTCGGAATCGGCAAGGGCACGGTCACGATCGAAGACATCCACGAGGCCGACCTGCTCATCATCGCGGGGCAGAACCCCGGCACGAACCACCCGCGCATGCTCAGCGCCCTCGAGAAGGCGAAGAAGCGCGGCGCGACGATCATCGCCGTGAACCCGCTGCCCGAGGCGGGCCTCGTGCGCTTCGAGAACCCCCAGACCGTCAAGGGCGTGATCCTGGGCGGCACGAAGATCGCCGACCAGTTCGTGCAGATCCGCCTCGGCGGCGACCAGGCGCTCTTCCAGGCGATCGGCAAGCATCTGCTCGAGATGGAGGACGCGGTCGGAGGCGTGCTCGACCACGACTTCATCCGCGACCACACGAGCGGGTTCGAGGAGTACAAGCAGGCGATGGCGGGTGCCTCGTGGCGCGATCTCGTCGCTGCGACCGGCGTGCCCGAGAAGACGCTGCGGCGGGTCGCCGAGACCGTGCGCACCTCGCCCTCGACGATCGTGTGCTGGGCGATGGGCCTCACGCAGCACAAGCACTCCGTGCCGACGCTGCGCGACATCGTCAACGTGCTGCTGCTCCAGGGCAACATCGGCCGTCCGGGCGCGGGCGTGTGCCCCGTGCGCGGCCACTCGAACGTGCAGGGCGACCGCACGATGGGCATCTACGAGAAGCCGTCCGAGGCGTTCCTGTCGGCGCTCGATGCCGAGTTCGGGTTCCGCGCCCCGCGCGAGCACGGTTACGACACCGTCGAGGCGATCCGCGCGATGCGCGACGGCAAGGCGCGTGTGTTCATGGCGATGGGCGGCAACTTCGTGTCGGCGACGCCCGACACCGCCGTGACCGAGGCGGCGCTGCGCAACCTCGACCTGACGGTGCAGGTCTCCACGAAGCTCAACCGCTCGCATGTCGTTACCGGCAAGCGCGCGATCATCCTGCCGACACTCGGCCGCACCGACCGCGACCTGCGCGGCGGCCGTGAGCAGAAGGTCACCGTCGAGGACTCGATGGGCGCTGTGCACGCGTCGCGCGGGCGGCTCGTGCCGCCCTCGGAGGACCTGTTGAGCGAGGTCGCGATCGTGGCGCGCCTGTGCGCACTGCTGTTCGGCGACGGAACCGCGCCCGCGGACGGCGTGCCGCAGGCGGACTGGGCGGCTCTCGAGAACGACTACTCGCTCATCCGCACGCACATCGCGAACGTCGTGCCGGGCTTCGCCGACTACGAGGCGAAGATCGACAAGGGTCGCACCCTCATGCTCCCGAACGGCCCGCGCGACGCACGGAAGTTCGCGACGGCCGACGGCAAGGCCCACTTCACGGACAACGCGCTCGAGTACCCGTTCATCCCGCACGGGCGCCTCATCCTGCAGACCCTGCGCTCGCACGATCAGTACAACACCACGATCTACGGCAAGGACGACCGCTACCGCGGCATCCACGGCGGTCGCCGGGTCGTGATGGTGAACCCGAAGGACATCCGCAAGCTCGGGTTCGAAGAGAACGAGATCGTCGACCTCGTGTCGGAGTGGACGGGTCCGGACGGGCGCGTCGAGGAGCGCCGCGCCGAGGAGTTCCGCATCGTGGCGTACTCGACGCCGCGCGGCAACGCCGCGGCGTACTACCCCGAGACGAACGTGCTCGTGCCGCTCGACTCGGTGGCCGAGGTGAGCGGCACGCCGACCTCGAAGTCGGTCGTCATCCGCCTCGAGCACCGCGGCTGAGCGCGCTCCGGCGCGTAGGGTGAGGGAGATGATTCCCGCAGCCGTCGTCACGGTGTCCACCCGAGCATCCTCGGGCGTGCGCGCCGACACCGCCGGACCCGCGATCGTGGCCGAGCTCATTCGCGGAGGGTTCTCGTGCGACGAGCCCGTGGTGATCGCCGACGGCGCCGAGAACGTCGAGCGCGCGCTGTGGGCGGAGCTCGCCGGCGGCGCGCGGCTCATCGTCACGACCGGCGGCACGGGCGTGAGCCCGACCGACGAGACCCCCGAGGGCACCGCGCGTGTCATCACGCGGGAGCTGCCGGGCATCGCCGAGGAGCTGCGCCGCGTCGGGGTCACCGAGACGCCCGGCGCGATGCTGTCGCGGGGCCTTGCGGGCGTGGTCGACCCGATCGCGGGCATCACGACCGGCGCCCTGATCGTCAACCTTCCCGGGTCGCCCAAGGCCGTGGCATCCGGCATGCGGGTCATCCTCTCGGTCGCGCAGCATGTCATCGACCAGCTCGTGGGCGAGGACCACCCATGACCCGCGCAGACGCCGTGCGGGTCGCCGCGATCAGCCCCGACACCCTCGACCTCGACGCGCACCTCGCCGCGATCGACGACCCGACGGCGGGCGCGGTCACGACGTTCGTCGGCCGCGTGCGCGACCACGATCCGGATGCCTCGACCGCCGTCGTCGCGCTCGAGTACTCCGCTCACCCCGACGCCGAGCCGACGCTCCGCCGCATCGCCGAAGACGCGATCGGCGAGACCGACGCGATCGTCGCCGTGAGCCACCGCGTCGGACGACTCGAGGTGGGCGACGCCGCCGTCGTCATCGCGGTCGCTTCGCCGCACCGCGCCGAGGCGTTCGAGGTGTGCCGCGAGATCATCGAGACGATCAAGACCGACTTGCCGGTGTGGAAGCGCCAGGTCGAGGCCGACGGCACGTCGACGTGGCTCGGCCTGGGAGGGTAGCGCCCGGCCGGCCCACGCCCCCGTACCCTGGGGGCGTGACGGATGCCGCGTCGATCGGCCCGGCGACACCGCCGGACCTGCACGTCATGACGTTCAACATCCGCCGTCGCGTGTCGCGAATGCTGCACCCCCGCCGAGACCGGTGGGTCGCGCGGCGACCCCTCGTTCGGGCGATCCTGGAGAACGAGCAGCCCACGATCCTCGGTGTGCAGGAGGCGCTCGCCGACCAGGCGTCGTTCGTGGCATCCGTGCTCGGGCCGGACTACGACCGCATCGGTCGCGGCCGCAATCGCCGCGGTGACGGCGAGCAGTGCACGATCTTCTACGACACGCGTCGGCTGCGCCTCGACGACTGGTCGCAGCGTGCACTGTCCGACACTCCGCTCGAACCGGGGTCGCACACGTGGGGCAACATGATCCCGCGCATCGCGGTGTCGGCGGACTTCACGGATGCCGCGACAGACGCGCGATTCACCGTGATCAACACGCACCTCGATCACCTGTCGCGCGCGTCGCGCATCCGGTCCGCCGAGATGCTCAACGAGCTCGCCGCCGACGCGGGGCGCCCGGTCATCGTCATGGGAGACCTGAACGCCCGGCCCCGCTCGTCGCCGATCCGGATCCTCACGAGTGGGCCGCTCAAGGATGCGTGGAAGCTCGCCGAGCGGCGCCTCACGCCGATGTGGGACACGTACTCCGCCTACCGCCCGCCGAGGGCCGCCGGCAGGCGCCTCGACTGGATCCTCGTGACGGCCGGCATCGAGGTGCGGGCGATCGGCGTGCACGCCGTCCGCTTCGACGGCGCAGCCGCGTCCGACCACGAGCCTGTGCAGGCGCTCGTGCGAGTGCAACCCCCGTCGGGGTCGAGTCCGCCCCGCCTATCCTGAAGCGATGATCCGCACGTTCCTGCGCCCGCCGAGCGACCTGGCGGACTGGGTGGCGGACGCCATGCGCGCACTGGGCGTCGTGAGCGTCCTCGTCGCGCTCATCTGGTGGACGCCCGTCGACGCGGCGACCTTCGCGGTCGTGCTGCTCGGGCTCGTTCTGCCGCGCTTCCTCGGCGCGCGCCCCGCGCTCGACGTCGCGTTCGGCGTGACGCTCCTGGTCGCAGGGTGGAGCGCCGTGCTCGACGTCTACATCGAGGTGCGGTGGTGGGACCTGCCGGTGCACTTCGCCCTCACGGGGCTCGTCGCGCTGATCGTGTACCTGCTGCTCATCCGCGTGGGCGGGCTCGCCGATCCGGCGACGGGGCACGTGCCGGTGTGGGTGGCGACGATCCTCACGGTGTCGTTCGGCTCGCTCGGGGCCGTGCTGTGGGAAGTGGCGGAGTGGTTCGGCCACACCTTCATCGACGAGACGATCTACGTCGGATACTCCGACTCGATCGGCGACCTCGCGATCGGGCTCGCCGGCGCGGTCGTGGCCGGGCTCACCGCGCGGTACTGGGTCGGCGCGAGCCGGTATCTCGGCGCGCAGACGCGCGCGGACGCGACGGTGTGAGGCGTGCTCAGCCGCCCGCGAAGGGCGGCAGCACGTCGACGAGGACGTCGTCGCCGAGCACGGTGTCGTCGTCGACGCGCGCGCCGTCGACGAGCACGGCGCAGCGGGGGAGGATCCCGCCGAGACCCGGGTACTCGGTCGCGACGGCGGCGCGCAGGTCTGCGAGCGTCGCCTCGGTGCGGTGCTCGCTTTCGAGGCCCACGGCCTCCTGCGCTGCGGCGAAGTAGCGGACGACAGCCATTACGCGTGGCTCTCCGATACCTGCCATTCTTCGGCGAGGTCGACGACGGCCTCGATCGTCTCGCGCACGGATGCCGGGTCGCCGCCGGCTCGTCCGGCGACGAGCCCGGCGACGAACGCGCTCAGCGGCGCGGCGGGGCGCGCGACTTCGTTGGCGACGTCGCGGGCGAGGTCGAGCACGAGGGCGGTCGGCACGTCCTCCGGCGCGAGCCCGAATCGGTCGCGCAGTGCGCCGGCCCACGCGTCGAGGGCCTCCGGGGGCAGGGTGCGGGGGTTCTCGCTCATCGCGCCTCCTCAGTGCGGTGCGTGTCGTAGGCGTCCTGGCCCGCGGCGGCGCGGGCCCTGTTCAGATCCTCCCATGTGTCCACGTCGTCGGTCTCGTCCGCGGGTGCGCGGACGACCGCGATCGCGAGATCCGCCACGAGAGCGCGAACGGGTGCGTCCCGGCCGCGGTCGTCGAGCGCGGCCGCCCCGCGGGTGAGTGCCTCGGTGCGATAGACGCCCGCGAGCCATTGCGGACGGCCCGACGCATCCGCGAGGCACACGCCGTCGCTGTCTCCCGGCAGCAGAAGCACGTCCTGCGCGAGGCGCGCGACCGCGGCGCCGATCCCGGGCACGTCGCACGCGAGGAGGAACGTCCACTCCGGCACGACATCGCCGGTCCGCCACGCGTCGAGCGCTGCGACGCCACCCGCGACCGGGCCGCCGAACGGCGGATCCTCGCGCACGAAGTCGACCCCGTCGAGGTCGACGCCGACGTCGGATGCCGCTGCCTCCGGCCCCGCGACCGTGATCGGCCGTGCGTCCACCGCGCGCACCGCCTCGACGGCGGCGCCCAGCAGGGTGCGCCCGCCCACGTCGAACAGCGGCTTCGTGGCTCCGTCGACGCGCGACGCGCGACCGCCCGCGAGGAGGATCGCGCCGTGGCGTTTCGTCTCGCTGCGCTCGCTCACCGTCCGGGGGTGTCCTTCCGCTCGGTCACGTCCGGGGGTGTCCTTCGGCTCGGTCACGGTCCGGAGACGGGCGCCTCACCGGGGCGCAGCCAGTCGCCGCTCTTGCCGCCGGACTTCGCGACGATGCGCACGTTCTCGATCGACGTCGCCTTGTCGAGCCCCTTCACCATGTCGAGGATCGCGAGCGCGGCGACCGAGACCGCCGTGAGCGCCTCCATCTCGACGCCGGTGCGGTCAGCGGTGCGGACGATCGCCTCGACCTCGACGCCCTCGTCGACGATCGCGAGGTCGACGGCGGCGCCGTGCACGCCGATGACGTGCGCGAGCGGGAGCAGCTCGGGGGTGCGCTTCGCGGCCTGGATGCCCGCGATGCGGGCGACGGCGAGCACGTCGCCCTTCGGGACCGTGCCGTCGCGCAGCGCCGCGACGACCTCGGGGGCGCAGCGCACGAACCCGCGCGCCGTCGCCGAGCGCACGGTGGGCTGCTTGAGGGTCACGTCGACCATGCGCGCGTGGCCGGACTCGTCGAGGTGCGTGAAGCTCATGACACCAGCATGACATCGACCGTGTCGCCGGCTTGGACGACGTCGACGTCGGCCGGAACGATCGCGTACGCCTCGGCGCGCGCGAGCCCGCCGGTGAGGTGCGACCCGGATCCGCCGGCCGTCGCGGGGCGCACGGTCCAGCGCGCCGGGTCGGAGCGGTCGATCGCCGCCGGAAGGTATTGGCGACGCTCGGGGGGTGTGCGCCACCCGGTCGCGGCCGGCAGGCGCAGCGTCGGCCGGTGCAGCTCGGTGCGCCGCTGCATCGCGAGCAGCGCGGGCCGCACGAACACTTCGAACGAGACGGCTGCGCTCACCGGATTGCCCGGCAGCCCGAACAGCAGGACGCCGTCTTCGGTGGCGCCGAACCCCTGCGGCTTGCCCGGCTGCATCGCGATCTTCGCGAACTCCATCGCCCCCGCGAGTGTGTTCTTGACGACTTCGTAGGCGCCCGCGCTGACACCGCCCGAGAACACGACGGCGTCGGCACCGAGCGCGGATGCCTCGACCACCGCGCGCGCGGGACCGTCGCCCTCGTCGTCGACCGAGAGGCGCAGCACGACCTCTGCGCCCGCGCCCTCCGCGAGGCCCGCGAGGAGCTGGCTGTTCGACTCGGGGATCTGCCCGCGCTCGAGCGGACGACCCGGCGTCACGAGCTCGGATCCGGTCGAGACGACCGCGACGCGCGGCCGCCGGGCGACGACGACGTCGTCGACGCCGGCGGCCGCGGCAGCCGCGAGCTGCAGCGCCCCGAGCTCGACGCCCGCGGGGAGCAGCTCTCCTCCGACGGTGATGTCCTCTCCGCGTCGGCGGATGTGTGCGCCCGGCCCGCGCGGCGCCGCGAGCACCGTGATCTCGCCGAGTGAGTCGGCGAGGCCGCCGGCCGTGGACTCGAACGGCACGATCGCGTCGGCGGCGCTCGGGACCGCGGAGCCCGTCATGATACGCACCGCCTCGCCGGGGCCGATCGACGGATCCAGCGGCGAACCCGCGGGAAGGTCGCCGACGACCGTGAGGCGGACGGGCGCGGCATCCGTCGCGTCTTTCACGTCTTCGAAGCGCACCGCGAATCCGTCCATCGCGGAGTTGTCGAAGACGGGGATGTCGACCGCCGCGCGCAGCGGCTCGACGAGGGTGCGCCCGAGCGCCGCGGCGACGGGGACACGCGTGCCGTCGAGGGGCTGCACGTGCTCGAGCACGATCGCGAGCTGTTCCTCGACCGTGCGGAGCCGGTCCGCGCTCACGCGGTGCTCCGCTCGAGCGAGGTCCACGCGTCCATGCCGCCGGCGAGGACGGATGCCTCGACTCCCGCCTCGCGCAGGGCCTGCGCCGCGCGTCGCGCGCGCACGCCCGCCTGGCACACGACGACGACGGGCGGCGATCCGCGCAGCGATCCGGGGTCTTCGAGGAGTCCGGCGAGGGGGATGAGCCGTGCGCCGGGGATCGTGCCGAGCGCGGTCTCGTGCGGCTCGCGCACGTCGACGACGAGGGCGCCGGCGGGGATCGCGTCGACGTGCGGGATCGGCGCCGCGAGTGCCGGCGTCGCGGCCGGGGCGGTGTTCGCGGTCGCGGTCGCGGCGCGGATCGCGACCTCGCTCTGCCGGCCGCGCAGTCCGTCGATCACGAGCATGCGGCCGAGGAGTGGCTCCCCGATGCCCGTGATGAGCTTGACCGCCTCGATCGCGAGGAGCGAGCCGACCTGCATGCACAGCGCGCCGAGCACGCCCACCATCGCGCACGTCGGGAGCTCGCCGACGCTTCCGGGCGGGTACACGTCCGACAGGCGCACCGGCGCCGCACCGGCGGGCGGCTGCGACCAGAACACGGTCACCTGCGCATCGAAGCTCTGCACGGTGCCCCACACGAGCGGCAGCCCGAGCGCTTCGGTCGCGGCGGCGACGGCCTCGCGCGTCTCGAACGTGTCGGTGCCGTCGATCACGAGGTCTGCGCCGCGCAGCAGCTCGACGCCGTTCTCGCGCGTGAGGTGCTCGCGCACGGGCACGACGACGGTCTCGGGCGAGAGGTCGGCGGCCGCGCGCACGGCGCTGTCGACCTTGGGCCTTCCGACGTCGGACATGCGGTGGACGATCTGCCGCTGGAGGTTCGTGAGCTCGACGTCGTCGTCGTCGATGACGGTGAGCGTGCCGACGCCGGCCGCCGCGAGGGCCAGCACGACGGGCGAGCCGAGACCGCCTGCGCCCATGATCGCGACGTGCGCCGCGCGCAGACGCCGCTGCCCGAGCTCGCCGAGCGGGATGAGGCTGCGGTGCCGCGCCGTGCGGATGCGCTCGGCGTCGCTGAGCGCGTCGACGGGCTCGACCAGCGGGGGCAGGCTCATGCGATCAAGGCTAGTCGGGCGAGGGCGATTGAGCCACAGGAGACGGATGCCGCTACTGCGGCGCATCCGTGATGTTTTCTCCGCACATGCGGTGATATCGTCGCGATGTGACGAGCTTCAAGATCTCCGAGGCCGCGCGCCTGCTGGGGGTCAGCGACGACACCGTGCGCCGCTGGATCGACCAGGGCGTGCTGCCCGTGACCGACGCGAGCCCCGCCGAGATCCCCGGTGGGGCGCTCGCGGAGCGCGCGATCGAGCTCGCGTCCGTGCCGCGCGACCCCACCGACGTGCTCTCGAGCGCGCGCAACCGCTTCGTCGGGATCGTCACCCGCGTGCAGGTGGACGGCGTCATGGCGCAGGTCGACATCCAGGCGGGGCCGCACCGCGTCGTGTCGCTCCTGTCGGCCGAGGCCGTGCGCGAGCTCGCCCTCGAGGTCGGCTCGCTCGCCGTGGCATCCGTCAAGGCGACGCACGTCGTCGTCGAGACCCCGAAGGACTGAGCGTGCGCGCGCGTCGCGGACTCGTGGTCGCGGGTGTGGCGGCATCCGTCATCGCCGTGCTCTCGGGGTGTGGGAACGCGTCCGCCGATGCAGGTGCGGCGGGGTCGACCGGGCCGCCCACGGGAGAGCTGACGGTGTTCGCGGCGGCATCGCTGCAGGGGGCGTTCGATGAGCTCGCCGAGGCATTCGAGTCCGTCCACCCTGAGGTCGACGTGCGACCGATCGTCTACGACGGCTCGAACACGCTCGTCGCCCAGCTCGCCGAAGGGGCGACCGCCGATGTCTTCGCGTCGGCCGACGAGAGCACGATGGCGAAGGCGGTCGACGAGGGGCTCGTGACGGATCCGCAGGTCTTCGCGGAGAACACGCTCGTCGTCGCCGTGCCGGCGGGAAACCCGGGAGGCGTCGGAGAGCTCGCCGACCTCGCCGACGAAGGGCTCACGGTCGTGTTGTGCGCGGTTCAAGCGCCGTGCGGCGCGGCGTCCCAGCAGCTGCTCGAGAACGCGGGAGTCGCCGTCACGCCCGCGAGCTTCGAGCAGAACGTCACGGCGGTGCTGACGAAGGTCGTCGCGGGCGAGGCGGATGCCGGACTCGTCTACGCGACCGAAGTCACGGGTGAGCCCGATATCGAGAGCTTCGTGCCCGAGGGCGCCGCCGACGTCGTGAACCGGTATCCGATCGCGGCGCTCGACCGGGCGATGAACGCCGCCGCAGCGGCCGCGTTCGTCGCTTTCGTACGCGGACCCGAAGCGCAGGCGGTGCTCGCGAAGCACGGATTCGGGGCGCCGTGACCACTGCGAACCGCTTGGCGCCGCGTCGGTCGTCGGATGCGGGCGGGTTCGTCCCGCCGATCCTCGCCGTGCCGGCGATCGTCGGCCTGGCACTGCTCGTCGTGCCCCTCGGAGCCCTCGTGGCGCGGGTCGACTGGACGACCCTGTGGGCCGACGTCACCTCGCCCGAGGCGGTCAGCGCGCTGACGCTCTCGCTCGTGACGGGGCTCGTCGCGACCGCCGTGTGCGTCGTGCTGGGCGTGCCGATGGCACTCGCGATCGCGCGCAGCGGTCCGCGGGCATCCGCCGTGCTGCGCGCGATCGTCACCGTCCCGCTCGTGCTGCCGCCCATGGTCGGCGGCGTCGCGCTCCTCTTCCTGTTCGGCCGCACGGGGCCGGTCGGCGCGGCGCTCGACGCGTGGTGGGGCATCCGGATCCCGTTCACGACCGCCGCGGTCGTGCTCGCACAGGTGTTCGTCGCGCTGCCGTTCCTCGTGCTCGCGCTCGAGGGCGCGATCCGCACCTCGGGACTCGAGTACGAGCGCACCGCAGCGACGCTCGGCGCCCGCCGCTGGACGATCCTGTGGCGCGTGACCCTGCCGCTCGCCGCGCCGGGGCTCGTGGCCGGAGTCATCCTGTGCTTCGCGCGCGCGATCGGGGAGTTCGGCGCGACCGCCCTCTTCGCGGGCAATGCGCCGGGCGTCACGCAGACGATGCCCCTCGCGATCTACACCGCCTTCAACGGGTCGGGCGTCGGGCGCGGACCCGCGGTCGCCCTCGCGCTCCTGCTGCTCGTGGCGGCGATCGCGGTGCTTCTGCTCGTGCGCGCGTGGCGCCCGGGAGCCCAGCGGTGATGCTCCCGGCGAGAGACGAGACGGATGCCGCGACCGGCGGCACCCTCGACGCGCACGTCGTCGTGCACCGCCGCGACGGGTTCCGCCTCGATGTCCCAGTCGGCGCGTCGGCGGGTGAGGTGGTCGCCGTCATGGGCCCGAGCGGCGCGGGCAAGTCGACGCTCGTGGCGGCGATCGCGGGACTCGTACGGCTCGACTCCGGGTTCGTGCGCATCGACGGGCGAGAGGTCGCATCGGCGAGCCGACACGCTCCGCCCGCGCAGCGCGGCGCCGTGCTGCTCGGGCAGGACGCGCGCCTCTTCCCGCACATGAGCGCGCGAGACAACGTCGCCTTCGGGCTGCGCGCTCGCGGTGTCGCGCGACCCGTCGCGGCCCGGGAGGCCGATGCGTGGCTCGAGCGCGTCGGTCTCGGCGGTTGGGGCGGGCGCCGACCGTCCGAGCTGTCGGGCGGTCAGCAGCAGCGCGTCGCCCTCGCGCGGGCACTCGCGACGCATCCGCGCCTTCTCCTGCTCGACGAGCCGCTCACGGCCCTCGACGCCGAGACGGCGGGAGACGTCCGCGGACTCCTGCACGAGCAGCTCACGGCGGTGCGCGCGACGGCGATCGTCGTGACGCACGACGCCGTCGACGCCGCCGCGCTCGCCCGCCGCCTGCTCGTCGTCGAGGGTGGAACCGTGGTGCAGGAGGGTCCGGTTCAGCGCGTGCTCGCCGCACCCGCGACGCGCTTCGCCGCGGCGGTGTCGGGGCTCAACCGCCTCGTGGGCGTCGCGCGCGACGGTGCGTGGAGGTCGGCGGACGGCGCCGTCGAGCTGCGAGCGTCCGACGAGCGCTCGCGGGGTGAGGCATCCGTCCACGGCGTCGCGCTCGCGGCGCTCGTGCGGCCGTCATCGGTGCGCCTCGACCTCGCTCGCGACGCCGCGGCGGTGCCGGGGGAATGGACCGCGCACGTCGTGCGACTCGAGCCGACGCCCGCCGGCGTGCGCGTGCACACGGGCGACCCGGCTGTCGCGGTCGACGTCGCCGCCGACACCGTCGCCGCGCTTGCGCTCGAGACCGGGGCCCGCGTGCGGCTTCGCGTCGACCCCGCCGACGTGCGGTTCGTGCGCGTGAACGTGTGACCGAGGCACGCCGGCGCGGGTGTCTCAGGCGGCGGCCGGAGGGCGGCCCGATGCCGACGGTGCGCCGAGGCCGCGCGAGATGGCCCGCGCGGTCGCGGACAGGGCCGGCAGCGCAGCGTGCGCATTGGCGGCACCCGGATGCACCGTCACGCCGATCGCCGCGATGATGCGGTCGCGCGGCCCGCGCACGGGAACCGCGACGGCGAGCGCGTCGGTCGTGATCGAGTCCTCGACGATCGCGACGCCCGTGCGACGCACGTCGGCCAGGACGCGCCGCAGCTCGTCGGGGTTCGTGATGGTGCGCGGCGTGTACGCCTGCAGCTTCGTCGCGAGCACCTCCTCGCGGAACTCGGGCGTCGCGTGCGCGAGCAGCACGAGCCCGGTCCCCGTCGCGTGCAGCGGCCACCGGCCGCCGAGGCGGCTGAGCACGGGCGCCCCACCGCGTGCCCGCAGCGACTCGACGTACACGACGTCGTGACCGTCGCGCACGGCGAGGTGCACGTTCGCGTTCGTGGCTGCCTGCAGGTCACCGAGGAACGGCAGCGCGATCTCGCGGAGGCGCAGACCCTGCGGCTCGAGCGAACCGAGTTCGAGGATGCGCATGCCGATCGCGTAGCGTCCGTCGCTGGAGCGCTCCAGTGCGCCCCATTCGCGGAGCTCGCCGACGAGGCGATGCGTGGTGCTCAGGCTGAGGCCCGCGCGTCGGCTGATCTCGCTCAGCGTCAGCACGAGATGCTCCTGATCGAACACCTCCAGGATCGCGAGCACACGTTGGGCAGCTGTCATGGTCTCGGCGCGAGCCGAGCGGATCTGGCTCATGGTCATCGTCGACCGACCTCCCGGGGGAAGAAGTGTGCTTCCACACAAGCCGACTTGCAGGCGACCGTACAAGGGTCTTCCGTCTGCCGGAAGACATTTCGCTGGACGGATGCCGCGGGCACCGGTTTCGCACGGAACCGTCTTCCGCAGGATGGGAGCCAGCCTTTCCGCGGGTGTCACGCCGACCTAACGTCGAGATCACACAGGCATTCGCGAGAGGGTGCATCCCATGCCGATCGACCAGGCTCAGCTCGACGACTTCCGCCGCTCGCTCGAGGCGGACGACTACCACCTCGACGTCGCCCTCGAGGGGGACGCCGCGACCGCGCGCATCGTGGCGGGTCCGGATGCGTGCGCCGAATGCCTCGTGCCGAAGGACCTCATGCGCAACATGCTCGCCCCGATGCTCGGCGTCGACGCCGAGCGCATCGAGCTGACGTACCCGGTCGAGGTGCACACCGCGGGGCAGTGACAGCACGGGCGCGCCTCGGTGAAACCGTCGGGCCGGATCGACGAGAACCCGTCGAGAACGGACCTCGACGGCCGATCGCGCCCGGCGCTTTCACCTGTGCGACAGGGATGAGGGCCGCGTCGGCGCGGGCAGCCGGTTCTCGGGCGCATAGACGGGCGACGCCGTGAGGAACGGGATCGCCGCGGCACGCACCTCGTCGATCGGCTCGTCGGGGAACGCGTCCTCGATCGTGCGGTGCCGGTCGACGACGCCCGCCTTGAACTCGGGGTGGGTGAGGATGAACAGGTCCCCGCGGCGGATGCCCTGCAGCACGCGCTCACCGGCCTCCTCGGCCGACATGTACGGCTGGGTCTTCGACCACTCGGCGAACCCGTCCGGCGGGGGCGTGTAGCCGGACTCGCCGTACTGCTGCGGGCGGTTCTTGACCGCGCTCGCGATGTTGCTGTGCACCGGGCCGGGGCAGTAGGCCGAGACGCCGATGCCCTCGGGCTTCAGCTCGATGTGCAGCGCCTCCGACAGCCCGATCACGGCGGCCTTCGTCATCGAGTACAGGCCCGCGACGATCGGCATGAGCCCCGCCATCGACGACGTGTTGACGATGTGCCCGCCCTCGCCGCGCGCGCGGATGCGCGGCAGGAACGCCTGGATGCCGTTGCCGACGCCCCGGATGTTCACGTCGATGACCCAGTCCCAGTCGCTCGGTGTGGCGCCGGCGACCGGGCCGGTGAGCCCGATGCCCGCGTTGTTGACGAGCACGTCGACGCGCCCGAAGCGGCGTTCGACGTCGGCCGCGGCATCCGTCATCGCCTGGAGGTCCGTGACGTCCACCTGGAGCGGTGTCGCCTCGAGGCCGCGCGCCGCGAACTCCGCCACCGTCTCGTCGAGATGGTCCCGACTCCGGCCGGTTACGACGACCGACATGCCGGCGCGCGCGAACGCGAGCGCGATGCCGCGGCCGATGCCGCTCGAGCCCCCCGTGACCACGGCGACCTTGCCTTCGACGTTCTCCATGTCAGCCTTCCTCGGCGTTCGCGCCGTTGCGCAGTCCGAAAAGTCGCGCCGCGTTCTCCTTCAGGATGAGCGGGCGCACCTCGGGCTTGATCTCGAGCCGGTCGAAGTCCGACATCCACCGCTCGGGCGTGATGACGGGGAAGTCCGAGCCGAACAGCACCTTCTCGCGCAGCAGCGTGTTCGCGTATTGCACGAGCTGCGGCGGGAAGTACTTGGGCGACCACCCCGAAAGATCGATGTGGACGCGCGGCTTGTGGGTCGCGACCGACAGCGCCTCGTCCTGCCACGGGAACGACGGGTGCGCCATCACGATGTCCATGTCGGGGAAGTCGGCGGCGACGTCGTCGAGGTGGAGCGGGTTCGCGTACTTGACGCGGATGCCGCCGCCCCCGCGCTGTCCCGCGCCCACGCCCGTCTGACCGGTGTGGAACAGGGCGACGAGTCCGTGCTCCTGGATGAGCTCGAACAGCGGATACGCGGAGCGGTCGTTCGGGTAGAACGCCTGCACGCTCGGGTGGAACTTGAATCCGCGTACGCCGTACTCCTCGATGAGGCGGCGTGCGAGCCGCACGCCCGCCGCGCCGCGCGCCGGGTCCACGCTCGCGAACGGGATGAGCACGTCGGAGTGCGCCGCCGCGAGCTCGGCGACCTCCTCGTTGGCCGGCTCGGGGTCTTCGCCGCTCTGCGAGACGCTGTCGACCGTGAAGACGACGGCCGCCATCGAGCGCTCGCGGTAGTAGTCGGCGAGCTCGGGCACGGTGTAGGTCGGCATCGTGCCGATCTTGAAGTACTCGCCCATCGCCTCGTTGCCGGAGTGCTCGACATGCGAGTCCGCCGTCGAGCGGTGCACGTGCGTGTGCACGTCGATCGCGACGAGCTTGTCGACGTCGATGGCGCCGGTCATCGCACGAGGGCCTCGACGTAGGCGGCCTCGGTGCGCTCGCGCACGTACTCGGGCGTGACGCCCGGCGCGAGCTCCTTGAGCACGAGCCGTCCGTCCTCGAAGTGGAAGGTCGCGAGGTCGGTGTAGACCCGCGTGACGATCCGGTGGCCGGTGAGGGGGAACGTGCACTCGCGCACGAGCTTCGGGCGCCCCGATCGGTCGACATGCTCCATGCACACCCACACGCGCGGCACTCCGGCGACGAGGTCCATCGCACCGCCGACCGCGGGGTTGCGACCCGGAACGTACCAGTTCGCGAGGTCGCCGTTCTCGGCCACCTGGAGCGCCCCGAGGATCGTGGCGTCGAGGTGCCCGCCGCGGATGATCGCGAACGACGTCGCGGAGTCGACGATCGCCGCGCCCGTGATGAGGCTCGCGGGCTGCTTGCCGGCATCCGTCAGATCAGGATCCTCTCTGCCCGCGCCCGGATGCGGGCCGAGGCCCAGCACGCCGTTCTCGGACTGCAGGAACACCGTCACCCCCTCGGGGATGAAGCGCGGGATCGCGAGCGGGATGCCGACGCCGAGGTTCACGGTGTAGCCGTCTTCGAGGTCTTCGGCCACGGCGCGCGCGATCTCGTCGCGCGTCCGCCCGATGACCTGGGTGCTGGTGTCGGTGTACGTCATGGGAACCCCCTGTCAGTGGGCCGGCACGGGAGCCGCGGTCATGCCGATGTGATCGACGAACACACCGGGCAGATGGACGTCGTCGGGGCCGATGTCGCCCGTCTCGACGAGCTGCTCGACCTCGGCGAACGTCACGCGCCCGCACATTCCCGCGAGCGGGTTGAAGTTGCGGGCCGAGAGGTGGAAGCGCAGGTTTCCGCTGCGGTCGCCGAGCTGCGCCTTCACGAGACCGAAGTCGGCGTTGATGCCGTACTCGAGCACGTAGTCGCGGCCGTTGAACTGGCGCGTCTCCTTCGCGGGCACGAACGACGCGGGCTGACCCTCGCCGTCGTACGTGAGGGGGAACGTGCCGTCCGAGAGCATCGTCCCCGCGCTCGACGGCGTGTAGAACGCGGCGACGCCCGCGCCGCCCGCGCGCATGCGCTCGGCGAGCGTGCCCTGCGGGATGAGCTCGAGCTCGATGCGTCCGGCGAAGTAGTCGTCGTAGAACTCCTGCAGGATCGGGAACGAGGCCGTGATGCGACGTACGCGCCCCTCGCGCACAAGCCGCCCGACGCCCGTGAAGTCGTCGCCGACGTTGTTCACGTAGAGGTGCAGATCCCGCTTGTCGAGGTCGCTCAGCGCGTTGAGCAGCGCGTCCGGCCGGCCGGAGCTGCCGAATCCGCCGACGGCGATCGTGGCGCCCGACCAGACGACGTCCAGAGCCTCGGCGAGGTCGTCGCGGAACTTGTCGATCACGTTCTGTCCTCCGTGCGGGTGTGGGGGTGCGCGGGCCCGGCGGTCCAGGCTGGACGCCAGTCAACCCGTCGGACCCGGGCCGGCGAACCCGCTTTTCCACGTCGCAGAAGCCCCGTGCACCCCTTCTCCCGCCCACCGGATGACGCGCCGTGCCCCGCCCCGAATTGTCTTCCGCGCCCCGGAAGCGACGTGGCCGGATCGCGCCGGGCGGCCCACGGTGGAAAGTGCCGATCCGCCCCCGAGCGGCGGCCCTGAGTCGACATCGAAGTCTGGAAGGGGCCACATGAGCCTGATCACACGCGCCGCCGTCTGTCGCGAGCCCGGACAGCCGTGGGAGATCACCGAGCTCGAGCTCGATGACCCGCGCGCCAACGAGGTGCGGGTCAAGATCCACGCCGCGGGCATGTGTCACTCCGACGACCACATCCAGAAGGGCGACGCCCCGATGCGGATGCCGGTGGTCGGCGGCCACGAGGGCTGCGGCATCGTCGACGCGGTCGGCGAGGGGGTGACGCGCGTCAAGGTCGGCGACCGCGTGGTGTTCTCCTTCATCCCCGCGTGCGGCAAGTGCCGCTACTGCTCCACGGGGCGTCAGAACCTGTGCGACGCGGGCAAGAACGCGGCCACCGGCGAGTTCCCCGACGGGACGTTCCGCTTCCACCAGGACGGCGTCGACTTCGGCGGTCTGTGCGTGCTCGGCACGTTCTCGCAGTACGCCGTCGTGTCGGAGTACTCGGTCGTGCCGGTGCCCGACGACCTCCCGTTCGAGGTCGGGGCGGTGATCGGATGCGGCGTCCCCACCGGCTGGGGATCGGCGGTGCACCTCGCGGGGGTCAAGGCCGGCGACACGGTCGTCGTGTACGGATCGGGCGGCGTCGGCAGCAACGCCGTGCAGGGCGCGGCGATGGCGGGCGCGGAGCGCGTGGTCGTGGTCGACCCGGTCGAGTTCAAGCGCGAGAAGGCCAAGGAGTTCGGCGCCACGCATACGTTCGCGACCGCCGAGGAGGCGCACGAGTTCGTCGTGAGCTCGACGTGGGGCGAGCTCGCCGACCACGCGATCATCACGGTCGGCATCCTTCACGACAAGGTCATCCACGACGCGATCAACGTCGTCGGCAAGACCGGCCAGGTCACCATCACCGCCGTCGGCAACGGGTGGATCGACGAGAACCCCGGAATGCTCATCGGCTTCCAGCGCCGCATCCAGGGCGGCATCTACGGCGGATGCAGTCCGCTCGTCGACATCCCGCGCCTGGTGAGCCTCTACAAGAGCGGGAAGCTCAAGGTCGAGGAGCTCATCACGCGGCGCTACCGACTCGAGGAAGTCAACCAGGGCTACCAGGACATGCTCGACGGCAAGAACATCCGCGGCGTCATCACGCTCGAACACTGACAAACACCAGAGGGACACGACATGACCATCACGACCGAGTCCGCGACGGGATCGACCAGCGACCTCATCGTCGACGGCGTCCAGCTCATCGGGGGCGAGTGGGTGGCATCCGTCACCGGCCGCACCATCGACGTCATCAACCCCGCGAACCGCGAGGTCATCGCGCGCGTGCCGCGCAGCGACGAGGCCGATGTCGACCTCGCGATCCGCGCGGCCGAGAGAGCCTTCCCCGCGTGGCGCGACCTCGACGCGTCCAGCCGCGCGCGCCTCATCTTCCGCTGGGCCGACCTCGTCGAGGAGCGCGCGGGCGAGCTGGACAGCCTCGAATCGCAGGAGGTGGGGCGTCCGAGCTGGGGACCTCCGCCCATGGCGAGCCAGCTGCGCTTCATCGCGGGGCAGGCCGACAAGGTGCAGGGCGTCTCGCTGCCCACGCGCTCGCCCGAATCGCTCGGCTTCACGCTGCGCGAGCAGTACGGTGTCGTCGGGGGAGTGATCCCGTGGAACGCCCCGGGCCCCATGTTCGCGACCGAGGTCGGCGCCGCGATCGCGGCGGGCAACACGATGGTGATGAAGCCCGCCGAGGACGCGCCGCTGACGCCCCTCGCGCTCGCGAAGCTCGCGCTCGAGGCGGGCATCCCGGCCGGTGTCATCAACGTCGTGACCGGCTACGGCCACGAGGCCGGAGCCGCGATCCCCGCCGATCCCCGCATCCGTCGCATGGGCTTCACCGGCTCACCGCAGACGGGCCGGCTCATCATGGAGGCCTGCGCACGCAACCTCACGCCGCTGCACCTCGAGCTCGGCGGCAAGTCGCCGCAGGTCGTCTTCCCCGACGCCGACCTCGACGCCGCCGCGCCTTCGATGGCGATGGGCATCACGCTCAACACCGGGCAGATCTGCGCCGCGGGCTCGCGCGTGATCGTGCATCGCAGCATCCACGACGAAGTCGTCGAGCGGCTCGCGAACCACATGCAGAAGGTGACGGTCGGCCCCTGGCACCAGCCCGTCGCGATGGGACCGCTGATCAACGAGAAGCAGCACCAGCGCGTGCTCGGCTACATCGAGCTCGGCAGACAGCAGGGCGCCGAGCTCGTCACGGGCGGGGGCGTCCCGAAGGGGTCGGAGTTCGAGTCCGGCTTCTTCGTCGAGCCGACGCTCTTCGACAAGGTCTCGCCCGACATGCGCATCGCGCAGGAGGAGATCTTCGGGCCGGTGCTGTCGGTGCTCACGTTCGACGACGAGGCCGAGGCGATCGAGATCGCGAACGGCGTCGACTACGGCCTCGTCGCCTCGGTGTGGACACGCGATGTCGGCACCGCCGTGCGCATGACGCGCGCGCTGCAGGCCGGCCAGGTCGGCGTGAACACCCCGCTCGGCGCGGGCACCGTCATCGGCGGGCCGTTCGGCGGCTACAAGAACAGCGGCTTCGGCCGGACCATGGGCGCGGATTCGGTCCTGGAGTGGACCCAGGTCAAGACCGTGTCCCTGCAGAGTGCTCCCCTCCCGCGGCGCTGAAAGGGCGACGGAGAAACACATGGCAACCATCACCACCCACGCGGCGGTCGCGCGCGGTCCGCACATCGGCTGGGAGCTCACCGATCTCGAGCTCGACGACCCCAAGGAGCACGAGGTCCGCATCAAGTTCGCGGCATCCGGGCTCTGCCACTCCGACGACCACATCACCGCGGGCGACGCGCCTGTGCGGTTCCCGATGGTTGGCGGACACGAGGGCGCGGGCGTCGTCGAGTCGGTCGGTCCGAACGTCACGCGCGTGAAGCCGGGGGACCGCGTCGTGTGCTCGTACATCCCCGCGTGCGGCGCGTGCCGCCCGTGCTCGACCGGCCATCAGAACATGTGCGTCAAGGGGCTGCATGCCGGAAGCGGCATGTTCCTGGACGGCACGTTCCGCTTCCACAAGGACGGCGAGGACTATGGCGGGTTCTGCTCGCTCGGGACCTTCTCGCAGTACGCCGTCGTGTCGGAGTGGGCGGTCGTGCCGCTTCCCGATGACATCCCGTTCGAGATCGCGTCACTCGTCGGATGCGGCGTGCCCACCGGCTGGGGATCCGCGGTCTACGCGGCCGGTGTCCGCGCGGGCGACACCGTCGTGGTGTTCGGCGCGGGCGGGGTCGGCAGCAACGCCGTGCAGGGCGCCCGCTACGCGGGTGCGAAGAACGTCGTCGTCGTCGATCCGGTCGACTTCAAGCGCGAGACGGCGGTCTCGACGTTCGGCGCGACGCACGCGTTCGCTTCGGCGCCCGAAGCACACGAGTTCGTCGCCGCGACCACGTGGGGACAGCTCGCCGACCACGTCATCATGACGCCCGACGCCGTGACCGAGCAGATGGTCAACGCGGCCGTCATGATGACCGGCAAGGGCGGCAAGGTGACGATCACCGCCGTCGGCCACCTCACCGAGAAGGCCGTGCACGTGCACGCCGGCATGCTCATCGGCTACCAGCGGCAGATCCGCGGTGCCCTGTTCGGCGACTGCAACCCGCTGTACGACATACCGCGCCTGCTCGGGCTCTACCGCTCGGGCGACCTCAAGCTCGACGAGCTCATCACGCGCACCTACAGCCTCGACGAGGTCAACGACGCCTACCGCGACCTCAACGACGGCAAGAACATCCGGGGAGTCATCGTCCACGAGTCCTGATCGGCTCGAGAGAAGGAGGAGCAGGGTGCCGAACGCCATCCTGGACCCGACCGGCCGCACGGCGGTCGAAGAGAGCGAGCCCGCCACCGTGCGGGCCCCGCGGCGCGGAGCGCTCACGGGCGCCCGCGTCGGGCTGCTCGACAACACGAAGCACAACGCGATGCTGTTCCTGCAGGAGGTGGGCCGCCTGCTCGTGGACGAGCACGGCGCCGCCGAGGTGAGCATCGTCGAGACGAAGCGCAGCTTCTCGGTGCCCGTCGACGACGAGATCGTCACGCGCTACCGCAAGAGCGCGGACGTCGTGGTGACCGGCGTCGGGGACTGCGGCTCGTGCAGCGCCGCCGCCGTCGCGGACGGCATCAACTTCGAGAAGGCGGGCGTGCCCGCCGCGGTCGTGCTCACCGATGCGTTCACGACCACCGGCCACATGATGGCGCAGGTGCAGGGCGCGCCCGGCTACGAGTGGATCACGACGGAGCATCCGGTCGCCGTCCTCGATGAGGAGCAGGTTCGCGAGCGTGCGCGTCGGCTGCTGCCGCAGATCGTGGAGACCCTCACGGCAGGAGGCGAGCAGTGAGCACGCCGACCGAGACGCTGGATCCGGATGCCGCGCAGGCCGCCATCGAGCACTGCTACGACCAGGGCTGGAGCGACGGCCTCCCCGTCGTGCCGGCGACGCAGCCGCTCGTCGACGACTTCGTCGCCGCCGCGGGACGGCCCGCCGACGAGGTCATCGGCCGCTCGCCGCAGGTCGACCGCACCGTGACCGTCGAGCTCGCGGCGATCAACGCCGTCATGGCGGGCTGTAGGCCGGAGTATTTCCCCGTCGTGCTCGCCGCATGGGAGGCGCTCATGCGCGAGCGCGCGACGAACGGCGGCGGCTGGCAGTCCACGAGCGGACCCGCGCCGCTCATCATCGTGAACGGCCCGATCCGCAACGTCATCGGCCTCAACAGCGCGGGCGGCGCGTTCGGGCCGGGCTTCCGCGCGAATGCGACGATCTCACGTGCGATCGGACTCATCGTGCGCAACGTCTACGGCATCCAGCCGCACGGGCTCGAGCAGGCGACGCAGGGGCTCCCGGGCCGTTGGCAGATCTGCTTCGGCGAGAACGAGGAGGAGAGCCCGTGGGCTCCGCTCGCCGAGGAGCTCGGCGTGCCGGGAGACGCGGTCACGACGACACTTCTGCGCACATGCGAGTACGTCGACAATCGGCACACGCCCGACCCCGAGCAGCTCCTGTACGACTTCGCCGACACGATCGGGCGCTCGGGCGCGTGGATCTTCAAGCACGCGATGGCGGGCGTCGTGTTCTGCCCCGAGCACGCGCAGCTGCTCGCGAGCGCCGGCTACAGCAGGGCGGACGTCGCGACCTTCCTCTCCGAGAACGCGGGGCGCACGACCGGCCAGCTCGCGCGGGCCGGCAAGGACTTCGCGAACGACTTCGGCGTGCGTTTCCCGGGTACCGCCGAGGACCCCGACGCCTTCCAGCGCACGATGCCGCCCGCCGACCCGAAGCGCATGATCATCGCCGTCGCGGGCGCCCGCAACGCCGGGATCTCGATGGTCGTGCGCTACTTCGCGGACTGGTCGGGCACGGCCGTCCCGATCCGGGCGGCGGCGGATGCGGCATCCGCAGCCCCCGCGTCGGCGGCCGCGACCGGCTGACCCCCCTCGACTCAACCCCGCAAGAACCAGACGACACGAAACGGAAGACGATGACCCAGATGGTGCGTGCCGCGGTCCAGACCGGACCGCGCAAGATCGAGATGCGCGAGTTCCCCCGGCCCCAGGTCGGCCCCGACGACGGCTTGCTGCGGGTCGAGGCCAATGGCATCTGCGGCAGCGACGTCGAGATCTACCGCGGCCACATGGGAATGAACCGCAACCCGTTCATCCCGGGGCACGAGCCGATGGGCATCATCGAGGAGTTGGGGGAGCGGGCCGCCGAGCGCTGGGGCGTGCAGGTCGGCGACCGCGTCGCACTCGAGGTGATCGTCCCGTGCCGCGCGTGCGGGGACTGCCTGAGCGGCAACTACCAGGCGTGCCGGTTCCGCAAGTACGGGCACGGCGTCACCGGCATCGAAGTCGCCCCGAGTCTGTGGGGAGGGTTCGCCGAGTACCTGTACATCTCGCCGACGTCGGTGCTCCACAAGATCGACAAGACGATCCCGGTCGAGATCGCCGCCATGTACAACCCGCTCGGCGCGGGCGTGCGGTGGGCGGTCGACCTCGGCGGCGTCGGCCTCGGCAGCACGCTGCTCGTGCTCGGCGCCGGCCAGCGCGGCATCTCGGCCGTCATCGCGGCGAAGGCCGCGGGCGCGTCGACCGTCATCGTGACGGGGCTCGCGTCCGACCGGCACAAGCTGTCGGTCGCGCGAGAGCTCGGCGCCGACCACACGATCGAGGTCGACGGCGACAACGCCCAGGACGTCGTCGAGACCGTCATGGACCTCACGGGCGGCCGCGGCGTCGACGTCTCGCTCGAGGTCACCCCGATGGCGACCCAGCCCGTGCTCGACGCGCTCAGGGCGACGCGTCACGGCGGCACCGTCGTGCTCGCGGGCCTCAAGGGCGGCAAGGAGTTCCCCGTGCCGACCGACCTCTTCATCAACCGCGCGCTCACCGTGAAGGGCGCGTTCGGCGTCGACTCGTCCGCGAACGAGAAGGCGATCGCCCTCATCGAGTCGGGCCGGTTCCCGCTCGAGAAGCTCCACACCCACACGTTCGGCCTCGACGAGGTCGGGCTCGCGATCGACACGCTCGCCGGAGACACCGACGACAAGTCGGCGATCCACGTGTCGGTGCATCCGTCCCTCGTCTGAACCTCCCGCCCGCGGCATCCGTCACCGCCCCAGACCCGACAGGAGACGTCGCCCTTGATCATCGACGCCCACGCCCACCTGCTCCCCAAGGACTACCCGCACGACGCGCCCGAGTGCTTCCCGCGCATGGAGCCGATCGACGGCAGCGCCGACCGGCTGCTCGTGTTCGACAAGATGCGCTTCCCCGCGAAGGAGGTGTTCTTCGAGGCGGAACGCCGCGTCGAGGCGATGGACGCGTCGGGCGTCGACGCCGAAGTCGTGAGCCCCATGCCGCCGCTGCTGCGCTACGACCTGCCGCCGGCCGACGGGCTCGCGCTCGCGCGCCACGTCAACGAGTTCGCCGCCGAGCTGGCCGGGCACGCGCCGGACCGGATCATCGCCCTCGGGATGGTTCCGATGCAGGATCCGGATGCCGCGACCGCCGAGCTCGCGGCGATCGAGGAGCTCGGTCTGGCGGGGGTCGAGATCGCGTCGAACATCCTCGGCAAGTCGATCGGCGACGCCGCCTTCCTCGACTTCTTCAAAGAGGCGGAGCGCCTCGACCTCCCGGTGTTCGTGCACGCGATGCCCTCGCCGACCGATCGGCTGCCGATGGCGGCGATGGGAACCTACGTCGTGGGCCTCGAGGGCATGTACTCGGCCGCGTCGCTCATCCTGGGCGGCACGGCGGAGGCCTGCCCGGACCTGCGCATCTCGTTCAGCCACGCCGCGGGCGGCTTCGCGATGATGCTGCCGCGCGCCCAGTACTTCTGGGGCGGCTCGTGGAACGAGGAGCCGCGCAATCTCGAACGGGCGGTCATGCCCGACGAGGGGCCGTCGCCGCTCGAGTACGCGCGCCGGTTCTACTACGACTCGATGGTGTTCGACCGTCGCACGATCCGCTACCTCGTGGACCTGCTCGGCGCGGACCGCCTCCTCGTCGGCTCGGACTTCCCCGCGATGCTGCGCGAGGACCCCGCGGCGAAGACGCTCAAGAGCATGGAGCTGCCCGACGATCAGTGGCAGGACATCAGCTGGCGCAACGCGCTCAGATGGCTCGGTCGGGAGGCCGTCGAGGCTTGAAATTCCGCGGATTCCGGGCGCCCTTTCGTCGGGCGGAAGTGCCGTGGATCGGCCCCTGAGTCTCAGCGAAACTGCCAAACAGACGGGCCCGCCCGGGCTCTTCACGCGATCCAGCGGCACCCGATCGCACCACTCCTCAGCCCAAGGGAGCAAGACATGAAATCATCCGTGAGAGGCGGACGCTCAGCAGTGCGGCTGTTCGGAACCCTCGCCGTCGCGCTGAGCCTCGTCGTGGCAGGCACGGCGTGCGCGGCCGGCGGCCAGCCGACCGACGACACCGGCGACGTCGAAGTCGGCGATCCCCAGCCCGGCGGCAGCCTGACCGTGCTGCTGGACGCCGGCTTCGCGGGAGGCTGGGCGACCGGCCTCGACCCCGCGACGAGCAACACGACCGGTGCGAACCTCCCGCAGAACGCGGCGATCTTCGGCGGCCTGTTCACGCTTGAGCCCGGTGAGAACGGCGAGGGCGGCCAGATCGTCCCGAACCAGGCCGAGAGCTACGAGTGGTCCGAGGACGGGCTCACGCTGACGGTGAAGCTGCGCGACGGCATCACCTTCAGCGACGGCACGCCCTTCAATGCCGAGGCCGTCCTGTGGAACTGGATCCGCCAGCTCAGCTCGGGAAGCACGGGCGCCCCGAACATCGCACTGAACACGTCGCTCGAGCCGCCTCAGCTCGACCAGGCCTTCCTCGACGACCTGTTCGCGGCGCTGCCCGAGGACGTCGACCGGGATGCCGTGATGGGCCGGCTCAACGCGATCCGCGTCGTCGACGACCTCACGATCGAGATGCACCTCAACGCCGTGAACGGATCGCTCATCAACGGATTCCCCGGCGCGAACCTCAACCTCATCGCGTCCCCGACCGCGTACAAGGAGATGGGCGCGCAGGCGTTCAGCGAGAAGCCGGTCGGCGCGGGCCCGTTCATCGTGACCTCGAACACGCAGAGCCAGCGTCTCGAGCTCGAGCGCAACCCCGACTACTTCAAGGACGGCCTGCCGTATCTCGACGAGCTCAACTTCCAGAGCGCGTCCGGCGACCAGGTTCTGTACCAGTCGCTGCTCGCCGGCGACGGACAGGTGGTCGAGGGCCTCTCCTCGGTGACGCTCATCCAGGAGGCGCGCAACAACCCCGACGTCCAGGTCGTGCTCGGCGCACCGACCTCGCCGTACGTGGTCCAGCTGAACACCCGCAAGCCGCCGTTCGACGACAAGCGGGCCCGTGAGGCGATCTACTACGCGACCGACTTCGAGGCGATCAACAAGGGCCTGTTCAACGACGAGGGTGAGATGAGCCAGTCGTTCACGGCCTCGGGCGGTCTGTTCTGGCACGACACCGTGCCCGGCTACCGCGAGTACGACCCCGAGAAGGCGGCGGCACTCGTCGAGGAGATGGGCGGTCTCAGCGTCCGGCTCGGCACGACCGACATCGTGACCGCCCGCTCGGTGACCACCGCACTCCAGACGCAGTGGGAGGAGGCCGGCATCGACGTGCAGATCGACGCCGAACCGCTCGGCGACGTCATCAACCGCTTCCTCGCGGGGGACTGGGATGCGCTCCTGCAGACCGCGGGCGCGTGGGATCCGTCCGTCGGAATCGGTGTCGGTGTGCGCTTCGGCTCGACGTCGCCCTTCAGCGGCACGCCGCTGCCCGAGGGTGCGGCGAACGCGGGCGACGCGATCGCGCAGGGTCTCACGACCGAGCTCGACGACCTCCTGGCGGCCGCCATCGCGACGACCGACGAGGACGAGCGCTTCGAGGCGTACAAGCAGGTCAGCAAGTACATCTCGGACGAGGCGTACGCGCCCTTCGGCATGGCGTTCTCGCCGGCGCAGGTCATGAAGAAGGGCGTGCA
Organism: Microbacterium sp.; assembly: GCF_035556355.1. GTDB lineage: Bacteria > Actinomycetota > Actinomycetes > Actinomycetales > Microbacteriaceae > Microbacterium. The sequence goes on from NZ_DATMFG010000035.1 coordinate 147,868, forward strand.
CGGGCCCGGTCTCGACCAGCCGATCCCCGCGCTCGCGGTGAACCAGGGCGTGCTGTACGACCGCGTCTGGATCGAGGAATCCGCCCGGTGACCGGCAACGCCACCGCGGCGATCGCCGCCCGGCCCGAGGCGCGTTCCGGCGCCCTCGGCCGGGTGGCGGGCTCGCCGCTCGTGAGACTGATCACGCGGCGCGTCCTCGTGGCGATACCGCTGCTGTTCGCGATCAGCCTCCTCGTGTTCATCCTGCTGGAGCTGCTTCCCGGCGATCCCGCCCAGGTGCAGGCCGGCATGGACGCGACGCCCGAAGAGGTCGAGGCCGTGCGGCGGCGCCTCGGCCTCGACCGACCGGCTCCCGAGCGCTACCTCTCGTGGCTTCTCGGGGTGCTCACCGGCAACCTCGGGATCTCGAGCGTGCAGCAGAAGCCCGTGACCGAGATCCTCGCGAGCGCGCTGCCGCCAACGATCGAGATCGTCGCGCTGGCATTCGTCGTGTCGCTCGCGGTCGCGCTCCCGGTCGCGCTGCTGGCGGCCCGCAAGCCCGGCGGGTTCTTCGACCGCACGATCATGGTGATCTCGATGGCGCTGCTCGCGATCCCCAATTACGTGCTGGCGCTCCTGCTCGTGCTCATCTTCGCCGTCGCGTTCCGCGGGATGCTCCCGTCGCTGGGCTACGTGCCGATCAGCGCGGGACTGTGGCCGAACCTGCGGACCGTGATCCTCCCTGTGCTCGCCCTCTCGATCCCGCTCATGGCCTTCTACGCGCGCTTCCTGCGCGGCGATCTCGTCGAGCAGATCAACTCCGCCGACTACGTCGACACCGCCCGCGCGAAGGGCGTGGGGTCGTGGCGGATCCTGTGGCAGCACGCCTTCCGCAACTCGTCGTTCGGCCTGCTGACGATCGTCGGCCTCAACATCGGGGGCCTCATCGGCGGCACCGTCATCATCGAGCAGATCTTCTCGATCCGGGGCCTCGGCATGGAGATGCTCCAGGCGCTCGGCGCGCGCGACATCGCCGTCGTGCAGATCTGCGTCTTCATCTTCGCCGCGGTCGCGATCGCGGCGAACCTGATCGTGGACGTGCTGTACGCCGTCCTCGACCCGAGGATCCGCTATGGCCGTAACTGAGACCACCACGAAAGCCCTTCTGACGCCGGTCCAGCCCGGTCTGTTCGGCGAGCGCTGGGCGAAGTGGCGCCGCCGGCTGGTCGTGTGGGTGCCCGCCGGGTTCGTCATCCTGCTCGTCGCGCTGTGCTTCCTCGGTCCGGTCGTGCTCCCGATCCCGTCTCCGACGGGCGGAAGCATCCTCGATTCGCGCCTGCCACCGGGCTCGCCGGGGCACCTGCTCGGCACCGATGTCGACGGCAACGACGTGTTCTCGCGACTGCTGTACGGCGGCCGTTCGTCGCTCATCATCGCGGTGAGCGTCAACGTCATCGGCATCCTCTTCGGCGGCCTCGTCGGTGCGGTGTCCGGATACCTCGGCGGCAAGCCCGACACCGTCATCATGCGTGCGCTCGACGTGCTCATCGCGTTCCCGTCGCTGGTCATCACGATCGTGATCGCCCAGATGCTCGGGCCGAGCATGTGGAACACGATCCTGGCGTTGACGGCGTTCAGCATCCCGGCGGTCGCGCGCATCTCGCGCGCCGCGACGATGCGACTGATGCAGATGCCGTTCCTGCAGGCCGCCGAGCTCAGCGGGAGCCCGTGGTGGCGCGTGCTGCTTCGGCACATCGCGCCGAACATCACACCGCAGCTCATCAACTTCGCGATGCTCGGCATGGGCATCGTGATCGTGACGGAGGGTGCGCTGAGCTTCCTCGGACTCGGCGTGCCGCCGCCCGCACCCAGCTGGGGGAACATGATCTTCCAGGCGCAGCAGAACATGTCGGCGACGCCGCTGCTCGTGCTGTGGCCGAGTCTCGCCCTCCTGCTGACCGTGCTCGCCTTCAACCTGCTCGGAGAGAACGTGCGCGACGAATTGAGCGGCCGATGACCGACCTCGCGACCGAGACCCGACGACCGGAGACCATTGCCGTGAGCAGCGAGCCCGAGCGTCAGCCGGTGCTGACCGTGCGCGACCTCCACGTGACCTTCTCGCGCGCAGGCCGGCGGATCCACGCCGTGAACGGGCTGTCGTACACGCTGCGCGCCGGCCGCACCCTCGCGATCATCGGCGAGTCCGGCTCGGGCAAGTCCGTGAGCGTGCGGGCGCTCATGGGCCTGCTGCCGCCGAGTGCGACCGTCCGGGGCTCCGCACTGCTCGGCGACACGGAGCTCGTCGGCATGAGCGACCGAGCGATGCGCCGCATCCGGGGCAACGACATCTCGATGATCTTCCAGGACCCGGCCCGGTCGCTGAACCCGACCATGAGCATCGGGCTGCAGATCACCGAGGCGATCCGCACGCATTCCGACCTCGACAAGAAGGCCGCCGCCGACCGCGCCGTCGAGCTGCTCAAACTCGTGCGGCTCCCGGCACCCGAGCGCCGCTACCACGAGTATCCGCACCAGCTCTCGGGCGGCATGCGCCAGCGCGTCATGATCGCGATCGCGCTCGCGGCCAACCCCAAGGTGCTCATCGCCGACGAGGCCACGACCGCGCTCGATGTGACGACGCAGGCGCAGATCATGGAGCTGCTCGCCGATCTGCAGGACCGTCTCGGCACGGCGGTCATCATGATCAGCCACGACTTGGGGCTCGCCGCGAGCTACGCGCACGAGGTGCTCGTGATGTACGCGGGTCAGGCGGTTGAGCACGCCGAGACGAACACGCTGTTCCGCAATGTGCGGATGCCGTACACGAAGGCCCTCCTCGGCGCGATCCCGCAGCTCACGACCGTCCCGCACTCGCAGCTGACGGTCATCGGCGGTCATCCGCCCGACCTCGCCGCCCTTCCGAGCGGATGCCCCTTCGCGCCGCGCTGCAACCGCGCCACCGAGAAGTGCCGGCTCGACAAGCCGCCGCTCGACGAGCACGAGCCCGGGCACCTGTACGCGTGCTGGCATCCGTACCTTCCCGGCTCCGAGGACGAGCCCGTCCCCGTCGACGAGGAGACCGTGTCGTGACGACGATCGAGACCACCCGCCCGCAGCCCGTTCCCGCGGTGCCCGAGCCGATCCTGTCGGTGCAGAACCTCGTGCAGGAGTTCGTCACGCGCGGACCCGGCGGTGTCAAGGCGGGCGTCGTGCACGCGGTGTCGGACGTGTCGTTCGACCTCTTCCCCGGCGAGACCCTCGGCATCGTGGGGGAGACGGGCTCGGGCAAGTCGACGCTCGCGCGCGCCATCATCGGGGTCGACCGACCGAAGTCCGGCGTCGTCCGGTACCTCGGGCGCGACCTCATGGGGCTGTCCAAGCGCGACCTCAAGCGTGCGCGCAAGGACATCCAGATGGTCTATCAGGACCCGTTCGGGTCGCTGAACCCGCGTTGGCGCGTGGAGGACGTCGTCGCCGAGCCGCTTCTCGGTCACACGAGGATGGGGCGGCACGAGCGTCGCGAGCGCGTGCGCGAGCTGCTCGACCTCGTCGGCCTCAATCCCGACACGTACGCGCGGCGTCGGCCGATGGAGCTCTCGGGTGGGCAGGCGCAGCGCGTCGCGATCGCGCGCGCGATCGCCCTCAACCCCGCGCTCGTCATCTGCGACGAGGCGATCTCGTCACTCGACGTGCTCATCCAGGCGCAGGTGCTCAACCTCTTCGAGAAGCTGCGCAGTGAGCTGGGCCTGTCGTACGTCTTCATCGCGCACGACCTCGCGACCGTCAAGCAGATCAGCGACCGCGTCGCCGTCATGCACCTCGGACAGCTCGCCGAGATCGGTCCCGCCGAGGAGATCTACCGGGCACCGCGGCATCCGTACACCAAGGCCCTCCTCGACTCGATCCCCGGTCTCGATCCCGAGACGGGCATCGCGAAACGGCCCGTGCCGCTCGCGGGCGAGCCGCCGTCGCCGCTGAATCCGCCGAGCGGATGCCGCTTCCGCACCCGCTGCCCGCGCGCGCAGGACCTGTGCGCCGAGGTCGAGCCGCGGCTCGTCGAGCACGAGCCGGGTCACTTCGCGTCGTGCCACTTCCCGCTCGAGGATCCGGCGACCTTCTCGGTGGAGTCTCTGCGCGACTCGATCCGTTCGACGGGAACCGCCGCGACGGTGGTCGCACCCGACGAGGGTGCGCCGGGTCCGGCCGGTGCCGACATCGACGCCGACGAGCCGTCGCCCGAGGCTCCCGATGTTCCCGACGACCCTGACGCACCGCTTCTGCTCGGGCAGACCGGCGAGGCGCGGCGGGGCACAGACCTGCTCTGACCGCGGGCCGGGGCATCCGTCATCCCCGCGACAGATCACGGATGCCCCGCCCGCACCCTTCCCGCGCGGCCGGGCGCGTCACGCGGTCGCGACCGCCGTCGTGTCGCGGAGCTCGATGCGGCACTCGTCGGGCGTGACGAACGGGCGGTACGCGCTCATCTCGAGCGGTCCCGGCACCTGGTGCAGGATCTCGTCGGCGAGACGCTGGTGCACGGCGCACACGACGAACTTCTCGTCGTCGTCGTTCATGAGCGGATAGAACGGGCACGGGCGCAGTCGGACGGTGAGGGACTTCTCGTCGATCTCGGGCTCGAGTCCGGCGTCGTCGAGGTGCTCGTAGAGGGCATCGAGCTGATGGAGCGCGTCCGCCGGAAGCTCGCGCGCACACGGCACGAGTCGCCGCAGCAGGTCGCCGTGCTCGGTGGCCCGCTCGATGCGCGATCGCGCGACCGGGTTCGCGTTCGGGTCGCGCACGGGGTGGAAGCTCAGCGGCGGCCGACCGCGCGTGCCCTGCGGCGCGGGCCGGCTCACGATGAGGCCCTCGTCCTCGAGCACGCGCACGTGATCGCGCACGGTGTTCTCGTGCAGGCCCGTCCGTGCGGCGAGTTCGCTCAGCAGGATTCCCGGCTGCGACTGGATCGCGTCGAGGAGCCGGATGCGGCTCGCCTGGGCGAGCCCGCGGTAGTCGTCGACGCGACGGGGCATGATTCGATTATCCGCCGGGTCGGGCGGCCAAACGAATCGCCGGAACCGGCGCGAATTCTCATCGGATGAGAGTCACGCGGTGATCCGACCCGGCGCTTTCACGCCCCTATACTCGGGCGGGTGCCCCGCATCCGTCCCTTCCGTTCCGGCGACGAACCCGACCTCGCGCGCATCTGCCTCCTCACCGCCGACGCCGGCGGCGACGCGACCGGCGTGCTCGACGATGACGACCTGTGGGCCCGCCTCTTCGTGCTGCCGTACGTGGCGCGGCATCCGGAGTTCGCCTTCGTCGTCGAGACGGACGACGGGCGCGTCGCCGGATACATCGTCGGCGTGCCCGACACGCGTGCATTCGAGGAGTGGTTCCGCGACGAGTGGTGGCCACGATTCGCGGAGCAGTATCCGAAGCCGGATGCCGAGCGCTCGCGCCAGGACGGGATCCTGCTCTACGCATACGGTCGCGGCCCGGGCGCCGAGCCGTACGGCGACGAGTATCCCGCGCACCTGCACATCGACCTGCTGCCCGAACTGCAGGGGCAGGGGTGGGGTCGCCGCCTCATCGAAACGCTCATCGCGGCGCTGCGCGACGCCGGTGTGACCGGACTGCACCTCGTGGCGGCGATCGAGAACACCGGCGCGCTCGCGTTCTACCCGCGCGTGGGCTTCACCCCGCTGCCGTCGCACGAGAACGTGCAGGCGTTCGGAATGCGTCTCTAGCCCTGCCCCCGGTCGTTGAGCGAGCGAAGCGAGACGAAACGCGAGTGCGGCCGGACCTGGAGCCGCTTGACGCAGCGGCGCTCGAAGAGCGGCTCGGTGGAGACGCCTGCGACGAGGCGGTCGTCGTGCTTGGTGACACCGTCTTCGAGCCAGCCGTTGCGACGATAGAACTCGGCGGCGCGCTCGTTGCCGTCGAGGTACCAGAGGTGCGCGTGCGTGAAGCCCGCTTCGCGGAGGAACGCCTCGGATGCCTGGAGCAGCGCGAAGCCGACGCCCGTGCCCCAGAACTCGGGGAGTGAGTAGATCGCGTAGATCTGTCCGTCGTCGGGAAGGTCGTCATCGATCGACGGGCCGACCGCCGCCCACCCCGCGAGCTCGCGGTCGGCGTGCGCGATGAGCTCGGCGCCGCGCGGGTCGGCGTGGTACTCGTCCCACAGCTCCTCGCGGCGCGCGCCTTCGCGGTCGACGTCGAGGTGGTCGAGCACTTCCCGCGCGATGAGGCCGTCGTACGCCGCCCGCCACGTCTCGACGCGAACGCGAGCGATGGCGCGCGCATCGGAGCGGACGGCGGTGCGGACGGTGACGGTCATCCCGGAAGGATAGCGGCGCTCAGCCGACGACCCGGCCCGCCTCGATGCGCACCTCGCGATCGACGAGTCCGCGCGGCACCTCGACGTGCGAGATGAGCACGACCGCACGGTCTTCGCCGACGGCCCCCAACAGGTCGGTGAGCAGGGCGGCGCATGCCTCGGGGTCGACGCCCGCCGTCGGCTCGTCGAGCACGACGACCGGGAACCCGGCGAGCGTCGCCCGGGCGAGCGCGATGCGCTGCGCCTGACCGCCCGACACGAGGGCTCCGCGCTCGCCGACGCGGCTGTCGAGGCCGCCGCGCTCGCGCGCCCAGTCGCCGAGGCCCACGCGTTCGAGCGCGGCCCAGAGGTCGGCATCCGTCGCCGTGTCGTGGGCGAAGAGCAGGTTCTGGCGGATCGACTCGTCGAACAGGTAGGGGCTCTGCTCGCACAGCCCGACGACGCGGCGCACGGTGTCTCCGCCGAGGTCGCGCGCTTCGACGCCGTCGACGCGGTACGACCCGTCGTACTCGAGGAACCGCACGAGCACGTGCGCGAGCGTCGTCTTGCCTGCCCCGCTCGGGCCCGTCACGAGCACGCGCTCGCCTGGCGCGATCGAGAGGGTCGCGGCTTCGAGGCGGCCCGCGTCCTCGACGGAGAAGCCGGATGCCGCGCGCCGCGGCCACCGCGCCGAGACGTCGCGCAGCTCGAGACCGCGCTCCAGAGCGGGCCGGCGAGCGTCGGGCTCGGTCTCGCGCTCGTCGTCACGGGGGAGCTCGGGCGGAATCTCGTCGGGGATCGTCGCGGCGATGCGCTCGGCGGCCGCGCGCACCTGCCGCCACGACGCGAGCGCGAGGGGCACGGGACCGAACACCTCGAACACCGCCATCGGCAGGAGCACGACGACCGCGAGGCCGGGGCTGGTGAGCCCGTCGTCGAGCAAGGGAACCGCGGCCGTGAGGGCTCCGAGCGACGCGAGCCCCGCGAGGAGCGACACCGCCGCCATCGTGAGACCCTGCGCGAGCGCGCGGCGCACGACGGCGCGGCGGAGGGCTTCGTCGGCCGCACGGACGCGGAGCTCCGCGGCATCCGTCGCGTCGAACGCGGTGAGCACGTCGAGGTCGACGATCTGATCGAGAAGAGCGTCCGCGAGTTTCGAGCGCAGCGGTGCGAGCGAGCGCTCGGCGCGCGCGCCGGCGATCCAGCCGACCCACACCGCGAGCACGAGCGCGAGGGCGAGAGCGACGGCCAGCACGGCTGCGGCCGCGGGGGAGAGGAACGCGGTGAAGATCACGCTCGCGATCGACGCGAGTCCTGCGACGGCAAGCGGTTGTACGACCCGGAGCGGCAGGTGCTGGAGCTCGTCGACGTCGTCCACGAGGTTCGACAGCAGGGCGCCGCGCTTCGCGCCGCCGAGTCCGTCGGGCGCGAGGGGGATGATCCGGCGGACAAGACCCGCGCGCACGGTTGCGAGCTGCGCGAGCGCCGCATGGTGTCCCGTGAGGCGTTCGAGGTAGCGGAACACCCCGCGGCTCAGCGCGAACGCGCGCACGGCGACGATCGCGGCAGACAGGTACAGGAGTGCCGGCTGCTCGGCGGCGCGTGTGATGAGCCACGCGCTCGCAGCGAGCAGGGCGATGGCGCTTCCGGCCGTGCCGAGGCCGCTCAGCACGGCCGGCGAGAAGCGCGGTGCGGTCGGCTGCGCTTCTCGCAGGATCGCCTTCACCTCGGGCGCGATCACGCGATCACCACCCGCGACGGGAGCGGCACATCGATCACGCGGTCCGCGATCGCGCGCGCCGAGCGGCGGTGCGACACGAGCAGCACGCCGGCGCCGGCATCCGCCTCGGCACGCAGGTTCGCCCAGAGGGCCGCCTCGGTCGCCGAGTCGAGCGCGCTCGACGGCTCGTCGAGAGCAAGCACGCGCGCTCGCCCCGACCTCAGCCGGTACAGCGCACGAGCGACGGCGACGCGCTGGGCCTGTCCGCCCGAAAGCCCTGACCCGAGCGCTCCGAGCTCGGTCATGGGGTCGAGCTCGGCGATCTGCGCCGTCGCGAGGCACTCGCGCGCGAGCGCGGGGTCGGGGGAGGGGTCGCCCAGCGTCACGTTCTCGAGCACGGTGCCGGACATGAGCCCGGGCCGCTGCCCCGCCCAGGCGAGGGTGCGGCGGGCAGACGCATCCGGTTCGCCCTCTATGAGCAGGTCGCCGTCGAACTCGGCGAACCCGAGGAGCGCCGCGAGGATGCTCGACTTTCCGGCGCCGCTCGGCCCTTCGAGGAGGACGACCTCGCCGGCGCGCACGGCGAGGTCCACGGGCGCGAGGAGCTCGTCGCCGCGCCGCACGCGGAGGGCGCGGGCCTCGATGAGGGGAGCCCGGTGGTGCCCCTTCGTCTCGTCGCCGTGCTCCTCGCTCTGAGCGCGGACGGCGCGCGCCTCATCCAGCACAGCGAACAGGTCCTCCGTCGCGGCCACGCCCTCGGCGGCCGCGTGGAACTGCACCCCGACCTGTCGCAGCGGCAGGTACGCCTCCGGTGCCAGAAGCAGCACGAACAGGCCGATGTCGAGCGTGAGCTCGCCCGCGAGCAGACGGAGGCCGATCGTGACGGCGATGATCGCGACCGACAGGCTCGCGAGGAACTCGAGCGCGAACCCCGACACGAACGACACCCGCAGCACGGTCATCGTCTCGCGCTTGTAGTCGCGCGTGACCTTCTCGATCGAGGCGGCGGCCCGGTGCTGGCGACCGAAGATCTTGAGCGTGCCGAGGCCTCCGACGGTGTCGGCGAAGCGCGACGCGAGCCGCTGGAGCGTCGCGTACTGCCGCCGCTGCACCGCGCGTGTCGCGAGCCCGATGAGCACCATGAAGATCGGGATGAGCGGCATCGTCAGCACGACGACGAGCGCCGACACGGGGTCCGCGACGAGGATCGCGGCGATGAGCACGGGTGTTGCGATCGCCGTCGCGACGAGCTGCGGCAGGTATCGGCCGAAGTACGCGTCGAGGGCTTCGAGGCCGTGCCCGGCGGTCACGGCGAGTGCAGCGGCGTTTCGGTCGCCGAGCCATCCCGGGCCGAGCCTCGTGATCGCGGAGATCAGGGCGGCGCGGAGCTGCTGGGACGCGCGAGCCGAGGCACGAGCGGAGACCCACTCGGATGCCGCCACCAGCCCGGCCCGCACCCCGACGAGCGCCGCGCCCCAGCCGAGCAGCGGCAGCAGCTCGACGATGGGCCGTCCGCCGATCGCGCCCGTGAGCGCCGCTGTGAGCACCCACGAGAAGCCGATCACGACCGCCGTCTGCGCCAGGACGATGACCCCCTGCGCCGCGAAGTACACGCGGGATGCCGCTGCGTACCGCAGCAGCCGTGGATCGACCGGCTTCGACCTCACCGTGCTAGTGCGCGGCGGCGGCCGCGGCCCGCTCGATGCGGCTCCGCGAGATGCGCTTGCGGAACACCCAGTACGTCCAGGCCTGGTACGCGAGGACGAGCGGCAGGAAGATGAGAGCCGCCCACGACATGATCGTCAGCGTGTAGTCGGTGCTCGACGCGTTCTCGATGGTGAGGCTGTAGGCGGGGTCGATCGTCGACGGCATGACGTTCGGGAACAGGGCGAACCACAGCGTCAGCACCGCCGCGACGATCGTCGCCGCGCCGAAGCCGAACGCCCACCCCTCGACGCCGCGCGCGTTCGCGAGCCACGAGGCGATGAGGCACACCGCCGCGACGGCGGCGAGCGCGATGACGAGGCCCACGAGCGGCGCCCCTGCCGACAGCGCGTTGAACACCGTCCACACGAGGAACACCGCGGCGACGACGATCGTCGCGAGGCCCGCACGTGCGGCGAGGCGACGGGCGTCCTCGCGCACTTGTCCGTCGGTCTTGAGCGCGACGAAGTACACACCGTGCGTGAAGAAGAGCAGCAGCGTCGTGAGACCGCCGAGCAGGCCGTACGGGTTGAGCAGCGTCAAGAGCGACCCGCTGAACTCGTGGTTCACGTCGATCGGCACGCCCTGCACGATGTTCGCGACGGCGACGCCCCACAGCAGTGCGGGCACGGCTGAGCCGACGACGATCATCGTGTCGAAGCCGCGCTTCCAGCGGAGGCTGTCGCGCTGGTGGCGGTACTCGAACGAGACGCCGCGCGCGATGAGTGCGAGCAGGATCAGCAGCAGCGCGAGGTAGAACCCGCTGAACAGAGTCGCGTACCACTCGGGGAACGCCGCGAACAGGCACGCACCCGCCACGATGACCCACGTCTCGTTGAGGTCCCACACGGGCCCGATCGTGTTGATGATCTGACGGCGGCCGATGTCGTCCTTGCCGAGGAACGGCAGCGACATGCCGACGCCGAAGTCGAAGCCGTCGAGCACGAAGTATCCGACGAACAGGAATCCGACGATGAAGAACCAGAGGTAGGCGAGGTCCATGGCGATCTCCCGGCTTCCGTCAGTACACCGTGGTCGGCGTGTCTTCGAGCGCGCCCTCGGCGGGCGGCGGGGCGTCGGGGTCGGGGAGCGGATCCGGCCCCCGCTTCGACGTGCGGATGATGAGGCCGATCTCGACGACCGCGAGGATCGCGTAGATCAGCGTAAAGGCGACGAGCGACAGCAGCACGTTCCACCCGGGCACATTCGGTGAGACGCCGTCCTGCGTCAGCATGAGGCTGAACACGATCCACGGCTGGCGGCCCATCTCGGTGAACACCCATCCGATGAGGATCGCGAACAGCGACGCCGGCCACGCCCAGATCGCGAGCTTCCACGCCCACGCGGGCACCGGGCGCTTCGCGTTCCTGCGCGTGAGCCACAGCCCCACGACCGCGGTGAGAGCGGCGATCGCGCCGAGGCCGATCATCCAGCGGAACGCCCAGTACGTGACCCACAGGATCGGGGCGAAGTTGCCGTCGACCTGATCGGCGAACTGCGGGAACAGCTCGGTCGTGTACTGCATGTTGAGGTCGTTGATGCCCTCGACGCATCCGTCGAACGAGTGCGTCGAAAGCAGCGCCAGCAGGTACGGCACCCGCAGCGCCCAGATCTCGCCGGTGCCGTCCGGCGTTCCGATCGAGAAGAGCGAGAACGAGGCATCCGCACCGCACGCCGAATCGAACAGCGCCTCGGCGGCCGCCATCTTCATCGGCTGCGTCGAGACCATGACGAGGCTCAGCTGGTCGCCCGAGATCGCGACGCCCGCGAACGTCACGATCATGCCCCACAGGCCGTACTTGAGCGCGGGGCGCATCATCTCGAGGTGCTGACCGCGCAGCAGGTGCCACGACGCGACCGAGATGATGACGCCCGAGGTCAGCATGAACGCGGCGAAGAGCGTGTGCGGCAAGGCCGCGAGTGCCACCGGGTTCGTGAGCACCGCGAGGAAGTCGTCCATCTCGGCGCGGCCGCCGTCCTGCGCCATGCGGTAGCCGACCGGGTTCTGCATGAAGGCGTTCGCCGCGAGGATGAAGTACGCCGAGAACCACGCACCCGCCGTCGCGATCCAGATCGTCGCGAGGTGCACGCCCTTGGGCAGCTTGTCCCACCCGAAGATCCACAGGCCGATGAACGTCGCCTCGAAGAAGAAGGCCATGAGGCCCTCGAACGCGAGCGGGGCGCCGAACACGTCGCCGACGAAGCGGCTGTACGACGACCAGTTCATGCCGAACTGGAACTCCTGCACGATGCCGGTGACCACGCCCATCGCGAAGTTGATGAGGAAGAGCTTCCCGAAGAATCTCGTGAGGTGAAGCCACTTCAGGTTGCCGGTGCGGAACCACGCGGTCTGGAAGATCGCCACCGTCAGCGCCATGCCGAGCGTGAGCGGCACGAAGAGGAAGTGGTAGAGAGTCGTCAGTCCGAATTGCCAGCGGGCAAGAAGCAGCGGGTCGAGCAGGTCCATGCGTCCCTCCGGTCTCGCGAGGTCCCTGACCGCCACCTTAGTCCGCGGCGCGAGCGGCCACGACGCGTGCGACCGTGAATATTCCACGCGCGCCGATCGGCCGCCCTGCCCGATGCGTGGGCCGTCCGGCCCCGCGCGCGAGCCGCGAGGGTAGCCTGAATCGCATGGCTCGCACCCGATCGCACGGAGGACCGGCATGACGGCCGTTCCGGTGCTGATCGGCATGCGTCCGCCGGTCGTCGAGACAGAGGCGGATGCCGCGACCGGCGCCCCCCTCGTCGACACGCACGGCCGCGTGCACCGCGACCTGCGCATCTCGCTCACCGACCGCTGCTCGCTGCGCTGCACGTACTGCATGCCGGAGCAGGGGAACGAATGGCTCGCGAAGACGAGCATCCTGACGCTCGACGAGATCGAGCGCGTCGCCCGCGTCGCCGCCGCCGACGGCATCACGACCTTCCGGCTGACGGGCGGTGAGCCGCTTCTGCGGCAGGACATCGTCGAGGTCGTGCGGCGCCTCGCGCGGATCACCGGGCCCGACGGCACCCCGGTCGAGCTCGCGATGACGACGAACGGCATCCGGCTGCCGGAACTCCTCCCCGGGCTCGTGGAGGCGGGCCTGGGCCGGCTCAACATCTCGCTCGACACGCTCCGGCGCGACCGGTTCCGCGAGCTCACGCGGCGCGACCGGCTGGATGACGTGCTCGACGGGATCGCGGCGGCCGCGGCATCCGGTCTCCGTCCCCTCAAGCTCAACGCGGTCGCGATGCGCGACGTCAACGACGACGAGCTCGTCGACCTCGTCGAGTTCGCGATCGCCCACGACGCGCAGATGCGGTTCATCGAGCAGATGCCGCTCGACGCGGGTCACACGTGGGATCGTTCGCGCATGGTCACGCGCGACGAGATCCTCGACACGCTGGCGCGGCGCTGGACGCTGACGCCGGTGCCCGGACGCGGCGGGGCGCCTGCGGAGCGCTGGATGCTCGACGGCGGCCCGCATACGGTCGGCGTCATCGCATCGGTGACCGCTCCGTTCTGCGGCGACTGCGACCGCCTGCGCCTCACGGCCGACGGGCAGTTGCGCAATTGCCTGTTCTCGACGACCGAGTACGATCTGCTGCCGATCCTGCGCGCCTCCCCGGTCGCCGGCCCCGCCCCGGTCGCTGAGCCTGTCGAAGCGTCGCCCTCCCGGCTCGACGAGGGAATCGACCGGATGCTGCGCTCCTGCGTGCGCGGAAAACTCCCCGGCCACGCGATCAACGACCCTTCGTTCCTGCAGCCCGCGCGCGGCATGAACGCGATCGGCGGCTGACCCTCCGCAACCCCGGTCGTGCGCGAGCACCACCCGGTCGCTGAGCGAGCGAAGCGAGACGAACCGCTGCTCCCGGCGTAGGAAAGCATCCCGGCGTAGGACGCCGGCCGAAGCATCCGTCCTTCCTCCGCGCCATCTCCGGCGCTCAGCGCAGACCCATCCACTGGGCGGCAGTCCCGGCCCTTGCCCGTGCACCGCGGCGTAGGCTGACACGCATGGGCCGGATCACTCAGCGCCGCCCCGTCACGAAGATCGTGATCGGCGAGGACGACGTCGTCGAGCGTCGTCGCGCCGACGTGCTCGCGGTCGAGGAGCCCCTCGAGATCCGCGTCGCGGGCGAGTCGCTCGCGGTGACGATGCGCACGCCCGGCAACGACGTCGAGCTCGCGGCGGGTTTCCTCGTGTCGGAGGGCGTGATCCATCACGGTGCGCAGTTCCGGTCGGCAATCCACTGCGGCGGGCCCGGCACGGGCGGCACCGACGGCAACACGTACAACATCCTCGACGTCGCGCTCGCGCCGGGCGTCGCGCCGCCCGACCCCGACATCGCGCGCAACTTCTACACGACGAGCTCGTGCGGGCTGTGCGGCAAGGCGTCGATCGAGGCGGTCGAGACTACGTCCACGTATGATGTGTCGGCCGACGACGCATCCGTCGACGCGCGCGTGCTGCTCTCCCTCCCCGACAGGCTTCGCGAACAGCAGGCGGTGTTCGACAAGACGGGCGGCCTGCACGCGGCGGGGCTGTTCGACGCCGAGACCGGCGAGCTGCTCGTGCTGCGCGAGGACGTCGGGCGGCACAACGCCGTCGACAAGGTCGTCGGCTGGGCCGTGCTCGAAGACCGGCTCCCGCTGCGCAACACGATCCTGCAGGTGTCGGGCCGCGCGAGCTTCGAGCTCGTGCAGAAGGCGGTCATGGCCGGCATCCCGATCCTCAGCGCCGTCTCGGCACCGTCGTCTCTCGCGGTCGAACTGGCCGAGGCATCCGGTCTCACGCTCGCCGGATTCGTCCGCGGACGATCGATGAACGTGTACGCCCACGCCGAGCGCGTGCGTATGCCCGAACCGGCCACGGCAGCCGCCGGCCGGGCGTAGGCGGATGCGTCAGAACACGTAGATCTGGCCGAGGATCACCACGACGACGATCAGCACGGCGATGATGCCGCCGACGATCAGGAGCGTTCGCCCCGAGAGCTTCGCGACCCCGAAGCCCACGAGGAACGGCAGCGCCCCGAGCAGGATCGCGACGAACCACCAGAACGCCGAGTAACCGCCCGCTGTGGTCTCTTCGAGGCGCCCGCCGAAGAGCTGCTGCGTGCGCGGATGCGTCGCGAACGCGATCGCCGCCGAGAACGGGACCGCGACGAACGCGGCGACGATGAGTCCCACGAGCGCGCCCCACAGACCCGCCTTGCGATCGTCGAGAGATTCCGTGGAGTCGTTGTGCGAGGTGCGGGTGCTGGCCATGCTGATGACATCAGTGCGGCAGAGGCGGAAGGACGCGGATGACATCAGCCCAGGTCTTGACGGTCGTGGGATCGATCAATCTCGACCTCGTGGCCCGCGTCGAACGGGCTCCGGGCCCGGGCGAGACGGTCGCCGACGGCGTGCTCACCCGCGAGCCGGGCGGCAAGGGAGCCAACCAAGCCATCGCCGCCGCGCGACTCGGAGCGACCGTGCGCATGATCGGCGCGGTCGGCGGTGACGCGGAGGGCCGCGCGATGATCGCGTCGCTCGCCGAGGCGGGTGTCGATGTGACCGACATCCAGATCACGGATGCCGCGAGCGGCACTGCCCTCATCGTCGTCGACCGTACGGGCGAGAATTCGATCGTCGTGTGTCCGGGGGCCAACGCCCGTATCGACCCCTCCGCGATCGAACTGCCCCCGCACGGGGCGCTGCTCGCGCAGCTCGAGGTCTCGGTGGACATCGTCGAACGCGCGGCGTCGCTCACCGACGGCTTCTTCGCGCTCAACGCGTCCCCCGCGCGCGACCTGCCGGAGGAGCTGTTCGAGCGCGTCGACCTCTTCATCGTGAACGAGAGCGAGTACGAACGGATGCCGCGCCTCGCCGCCGCGCGTCTCGTCGCGCTCACACTGGGCGCCGACGGCGCGGTGCTTCTTCGTGAGGGCGTCGAGACCGCGCGGGCACCGGGCCTTCCGACTCAGGTGCACAACACCGTCGGCGCGGGCGACGCGTTCGCGGCCGCCCTCACGCTCGGGTTCGTGGCGGGAGAGGATCCGGCGACCGCGCTGCGCCGCGCGTGCGCCGTGGGCGCCGCCGCCGTCGCCGACGAACGATCCCAGCCGCTGCTGCGGCCGCTCGCGGAGTACCTCGCATGAGCCCGGAGCGGATCCCGATCTTCGTGGACTGCGACACGGGCATCGACGACGCGCTCGCGCTCGCGTACCTCCTCGCCGAGCCGACCGTCGAGGTCGTCGGCGTCGGCACGGTGTTCGGCAACACGTCGGTCGAGCTCGCGACCCGCAACACGCTCGGCCTGCTCGAGCTCGCAGGATGCGACGACATCCCGGTCGCGAAGGGCGCGGCGGCGCCCCTCGGCGAGGACTTCGAAGGTGGTGAGCGCGCCGTGCACGGGTCGGACGGCGTGGGCGGCGTCGGTCTCGCACCGCGCACGCTGCGGGCGGCTGAGATCGAGGCATCCGGTCTGCTCTCCGATCTCGCCGAGGAGCACTCCGGCCGGCTGCGCGTGCTCGCGCTGGGCCCCCTCACGAACCTCGCGCGGTTCGTCGCGGCGCACCCCGACCGGGTGGCCGACATCGCCCAGGTCACGGTCATGGGAGGGGCGTTCGATCGGAACGGAAACGTGTCACGGGTCGCCGAGGCGAACATCCACAACGACCCCCGCGCGGCCGCGATCGTCTTCGACGCCGCGTGGCCGGTATCGGTCGTGCCGCTCGACATCACGATGCGTCACGTGCTCACCGAGCGGCAGCGCGCGGAGCTCGCTGCGATCCCGGGTGCCCTTCCGACGGTGTTGGGGCGGATGCTGCACACCTACCTCGACTACTACGAGGACTCCGTGTTCGAGGGGGAGCGGCAGTGCGCGCTGCACGATCCGCTCGCGGCGGTGGTCGTGGCATCCGGTGCGCGCGTCATCCGCGCCGACGAGCCGGCGGGCATCGACGTCGCGACCGACGGGGACGACTGGGGGAGGACGAGTCGGCGCCCAGGCACCGCGGCTGAGGGGACGGCGACCCGGCGGATCGTGCTCGACGTCGACCGAGACGCCGCCGAGACGCTGCTCGAAGTGCTCCGCGCGCGGGAGTGGCCGAGCTGAGGCGCGAGTGTCGGCGCCTGGGGCTATGGTCGCCGCATGGCCGACATCGCCGATGTGACCGAATGGCTGCTCGACTCCGACCCGGCGCTGAGATGGCAGGTCGAACGCGACCTCCTCGGTGAGCCCGAGAGCGTGTGGCAGGCGACGCGGGCGCGCGTGGCGACCGAAGGCATGGGCGCCCGGCTCCTCGCGCTTCAGGACGAGGATGGGCAGTGGGCCGGTGGCGCGTTCTTCCCGGCCGACTTCGACTTCGAGGGGCCGGAGGCCGCGCCGGGAGCCGGACAGCCGTGGACGGCGACGACGTGGACGCTCAACTCGCTGCGCGAATGGGGGCTCGACGCATCGGCCCTCGCCGGCACCGCCGAGAAGCTCGCCGAGAACAGCCGCTGGGAGTACGACGACCTTCCCTACTGGGGTGGCGAAGTCGACTGCTGCATCAACGCCTTCACACTCGCGAACGGCACGTGGCTGGGAGCGGACGTGTCGTCGCTTCCGCAGTGGTTCGTCGACCACCAGATGGACGAGGGCGGATGGAACTGCGAATGGGTCGAGGGGTCGACCCGGGCATCCGTCTACTCGACACTGAGCTCGATCGACGGAATCCTCTGGTACGAGAAGGCGACCGGCGGCACACCCGAGCTCACCGCCGCCCGCAGGAAGGCGCAGGAGTACCTGCTCGAGCGTCGCATCCTCTACAAGGTCACGACGGGCGAGCCGGTTCGTCCCGGCGTCGAGCTGCTCGCGTATCCGCAGCGCTCGAAGTACAACGTGCTGCACGCGGTGAACTACTTCCGCGATGCGTCGCTGTACGACGGAGTGCCCCCCGATCCGCGGCTCGCCGACGCGGTGGACGTCATCCGCCGCCAGCGGCAGGCCGACGGCACGTGGCTTCAGGGGTACCGGTACCCCGGGCGGGTGTGGTTCGAGCAGGACGTGCCCGTCGGCGAGCCGTCGAAATGGGTCACGTTCCTCGCGCTGCGCGCCCTCGACTGGTGGGATTCCGCCGCTCCCGGAGTCGAGTCGTAGCGCGACCCCCCAGCCCCACGGCGCGTGTCAGCGCGTGGGCTCCCACCCGAGAGCGGGCGCGACGTGCTTCGCGAACGTCTCGACGACGCGAAGGTTGAACTCGACGCCGAGCTGGCTCGGGATCGTCAGCATGAGGGTGTCGGCCGACGCGATCGCGGCGTCGTTCTGCAGCTGCTCGACGAGCACGTCGGGCTCGGCGGCATATGTCTTGCCGAAGGTCGAGCGCAGGCCGTCGATGATGCCGATGCCGTCGCCCTCCTGGCGTCCGCCGAAGTAGAGATGATCTTCGGCTGTCACGAGCGGGAAGATCGAGCGGCTCACCGACACACGAGGCTCGCCCGGATGCCCCGCTTCCCGCCACGCGTTGCGGAAGATGTCGATCTGCTCGGCCTGCAGGATGTCGAACGGCCGCCCATCCGCTTCGGTCACGAGGGTCGACGACATGAGGTTGACGCCCTTGCGCCCTGCCCATGCCGCCGAGTCGCGGTTGCCGGCACCCCACCACACGCGCGAACGCAACCCGGGGGAGTGCGGCTCGACGCGCTGCAGACCCCCGGTCCCTGAGCCGGTCGAAGGGCCGCCGCCGAACGGGCTGTCGGGGTCGCGCTCCGCGAGCCCCTCACCCTCGATCGCACGCAGGAAGAGGTCGAAGTGCTCGCGCGCGATGTCTGCGCCGCGCGGATCCTTCGAGCCGGTGTAGCCGAACACCTCGTACCCGCGGATAACCGTCTCGGGCGACCCGCGGCTCACACCGAGCGCGAGCCGTCCGCCGCTGATGAGGTCGACCGCGGCCGCCTCCTCCGCGAGGTACAGCGGGTTCTCGTAGCGCATGTCGATGACGCCCGTGCCCATCTCGATGCGCTCGGTGCGCGCCGCGATCGCGGCGAGGATAGGCATCGGCGCCGACTGCTGCCGGGCGAAGTGGTGCACGCGGAAGTAGATGCCGTTGACCCCGAGCTCATCCATCCCCTGCGCGAGGTCGATGGCCTGCAGCATCGAGTCGGCGGCGCTGAGGCTGTGTCCGCCGCCGAGCGGGCCGTAGTGGCCGAACGAGAGTGTTCCGAAGCGCTTCACGTCGTGCCCAACCGTACGCGAAGAGGACCTATTCCAGGGCCGGATGCCGCAGCGGACGCATCCGGCCCGAATCCAGGCTCCCGAATCTGTACGCTCGTGCCGTGCCGTCCCGCGGAGTCGTCGTCCCCGACCTCGACGGTGCGCGCGCACTCGTCACGGGTGCGACGAGCGGAGTCGGTCTCGAGATCGCCCGCGTACTGGCAGCGCACGGCGCACATATCGTGCTGCCGGCGCGCAGTCGCGCCAAGGGCGAGAGCGCGATCGCGGCGATCCGTGAGACGGCCCCCGCCGCGCGGATCGAGCTGCGCGACCTGGATCTCGTGAGTCTCGCATCGGTGCGCGAGTTCGCGAACGGCCTCGTCGCCGAGGGACTGCCACTCGACCTCCTCGTCCTGAACGCGGGAATCGCCCGCGTCGGCGACCGCACGCGCGAGGTCACGGAGGACGGCTTCGAGCTGCACTTCCAGACCAATTTCCTCGGCCATGCGCTGCTCGTCCTGTCACTTCTGCCGCTGCTGCGCTCCTCGCACGCGCGGATCGCGGTGCAAGGCAGCATCGTGAGCGCACTGTATGGGGTGTCGTGGGACGATCCGCAGTTCACACGGCGGTATTCGGCGCTGCGCGCCTACGCTTCGTCGAAGTCCGCGCTCGCGCTGTTCGCTCTGGAACTGGCGCGCCGAGCACCGGAGGTGCGCGTCGATCTGTGCCACCCCGGGGTTGTTCCGGCGACCGCCATCGCGCCCGAGATCCGCGCGCGCGTCGCACCCGCCATCCACGACTTCGCGGTGGGTCGGCTGTGGAACCCGCCGGCGCAGGCTGCTGAACCCGCACTTCTCGCCCTGACGACGGATGTCCCGGGCCCCGCGTTCTGCGCACCGGGCGGTCTCCTCCAAGTCTCGGGTCCCGCGCGCGTGCGGCCGGCCTTTCGTCGCCTCAGCGATCTGGACGGCTCTCGCCGGATCTGGGACCTCGCCCAGAAGCTCGCAACCACCGCCTGAGTGTCAAGGCCCGCGCTCGGTGACGCCGAACGGCCTAGGGTCGAACGGGACGAAGGGAGTCGCATGTCGCGCATTCTGCTCATCGGAGGTCACGGCAAGGTCGCTCTGCTGCTCGAACCCCTTCTCGTCGAGCGCGGACACCACGTGACGGCGGTGATCCGCAATCCCGACCACGAACGCGAGGTCGCGGCCACGGGGGCCGTGCCGCTCGTCGCCGACATCGAGACGTTCGACACCGACCAGCTCGAGAACCTCATCGCGGGCAACGACGTCGTCGTGTGGTCGGCGGGCGCGGGCGGCGGCAACCCCGCGCGCACGTACGCGGTCGACCGCGACGCCGCGATCCGCTCGATCGATGCGGCGATCGGCGCGGGAGTGCGCCGTTACGTCATGGTGTCGTACTTCGGTGCGGGGCCTGACCACGGTGTCGCCCCGGACAGCTCGTTCTTCCCGTACGCCGAGGCGAAGGCGGCCGCGGATGCGCACCTGCGCGCGAGCGGCCTCGATTACACGATCGTCGCGCCGAGCAGCCTCACGCTCGACCCGCCGACCGGTCGCATCGACACGGCGGCCGCGGCATCCGGTTCCATCTCCCGCGCCGATGTCGCCGCAGTCATCGCGGCGGTGATCGACGACGATTCGACGATCGGTCGCACGATCCGGTTCAATTCCGGCGACGTTCCGATCGCGCACGCGATCGCGGGCTGACCGCGCCTCACACGACGAACGGCTCGCCGTTGCGCGGCAGCCAGCCCGCCCGATCGCCGTCGGGAGCCGGGGCGAAGGCGATCGGCACAGCCGTCGCGGTCGCCCAGTCCGTCGAGTCGGATGCCTGCACGTGCACGTGCGGCTCGGTGCTGTTGCCCGAGTTGCCGCAATCGCCGACCTGGTCTCCCGTCCGCACGACGTCGCCCGCACGCACGCGCACCGATCCACGCCGCAGGTGGGCGAGGAGGACGTACGGCCCTGTCGGCGAGGCCGCGATCACGACGTGATTGCCCGCGATGCCGGCGACGCCCTCGCGCACTCGCTGCGTCTGCGTGAGCGCGTACGGGATGAGCGTGAACGGCGACCGCCGGGCCTCGTGGTCGGGTTCATCGTCGTGGGCTCCGACGACGGTGCCGTCGATCGGCGCCCGGATCGGAGCGCCGAAGCCGACGAATCGCTGCGGTGCTTCGGTCGCGAAGACCGACCGGAGCGGCCGCGGCGCGGACCTGCCGCGGTCATCCACCATGACGAAGTCGATCGCGTGTGCCGATCCGAACAGGGTCGTCCCATGGCTCGGAACCCGGTCGGCAGGACTGTTCTGCGCGACCCAGCGGCCGGTGAACGGAAAGCGCAGGAGCATCCGCAAAACCCTAGCCAGCGCACGCCATGCGCGCGAGGGGCGTCCCCTCGACCCCTGGCGTGCCTACGATGGCAGAAGACTTCCCTGACGACGGAGGGAGGCGACATGGTCCAGGTCCGCGTCGCCGGAGTCGCGCTCGACGCGGCGCGTCAGCATGTCATCCTGCTCAAGCCCATCGACGAGCTCCCCGGGTCGGGTCAGGTCCTGCCGATCTGGATCGGCCAACAGGAGGCGACGTCGATCCTCATCGCGGTCGAGGGCGCTCCCGTGCCTCGCCCGCTCGCCCACGACCTCATGCGCTCGCTTCTCGACGCGCTCGACGCAAAGGTGACCCGCGTGGAGGTCTCGCGCATCGACGACGGCACCTTCTACGCCGACATCACGCTCGAGACGCCCGCGGGGGAGCGCGTCGTCGACGCGCGTCCGTCCGACGCGATCGCCCTCGCCTCACGCGTGGGCGCCCCGATCTGGGTCGCCGACGAGGTCATCGAAGAGGCGGGTGTCGACGACTTCATGCCCGAGGAGGACGCGTCGGAGCGCCTCGACGAGTTCAAGCGCTTCCTCGACGACGTCGAGCCGGAGGACTTCGCCTGACCCGCTGCGCCGTCGTCACCCGAGTTCGGCGTCGATGAGCTCGGCGACCGTGAAGATCACGGGCCACGCACCCTCCGAGCTGTTCCCGAGGATGCTCAGGGTCGTGCGGCTGTCGATGAGGTGCGTCGAGCGGAACGAGACCCCCGCGTCGTAGCCCTCCATGATCACCGCCGGTCCCGTGCGGTGAAGCCACACGCCCATGCCGTAGCGCATGTTCTCGTCTTCGACGTCGTGGCGCGGGTGGATCATCTCCTCGACCGTGTCGGGCCGCACGATCCGTCCTTCGAGGAAGGCCGTCCAGAAACGGTGCAGGTCGTCCGCCGTCGTGAACGCGCCGCCGTCGCCGTTGCCGCGCACCGGAAGGCGGAGCGTGTTCACGAGGTCGCCCTCCTGGAACAGGTAGCCGAGTGCGGCGTCGCCGGGCAGCTCGTCGAGGCGTGGGAAGCCCGTGCTCTCGAGGCCGGCCGGCTCGAACACGAGGCGGTGCACGACGTCGTGATACGGCTCATCGGCGATGCGCTCGAGCACGACGGCGAGCACCATGTAGCCGCCGTTGCAGTACGAGAACCGTTCGCCCGGCGGGAACTTCTGCGGATGTCCCTCGAGCATCGGCAGGAACGCGCTCGCGGTCGTGAGCGTGTGCACGGGCAACGTGAGGACGAGGTCGGACGGCTCCCACTCGCCCTCCTCGTCGAGGTAGTCGCCGATGCCCGACGTGTGGGTGAGCAGCTCCTCGATCGTGACGGCGTCGTCGATCAGCGGCAGGTCCGCACCGAGGATCTCGCGCACCGGCTGATCGAGCCCGAGCCTGCCGTCCTCCACGAAGCGCATCACCGCGAGGGCGGTGAACGTCTTGCTTCCGCTCGCGACGGCGAACCGCGTGCGGGTCGTCGTCGGGACGCGCAGCCCGCGGTGCAGGAACCCCTCGCACCTCTCGAACGTGCGCCGATCGCCGGTGTCCACCGTCACCACGCCCGTGAACGCCTTCTTCGCGACCGCCTCATCGAGGGCGGCGGCTTCGATGTGCATGCGAGCGAGTCTGACGGAAACTCCGTGTGGTCGAAAGCGCCGGGCTCGGTCGCGCCGTCGGGCACTCCGAAGGCCGGTTCGGCACGATCCAGCCCGGCGCTTTCACGCCCCGCGCCTTCGCGCCGCGGGCGCGGCGCTCACCCGAGGGGGTACACCCGCCTGAGGATGAGCCGCTGCCCGAGCGTCCACGCGACGGTCGTCAGCAGGTACAGCCCCGCGGCGAGGGGCACGAAGACGGCGCCGACGGCGGTCGAGTACTGCAGTAGCCCGAGCATCCGGGTCGACCCGGCCGGGATCGGCGACGCTTCGTCGCGCGGGAGGGTCGGCACGCGCAACATGCGTCTCGTCAGCTCGCCGACCGCCGCGATGAGCACGACGACCGCGCCGATCACGACCACGGTCATCGGTGTGAGCGTTCCGGCGAACGCCGCGCCGGTCAGGCTCACGCCGAGCGGAACGCCGAACAGAGTCTCGCTCAGCAGCCCGTTCGCGTGACCGGCGATCGTCGGATGCAGGAACACCGCGTACACGAGCCCGATGACCGGCGCCTGCAGCAGCACGGGCAGGCAGCCCGCGAACGGCGACGTGCGCTCGTCGCGGTAGAGCTGCATCGTCTCGCGCTGCAGGCGCTCGGGGTTCTTGCGGTGGCGCTTCTGCAGTTCGCGCAGGCGCGGCGCGAGGCGTACGCGCGTCTGCTCGGCCTTGGCCTGCGAGATGCCGACCGGGATCAGCGCGGTGCGCACGAGGAGAGTCACGAGCACGACGGCCGCGGCGGCGGCGGATGCGCCGGCGACCGGTTCGAGGAGCGAGGCCAGTCCCATGAAGCCCGCATACGCGAGGTCGAGGAGGGCGGCGATGGGCGGGAAGGCGAAGACATCCATGGCGGTATCCGTTCTGTGGCAGGTCGATGGGATCGATCGGCCGCGAAGGGACGCCGCGACGGCGCGTCCGTCGAGGACGCGGGAGCGGACGGCGAAGGCTACGCGGCCGTCGCCGCGCGCTGCGGTGCCCTCGGGCGCGGGTGGCCCGGGGCATCCGGATCGCTCTGCGTGAGCGGAGAGGAGATGTTGATCGCGCGCCGCGGATGCGGGGGAGACGCCCCTCCCGACGCGGGGTGCGTGACCGCGAGGATCGCGACGAGCACGACGGATGCCGCGACGAGCGCGATCGCGGCGGCGACCGCGGTCGTGGCGCCGCCGAAGACCGTGAGGTCGGGCGTGCCCGCCACGGCGAGCGGCGCCAGCAGGAGCTGCACAGACGTCAGGAGCTGCGCGAACATGCGGTGCTCCTTCCGTGCCGGGTCCGTCACGTCACGTCACGTCACGCTAACAGCCGTCCCGGTCGCTGAGCGAGCGCAGCGAGACGAAGCGCGTTTCGTCTCGCTCGCTGCGTTCACTCGCTCAACGTCCGGGCGGGCTCGCTGCGCTCACTCGCCCAACGTCCGGCGCCGACCGGGAACCCGCAGCCCGCTCCTCGAGCGCACGCACGACGGCGGACATGTCGTCCCGGGCGCCCCCGAGCGCGACGGTCTCGGCGAACAGCGCCTCGGCGAGTTCGAGCATGGGCGTGGACGCCCCGGCGACGGCTGCCTCGTCGAGCACGAGGCGCGTGTTCGTGAGCGCGTCGGAGGTCGCCGCCTGCGGCGAGAACTCGCGCGCGGCGAGCTTCGGAAGCTTGACGCGGGTGAGGTCGGAGGCGGTCTGCCCGAGACCGATCGCCTCCTGGAACGTCGCGAGGTCGACGCCGCTCGCGGCGGCGAAGTGCGTCGCCTCGGCGAGCGCGGCCATCGTCGTGGTGAGGTACAGGTTGACGGCGAGCTTCATCCGCAGCCCGCTGCCCGGACCGCCGCAGTAGAGCGTCGCGCGGCACGTCGGCTCCAGGATCGGCATCACGTCGCCGGCAGCATCTTCGTCGCCGCCGAGCATCGCGACGAGCTGCGCGTTCTCGGCCGGCACACGCGATCCGGCGACCGGCGCCTCGACGAACCGGCCGCCCGCGGCGCACACCTCGGCGGCGAGCGCTTCTGCGTACGCCGGGGTGGTCGTGCCGCACGACACGAGCGGGCGACCCCTCACGCGGCGGGCGAACGCATCCGTGCCGCGTTCGAGTACGGCATCCGTCGCAGCTTCGTCCACGAGCATGAGCAGCACCGTGCGGCAGCGTGCGAAGACGTCGTCGACGGATGCCGCGGCATCCGCCCCTTCGTCGACCAGCGGTGCGAGCCGCTCGCGAGTGCGATTCCACACGACCAGGTCGATGCCCGCACGTACGAGGTTGCGGGCCATCGGCGTGCCCATCAGGCCGATGCCGATGAAGCCGACCGGACCGGAGACGTTCGTGGCGCTCATGCTTCGAGTCTCGGTCGAGCGCCGAAGGGAGTCGTGCCAACTGTCGCCGTCGTACTGCCGATCTCGAGCGGGATCACCAGCCGCTGCGCGTCGGCGTGTGCCCTTCTCGCGCGTCGTCGGGCATCGCCATCTCGGCCCGCACGCCGAGGAGTCTGATCGGCCGGCCGGGCTCGATGCGGTCGACGAGCTTCATCGTCTCGGCGATGACGGTGTCGCGGTCGAAGGTCTCAGCGACCTTGTGCACGAACGTCTTCGTGATGAACGGCGCGTAGCGCACCTTGAGTCCGACGCCGACGACCGGGCGGCCTTCGGCGGCGACGTCGGCGAGCACCTGGTCGAGCAGCTCGCGCGCGGCCTTCTCGATATCGGTCCGGTCGACGAGGTTCTGCTGGAACGTCGTCTCGCGTCCGTGCCCGCGGGGGACCCACGGGGAGTCGTCGACGACGTTCGTGCCGTCACCGCGCCCGAGCCGGCGGTACCACGGCCCCATCTTCGGCCCGAACTCCGCGGCCAGCACGTCGACGTCGGCGCGCACGAGGTCGTCGACCGTGTGGATGCCGAGCGCCGCGAGTCGCTTGGAGATCTTCGAGCCGATGCCCCACAGCGCGACCGTGGGCTTCGAGCCCATCCCGTCGAGCCAGTTCTCGGCGGTGAGTCGGAACACGCCGCGAGGCTTTCCGAAGTCGGTCGCGTTCTTCGCACGGACGAGCGTGTCGCCGATGCCGACGCTGCAGTGCAGCCGGGTGCGCTCGAGCACCTCGCGCTGGATGTCGCGCGCGTACGCCTCGGGATCGTCGGTCGTGACGCCGACGAACGCCTCGTCCCACCCGAGCACCTGCACGACCGCGCCGGGCATCGACCGCAGCGTCGCCATGACCTCTTCGGATGCCGCGGTGTACGCGGGGGCGTCGACGGGGAGGATGATCGCGTCGGGGACCTTCCGCGCGGCGATCCGCAGCGGCATCCCCGACCCGACGCCGAACTCACGGGCTTCGTACGATGCCGTCGAGACGACGGCGCGCTCGGTGGGGTCGCCGCGCCCGCCGACGATCACCGGCTTGCCTGCGAGCTCGGGCCGCCGCAGCACCTCGACCGCCGCGATGAACTGGTCGAGGTCGACGTGCAGCACCCACGGTCGGGCCTCAACGGACATGGCCCCAGTCTGGTGTGAAGCGCCGACACACGTCGAGACATGCGAAAGCCGGGGTGGCGCGAACGCTCACCCCGGCCGACGTGTGTGGATCAGAGAGGCCGGATGTTGGCGGCCTGCATGCCCTTCGGGCCCTGCTCAGCGTCGTAGGAGACCTTCTGAGACTCGTTGAGCTCCTTGTAGCCACCGCCCTGGATCGCGCTGAAGTGCGCGAAGAGGTCGGCGGAGCCGTCGTCGGGTGCGATGAACCCGTAGCCCTTGTCGGAGTTGAACCATTTCACGGTGCCAGTGGCCATCGTGTCTTTCCTTTTGTTATGCGGGCCGCGTGAGCGACCGGATGTGCCGCGCCGCAACGTGCGGAGCGGACGGGTGAGGCGCGAGCGACGAGCCCGCGACGATGCGGGCTGATAGACGGATGCCGCGACGGCGGCTTCCGCGCATTCGCGCGTGTCGAAGTGGCCGAGCAGCTCACCGCGCGCGCTGTGGGCTTCGAAGCCCTGCGGTGCGACGGCGATGAAGCCGGCGTACTCGCCGGCGGAGGTCGCGACGAACACGTCGTCGTCGGCCCGGCGCCAGTCGAGTTCGAGTACGGGTACGGACGGAGGGAGGGGTTCTGCGAGTTTCAAGTGGGTTTTTCGGAGGATGCGCGGCGAGGTGGCACGCGGCTGCGCGGAGGTGAAGGTGAACGGGCCGCGGGTTCGCGGCGGGGCGTCAGGCGATCTGCTTCTCCACGATGAGGCAGAGGTTCGACGCGAGGATCCCGAAGGATTGAATTCCACCCTAGCACGCGGCCCTGCGAAACCCCTGATCCGCTCGGATGCGCCCGCTCGCGCGTGTCCGCTGTCGAAACCAGCGCGCGCGCACGTCGCGGACGAACGCGACTGCAGGATCGAGGCGCGCGAGGCGCACCGGAACACGAACGGGCGGATGCCCCCACCCCGAAGCCGGGGGCGGGGGCATCCGTAAGCAGTGTGCCCAGCGCTGGGTGTCAGCGCGGAACGTCGCCTCGCCACGCACCCGTCGCGGCTCGGCGGCTCTCGATGAACTCCTTGAAGTTCTCGAGGTCTTTCTTGACGGCGTGGTTGCCGGCGCCGACGAGGGCTCCGACGTGCTCGAGGAAGCCCGAGGGCTCCCAGTCGATCTGCACGGTCACACGCGTCGAGTTCTCGTCGAGCTTGTGGAAGGTGACGACGCCCGCGTGGGCCGTCTCGCCGCCGACGCTGCGCCACGCGACGCGCTCGTCGGGGTGCTGCTCGGTGACCTCGGCGTCGAACTCGCGCTCGGCGCCGCCGATGTTCACCTTCCAGTGCAGGTGGGTGTCGTCGATCTGCCGGATCGACACGACTTCCTCGAGGAACTCGGGGAAGCTCTCGAACTGCGTCCACTGGTTGTAGGCGGTGGTGACGGGAACGTCCACGTCGATGGTCTCGATGATCTGCGGCATCGGCTTCTCTCTTTCGGCTGGTGTGGGTTCTGTGGTCAGTGCTGCACGGTCGGGTCGATGTCGGACTCGGGCGGCATCGGGAACGTCGGCTCTTCGGGGTTCGGCGCGAGCGGCTCCTGCGGGGTGGGAGCGGGCGGCTCCTCCGGCGCGGGAGTGAGCGGCTCCTCCGGATGCGGCGCGACCGGATCGCGGCCGGGAGGTCCCGGCGTCGGCGGCACACCGGGTGCGCCCGGGGTTCCCGGCGTTCCGGGAGCGTCCGGCTCCGGCGGCAGTGGCGTGTTCGGATCGGTCATGGTGACGGATCCTCCTTCCTGCACCGGCGACGGCGCCGCCGGTCGTCGTGTTCGACCCATCCAGCCTGCGGGACCGCGCGTTCGGGACCCACCCCCTTGACCCCGGGTGTGCGCCACGTTATGAACGGCTTGAAGAGCCGCCGGCAGCAGGGAGACGCCCGTGCCCATCGACGATGCGATGCTCGACGCCCTCGACGCGTGGTGGAGAGCCGCGAACTTCCTCGGGGCGGCGCAGATCTACCTGCTCGACAATCCGCTGCTGAGAAGGCCCCTCACGCGCGACGACATCAAGCCGCGCCTGCTCGGGCACTTCGGCACCGTGCCGGGCCTGAACCTCGTCTACGCGCACATGAACCGGGCGATCCTCGAGCGCGACCTCGACGCGCTCTTCATCGCCGGCCCCGGTCACGGAGGGCCTGCGATGGTCGCGAGTGCGTACCTCGACGGCACCTACACCGAGCGATACCCCGAGGTGACGCTCGACGAAGAGGGGCTGCGGCGACTGTTCCGCCAGTTCTCGTTCCCGGGCGGCATCCCGAGCCATGCGGCACCCGAGACGCCCGGGTCCATCCACGAGGGCGGCGAGCTCGGGTACTCGCTGTCGCACGCCTTCGGCGCCGCGTTCGACAACCCCGACCTGACGGTCGTGTGCGTCGTGGGCGACGGTGAGGCCGAGACGGGTCCCGCCGCGACCGGCTGGCACTCCAACAAGTTCCTCCACCCCGTCAACGACGGCACCGTGCTGCCGATACTGCACCTCAACGGCTGGAAGATCGCGAACCCCACGGTGTTCGCGCGGATCCCCGAGGACGAGCTGCGCGCCCTGTTCGAGGGGTACGGGTACGACCCGATCCACGTCGAGTTCACCGCCGACGACGACCACCGCGACGTGCACCGCCGCTTCGCCGACGTCATCGACGACGCGCTCGACCGCATCGCGGCGATCCGCGAGAACGCCCGCGGCGGCGACCTCACGCGTCCGCGCTGGCCGATGATCATCCTGCGCTCCCCGAAGGGCTGGACCGGCCCGCGAGAGGTCGACGGCGACCCTGTCGAGGGCACGTGGCGCGCGCACCAGGTGCCGCTCGCCGGCGTCCGCGACAACCCCGCGCACCTCGCGCAGCTCGAGGAGTGGCTGCGCTCCTACCGCCCCGACGAGCTCTTCGACGAGAGGGGCGCGCCGATCCCGCTCGCGACGGTGCTCGCGCCCGACGGTGATCGCCGCATGAGCGCCTCGCCGCACACCAGCGGCGGGGTGCGGCAGCCGATCGTCCTCCCCGATTTCCGCGACTACGCGCTCGAGGTCGACGTGAGCAGACGCGGGTCGACGGATGCCGAGGCGACGCGTGTGCTCGGAGTGATGCTGGCCGACGTGATCCGGCGCAATCCCACGTGCTTCCGGCTGTTCGGACCCGACGAGGTGGCGTCGAACCGGCTTGCGCCACCCGTGTACGAGGCGACCGCGAAGCAGTGGGTCGCCGAGATGCTGCCCGTCGACCGCGACCTCGCGACTGCGGGTCGCGTGATGGAGATGCTCAGCGAGCACCAGTGCCAGGGGTGGCTCGAGGGGTACGTGCTCACCGGGCGGCACGGCGTCTTCACGTCGTACGAGGCATTCGTGCACATCGTCGACTCGATGTTCAACCAGCACGCGAAGTGGCTCGAGGCGGCGCGGGATGTGCCGTGGCGAGAGCCCATCCCGAGTTTCAACTACCTGCTGTCGAGCCACGTGTGGCGGCAGGATCACAACGGCTTCACGCACCAGGACCCCGGATTCCTCGACGTCGCCGTCAACAAGAGCGCGCAGGTCGTGCGGGTGTACCTGCCTTTCGACGCCAACACGCTCCTGTCGACGTACGACCACTGCTTGCGCTCGGTGGGATATATGAATGTGGTGGTCGCGGGCAAGCAGCCGCATCCGGCGTGGCTCTCGATGGACGAGGCGATCCGTCACTGCACGCGCGGGCTCGGAATCTTCGAATGGGCCGGCACAGAGGTCGCCGGGGAGTCGCCCGACGTCGTGCTCGCCGGCGCGGGTGACGTGCCGACCCTCGAGGTGCTCGCCGCCGCGTCGCTGCTGCGTGAGGGTATTCCCGAGCTCAAGGTGCGCGTCGTCAACGTGGTCGACCTCATGCGGCTGCAGTCGGAGCACGAGCATCCGCACGGTCTGTCCGACACGGACTACGACGCCGTCTTCACATCGGATCGGCCCGTCATCTTCGCGTTCCACGGGTACCCGTGGCTCGTGCACCGCCTCACGTACAAACGCCACGGGCACTCGTTCCTGCACGTGCGCGGCTACAAGGAGAAGGGCACCACGACCACGCCGTTCGACATGGTCATGCTCAACGACCTCGACCGGTACCAGCTCGCGATCGATGCGATCGACCGCGTGCCGGGGCTCGCCGAGAAGCACGCCGTCTTCCGGCAGAAGCTCGTCGACGACCGCATCCGCGCCCGCATCCACACGCGCGAGCACGGCGAGGACATCCCCGAGGTCGCCGACTGGCGCTGGTCGACCTGACGGACCCCCGAACACCCGAGGACCCTCTTCCGCCGACACACTCAGCGATATATCGTTAGGCATCGCCGAGATATCGGGTAATGGTCGTAGGAGGTATCATGAGCGGTTCATTCATGGGCGACCCGTGGGGTTCGCGTCACCGCGGAGGCGGCTACGGCAAGCCCGGCGGACCGGGCGGGAGCATCTGGGATGCGATGGAGCAGCTGCGCGACGTGTTCGAGCAGCGCTTCGCGCCGCCGCGCATGGGCCGCGGCGATGTGCGCGCCGCCGTGCTCGCGCTGCTCGCCGAGGGTCCGATGCACGGGTACCAGATCATCCGCGAGATCGAGGAGCGCAGCGACGGCGCATGGAAGCCGAGCCCCGGGTCGGTGTACCCGACGCTCCAGCTCCTCGCCGACGAGGGGCTCATCGTCGCGACCGAGTCGGGCGGCAAGAAGACATACTCGCTGACCGATGCGGGGCGCGCCGAGGCCGAGGCATCCGGCGCCGAATCGGCTCCGTGGGAGTCGCAGGGCATGAAGGACGCGGCCGCTCGCACGACCGCCCTGCCCAAGGCCGGTGCGCGGCTCGCCCAAGCCGTCGCCCAGGTCGCGAGCAGCGGAAGCGCCGACCAGACGCAGCGCGCGGTGGAGGTGCTCGACGAGGCCAGGCGTAAGCTCTACTCCATCCTCGCCGAGGACTGACCCGACGCGCCGGCATCGGCGTCAAGGAGTATCGATGGCCGATCCCGGCAGCGCTCGCGCCCGCTACCGCAGGATCCTCTGGTTCGCCGCGCGCACGATCGCGCAGACCTGGTGGTTCGAGCTCATCCTGCCCCGGATCGGCTTCGCCGAGTACGTCGCCCGCGGGCGCGCGGCGCGCCTGCAGGGCATCGCGAAGCGCTTCCACGCGCTCGCGGTCGAGCTCGGCGGGCTCATGATCAAGGTCGGTCAGTTCATGTCGTCGCGCCTCGACGTGCTGCCGCCCGAGATCACGAACGAGCTCGCGGGGCTTCAGGACGAGGTTCCCCCGGTGGACTTCGGCCCGATCCGCGAGCTCGCGGAGGCCGAGCTGGGCATCCCGCTCGAGCGCGCGTTCGCGTACGTCGACCCGGTTCCCGTCGCGGCGGCGTCGCTCGGTCAGGCGCATCGGGCGAGATTGACGGATGCCGAAGCCGAAGACACCGGCTTCGCCGACGTCGTCGTGAAGGTGCAGCGTCCCGGCATCGAGCAGATCGTCGAGGTCGACCTGGCGGCGCTGCGCAGGGTGGCAGGGTGGCTCAGCCGCATCCGCTTCATCGCGAACCACGTCGACCTCCCGAGGCTGATCGAGGAGTTCACGCACGTGAGCCTCCAGGAGATCGACTACCTGCACGAAGCGCAGAACGCGGAGCGCTTCGCGGAGAGCTTCGCGGGAGACCCGCGCGTCGGCGTGCCGGTCATCGCATGGGAGCGCACGACGCGGCGCGTGCTGACGATGTCGGACGTCACCGCGATCAAGATCAACGACATCGACGGGCTGCGCGCCGCCGGGATCGATCCCACCGAGGTCGCCCACACGTTCGCGCAGATCATGTTCGACCAGTTCTTCGAGCACGGGTACTTCCACGCCGATCCGCACCCGGGCAACATCTTCGTCACGCAGACCGGGATGCGGCCAGACGGCAGCCCCGAGTGGCGCCTCACGTTCGTCGACTTCGGCATGATGGGCGAGGTCCCCGACGAGTTGCGCCACGACCTGCAGCAGGTGCTCATCGCGGTCGCCGGCCGCAACGGCAAGCAGCTCGTCGACAGCATCCGTCGAGTCGGCGTGCTGCTGCCGTCGGCCGACACCGCCGAGCTCGAGCGGGCGATGACGGCGCTGTTCGCACGGTTCGGCGGAATGGGGTTCGCGCAGCTGCAGCGCCTCGACCCCCGTGAGTTCCGCGACTTCGGACGGGAGTTCAGCGACGTCGTGCGGTCGCTGCCGTTCCAGCTTCCCGAGAACTTCCTGCTCATCATCCGCGCGGTGTCGCTCACATCGGGCATGTGCAGCTCGCTCGATCCGGAGTTCAACATGTGGGACGCGGTCGAGCCCTACGCCGACAAGCTCTTGCGCGAGGAGCGCGGCAACGTCATGGGGGCGGTGGCGCGCGAGGCCGCGTCGGTCGCCGGCATCGTCGCGCGCCTCCCGCGACGCGCGGACGACCTTTTGACGAAGGTCGAGAACGGGCAGCTCACGGTCGACCTGAGCCGCATGGAATCGCGGATGAACCGCATCGAGCGCCTCGCCCGCCGCGTCATCTCGGCGGTGCTCTTCGCGGCGCTGCTCATCGCAGGCGCCGTGCTGCGCGCGCAGGACATCATGGTCGGGTCGGTCCTGATGACGGCGTCGGTGATCCCGCTGCTGTACGTCGTGTTCGCCGGCTTCTGGCGTCCCGGGCGCTAGCTGTTCTTCCCCGACACGTTGTGATCACGTGATGTGAGCGAAGACCTCCGGGAACGATGTGGGTAACCACACTCAGATCGTTTCCACGGAGGTCTTCGTGACTCACGCTAACGCGCCATTCACTCCCGAGGGCAG
>NZ_DATMFG010000036.1:0-68858 GCF_035556355.1 Microbacterium sp.
GGAACAACGTCGAGGGCATCCGCTCGCTCGCCCTCGTCGATCCCGCGTGGGAGCATCCGGTCTCGGTGTCCGCGGCCAATGACGAGATGCGCCGGTCGCTCACCCGGTTCCTCGAGGAGGAGTTCGCCGATCGCCCCGACCTCCGCGCGATCCTCGTGCCGGAGTACGCGCCGTACGCGAAACGCGCGGTCAGGGACGACGGCACGTGGACGAACGCCCTCAAGCAGCCGCACGTCCGCGTCGTCGTCGACCCGATCCGCGCGATCACCCCGCACGGCATCGAGACCGCGGACGGCGCACACCACGACCTCGACACGATCGTCTACGGCACCGGCTTCCGCGCCTCCGAGTTCCTCTCCAGCATCACCGTCACGGGACGCGACGGCGCCGACCTGCACGCCCGATGGGGCGGCGACGCACGGGCATTCTGGGGCACGTCGGTGCCCGGCTTCCCGAACCTGTTCCTGCTCTACGGACCCAACACGAACCTCAACGTGAACGGCAGCGTCGTGCTGTTCGTCGAGGCGGCGATCGAGTTCGCCCTCGCCGGCATCCGGACGGTGCTGGAGCACGGGATGTCCGCACTGGACGTGCGCGAGGAGGCGTACGACGCGTACAACCGGCGGATCGACGAGGCCAGCCTCGGCCTCGCGATCGGGGCGTCCTCCGTGAACTCCTGGTACAAGAACCGATTCGGCCGGAACTCGCAGAACTGGCCGCTCACGACGCTCGAGTACTGGCAGGGCACGCGCGGGCCGACGCTCGAGGACTACGACCTGCTGCCGTGACCGCGGCTGAGGCGCGCCCGGACGCCTCAGCCGCCCATGCGCAGGCCCCGCGCCCGGGTCTGGAAGATGTCGGTGGCGAACAGCGTGCCCAGCTTCGTGGCGTCCCAGCGCTTCTCGCCGCTCGAGACCGTCACCGCCTCGGTCCAACCCGACATGAGATGGATGCGATCCTCCATGGCGCGGATGACCTGGCCGGACACGTAGCCGGCCTCGGCGCTCGCGAGCCATGCGACGACCGGCGAGCAGTTCGACGGATCGGTCGCGTCGTACACGCCTTCCGGGCGCTCGTCCGGCTCGAGCGGCGCGCCCTCGGACCCCAGCGTGGCCGAGATGCGCGTGAGACCGCCGGGGCCGATGGCGTTGACGGTCACTCCGATGCCCGCGAGCTCGAGGCTCGTCGTCAGCGTGAGGCCGACGATCGCGGCCTTCGCGGTCGCGTAGTTCGACTGGCCGAAGTTTCCCAGCAGTCCGGCCCCGGAGACCGTGTTGATGATGCGGCCGTAGGTCTGGCCGTCGCCGGCCTTCGCCTCCTCCCGCCAGCGCCTCGCGACCGCGCGGCTCGCGAGCCAGGTGCCTCTCACGTGCACCTTCATCACGAGGTCGAAGTCGGCGGCCGCCATGTTCCAGATCGCGCGGTCGCGCACGATGCCGGCGTTGTTGACGAGCACGTCCACGCGCCCGAGCTCGTCCCAGGCCCGCTGCACCATCGCCTCGACCTGATCCTCGTCGCCGACATCGCTGTAGTCGGCGATCGCCGATCCGCCCCGCGCGCGGATGATGTCGACGACGACGTCCGCGTCGCGGCCGGCCCCCTCGCCCTTGACGGACGTGCCGAGATCGTTGACGACCACGGTCGCGCCGTGCTTGGCGAGCTCGAGCGCATGGCCGCGGCCGATGCCGTGTCCCGCGCCGGTGACGATGGCGACCTTGCCGTCCAGAAGACCTGACATGTGATGCGACTCCTTCGAAGCGCTCGGGTGGATGCCGCGCAGCGCGGCGGTCAGCTCGCCTCGGGGGCGAAGAGGGCGATGCTCACCTCGTCGGTGAGCGGGAAGACGACCAGGCGCAGCGGCATGCCGATCGACAGCTGCTCCGGCGTGCAGTCGACGAGGCGCGTCATCACCCGCGGCCCCTCCTCGAGCTGCACGACGGCCGCCGTGTACGGCAGCTGGTCGCGGAAGGGCGGCAGGTCGTTCATGTAGACCGTCGAGTACGTGTACAGGGTGGCCCGGCCGCTCGCCGGCAGCCACTCCACGTCATCGCTCCAGCACGCGGGGCAGAACGGCCGCGGATAGTGATGCACGACGCCGCAACTCCGGCAGCGCACGACGCGGAACACGCCGTCCTCTCGCAGCGCCTGCCAGAACGGCGCGCCGTCGCTCTCGACGACGGGCAGGTCCGTGCGTTGAGACATCGGGCTCACCACCCCCGGAACCGCGCGGGGCGCTTCTCGAGGAACGACGCGATGCCCTCCGTCACGTCCGACGATCGCGACTGCAGCTCCTGCACGTACGCCTCGGCGGCGAAGGCCGCCGCACGGTCGGCGTCGAGCGACGCGTTGAACAGCCGCTTCGTGAGCGCGATCGCGCTCGTCGCCCCCGCGGCGAATCTCGCGGCGATCTCGGCGGCGGCGTCGTCGAGCTCATCCGGTTCGACCACGCGGTTCACCAGCCCGAGCCCCTGCGCGTCGATCGCCGAGAGCCTGTCGCCGAGCAGCGCGAGCTCCTTCGCGCGCTGCAGTCCGATCAGCCGCGGCAGCAGGTACGCCCCGCCGGCGTCGACCGTGAGGCCGCGCAGCACGAACGACTCGACGAATGCCGCGGACGTGGAGGCGACGACGAAATCGGAGGCGTACGCGATGTGCGCCCCCATCCCGGCCGCGGCCCCCTGCACGACGCTCACCACGGGCTTGTCGCAGTCGAGGATCGCGGAGATGAGGCGCTGCGCGCCGCCCATGATGCGGCGCGTGACGTCTCCGGCTCCGGGCTCGGCGCCCGCCCCCACGCCGGTGACGTCGGCGCCGGTGCAGAAGTGGCGGCCGTTGGCCCGCAGGATGACGACGCGCACCGCGCGATCCTGGTGCGCCCCTGCCAGCAGCGCGACGATCTCGTCCCGGTCGACCGGGCGCAGCGCGTTTCCCGCGCTCGGGCGGTCGAGCGTGATCGTCAGCACGCCCTCGCGGGTCTCGCCATGGACGGCGGCGGGGTCGGTCATCGTGGGGACGCTCCGATCGATGTCATGCGGCGGCGCATGTCCGGCTGCGTCGCCGGATGTTGCCTTATTCTGGCACTACTGTCACCATTTATTCAACCGTGCGCCATGCCGGAAGGGAAGACGATGTCGCCAGATGCCGCAGAATCCGCGGTTCCTTACGAGTTTCCCGTGGAGAGAGGAGCGATCCGCCTGTTCGCTGAGGCGATGCAATCTGACGATCCTGCCTACTTCGGTGCGACACCGCTTGTGCCGCCGACATTCCTGATCACGGCGTGGCGGTGGGCACCCGACGGCGGCAGAGCCGCCCACGGCATCCCCCGCGAGCGGCTGCTGCACGGCGAGCAGGAGTTCGTCTTCCACGGCGCGCCGCCGCGTGCCGGCGACACGCTCACCGTCACCGAGCGCGTGAGCGACCGCTACACCAAGGACAGCCGCAGCGGGAAGATGGAGTTCGTCGTCATCACGACGGAGTTCCACGGCGATGGCGTCCTCCGCGCCGAGATGAGGTCGACGTTCATCGGCCGAGAGCCGAAGGGGTCGAAGTGACCGGCCTGCCCGCCGTCGGGGAGACGGCGCCCGAGCGCGCTTACGGCCCGCTCACGACCGAGATGTTTGTGCGCTACTCCGGCGCATCCGGCGATCTGAACCCGATGCACTACGACAAGGACTTCGCCGTGAAGGCGGGTTACCCGTCGGTGTTCTCCCAGGGCATGCACACGGCCTCCCTGCTCGCGTCGTTCGCCATCGACTGGCTCGGGGCCGAGCGCCTGCGTCGCATCCGCGTGCGCTTCCGCACGATCGTGTTCCCGGGCGACGTGCTCACCTGCACCGGGCGCGTGACCAGCACGTCGGGCGCCCTCGCGACGGTGGAGCTCGTCGCCACCCGGCAGGACGGCTCGGTCGCCATCCAGGGAGAGGCCGATTTCACCTTCGACGAATGACACCGCGCACGCCGC
The DNA here is from genome assembly GCF_035556355.1 of Microbacterium sp. Lineage (GTDB taxonomy): Bacteria > Actinomycetota > Actinomycetes > Actinomycetales > Microbacteriaceae > Microbacterium. The sequence continues at coordinate 3,959 of NZ_DATMFG010000036.1, forward strand.
GGCCGCCGTCGACAGCGGTCGCGCGGAACCGCCCCGGCATACTGAATGGATGCGCGCGGAGGTGGGTCGACGTCGGGCGAGCTACGGACCGACGAGTCCGGAGATCGGGGCGCTCGGCGCCAAGACGGCGGCGGCCATCCCGGAGGCGGCACTCGCGGTGTTCACCCGCAAGGGGTACCACGAGACGACGATCGCGGACATCGCGGCGGAGCTGGGCCTGTCTCGCGCCACGCTCTACCAGTACTTCGAGAGCAAAGAGCAGATCTTCGTGCGGGTGCTCGACGAGTGCGGCGCCGCGGTGATCGACGTGACCCGCCGGCTGGGCGAGCTCGGCCGCACCCCGGAGGGCTTCGCGAACCTGCGGTGGTGGCTCGACGAGTGGGCGCGTGTGTACGCGCGGTATGCGGTGGTGTTCGCCGAGTGGACGTCCGTCGACGGCCCCGACGCGCCCGTCGGGTCGCTCGTCAGCGACTTCAACGTGCGCTTCAGCCAGCGCATCGCGCGGCGTCTCGCGGAGAGCGGCGTCAGCGGCGACCCGCTCGACATCGCCGTCGTAATCACGGGCATCGTGCTGCGATGGAATCAGCTGCGGCGCGCGCGGGGCACGTCGGCAGACGGCGATGACGACGGCGAACCCGAGTACGACTTCGCCGTGCTCGTGCAGCTGATGCTGTTCCCCGACACTCCCCCGGAGGCGACCGGGCACGCGGTGCCGCGCCGCTGGCACACGCGCCGCGTGAGCGGCAGGCTCGAGCCCTCGCCCGCCGGGCGGCCCTGGAGCACGCGCGATCCGCGCGGCGGCCTCACGGCGCGCAGCGCCGCGACGGTGCGGGCGCTGCTCGCGTCGGGGTCGCGCGTCTTCGCGGCGGGCGGCTTCCCGCGCGCGAGCGTCGACGAGATCGCCGCGAACGCGGGATACGCGCGCGGGACCTTCTACAAGTACTTCGCGACGAAGACGGCGATGCTCGAGGCGCTGGCAGAGGCCTGCACGCAGGAGTCCATCACGGCGGCTCGCCGCCTCGAGCAGGTCGACGACTTCCCCGGGCTGCTCGACTGGTGCCGCTCCATCCTCGACCTGAGCCGGTCGCATCAGGCCGTGTTCCGGGCATGGCTCGAGCGCTCGCCGATGACACCGGATCTGCGCGAGATGCGGGCGGCGGTCGTCCGATCGCTGCGGCGCTCGCTCTTCCTGCATCTGAGCGGCGTCGACCGTGGACATCCGATGGAGCTCGGCTGCGCGACGACCTTCGTCGCGGCCGTCTTCGACCAGGTCCCGGGCGCCTTCGAGCTGAACCGACGCGACATCGAGCCCGACGCGGCGGCCGAGCTGATCGCGACGCTCCTCGACCGCGCGCTCTTCGGCTGGACGAACCGCGACTAGATATTATATATCTAATCACGGCGACAATCCGCCGAAGAATGTCCAGCGTCGACACCGTTGCCGACGCCGCGTGAGGAGCTCTGTGCCATGAGGATCATCGTCCTGGTGAAGGATGTGCCCGACACGTACGGGGATCGCAAGCTAGATCCGGAGACCGGCCTGGCGGATCGCGTCGCCGGCGACCACGTCATCGACGAGATCGACGAGCGTGCCCTCGAAGTCGCGCTCGCCTACGCCGACGGGGCGCCCGATACGGAGGTCATCGTGCTGTCGATGGCGCCGGAGCCCGCTTCGGCGTCGCTGCGCAAAGCGCTCTCGATGGGCGCGAGCGCCGCCGTGCACATCGTCGACGACGAGCTCGTCGGGGCCGACCTCGGGCTGACCGCCGAGGCGCTCGCGGCCGCTGCCCGCCGCGCGGAGGCCGATCTGATCGTCGCCGGCAACGTCTCGACCGATGGCTCGGGCGGTGTCATCCCCGCCATGGTGGCCGAGCTGCTCGGTGTCCCGCACCTCACGGCGCTGTCTGCCGTGCAGATCCGGGCCGACGGCGTCTCCGGCACACGAGCGACCGAGAGCGGCACCGCCGACGTGTCGGCAGGGCTGCCCGCCGTGGTGTCGGTCACCGAGGCGCTGCCCGAGGCGCGCTTCCCGAACTTCAAGGGCATCATGGCCGCCAAGAAGAAGCCCTTCGAGACCGTCTCGCTCGCCGATCTGGGCGTGACCGCGCTCGACCCCGCCACTCCGCGCGCGATCATGATCGCCGTCGCGGAGCGGCCGCCGCGCGTGAGCGGAGTGAAGCTCACCGACGACGGTGAGGCCGGAGCGCGCATCGCCGAGTATCTCGTCACGAACCGTCTCGCCTGAGGAGCAGCCATGACCGTCTACGCCGACGACGCCGTTCTCGTCCTTCTCGATGCGACTCCGGCGGGGGAGCTCGCCGCCAGTGCCGCCGGCCTGTTGGGCGCCGCCGCGCAGATCGGCACGCCCGTCGCCCTCGCGGTCACGGCTCCCGGCGCCGGACAGGCGGCCGCGGAGGCCGCCGCGGCTGTCGGTGCGACAGCCGTTCTGACCGCGGAGCTGCCCGAGGTGGGCGCCTCGCTCACCGGACCGGCGGTGGACGCCCTGGTCGCCGCGACCGAGGTCGTGCGTCCCGACGCGATCCTCGTTGCCCACTCGGTCGACGGGCGCGATGTCGCCGGCCGTTTCGCCGCGCGCACGCGCGCCGTGCTCCTCGTGGACGCCGTCGGCGTGACGCGTGACGACGAGGGCATCGTCGCCCAGCACTCCGTCTTCGGCGGCGTGTACTCGGTCGACGCGGCGGCGACGTTCGGCGCTCCGGTCATCACCATCCGGCAGGGTGCGATCGACGCCCGCGCCGCCTCCGCACCGCTCGTCCACGACGCGCTGACGGTGACCGCCGCCACCCCCTCCGCTGAGGTGACGGCGTTCCACGCCGCTGTGGAGACGTCGAGCCGTCCGGAGCTGCGCGGCGCCGCGAAGGTCGTCTCCGGCGGCAGGGGCCTCGGATCGGCCGAGGGCTTCGCGCTCGTGGAGCGGCTCGCCGACACGCTCGGCGCCGCCGTGGGCGCGTCGCGGGCCGCCGTCGACGCCGGATACGTCCCGCAGTCGCACCAGGTCGGCCAGACGGGCGTGTCGGTGTCCCCGCAGCTCTACATCGCACTCGGGATCTCGGGAGCGATCCAGCATCGTGCCGGCATGCAGACGTCGAAGACGATCATCGCCGTGAACAAGGACCCGGACGCGCCCATCTTCGATGTCGCGGACCTCGGCGTCGTGGGAGACGTCTTCTCCGTCGTCCCGCAGCTGATCACGGCCCTCGAATCGCGGAAGGCATGAGCATGCCCCAAGCCATGACGCAGGCGCAGAAGCAGACGCAGACGCAGACGATCCGGCGCGGTCTGCCGCGCCGTCCCGCCGGCGAGCCCTGGCCCCCGACCGCCACCGCGATCGAGGCGGCGCCGTCGACGCCGGCTGCCGGTCCGGCGCCCGCCGAGGACCGGGCATCCGCTTCCGCCCCTGCGACCCGGGTCCGCCAGGGCCTGCCGCGCACTCGTCCGACCGGCACGGCGGATGATGCGCCGGGCCGCACCGGAGCCGATGTGCCGGTGAGCCGGACGCGCGGCCCTGAGGTCTCGACCGCGGGCACCGACGCGGGGAACGGCACGCGCACACCCCTCCGCCGCGGCCTGCCCCGCTCGTCGGACGGGGATCCCTGGCCGCCCGCCGGGTTCGCGCCCAGTGCGCCGGCTCCCGTGCCCGTGGAAGCGCCCGCTCCCCCGTCGCGCGAGTCGGCCCCGTCGCGCGAGTCGGCCCCGTCGTCCGCCGCGCCTCGTCCGGCCGAGCGCCGCGCAGCGCCGGTGCCCCCCGACACGTCGACGCTGCCTCGCGTGATCGCGGGCGTCTTCGCGATCGCCGCACTGCTGATCCTCGCCGCCACGATCGTGGCGTTCACGCGATGGATCGTGAGCCTGAGCGGGATGCAGGAGTTCCTCACCCGGTTCCCCGGCGAGTACCCGCTGCCGGAGGGCGCGGACCGCGGCTTCCCGGCCTGGGCGCGCTGGCAGCACTTCTTCAACGTGTTCCTGATCGTGCTCATCATCCGCTCGGGGCTCCACGTGCGTCACCAGAGGAAGCCGGCGGCGTTCTGGTCTCCCCGCCGGGATCCGGCGCGCAAGATCAGCATCAGCCTCTGGCTGCACCAGTCCCTCGACCTGCTCTGGGTCGTCAACGGCGTCGTCTTCGTGGTGCTGCTGTTCGCGACAGGCCACTGGATGCGGATAGTGCCGACGAGCTGGGAGGTCTTCCCCAATGCCCTGTCGGCGGCGATCCAGTACGTCTCGCTCGACTGGCCCACGGAGAACGGCTGGGCGAACTACAACTCGCTCCAGCAGCTCGCATACTTCGCGACCGTGTTCATCGCCGCGCCCCTCGCAGTGGCCACGGGCGTGCGCATGAGCGGTCTGTGGCCGAAGAAGGCCGGCGCGCTCGATCGCGTCTACCCCGTCGAGGTCGCGCGTGCCATCCATTACCCGGTGATGCTCTACTTCGTGACGTTCATCGTCGCGCACGTCGCCCTCGTGTTCGCGACGGGTGCGCTGCGCAACCTCAACCACATGTACGCCGGTCAGGATGTCGTCAACTGGGCGGGGTTCTGGATCTTCGTCGCCTCGCTCGTCGTGATCGGCGCGGCGTGGGTCGCCGCGCGACCGCTGGTTCTCGCGCCGATCGCCAGACTGTTCGGCACCGTCAGCGCACGGTGACGCCGCGGCTCACCCTGCGGCGAGGATAATGGTCCCGCTGGAGCAGAACCAGCCGCCCGTGCCGCTGACGCATGCGAGCCGAGCGTCGGCCACCTGGCGCTCCCCCGCCTCGGCGCGCAGCTGGCGCGCCGCCTCGATGAGCAGGAACAGCCCTCGCTGACCGGGATGCATCGCGGACAGCCCGCCGCCGTCGGTGTTGGTCGGCAGCGCGCCGCCGACCCGCAGCCGACCGTCGGCGACGAAGTCACCGCCTTCGCCCCGGCCGCAGAATCCGAGATCCTCGAGCGTGAGCAGGAGCATCGAGGTGAACGCGTCGTAGATCTCGCACACGTCGATGTCCGCGGGTGTGACCCCCGCGCGCTGGAACGCGAGCCGTCCCGACACGCTCGCCGGACCGGTGGTCATGTCGTCCCACTGGCTCATCGACACGTGCGACACCGCCTCGCCCGCGCCGAGGATCCACACGGGCGCGATCGGCAGGTCCGCCACGCGGTCCTCCGCGACGAGCACCACGGCCCCTCCGCCGTCGGAGCGGATGCAGCAGTGCAGCTTCGTAAACGGGTCGGCGATCATCCGGCCGCCCAGCACGTCGTCGATCGTGATCGGGTCGCGGAACGCCGCCTCCGGGTTCAGCCCGGCGTTGAAGCGCGCCGAGACCGCGACCTCCGCGAGCTGCTCGATGGTCGTCCCGAACTCATGCATGTGGCGGCGGGCGGCCATCGCGTACTTGCTGATGATCGTGTGCCCGAACGGCGCCTCCCACTGCTGGGGCCCGCGGGATCCCCAGTCGAGGCTCGCGGTCCGCAGCCCGTTCCTGAGGTCGGATCGCGCGGTCGAGCCGTAGGTCAGCAGCACGACGTCGGCGCGGCCCTGCGCGATCGCATCGGCCGCGTGCGAGGCCATCACCTCCCAGGAGGCGCCGCCCACCGTGGTCGAATCGATCCAGGTCGGTCGCAGGCCGAGGTACTCGGCCACGTCGATCGGCGCCATCGTGCCCAGGGAGGTGGAGGCGAGGCCGTCGATGTCGGACGGAAGCAGCCCCGACTCGGCGACGGCGCGACGGCTCGCGTCGGCGATGAGCGTGTAGGGCGTCTCCGCGCCGGTGGGCCGCGTGCCCGAGATCGCGACGCCGGCGATCGCGACGCGTCTCATGCCGGCTCCTGCGCCAGGATGAGCGCACGGCCGGCGTCGGCGCCGAACACGCTCGTCCACAGACGGGCCCGCTTCACAGACAGGTGAGCGTCGTGCTCCCAGGTGAACCCGATGCCGCCGAGCACCTGGATCGTCTCCTGACTGTTCTGCACGGCCGCCTGCCCGGCGATCCGGATCGCGACCTCGGCCTGGAACCGCGCATCGTCGAATCGCGCGTCCTCGGCGGCGGCGGCGTACAGCGACTGCGACGTCGCGGCCTCGGCCTGCACCGCCATGTCGGCGCAGCGATGCTTGATCGCCTGGTTCACGCCGATCGGGCGGCCGAACTGCTCGCGCACCTTCGCGTGCGACACCGACATGTCGCGCGCGGCCTCGGCGATGCCCGCGAGGTACGCCGCGGACAGCACGAGCGCCCGGGTGCGCAGGTCCGGCCCGGCGACGCGCGCCACGGCGGTCGCCCCCGGCACGGTGGTCTTCTCGAGACGCACCCCGGGATCGATGCTGTCGGCGGCGGCGATCGCGCCGAGATCGGCCCTTCCGAACAGGGCGGTCTCCGTCTCGTGGACGACGAGGACGAGATCGGCGGCCGTGGCGTCGATCAGGTGGATGTCTCCCCGCAGCACCCCGTCTTGCAGCGTCGCGCCGGCGCGCAGCACGCCGAGCCCGACCTGCGTCCCCCCCTCGAGCAGCTCGCCCAGCAGCGAGGCGTCGCCGACGTGCGCGGCGACCCTCGCGGCCAGGCTGCACGCGAGGAAGGGCCCCGAGGCGATCCCGCGTCCGAGCTCGCGATAGGCGAGAGCCTCCTGCGCCAGCCCGAGGCCCACGCCCCCGTGGTCTTCCGCGAGACCGAGGCCGAACAGGCCGATCTCGGCGACCGACGCCCAGACGTCGGGCGGCGCGGCGTCGCGCTCTGCCGCCCGCGCGCGGATCCGCTCGCGCGGGAAGGCGCGCTCCACGAGCTCCTCCACCGCTGCGATGATCGCGAGCTCGTCCTCATCGGGAATCAGGTTCATGTCCGCACCCTTCTCTCAGCGCGGCAGACCGAGAACGCGGTCGCCGATGATGTTGCGCTGGATCTCGCTCGTGCCGCCGCCGATCGTCAGCGAGAATGACGACAGATAGTCGCCCGTCCAGCCGCCGGGGACCCAGCGCGAGACGAGTTCGACCGCGTCGACTCCGAGCAACTCGACCGCGAGGCGGGCGACCTTCTTGTGCAGCTCGGAGTAGTACAGCTTGACGATGGAGCCCTCGGCTCCCGGCGTGCCCGTCCGGGCGGCGCGTGAGATCCCGGCGTAGGTCATCGCGCGCAGCGCCGCGACCTCGGCCTTGACCTCGGCGAGCCGATGCGCGACGTGGTCATCCGTGATCAGGGTCCTGCCGTCAACACGCGTGCGCTCCCTCGCGAGCGCGATCAGCCTCTCGACGGTGGACGCCAGCTGCACCTGCGACGCGGTGAAGGCCGTGCCGCGCTCGAACGACAGGGTCGACATCGCGACGTCCCAGCCGCCGTCGAGCTCGCCGACGACGTTGGACAGCGGGATGCGCACCTCGTCGTAGAACACCTCCGCGAACTCCGACTCGCCGTCGATCGTCTTGATCTCGCGCACGTCGATCCCCGGCGACCGGATGTCGCAGATCACCCAGGTGATGCCGTGGTGCTTGCGTCCCGACGAGTCGGTGCGCACCAGCAGCTCCTGCCAGTCGGCGAGGTGGGCGAAGCTCGTCCAGATCTTCTGCCCGGTCACGACGAGCTCGTCGCCGTCGACGACGGCCCGGGTCGAGAGCGACGCGAGGTCCGAGCCGGCGCCCGGCTCCGAGAAGCCCTGGCACCAGATCGCCTCGCCGCGCAGGATGCGGGGCAGGTGCTCGTTCTTCTGCGCTTCCGAGGCTCTGGCGATCAGGGTCGGCCCGGCGTGGTTCAGCCCGACGAACGTCGCGTCCATGCCGGGCAGGCCCGCGCGTCCGTACTCCTCGTACCAGATCAGCTGCTCGAGCAGCGAGAGCCCGCGGCCGCCGTACTCGGTCGGCCACGAGATCCCGGCCCACCCGCCCTCGTACTGCGTGCGCTGCCAGGCGAGGTCGTACTCGCGGATGTCCCCGTAGCCGTGGGGGCGCGGCTGCGTGGGCTTGTGCTCCTCGAGCCACGTGCGCACCTCTTCGCGGAACTCGCGCTGATCGACGGTGAAATCGAGGTCTACCACGGTGCCTCCGGTATCGACTCGAACTGAAGTGACGACAATGTCAGATAGTGACGATAATGTCAGATTCACCGGCGAGGGACAAGATCGTCAGCGCGCCGCTCCCACAGGGTGCGCACGATGCGGCGCACGATCACCCACCCGTCCATCCCGCGACGCTCCAGCTCGTCGTCATACTCGACACCCACGACGAGGCGCTCGACCCGCCCCTCCGCGTCGTCGAAATGGCGGGCGAGGCCGTAGGCGAGGCTCGTCGCCCGGTCGCCGTCGACGTCGGCCTCCTGGCTGCCGATCAGGTGCATCGTCGCGCCGAACCCCTCGACGCGCGCGATCAGCGCCGGAAGATACTCGGCGATCCGGCCGCGCCCGAACGTGCCGACGATCTCCCCTTCCGGGTCGAAGCACGCCCGCACGCGATCCCAGTCGCGTCGGTCGACACCGCGCGCATAGCGTGCGGGCACGGCCTCGACTCGGTGCAGGTCGAGCAGGCGCCGCACGTCCGCGTCAGCCATCCTCGTCCCGCCGTCGCCCGCGCGTTCGCATGGGACCTCCCCGGTCAGCATGGACTCGATTACATATGGTCAGCATGGACTCGATTACATATATTGTATATCGTGCAGGAGGGCGGACATCACGGTCCGCCGGGTCGGCATCGAAGGAGAGCCCATGTCCCCCCTCACCGGAAAGGTCGCCATCGTCTCGGGCGGAGCACGAGGAATGGGCGCCTCCCACGCTCGCGCACTCGTCGCCGCCGGAGCCCACGTCGTGATCGGCGACATCCTGGACGACGCCGGACGCGCGCTCGCAGAAGACCTCAGGGATGCCCGGTACGTGCACCTCGACGTCACCTCGCCAGACGACTGGGCGAGCGCGGTGGACACCGCCGTCGCGGAGTTCGGCTCGCTGTCGGTGCTCGTCAACAACGCCGGGATCCTGAACCATGGCCGGGTCGGCGAGTACACGCTCGATCAATGGAACGCCGTGATGACCGTGAACGCCACCGGCACGTTCCTCGGCGTCACCGCGTGCGTCGCCGCGCTGCGAGCGGCCGCGCCGTCCTCCATCGTCAACATCTCCTCGGTCGACGGTCTCGTCGGCTCCGTCGGGCGCCTCGGCTATACGGCCTCGAAGTTCGCCATCACCGGCCTGACCAAGTCGCTCGCACTGGAGCTCGGCCCCGACGGCATCCGGGTCAACTCCATCCACCCGGGCGGAGTGCGCACCGCGATGGCCGGCGACGTCGACGAGACGACCGCTCCCGTGGCGCTCGGCCGCTTCGCCGACCCCGAGGAGATCTCGCGCCTCGTCGTCTTCCTCGCGAGCGACGACTCCAGCTACTCCACCGGGGCGGCGTTCGTGGCGGACGGAGGCATGAGCGCCGGCCCGTCCGCCGCCGCTCCGCGCCGCGCCGAGACGGCGGGACGATGACCGTGGATCGCGAACGGCTCGAGCGCGGCCGGCGGATGATGGAGACGCTGCGGCCGGGCATGGCCGAGAAGGTCGACGGGCGCTTCAACGGCCCGAGCCAGGACTTCGGCGACCTCGTGACCGAGTTCCTCTTCGGCGAGGTCTGGCAGCGCCCGGGGCTCGACATGCGCACGAAGGAGGTCGCGGTCCTGTCGGCGCTGATCGCGAACCGGCTCACGTACGAGCTCTCGGTCCACCTGCCGATCGCCGTGAACCTCGGGCTCTCCCGCCGCGAGATCCTCGATCTCATCAATCACCTGGCGCTCTACATCGGGTTCCCGGCGGCGGCGGAGGCCATGCAGGTCGTGCGCGACGTGCTGGGCAACGACGAGGCGGACGCCGACACGACAGCCGACGAATCCGATGGAGGAGAGAAATGAGCGAAGCATTCGACGTCATCGTGCTCGGCAGCGGCGCCGCGGGGCTCACCGCGGCGTTCACGGCCGCAGATCACGGCGCGTCCGTGGCCGTCTTCGAGAAGAACGACGAGCTCGGCGGCACCTCGGCATGGTCGGGCGGCCACATCTGGGTGCCCAACAATCCGTATGGCCCGCAGCTCGGGATCGAGGACAGCGAAGACGACGCGATGACGTACATGCGCTCGCTCGGGCGGGGCGTGCTCGATGAGGACCTCGCGCGCACCTACATCCACGTCGGGCCGGAGATGCTGTCGTACCTCGACGACCGCGCGGGCACCGAGTTCTTCATCACGGTGGGCTTCCCCGACTATCACGCGGCGAATCCCGGCGGCCGGCCCGAGGGAGGGCGGACGGTGGAGGTGCCGCTGTTCTCGTTCGACGAGCTCGGAGAGTGGAAGGACAAGGTGACCACCTCGCCCTACCTCGCGCCGTACCTCACGATGTCCGAGACGCCCCTCGGCGCAACCGTGCCCCATCCGCCGTCCCCCGAGGAGATCGAGCGGCGGAACGCGCACAACGAACGCGGAAGCGGGCAGGCGCTGGTCGGCCGGCTGCTGCGAGCGAACCTGCGTGCCGGCACGCAGCTGCGGCTCTCGCACCGGGCGACACGGCTGCTGACCGAGGACGGCCGCGTGATCGGCGTCGAGTTCGCCACCCCCGACGGCACCGCGCGCGCGTACGCCCGCCGCGGCGTGGTCCTCGCGACGGGAGGGTTCGAGTGGAACGAGGAGCTCAAGCGCGCCTTCCTGCGCGGGCCGCTCACGCATCCGGTGTCGATCCCCTCCAACGAGGGCGACGGCCTCATCATGGCGATGCGTGTCGGGGCGGCGCTGCAGAACATGCGCGAGGCGTGGTGGTCGCCGGTGGCGGTGCTTCCCGAGGGCATCAATCGCATGAACCGGATGATGATCAACGCCGACCGCACGCGCCCGCGCTCGATCATGGTGAACCGGATGGGCAGGCGCTTCACCAACGAGGCCGCTTCGTACAACGCCGTGGGCGGCGCCTTCCACCAGGAGGACGTCACGGCGTTCGACTACGCGAACCTGCCCTGCTGGCTCGTCTTCGACGAAGAGTACTTCCGTCGCTTCGGGTCGATCGGCCGGCAGCTCGGCGCCGAGGAGCCGCGGTGGCTCATCCGCGCCGACACGCTCGACGACCTGGCCGAGAAGCTCGGCGTCCCCGCGGATGAGCTGAACCGCACGGTCGCGCGCTGGAACGAGAACGTCGCGCGAGGCGTGGATCCCGACTTCCATCGCGGCGAGAGCGCGCATGACCTCTGGTGGGGCGATCCCTACGCCAAGGGGCGGATCGAGGGCACTCTGGGGCCGATCGACACGGCCCCGTACTACGCGCTGCCGCTCACGATCGGCGCGCTCGGAACGAAGGGCGGGCCCAAGGTGGACACGGAGGCGCGCGTCATCGACCTCGACGGCGAGCCGATCCCCGGGCTCTACGCGGCCGGCAACGTCTCGTCGCCGACGGGCATGGCGTACGCGGGCGCGGGCGGCACGCTCGGACCGGCGATGACGTTCGGGTACATCGCCGGGCGCGGCGTCGCCCGGCACGAGCCGGCCGCGGTGCCGACCGACGTGGCGGCCGGGGCGGCCGAGGGCGCCGCCGGCTGATCGGCGCCCTGACGACGAGACGAGGCCGCCGGCTCCGCAGAGCCGGCGGCCTCGTCTCGTGTCGTGGCTGTCGTGCCGTGGTCGTGGTGCCGTGGTCGTCGTGCCGAGCCGTCTTCGCGTCAGCCTGCGGCGGTGAGCGCGACGCCCATCCCGGTGATCCACTGCGGCACGGGCTCGTAGGCGAGCGGCTCGGCCGCGCGGCAGCCTCCGGCCGCCGTCGCGGCGAGCCACGTGCGCACCTCGTTCGCGCCCACGCCCGCATCGGCCGTGGCGTTGTCGGTCATGCGGATCAGCTCGTCGACGTCCCAGCGCGACATCGCGTCGAGGAACGCGCGGTCCCAGTCGGGCTTGATGAGCTTCGACGCGCGCTCGAAGCCCGCCTGGTTGATCTGACGGCGTTCGTCGTCGGCGAGATCGTGACGGTCGTCCTTGAGGCTGCTGGGGTCGTGCGAGAGCCCGCCCGTGCCGATGAAGAGGATGCGGCGGTCGAGCGGCGCGAAGAACTCGCCGATCGCGGTGCCGAAGTCGATCACGCGGCGCGCGCTGGCGAGCGGCGGGCTCGCGCAGTTGATCGGCATCGGGATCACCTCGGTGCCGGCGACGTCGGCGAGGTAGTGGTGCAGCGGCTGGCCGAACGCGTGGTCGAGCTCGACGTCGCGGCAGACCGAGAGATCGAATCCCGAGCCGATCAGATAGGAGCTCAGCTCGCGGGCGAGCTCGGTGGGGACGTTCATCTTCTGCGCGGGGATGCTTCCCTCCGGCAGCAGGCTCGCCGTGTACGCCACGGCGAACAGCGGCACGACGTGACGGAACGCGCGGCGGTGGTCGCCGCCGAACAGGACGACCAGGTCGGGTGCGAACTCGGCGATCCGGTCGCGCGCTTCGGCGACGCCGACCCGGAATCCGGCCCCGAACTCACCGGCCTCATCGCGGTCCATCCCGGGTGCATGACTTGCGCACAGCGTCATCGTCGTACTCATGGAGTTCCCTTCTCGACATCCTTGTCCGTTGCGGTCTCGCGATGACCGACAGCGTCACTATATTCTACAGAGTTCTATGACGGTAGTGTCAGATTCGTGACGGACGCACCCGACGACGACGCCCCGAGCCCGTGGCCCGCGTTCCTCGTGTGCGCCGCCGTCATCTCGGCGACCACCCTGGACCTGACCAAGATCAACGTCGCCCTGCCGGCCATCGACCGCGCCCTGGGCGCCACAGACGCCCAGCTGCAGCTTCTCGTGACGGGCTTCATCCTGGCGTTCGGTCTCACGCTGGTGCCCGCCGGCCGCCTCGGCGACACGAGGTCGCGCAAGGCGGTGCTGACCATCGGCCTGACCCTGTTCGGCATCGCCAGCCTTCTCTGCGCGCTCGCCCCGTCCATCGAGGCCGTCATCGTCGGGCGCATCCTGCAGGGCGTCGCGGCCGGCACCCAGATGCCTCAGGCGCTCGGGCTCGTGCAGCAGTTGTTCGTGGGGCGCGCACACGCGCGCGCCTTTGGACACGTCGGCGGCATCATCGCGGTCTCCACCGCGATCGGGCCCGCGATCGGCGGCGCTCTGACGCAGGCCGATCCCGCCTTCGGGTGGCGGCTCATGTTCGGAGTGAACGTGCCGATCGCGGTCGCGGTGCTCATCGGCATCCGCCTGACGATCCCCGAGCGCCCGCGCTCGACGAGCGTGCCCCGGATGGACATCGTCGGCCTCCTGCTGTTCTCGGTCGCCTGCGTGTGCACCCTGCTGCCGTTCCTCGAGATCGACTCCGTCTCGGCCGGGCCGCTGCGCTGGCTCTGGCTCCTCGGGTCGGCGGCGTCCGGCACGGCGTTCGCCCTGTGGGAGCGCCGGCTCGAGTCGTCAGGCGGCGCTCCCGTACTTCCCTCCGCGCTGCTCGGGCTCCCGTCCTTCCGCAACGGGCTTCTCGTCATGCTCGCGTTCTTCGCCGGCATCACCTCAGTGTTCCTCGTGCTCGCCATGTTCCTGCAGCAGGCGCGCGGCGCCTCCGCGCTGGCGGCGGGACTGGTGAACATCCCGCAGGCCGTGACGTCGGCGTGCGGCGCGTGGGTGGGCGCGCGACTCGTGCTCCGCAGCGGGCGCCGGGTCGTCGCGGCCGGGATCGCTCTGGCGGTCATCGGCGTGACGACCCTCGTCCCGGTCGTGCAGTTCACCCCGGCGGCGACGACGCCGCTGCTCAGCGCGCTGACGCTCGCCGTCGCGGGCGCCGGCACGGGTCTGGCGATGTCGCCGAACCAGACGATCACCGTTCACCGCGTGCCCGACGCGTTCGCGGGCGTCGCGGCATCGCTCACGCAGGTGGCGCAGCGCGTGGGCATGGCGCTCGGCGTGGCGGTGGCCACCGCGGTGTACTTCGCCGTGCTGGGCGCCGATCCCGCACCGTCCGATCACACCGGCGCGATGGTGGCGAGCCTGATCGCGGCGGTCGCGATGCTGACGATCAGCCTGCTGCTCGCTCTCTTCGACGTCTGGACCGGCCGCGCCTCACCCGGCATCGTGCTGGACACCGAGTGACGAGCGACCGGCTCCGCGATCGGCTGCGCCGTCGGCGCGCTCAGCGCGAGGCGGCGGTGTGCTCCGCTGGGCTCTCGTACCGCTTCAGCGCATCGCTCGGATCTCCCGCGGCGTGCCGTGCGGCGAGGTAGCCGCCGATCATCCCGCGCGTGTTCGCCTGGCCGCTCGTGTAGCCCGCCCCGAACTCCGTCATCGCCATCGAGTTGCCGGCGACGTACAGCCCCTCGATCGGCTGGTCATCCCAGTCGAGCACCCGGTTGTGCAGATCGCCCGCCAGGCCGACGTTCGAGAGGCCGATGTTCAGGGGGACCATCCGGATGGCATAGAACGGGCCGCGCTCGATGGTGCCGAGGTTGCTGTTGCCGTCGATCGTGATGTCGCCGAAGCTCAGGGCCGACCAGGGCCGCTCCCCGCGATGGAAGTCCTCGTCCACACCCGCGCGCACGAAGCCGTTGAACCTCGCGACCTCCGCTTCCAGGCCGTCGGGATCGATGCCCGCCTTCTCCGCGAGCTCGCGCAGCGTGTCGGCGGTGATCGCCACGCTCTCCGGCAGAGGCTCGCCCGGGCCGTACGGGCCGACGTAGTAGCGATCGCGCGCCTGGCTGTCCTGGATGCCCCAGAACGGGAAGTTCTCGAACTCCATGGTGGCGCCGTCGATGTTCTTCAACGCGAAGCCAACCGAGCGGTAGAACGACTCCTCGCAGAACCGGCGCCCCTTCCGGTTGACGGCGATCGCGTGCGGCACCCCGATGATCGCGGCGCCGAGACGCCACATCGGCGCCCCCTCGTGCTGCTCACCCGGGATCCCGAAGCCGGCGTTGAGAGGCTGCGGCACCTGCGCGACGCGCGCCCCCAGCCGTCCTGCCAGCCGGAGCCCGTCGCCCGTCACCGACGCAGGACCCGCCGCCTTCACCTCGGGGACCATGCTGAACGAGGTGTGCGCCTGCTCGTTCCAGTCGTAGGCCCCCGCGGCGATCAGCACGCCGCGGCGGGCACGCACGAACCAGTCGCGCCCCTCCCGGACCGCCCTCACGCCGATCACCCTGCCCCCGTCGCGGATCAACTCCGCGGCGGCCGTCTCGGTGAACAGCGGCACGCCGGCGTCGAGAGCGGCCTTGACGAAATTGGCCGCGAGCCCGGGACCATAGGTGCGCACATCGTGGGCGACACGGTCGTCGAAGAGCGTGCGGTCCCACTTCGCGAACGCCATGTTCCCGCCATGCTCGACGGCCTCGCCCATCGTGAGCCCTGAGACCATCTGGGGCGACAGGTGCGTCCTGGCCTGCCACTCGCCCAGGGACGCCGCCTCGAACGGGGCGCTCTCGAGGTACCGGCCGTCGGTGCGGGAATGCGGCGCCTTCGGATAGTAATAGTCCGGGAAGCCGGGGATCACCGCGAATCCCACACCGGCCTCATCCTCGAACCACTTGGCCACGATCTGGGCGTGCACGAGGTAGTTGCGGGCGTGGACCTCGTCGTTCAGGCCGGCCGAGGTGGCGTTGATGTACGCGAGCCCCTCCTCGAGGGAATCCTCGACGCCGAGGGCCCGCTGGTGGTGGTTGTCCGGCACCCACAGCTGGCCCCCGGAGTAGCCCGTCACCCCGCCGACCGTGGGACCCTTCTCGATGACGACCGAGTCGAGTCCCCACGATCTCGCCACGACGGCGCCTGACAGGCCGCCGATGCCCGATCCGATCGAGACGAAGTCCGTCTCGAGATCCCAGTGCTCCGGGATTGCAGCGCTCATCAGCGACCTTCCTCTCTCGGCTCGTCGTCGAGCCGATCCATGTGCCTGTCCTGTGCTTCCTGTCGTGCCGCTCAGCGATAGCGCGGGGTCACCCGCGGGATCGAGAGATCGGGCGCCTGTGTGCCGTTGCCCAGCTGGGTGTAGGCCAGGCCCCGTTGTCGCGCGACGCTCGGGGGCACATCGAGCGCCTCCCAGATCGCGCGCACCGTGCCCTGCACGGCATCCGGCCGCCGTGCGGCGATCTCCCGGGCGAGCCGCTCGGCCGTCGGCCAGAGATCCGCGCGCGCCACCACCTCCGTCACGATGCCGAGACGCAGCGCCGTCTGCGCGGTGATCCGCTCGTCGTTCCCCGTCAGCGCCCACCGCAGCACATCGCCGAGCGGCACGCCGCGCTGCAGCATGCCGATCGGCTCGAGCGCCGAGACCAGGCCCGCCGTCTGGTGGGGGTCGAAGAACTCCGCGTCGTCCGAGGCGATCACGATGTCGGCCTCGTTGAGCAGATACATCGCGCCGCCCGCGGCGATCCCGTGGACCGCGGCGATGACCGGCTTCCAGACGCGCTGCGCCTTCGCTCCGAGCACCGCGCCCGGATCCTCCTGACGGAAGACCGCCTGCTCCTGCCACCAGGGACCCTCTCGCGCGTCGACCCCCGCACAGAAGCCGCGATCGCCCGCCGCACGGATCACGACCGCGTGCACGTCGTCCTCGTCCCGGACCCAGGCCCACAGGCGGCCGAAGTCGGCGACCATCGCCTCGTTGAAGGCGTTGAGCCGATCCGGACGGTTCAGGGTGACCGTCGCGACGTGCTCCTCGACGTCGACGAGGATCGTCTCGTACCGCGACTGCGCGCTCATCGCCCTGCCCTCTCCGGCGCCGCGAACCGCTTCTGCAGCTGCTGCTTCATCACCTTGCCCATCGCGTTCAGCGGCAGCTCGTCGACGATCTCCAGCTGCACCGGCAGCTTGCGCGGATTGAGGCCCGCCGCGGTCAGGTGCGCGCAGAGATCCTCGAGGGTCGGCGGCCGTTGCGGGTCGTTCGGCACCACCACAGCGCACACGCGCTCGCCGGTCTTCTCGTCGGGCAGTCCGATCACCGAGGCGATCAGCACGCCGGGGTGATCGATGATCGGCAGCTCCACCTCCCGAGCGGAGATGTTCTCCATGTTGCGGATGATGACGTCCTTGATCCGCCCGGAGATGACCAGGTAGCCCTCGTCGTCCAGGTACCCCAGGTCGCCGGTGCGGAAGTACCCGTCGTCGTCGAAAGCGGACTCGTCCAACGAGGCGTCGACGTACCCCTTCATGACCGTCGGACCCTTGATGCGGACCTCGCCGCTCTCGCCGGGGCCGGCTTCGCTGCCGTCCTCCCGGACCACCCGGATGCCGACGCCCTCGGCGGGGCGACCGTCCGCGAGCGCGTGGTGCGCGTCGTCGTCGTCGATGCTCCCCCAGCAACTGAACGGCGCCTCGGTGGCGCCGTAGCCGGACACGATCCCCACGCCGCCGAGCTCGTCACGCGCGGCGACGTGAAGCGACGCCATGCGGCTCGACCCGCCGATGAGGAACGCCTTCACATCGGGGAACAGCGGCACCTCCGGGCGCCGTCGCTGCTCCGCGAGGAAGCCCTGGATGAAGGGCACACCGGAGCCGCACAGGGTCACGCCTGCTTCGCTCAGCTGGCGGGTCGTGGCGACCGGATCGAACACCTCGGTGATGATGAGCCGAGCCCCTGCCACGAGCGCCCCGAGGAAGTAGAGGATCCCGCCGACGTGCGCCATCGGCGCGACCGACGCGATCCGGTCGTCCGCCGTCGGACGGAGGGCGCGGGTGAACACCTTCGCCCCGGCGATGATGCTCCGGTCGCAGTGCCTGGCGCCCTTCGGCTCGGCCGTCGTCCCCGATGTGTAAAAGAGCCAGCGCACCTCCTCGCCCGACGCCGCCGCGTCCGGCAGTGCGGCGGGGTCGCCCTCGGGAAGCCCGTCGTCGACGACGAGCACGTCCAGGCCCGCTCGCCGGCCCGCGATCGCGGCGGCCATCGCGGCGTGATCGAACCGACGGAACACCCTCGGCACGATGAGCAGCGTGGTGCCCGCCTGCGCGGTGATGAAGTCGACCTCGGGCTCGCGGAGCATGGGGATCAGCGGGTTCTGCACGACATCGAGGCGGCAGAGCGCCGCGAACACGAGCATCGCCTCGATGTTGCTGGGCAGCTGCCAGGAGACGACCGACCCCGGCCCCACGCCTCGGGCCATCAGGCCGGCCGCGAGGCGCTCCGCGCGGTCGCGGAAGGCCGCCGCCGTCACCACGTTGCCCTTCTCGTCCATCACGAGCACGGAGTCGGCCGCTTCGTCGGCCCGCCGCTCGATCAGCTGCCAGAGCGTCGGAGCCCATCGGCCGCCGCTCGCGCGCGTCGTCGCTCCAGGCGTCATCGTCATGGTCACCGTCGCCCTCCTTCCGCGGCCGGGGCCGCTCGCATCGTCCTCATCACGCCAGCGCCTCCGCGATCCGCTCGAGATCGGCCTCGAAGTCGCCGAAGCTGCGGCTCAGCGGCTCGATCACGAGCCACGTGACGCCCGCGTCCTCATAGGCGCCCAGCGCGCGCTTCACGGCTGTGCCGAACGGGGCCGCGCCCTCGCGGAGCGCCGCCTTCTCGAACGGCGTGAAGGCGATGTCCGCATCGGCCCTTCCGGCCTCCCGGCGCGCGGCCTGCACCTCGCCGATCTGCTCGGCGAGCGTCGCGGTGTCGGTCAGGGCCGGCGTCCCGGTGATCGCCGCCATGCCCTCGTCCTGGGCGATCGGCATCCATCCGTCCGCGAGGGTGACGGCCCTCCGGCGGGCCGCCCGGCTGTTGCCCCCGACCCAGATGGGCGGGCCGTCGGGCGACGTCGGGCGCGGCAGCGACTCGTGACCGTGCAGCGGGTAGGTGGGCCCGTCGAAGTCGTCACCGCGCCAGGACGCCCTCAGCGCCTCGATCGCCTCGTCGAACAGGGCGCCGCGGTGCGCGAAGTCGGCCCCGAGCACCTCGAACTCCGCCTTCAGATACCCGGCGCCGAGCCCCAGCACGAATCGGCCGCGAGTCGCGACATCGAGCGTCGACGCGGCTTTTCCCGTGACGTACGGGTGCCGGTAGCCCGTGACGGCGATCGCCGTCATCAGCGTGATCCGCCGAGTGACCGCGCCCCACGCGGCGAGCGCGACGAACGGGTCGAACGCGTGATGACCGCCCTCGGCCAGCCACGCCCTGTCGGGCATGGGGTGCTCGCTCACCGCGATGCCGTCGAATCCGCTCTCCTCCACGCAGCGACCCACATCCGCGAACCCGTGGTCTCCGATCCAGCGGGGGAAGTGCTTCACCGCCCGCATCGGGAAGTTGATGCACACGCGGATCGTCATCGTCGCGTCCCGCCCGCGGCCACGGCACCCCGCGATGCACCGTCCAGCAGGTCGACGACGCCGCCGACGACCGCGTCGAGCTCGGCGAGCCGGCAGGTCGCGGCCACGTAGCGATCGGGACGGATGACGTAGACCTCGTCGGCGGGGCGGGCGAGCTGCAGGTCACGCAGGCCCCCCTCGAGGTCGTACAGGTCGATGACGGGCGCCGGGCCCTCGGCCGGCCGCGTGGCCGGATCGAACTGCCCGGCGCGGCGGTAGGCCGGCATGACGTGCGCCTGCACGACGCAGCCGCCGTGTGCGGCGAGCCGCTCCGCCGTCTGCGCGGACAGCGCCTCGGCGGTGCCGGGCACCACGCCGAGCACCACGATCCGCTGCCCGAACACGTCGTCGATCTTCACGCGACCGCCGTCGATGCGCTCGACCATGGGCTGCGGGAACGCACGGCCGACGAGCGACGCCTTGTCGGCCCGCTCCCCCGCCAGGACCAGGCCGCGCCGATACCGCGGCGTGGGCTTGTACTTCATCTGCAGGATGTAGTCGCGTCCGCCCGGAACCTTCTGCGCACCACGGAACAGGACGTTCCGGGCCGCCTCCGTGAAGGTGCTGCGCGGGTGGTAGAGGCGCCCGACGCCCGTGGCGAACTCGACCATGTCCTTCGCCGCCTCGCGGCGCTCGGCGTCGTAGGTGGCGAGCAGCTCCGGTGCGGCCATCCCCCGCAGCACGAAGCCGAGCTTCCAGCCGAGGTTCGTGACGTCCCGGATGCCCGAGTTCATGCCCTGGCCGAAGAAGGGGGGCTGGAGGTGCGCGGCATCTCCGACGAGGAACACGCGGTCGCGCTGGAACGTCGCGGCGGTGCGCGAGTGGTGCCAGTAGATGCGCCGGCGGATCGCGTTGGGGATCCGCCCGTCGGGGTAGAACGGCGCCATCAGCTCGGCGACCTTCTCCGGTGTCGCCATGGTATCCGGGTCCTCCCCATCGAGCACTTTGAACTCGAATCGGCGGTACCCGAAGGGCAGCGGGATCGTCATCGACGGGCGTTCCGGCGAGGTGTACACGGCCGAGTAGGGCGCATCCCACGTGTCCTTCTCGACGTCGACGACGAGCCATTTCATCGGGGCGGTGTCGCCGAGGAGCTCAATGTCGGCGGCTTTGCGCACGAAGCTCTTGCCTCCGTCCGCGCCGATCGCGTACTGAGCGCGCACCTCGATGTGCTCCCCGCCGTGCCGGGCCGTGATGACGACCCCGGAGTCGTCCTGCTGCAGTCCCACGGCCTCGCACGACGTCCGCAGCTCGACGTTCGGCTGCATCGCGAGGTACTCGCGCAGCACCTTCTCGAGATTGGGTTGGAAGAAGAGGTTGCGACGTGGCCAGCCGTACGGGCGAGCGCTGGGCGCGACGTGGGCGAGGACCCGGCCCTTGGAGTCGTAATAGCGGATCGGTGCGTTGCGGACCGCGTCGTCAAGCACGCGCTCCGCCATCCCGAACGACTGCAGGGTGCGGAGGGCCTCGTCGTCGATCCCGACCGCACGCGGCTCCTGCAGCACGTCGGGCTCGCGGTCCATGATGAGAACCGAGACGTCATACCCGGCCAGAAGACTCGCGAGCGTCACGCCCGCCGGGCCTGCCCCGATGATCACGACGTCGCACTCGATGGTGTTCAACACTTGGTTCCTTTGCTCTGGTCTGCAGTCACGCGTCGGAGCGCGACGCCCCTCATGTCCGGCCGGCCCCGGACGCCTCCATGCTCGCAACGAGCGACTGGCTTCCGTGGGCGAGGAGTGTCACGTCTGCTCCGACCGCAAGAAGGCGCGCACCGAGAGCGGCGTATTCGCGTGCGTCCTCCACGGCGAATGCGTTGACACCGACGGGGACGCCGCGCGCCGCGCAGAGGGCGATGGCCTCCTGGACATGTCTGCGCACATCCGGATGACGAGGCTGGCCGAGGTGCCCCATAGAGGCTGCGAGATCAGCGGGGCCGATGAACACCGCGTCGATGCCGTCGACGGCGAGGATCTCGGCCAGTGCATCGATCGCACGGCTCGTCTCGATCTGCGCGATGATGGAGAAGCTCTCCTCCGCCCGCGCGAGATAGTCGGACACGCCCGTCCAGCGGGTCGCACGCGCGAAACCGCCGCCGACGCCGCGCCTGCCGCGCGGCGGATATCGCACGGCGGCGACGATCGCCTCGGCTTCGGAGCCCGACTCGACCATCGGGATCATGAGCCCGCGTGCCCCGAGGTCGAGCCAGCGACCGAGTTCGAGCGGGTCCTTCGATCCCGCGCGCACGACGGTGAAGACTGGCGCGGCTTCGAGCAGACGAAGTTGCTCCTGGACGCTGAGAGCTGTGCTCGGTGAGTGCTCCACGTCGATGATGAGCCAGTCCGCCCCCGACCTCCCGAGGATTTCGGTCGCGGTGGCGGACCCCGAAACGGCCCAGAGGCCCACGAGCGGCTCGCGGGCAGCAAGCCGGCGCCGCCACGCGCGTGCGCTGGTGGCAGGGAGTTGGTCCTCGAATTCGTCTAGACGAACCGGCATGTCACCGCCCCCAGCGCACCGAATTCGCCGTGTACGACATCGCCCCGGCTCACCGGGATCGACTGAGTGAGAGAGCCGGACAGGATGACCTCTCCGGCCGCCAGAGCCTGGCCGTAGGCACCGAGGCGGTTGGCCAGCCACGCGACTGCCTGCGCGGGGTTGCCCAGCACTGCGCTCGCGACACCGCTCTCCTCGATCACCCCGTTGATGTAGAGCAGCGCGCTGAGATCGCGTGGACGCAGATCGCGCGGATCCAGCGTGCCGGGCCCGACCACGAGGCCGGCGTTCGCAGCGTTGTCGGAGATGGTGTCGACGATCGTCCGACGGTGACCCGAGCCGGGGTCGGTCATCTCGACCCGGCTGTCGAGCACCTCGATGGACGGCGAGATGAAGCTCGTCGCCCGCAGCACGTCGGCGGCTCCGATGCCTGGGCCCGCCAACCGCTCCGCGAGCACGAACGCCAACTCGATCTCGACACGGGGAAACGTGAATCGATCCCATGGGATGGCACCGCCGTTGTCGAACACCATGTCGTCAGCGATCACCCCGTAGTCCGGCTCGCTGATCCCCATCGACCTCTGCATCGGCATAGAGGTCAGCCCGATCTTGCGACCCACGATCCGTCGCCCGTCGGCGAGCATCCGCTCGACCCACGCGCTCTGCACCGCATAGGCGTCCGCGACCGTCATGTGCGGATGCCGGAGCGAGAGCTGGCGCACCGTGGCGACGTGCTTACGGGCGTGGTCGAGCTCGTCCGCCAGCCTGCGGATGTCGGCGGTGTCGAGCACGTCAGCGTCCCAGAAAGTTCAGAGCCGCCGGGTTGAAGAGCTCGGGGTCTTCGAAGTGCGGCCAGTGCCGCACTTCCGGCATCTCAAAGACCTCCGAGTGCGGAATGAATCCGGCCACCTGCCGCGCGGTGTTTTGGTACTCGCCGTGGTCTTTGCCGGACGCCACGACCATCGTCGGGGCGCTGATCTGGCTCCACTGCTCCGGGCTGAGGAGGTTTCGCTCGCGCGTCTCGTAATTCTGTAGGGCGAGCAGGTGGTCGATCGTCGCGCGCGTGTCGGGGCGCCGGTAGATCGCCTGGCGTAGGGCGATCAGGTCGGGAAGGCGGCGCTCCTCCTCGGCGATCAGGTGGACGAACATCGCCTTGATCGACTCCCAGTTCGGGTCCTCGACCGCCTTCGTCCTCTCTGCCCGGATTCGGGCCATGTTGTCCTCAGTTGCGATCAGGCCGGCGGGAGACATCAGGATGAGCTTGTCGACGAGCTCCGGATGCTGCTGGGCGATTTTCGCGCACACCCAGGCGCCGAGGGACATACCGACGAAGTGGGCGTGCTTAACCCCGAGGCGCGACAGCACGCCGCGGACGTGGTCGACATACACGCTGATCTCGTAGTCGTAGTCCGGCTTGTCGGTGAAGCCGTTGCCGATCATGTCGATCGCGATGCACCGATACGTCGAGCTGAGCGCGCCGATCGTGGGCGCGAACGTCTCCCAATGGCCACCGGTGCCGTGAAGCAGGATGACGGGGTGCCCGTCCTCCGGGCCGGCAGTCGCGACGCGCGTGCGTACCCCGTCGACGTCCAGCCACCGCTGGCAGAACTCCTGCTCGGCAAGCATCAGCCACAAGCTTTTGTACTCGGTCACCATCGCCCTTTCCCATCGACCTCCGGCATCGGCGCCGGAATCGTATCAATCGTCCCGATTCAATATATAATGTGTAGTCCGTGGTGAGGATATCGCAGAAGCCTCTGATCGCCAAGGGATCAGACAGCGAGCCACGACCCGCGCCATCCAGCGATGAACACGGAGGTCCTGTGAGAGCCGTCGGCACCGAGTTCGTCGCAGCGTTCGGAGAGCCGCACGCCGTCCGTGACGACGTGTGGATGATTCCGCTGCCGGTCCTGCACGCGCAGCCGAAGCACAGCCTCGCGTACGTGGTGCGCGACGCCGATGGCGGGCTTCACGTAATCGATCCGGGAGAGGACCGGCCGGAGAACCGCACGCTTCTCGAGGCGGCCCTCGACCGGCTCGGCGGTGTGCGCCGCGTGCAGGAGATCTTCGCGACGCACGCGCACGCCGACCACCTCGGCGCCGCGGCCTGGCTCGCGCGACGCGCAGACGCGCCGGTCATCATCTCACGCGCCGAGGCGCGGTCGATGGCGCCTGCCGCCCCGCACGAGCCCGACCGGCAGGCGGGACGCAACATCGACTGGGGCGTACCCGCAGATCGGCGCGACGAACTGCTGGTGGCGGCCCAGCAGGCACACGGCAGGCCGGTCGCCGCCCCCGACCTCCTGGTCGACGACGGCGAGCTGCTGGCGGTCTCGGGGCGACGCATCAGGGTGCTGGCCACGCCCGGCCACACCGCAGGCCACGCGTGTCTCGTCGACGAAGATCAGGATCTGGTCTTCACCGGTGACCTCGTGCTTCCGCGCATCAATCCCGGGTTCGGGCTCGGCGGAGACAGCGACGATCCGCTCGGCGACTTCCTCGCCTCCCTCGAGCGCATCTCGGAATACGATGCCGAAGCCTGCCCCGGGCACGAGCAGCCGTTCCACGGTCTGGGTGCGCGGTGCCGCGAGATCAGCGCGCATCATCTGCGCCGCAGCACCCGGATCGCCGAACTCCTCGGCGAAGCGGAGGCGCCGGTCTGGGAGGTCGCGACCCAGCTGGAGTGGCGCACGCCGCTCGAGCGGATGCGCGGCGGCTATCTGCGTTCGGCCCTGCTCCAAGTATCAATGCACGTCGACCACCTCAGCGCCGCACCCGCACCCGTCACGGAGGGTTCGGAATGAACCCTCCTCTGATCGACCTGACCGGCCGCCGCATCCTAGTGATCGGAGGCGGTCAAGGCATGGGTGAGGCGACATGCCTCATGGCCGCACGCGTTGGCGCCTCGGTCGCGGTACTCGATCGCGAGGCGTCCCCCGCCACGCACGTCGCAGAAGCGGTGGAAGCGAGCGGCGGCAAGGCCGTAGCCATCACCGCCGACGTCCTGAACGATGAGGACCTCGCCGAGGGCATCCGGACCGCCCACGATCGTCTGGGAGGACTGGACGGGCTCGTGACCATCGTCGGGCGCGCCATCTGGTCACCACTGCTGGAGATGACGCGGGACGAGTGGCAACTCACCCAGGACATCAACCTCCGCTACGTGTTCGTCGCCGCGCAGCGGTTCGCGCAGTCGCTCGTGACCGATGGGCATGGTGGATCGATCGTGCACGTCGCCTCGGTCGATGGCATCCGCAGCGCCCCCGAGCACGCCGGCTATGGCGCAGCGAAGGCGGGGCTGCTCGACCTCACGCGCAGCGCCGCGATCGAGTGGGCCGCCCACGCCATCCGCGTCAACGCGGTCGCGCCCGGCGCGATCGTGTCGCCCCGCATCCCGCTGCGCAGCGCGAGCGACGAGCACGCGCTGATGAGCAGGGTGCCGCTCGCACACCGCGGGTCCGCCGACGACATCGCCGGAGGCGTCGTCTACCTGCTCTCCGACCTCGCACGGTACGTCACCGGGCACACCCTGGTGATCGACGGCGGGCTTCTCGCAGTAGGGCCTCTCGAGTACGGCGACGAGCGCTCGCGGCTCGGCGCGCATCGCTGAGGGCCCGCACGCGGCGGCGCCCGGCGATCACGCGGTCGGCCTTATGGTGACGAACTTCACGTCCGTCATCTCCTCCATGGCGTAATGCGGGCCCTCCCGCGTGTTCCCGGAGTCCTTGACGCCACCGTAGGGCTGCAGATCGACGCGCACCGTCGGCGCGTCATTGATGTACACGCTGCCGAACTCCAGACGACGGGTCGCCTCCAGCGCGTGCGCGATGTCGTCCGTGAACACCCCGGCGTTGAGCCCGAAGTCCGAGTCGTTGGCCTGGGCGAGCGCATCCGCGAAGTCGTCGAACGCGACGATGGTCACGACCGGCCCGAACACCTCCCGGCACTGCACGCTCATCTCGGGCGACACGTCGCGCAGGATGGTCGGCGATACGACGGCGCCGTCTCGTTCGCCGCCGATGACGACCGTCGCGCCGCCCTGGCGCGCCTCCTGGATCCAGGACTCGATCCGCTCGGCTTCGCCGCTGTTGATCACGGCCGACACGTCGACCGTCTCATCCAGCGGGTCGCCGACGACCAGGGTGCTCACCATCTCCGCGAGCAGGTCGGTGAACCGGTCGACGTGCGCACGGTGCACGAAGATCCGCTGCGTCGAGACGCACGACTGGCCGGCCTGCACGAAGCCACCGAACGCGGCCGCCTCGGCCGCCGCCCGCCAGTCGGAGCGCTCATCGACGATCAGCGGCGCGTTGGACCCCAGCTCGAGCCGCACCTTCTTGCGCGGAGCGGCCGCGGAGATCCCCCACCCGACCGACGGCGAACCGGTGAAGGTGACGTACGCCACGTCCGGATGCGTGGACAGCGGCACCCCAACCTCGCTGCCGCCGCCCGTGACGACGTTGAGCCAGCCGGCGGGCAGGCCGACGTCGGCGAAGAGCTGTGCGAGCAGCAGGGCGGATACCGGCGTCTGACTCGCGGGCTTGAGCACGACGGGGCAGCCGACCGCCACCGCGGGAGCCACCTTGTGCATCACCAGGTTGAGCGGGAAGTTGAACGGCGCGATCGCCGCGACCACGCCGATGGGCACCCGGAGCGTGTACGCGAGCTTCCCCTCACCCGAGGCGACGGCATGCACGGGCACCGTCGAGGTCGACTGCGTCCGCGCCTCCGCCGCGGTGAACCTGAGGGTGTCGACCGCGCGCGAGACCTCGCCGCGCGCGGTCTTGATGGGCTTCGCGCACTCGAGCGCGATCGCACGTGCGAAGGTCTCCGCGCGCTCGACGAGAGCCACGGCAGCCGCGTCGAGAATCTCGATCCTGCGGCTCAACGGCAGGGCGCCCGCGGCGTGCACGCGCGACGCGGCCGCGACTGCCCGACCGACATCGGCGGCGTCGCCCTTGGCGACCTCCACGACCAGGCGCCCGTCGAACGGAGAGCGCACCTGCTCGACCCGCCCCGTGCCGCTCGGCGCCCACTCGCCGTCTATGTACAACCCGTCGAAGGAGAACTCGGCGGTCTCCGTCTGCTGGTCGGTCGACGTCATCGTCATCCCACTCCTCTATCGATCGGATCAGATCCCACCGCGGGCGATGACCTGGCCCGCGATGACGTTCTTCTGGATCTCGTTGGTGCCCTCACCCACGATCATGAGCGGCGCGTCGCGGAAATACCGCTCCACGTCGAATTCCGTCGAGTACCCGTATCCGCCGTGGATCCGCACGGCGTTCAGGGTCACCTCCATCGCGACCTCCGAGGCGAAGTACTTGGCCATGCCCGCCTCCATGTCGCTACGCTGGCCGCTCTCGTACCTCTCGGCCGCGTATCGCACGAGCTGCCGCGCAGCGGTCAGCTTCGTGGCCATCTCCGCGATGTAACCCCCGATCGCCTGGTGGCGCCAGATCGGCTTGCCGAACGTCTCGCGCTGCTGCGCGTAGGCGACCGAGTCCGCGAGCGCAGCGGCGGCGACGCCGAGCGCCCGCGCCGCGACCTGGATCCGACCCGTCTCCAGGCCCTTCATCATCTGCGCGAAGCCCCGGCCGGGGACGCCGCCCAGGATGGCGTCGGCAGGGATCCGGTACTCGTCGAACACGAGCTCGCAGCTCTCGACGCCCTTGTATCCCAGCTTCGGCAGGTCGCGTGACACGGTGAGCCCAGGGCCGTGCTCGACGAGCACCACCGACATCCCGGAATGCGCCGGCTGCGCGGCGGGATCGGTCTTGCACAACAGCGCGATGACCGACGAACGGCGCGCGTTCGTGATCCAGGTCTTCTGCCCGCGGATCACCAGGTCGTCGCCGTCGCGTCGCGCGATGGTCGTCATCGACTGCAGGTCCGACCCGCCGCTCGGCTCCGTCAGCGCCATGGTCGCGCGGATCTCGCCGGTCGCCATCCGCGGCAGATATCGCCTCTTCTGCTCCGCGGTGCCGTAGTCGGCCAGCAGCTTCGCGACGACCGTGTGGCCTCCCATCGCGCCGGCGAGCGACATCCAGCCGCGCGAGAGCTCTTCCGTCACCGCCGCATAGGCGGGCATCGAGATCGGCATCCCTCCGTGCTCCTCGGGGACCGCGAGCCCGAAGATGCCGATGTGCTTCATCTGCTCGATCCACGCCTCGGGATACTCGTTGGCGTGCTCGACCTGACGGACAGTCGGCTTCACATCTCGGTCGACGAACTCACGGATCGTCTGGACGAGAAGTCGCTCCTCGTCGTTCAGGTGGTCGCTCATTGTGCCTCCATCGCCACGCAGCGTCCGCTTCGAACCGCCTCAGATTCGAAGTCGGTCCATTCGAAGTCGGTCCCTGCAGTATATATTGTATATCTCACGGGGATGCAATGTGCGCCCTGGAGCGATGCCATGCGGCGTGATCGGCGATCGCCGCCCGGAGGCGCGAAAAGCTCAGGCGAACTGCGTGGCGTGACTCTGCAGGCGCGCGTCGACGTGCGCCGCCAGCTGCTCCCCGGCGTGCTCGATGTGCGCGACCATCTCCGCGCGCGCGCGGTCGGCATCCCCGGCGATGACCGCCTCGAGCAGCCCGCTGTGATCGTCGATCGTCGTCTCGGGCCATCCCTCGATCGACGCGTAGAAGCGGCGCGGCGCATAACGAGAGAGCAGCTGGATCACCCAGGCGAGCCGCGGCGCGCCCGCCGCCAGGTTGATCTCGCGGTGGAAGCGATGGTTCCACTCCTCGAGCGCGTTCAAGTCGCCGCGCTCCGCTGCGGCGATGAGCTCAGCGTGGATCTCGCGAAGGCGCTCGCCGAGCGCGGGCGTCGCGTTCCGGGCGGCGCGGGCCGCGAGCTCCCCTCCGACCATCGACTGCATCAGGAACATGTCCCGGATGTCCGAGCCGCTGATGCGCGCGACGGTGAAGCCCCGGCGTGGCGCGAGCTCGAGGAAGCCCTCGGCGCGCAGGGCCTGCAGCGCCTCGCGCGCGGGCGTCGACGAGATGCCGAGCTCCGCCGCGACGGCCTCCGGGCGCACGTGCGCCCCGGGTGCGAGCGTGCCGGACGTGATCTGATCGCGGACGTACGAGGCCACCTCATCCCCGAGCTGTGGTCGCGCCGCCACTGATGTCATCTCAGATCCCCCGTCTGCCTCGTGACCACCCGGTCATGATGCATTATACTCAGGCCGACCGGCGATCCGCTGGACATCTGCATTTCTCAACCCGGATCCTCCTGCCATTCCGCGAGGATCCGCGCGGTGTGCTCGCCCAACGAAGGCACCGGGGCCATCCGGTACTCCCAGGGCGCCGTGACCGGCGGAACCATCACCCGGATCGGACCGACCGGCGAGCCGACATCGTGCCATCGGTCCCGCGCCTCGAGCTGAGGATGCTCGGCGAGCCCATGCAGATCCCGCAACTCGGCGTTCGCGATGCCCGCCGCGTCCAGACGAGCGAGCGCCTCCGCCCGCGTGATGCCGGCGAACAGCGGCTCGATGACCGCCTGCAGCTCAGCACGGTTCGCCACCCGACGGGCGTTGCCGGCGAATCGCGCGTCGTCCACGATCTCGCCCATCCGCAGCACCTCGACGCAGAAGCGCCCCCACTCGCGCTCGTTCTGGACCGCGAGGAAGATCGCGCCGTCCGCGCATGCGAAGGGGCCGTAGGGGGCGATGGTCGCATGCGCCGCGCCGGTGCGGGGCGGCGCCTCGCCGCCGTACCGGGCGTACAGGTACGGCTGCCCCATCCATTCGGCGAGCGCCTCCAGCATCGACACCTCGATGACCTGGCCCGCACCCGTGCGCCCTCGTTGCAGCAACGCCGACAGAACACCCGTGTACGCGTACATGCCGGCCGCGATGTCCGCTATGGACACGCCCACCTTGCTCGGCACATCCGGGGTGCCCGTGATCGACAGCAGGCCCGCTTCGCACTGCACCAGGAGGTCGTACGCCTTCTTGTCGCTGTACGGTCCCGTCGAGCCGTATCCCGAGATCGACACGTAGACCAGCGACGGGTTCAGCCCGAGCGCCTGCGTGGGGCCCAGGCCCAGCCTGTCCATCGCGCCCGGGGCGAGGTTCTGCACGACGACATCGGCGCCGACGACCAATCGGCGCGCGGCGGCGAGGCCCGCCTCGTCCTTCAGGTTCAGGACGACGGATTCCTTGGAGCGGTTCAGCCAGACGAAGTAGCTGGCGAGCCCATCGACCTTGGTGTCGTACCCGCGCGCGAAATCGCCGGAGTCTCGCTCCACCTTGATCACGCGGGCGCCGAGATCCGCGAGCTGACGCGTGGCGAACGGCGCCGCCACGGCCTGCTCGAAGGCGACGACGGTCAGACCGTCCAGCGGCGGAGCGATCATGCGCCCTCCTCCGCGCGTGCCAGCACGCGCCGCGCCCGTTCCAAGACGGGCAGATCGATCATCCGGCCGTCCAGCGCAGCGGCGCCGTCGCCCTCGGCGGCGGCGAGCACGCGACGGGCTTCGCTCGCCTCGCGCTCGGTCGGCCGGAAGGCGGCGGCGACGACCGGCACCTGGGCCGGATGGATGCAGAGCTTGCCGCCCATCCCGAAGCGCCGCGCGAGCCCCGCCTCAGCAGCGACGGCGGCGGCGTCCGCGATCGCGAGGCTCGGCGTGTCGAGCGGCGCGGCGATGCCGTGCGCCCTGCTCACCGTGACCAGCCTGGATCTCGCATAAGCGAGGACATCGGGATCCGGGCTGGCGTCGATGTCCAGGCTGAAGTCGACGGCACCGAATGCCAGGCGCGCGACGCCCTCCGCGGCCGCCAGCTCGGCCGCTGCCTCCAGCCCGGCTGCGCTCTCGACGAGCGGGACGACCGGGCAGCCGAGCGCCGAGACGACCTTCGAGACGGCATCCGGATCCTCGGCCTTCGCCAGGATCACGGCAGCCGGGCGGGCGTCGGCGCTGCTCAGCGCGTCGAGATCGCGCAGCCCCGCGTCGTCGCCCACCGAGCTGACCCTCACGCTGAAGTCGCCCCGCGCGACCGCGGCCGCCGCGGCGGCGCGCGCTGCGGGCTTGCGTGCGGCGTCGACGGCGTCCTCGAGGTCGATGATGACGGCGTCGGCGCCTGACGCCACCGCCTTGTCGAAGCGGTCCGGGCGGTCGCCGGGCACGAAGAGCCAGGTGCGGGCCAGATCGCTCGCCATGTCAGACATCGAGCACCGACGGGAGACTCGACTCGTCGGGCCTTGGGGTCGGGTTCTCCGGTGCGAAGCCGCGGCGGTAGACCATGAAGGTGCGCTTGTAGGAGATGACGATGGCGCCGTCCTGGTTGTAGCCCTCGGTCGCCACCGTCACGATGCCGACGTTCTCCCGCGACCGCGACGTCCGCTTCTCCAACACCTTGGATCTCGAGTAGATCGTGTCGCCCGCGAACACGGGAGTCGGCAGGCGCACCTCGTCCCACCCTAGGTTGGCCATGACGTTGAACGACAGGTCGATCACCGATTGACCGGTTACGAGCGCCAGGATGAAGGTGGAGTTCACCAGCGGTCGCCCGAACTCGGTGACCGAGGCCATGTTGTGGTCGAAATGCACCTTTGCGGTGTTCTGGGTCAGCAGCGTGAACCACTGATTGTCGGTTTCGGACACCGTCTTCCCGAGCGGGTGGTAATAGACGTCGCCCGGTTCGAAGTCCTCGAAGAATCTCCCCTTCCATCCATCGACACCCATTCGCTGTCCGGACGTGACCACGGAATGCTCGTCACTCATCGGAAATCCTCTCTGCTGCTGCACGCTCGCCACTCAATATTATATACAATGAGATGGCAACATGGCGGCTTGGCACACGGCGGTCAGCCCGCAGACACGGCGCATCTCTACGCGCACCACTTGCAGGTCCGCGCGGAGTGTGCCCTTGGGTTTTCGCGGTAGTGAGACCTCCCCTAGAAAGTGATTCTCTTCGCGGAAGATGTCAAACCCTGCCGGTGGAGGCGTCTGCGGACCGTAGCCGCCCTCAGGGACGACACCGCCCGCCTGCGCGCGTGGCTCGCCCTTCTCGCGCTCAACGAAGTCGCCGTCCCGCTCGTCGACGAGCTCAGAATGTCTTGGATGAACATCTCCGCGAAGCCTGAGCGTCGCCTGGCGCTCTCCTCGGATGGCACCCCGGTCGCGTTCACCGTCGTGGGCAGCGGGCCGGCGGTACTGCTCGCTCATGGGACGGGGCTGTCGGAGGTGGTGTGGCGGGGCCTGGGGTATACCGCTGCGCTGGAGGGGTTCAGAGTCGTGGGGGTGGACCTTCGGGGGCATGGGCGAAGTGGAAAGCCGCACCGGCCGCGGGACTATGCGCTCGCCACCCAGGCCGACGACCTCGTGGCCGTGCTGGATGCCGTCGATGCCCCGAGGGCGCATGTCGTCGGGTACTCCCTGGGGGCGTGCATCGGGTTCCATCTTGCAAGCCGTCGCCCAGAGCGTGTGTCGGCTTTCGTGAGCCTGGGCGGACGCTTCGGAGCGCTCGCCGGTGGAGCCGATGCGATCTTCTCCCCTGACGCCGTTGCGACGCTGCGCACACAAGGCATCGACGGGTTCCTGAATGCGTGGGCTGCCTATCGAGGCGCGCCCGTGGACTCCGGCACAGCACTCGCATTCAGCCAGAACGACCCGCTCGCTCTCGCGGCCCTGCTCGGATCGCTGGAAGGCGAGCCAGGGCTCGCCCCCGAACATCTTGCGGCGATCACCGCGCCCACCCTGCTGCTGACCGGCGATCGGGACGCGGTCGGAATGCGTGATGCGCACGAGGCCGAACGTGCCCTACCGCGGGCGACGACCACCGTTGTCGCAGGTACCGATCATGCCGCTCTGCTAGCCGATCCTCTGGCCCAGGCCGTCACCGTCCAGTTCTTACAGCATCAACGTGACGGGTCTGCCGGCGCCTGTTCACCGGGAGGAGCGCGGTGCGGCGGCACATGGTGATCAGGTCGGCGGGGTGCGATCGCTTCGGACGCGAGGCGCCCTGCCCGGCCGGCTACTCCCGCGGGTAGCGCCCTCCGGCACATACCCGCGCACAGACCGGGTTGCCGCAACGGGCATCGTGCACTCCTTCATTCCTGCTCTCTCACCGGCGTGAAGGGATTCGTCTTCGCAACGTGCAGCATCGCGTAGGTGATGGTGTCCGTCTCAGCCAGGACCGCCAGCGAGAAGTAGTGCCGCTGTGCACGCGCGGCCTCCAGGCAGGTCAACTGCCCGCGGATCCCGTGGTTGGGGCATCCGCCCTTGCTGCGGCACCCCGCTTTGAACCCAGCTGTCGTGCCGTGCTGCGCCCGCTCGAGGATGTCCAGGGTGCGGCTCATCACGCCGCCCTCCGCCCCGGCTCGCTCCGGTCCCGCTCGATGGTGCGCGTGTCGACCTGGAACCGCTCGGCCAGATCCTTCGCGCTCATCGTGGTTCTCGTCTCGTCGGCGGGCTTGGACGTCACTCATGTACGAGGCTCGACCGACCGGGTTGCGTCGGTGTTGCACCCGGTGTTGCGCCGGGTGTTGCGCCGGTATTGCACGGGCCTGCCGTCAGGCGGCAGCGTGCTTCTTTACCTGCTCGAGGTGCATGCGGTACTCGAACCGGACCTCTCGCTGGTTGGATGCGGACTCTTCCCAATCCCCGCACTCGCAGGTACCGGTGCTGCTGGACTCAGCGCCGCGCTCGCCGCTCCACTCCAGCTTGAGCGCGTGTCCCTTGATGCGGATTCCAGCCATGATGCTCCTTCGTGCGTCGCCGCGGTTGTCGTCGTCGTCGGGGCTGACTCACACATGCGCGGTGGCAGGTGCCGCCGGTCACGCCTCTCGTGCGTCGTGCTCGTCGAGCGCTGTGACGACGATCTCCGCGATCCTCTCGGGGCCTTCGGCGAACTCGCCGAGCGGGATCGCCGCGAGCGCCCGTGCGACAGCCTGCACCCGGTCGCCGACGGAGACCGGGCGTTCCCACAGCGGCATGCCGCCGTCGTCGGTGCCCCAGAACTCGAGCTTCACGTCCGGTTGGTCGACGTGGGTGCCGAAGGAGAACCAGCCGACGGGCGGACGTGTGAGGGTGCGCTGCAGTCGCTCATACGGGCCGCGGTACGGGTCGTTCTGCTGACCGGTCCCCTCCTCCGCGAAGACCTTGATGGTGCGGCCGTCGTCCTGCACATGGATCTCGGCGCCTCGGGTGTAGCGGCCACCGAACACGCGGCCGCTGTTGTCGATGACCTCGATCCGGGTGACGTTCGGGTGCCGGGTCACCGTCGGCGGGGTGCTCGGCCCAGGGCCGAACACAGCCGCGTGCCGTGCGGCGGCCTTCATAACGTTTCTGGCATCCGCCTGCCGCTGCCGCTGACGATCGGGCATAGGGGGTCTCCGTTCTGTTCTCTGCGGGGTCTCCCCTATGCGTGGATGGCGTTCAGCTCGCGGGTGAGGAACCCGAGCTGCTCCCCGATGCCGAGGCCCTTCATCGGGATGTCGATGGGCAGCGTCGTGCGCCACCGGATGGTCTGGTACTGCTCGCCGGCGAGGACGACCAGGTGCGGGTCGTCGAACGCAGCCGCGGCCTCCTCGATCTGCCGGGCGGTCTCGGTCGCCCAGTCCCAGATGGGCGGCCCAGTGACCTTGTCGCCGAGACGGACGTTGTACGGGTCGAGCACCTCGTCGGGGTGGACGAGGTGGTGCTTGGCGCTGAGGATGAACCACACGTCGCAGGTGGCTTGGGCGTACGCGGACGCCTTCCGGAACAGCTGCGACACGTACAGATCACGGGCTGGTGCGGGGCGCTGCAGCTTCTGTGCTGCGCAGCCGACGAGGCCGATGCGGGTCATGGTGTTGCTCCCTTCCGCGGTCCTCATGCGCGGGGTGGTCCCGGCGGATGTCGCGGCGTGCCCGTACGATCACCGCGTGGTGATGACGTGGCGGGAGGCGGAGGAGCTCGCGGCCGCTCACATGCGGTGGCTCGGGTTCGACGACGCTGCGGTGACCGGGCCCGGCACCGACGGCGGCCTCGACGTGATCGCCAGCGGCGCGGTCGCGCAGGTGAAGCACCACGCATCTCCTGTCGGCGCGCCCGACGTGCAAAGGCTGCGGGGCGCGGCTTTCAACACGTACAACGCGCTCTTCTACTCGTCATCCGGGTACACGCCCGCCGCTATCGCTGCGGCGCAGCGCACGGATGTCGCCCTGTTCCGCATCAACCTCGACCGCACGGTCACGGCTATGAACGACCGGGCGGTGGAGCTGCGGCCGCCACCGCCACCGTCGGCGCGTGAACTGGAACGTCGCGAGGTGTGGGCGGTCCTGCAGCCTCAGCGGCTCCGGCAACGCGCGTGGCTCGACGCGACGCTGCCCAGGCTGGCGGGTGTCACGCCGCTCCTGAGCCGGGGAGACCTGTACAAGTGGCAAGTGAACCCGAGTGCCGTCGTCGAGGCCGTGCGCGCTCAGGCGCGAACCTGCGGCTCCGCGCTCATCAACGTCAGTGCCGACCTCCGCACAGACGCGCGGGCAGAATCTCAGGCGGACCTGTTCGCGGAATACCCCGAAGCTCGCGAACGGTACCCGCAGCTGAACGACCAGTTCCAGGACCTACCCGCACTGCTGAGGCGGGTCCACGCGCAGGCGGCTGAACTCAACCGGCTGGAAGCGTGGGCGGTGGCACAGGTCCGTTTCCCGAAGGTCCTCGCTTCCCTTGTGCGCGCGGTCGCGCGAGACGAGATCACCCAGGACCCCGACGAGTGGGTAGGCATCCCCGTGGACGTGGTGCTGCCGGGGGTCTGACAGTCAACCCACGGGCGTGTACACGAGTTGGGCGCCGGCGGTGCAGGAGTCGCCGCTGACGGGTGTGGGGACGCCTGGTGGGAGGCCACCGGCGGCGGCGATCGCGGCGAGCGGCGTGCTCCCGGTCCCTTCGACGTCGGAGGCGCTGGTGCGGGCGAGGTAGGTGCCGGAATCGCTCTTGCCGACGGCGGCGTACCCGATGCCGAGCGCGGCCGCGGACACGCACAGGGGCCGTTCCGCGGGCAGGTCGCGGCCACGCACGGTGCCTGCCTTCTCTTGCAGTTGGTTGCCGTTCCAGTAGCTGCGAGTCTTGAGGAGCGCTCGCTCCTCGAGCGTCTGCACGAACGCCAGGTCCGCGGAGACCGCGGAGTCGTGGGCTTCGTCGATCCACCCGGGCACCTGGATGATGCCGAACGCGGCGGTCATCGCGGTGATGGTGATCGCGCCGAGCGCGACGAACGGGTGGGACACGGCGGGTGCCTTTCAGGGCGTGGCGGGCTCGCCTTTCACCCTGCGGCGACCTGCCGGGCGTGCTCGATGTCGGCGACGGTCTGCGCGGGGTCAGTCGGCGTCGGCGACCAGCACGTACCCGGTGTTGTTCGGGCGGATCCGCGTTTGGCGGCCGACCGCACGCTCGCGCTCCTGCGGTGGCGCGGCGGTGCGGGCGGTGAGCACCTTCACGGTCGCGTGTGTCGCGTCGACGCTCACGACCTCGACGGTGCGCCCGCGGGAGCGCACGTCGTTGTCGGCCCACACCTGGCGGGGCTTCACATCGGTCATCTCGTCCTCCTTCGACCGGGTCATGCGCGGTGCGGTGGTGTTCACCGCGCAGGCACCGGGGTGCGGGCGGTGGCGCGCAGGTCGCGGGCGCCGATGAGCTCCTGCATGACGGCGTCGAACCGGACGGTCGCCACGCGCGTGTCGCCCCACTGTCCGTCCGTGAGCCCTGCGGGCTTCGGTTGGGACGCGGGGACCCAGTGCCCGAACTCGAACCCTGGGACGTCGGTGAGCTCTCGGCCGTGCGCGTTGTGCATCGTGAACCCGGCACCGAGCTCCAGGCCGGTGAGGGCGGACTGGATGGTCGCGGCCACCGGGGACGCGCACGACGCGGCCTGGTGCCGCTGCACCGTCCGGGTGAGGGACGCGAGCGATCCGTCGTCCGCCACCGTCCAGATGACGGTGACGCACTCGGGGAGGATGTCGGCCGGGTTCGAGAGGGAGGTGGCGGGGACCGCGGCCGGGTCGATGACGGTGGTCACCTCGTCGTCGGACCAGGTGATGGTGGCGGCGGAGGAGACGGCGTTCTCGAAGTCGTCGAGCATCGTCTGCGCGAGGACGGCACGGTCCATCGCCTCCGTGAGGCTGGCGCCGGTGCGAAGCGCGGTGATGGCGGCGGTGCCCATCACGATGAGCAGGATGGGCGCGATGATCAGCACTGCGATGTGCGTGTACACCCAGCCGCGCTCGTCGCGCAGGAGGCGGCGGAAGCTGTTCGTGCCCGTCATCCGGTCACCACCGTCCGGTACGGCTCCCACACGGTGCGGGTGGGAGTGCTGGCGCCCGCGTCCTGCCACACACCGTCGGTGAGGATGAGCGGGGTCCTCCGGAGCTCGACCGTGTAGGACCGGGTCTGCGTGCGCCCGCGGGTGGTGGTGACGTCGAACGTCACCCGGCAGTCGCTTCCTGCGGCGGTGGCGGTGTGGAAGTCGATGTCCTCGTGCGGGGTGGCGAAGTAGCCCGTCGGCGAGTACATCGGGTTCGCCATCTGCGTGGCGAGCGCAGCGCACGTGGTCCGCAGGTTCAGGTCGGCTTGCAGCGCGGCGACGGCGGAGCGCACCTGTGCTGCGGCGTTCCGGTCCGCGTCCGCGGTGCCTTTCGCTGCGGCGGCGGTTGCTATGGACGCGGCGACGCTGGCGATGATGATGACGCCGATGATCGCGAACACCGGGGCGAGGGTCGCCCCTCCTCGGGTGTCGCGGAGCAGAGCACGGAGCCGGCCGATCACAGTCCCGACCCCACGTCGGCGACCAGCTCGGTCGCGAAGAAGCATCGCCCGTCGGCCGGTGCGCAGTCGGCGTACCCGATGTCGGTGGTGCGGCTGACGGTGATCGTCACCCGGGCGGTCCGCGCGGACGGGTTCTTCTCCACCTCGCGGTGCGCGACGACCTCCGTGCGCTCGTCCGGGTGGAGGGTGATCTCGGCGCTGTCCGGGAGGGTCGTCAGGTGCGAGTAGCCGCGGGCTGTGTCCGCGTAGAGCGCCTCGTAGGCGGCGTCCTCGAGCGCGGCGTTCCGTCCGTACAGGCCGGCGGTGACAAGCCCGGTGATGAGCCCGGACGCGACGCCGACGCTGACGATCGTGAACACGGCGGCACCGCCGACGACGAGCGCGGGCGCGTTGCCTCGCTCGTCTCGCTTCAGCGTGCGGAAGATGCCGGTCATCATGTCGGGTCCTCTATGCGCCGGGAGCGAAGGAGAGGCCAGGTGCGACTGCCCGATCGCACCTGGCCCCTTGTGAGCCCTTGCGGGCCCAGCGGCAGACCTCAGCAGAGGTCGTGCGGCTCGGAGGCGCCCATTGCCTCCGGGTCCGCGAGTTCTGTGGAAGGGGCCAGGCGAGTGCCCACCTCACCTGGCCCCTGACGCCGGACGTGCCGGCGGACTGAGTCAGCCTTACGGCGTGATGCCGAGGTCGGCGAGCGTGATCTCCTCGAAGCCCGCCGCCACGACGCCGAGCTCCGTGTTCAGGTCGGCGAGAGCGTCGGCGACGACGCCGGCGTGCTCCGACAGCTCGACCTTGACGATCTCGCCGCCGTTGACACGGCCGAACAGGTTGCCCGACTCGGACGCGATGGCCACGACGTAGTCGGTGTCGTTGTCGGCGACCTCGATGTGGACCGTCTCGGCCGCGACGTTGATCACGACACCCGACTTCGCGCCCTCGGCGCCGGTCAGGTCGGCGAAGTCGAGGGCCTTGCCGCCGGTCGAGAGCGCTGCCGCCTCGCCGATGGTGACCTGGTCGATGTCGTTGTACACCGACGCGTCCTTGGCCGAGTTGACCCAGCCGGGGACCTGCAGGATGCCGAACGTCGCGGTGATGATGCTGACAGCGATACCACCGAGAACGAGGAACGGGTTTGCCATGTGTGAATCTCCTTATGAGGGGACAGATGAATGCCGCTACCAAGGAGGGTCAGGCGACCGCATCGCCGGTTTTGGGGTGCGTTACGCGCCCCAATGAGGTGCGATCAGAGGACGGTGGCCGCGGCGAGCGCGAGCGGGGCGCCAGCTGCGACCGGTGCGTGACGGTTCCCGAGAGCGGCCGCCCAGGCGGCGGCGGTCCCGAACAGGAACACGGCGAGCACGGTGACGTGCGCGAGCGCGGACGACAGCGTCTGCCCGGTGGACGCGACGGCCAGGGCGAGGGACGGGATGAACTTCACGTCTCCCCCGCCCAGCAGGTCCCATTCGTACGCGGCGAGCACGGCCGCTGCCACGATGAGGGCCACGGTGACCGCGAGCAGCGGGAACCCGAAGCTCGCCCACACGCCGATGGCTGCGACCGCGGTGGCCGCGGCCAGCAGGTTCGGGATCCGCATGTCCCACGCGTCCGCGACAGCTGCGCCCGCGGCAGCGATGAGCAGGCACGCGAACGGGGCGCTCTGCCCGGTGACGACAGCAGCGAACGTCGTCACCCAGAGAGCGGTGACGGCGAGGCCGGTGCGGGTCATCCGGTGTACCCGAGCGTCTGGCCGAAGATCTCCAGCGGCGGGATGGTCACGATCGTGGCGGTGAGCATGTAGACGATGGTCGAGTAGCCGGACACCTGCCGGACGACCTTCTCGACCGCCTGCTCCCCTTCGATGCGCGCTTCCTTCTGGTACGTGTCGCGGAGGTGGCGGATGGCGGGGATGGTCTGCCCGGTGCGCTGGCCGGTGGCCAGCAACGCGCGGGCCAGGCGCGGGAACATGTCGTCGTCGAGGAACTGCGCGAACGTCTTCTCGCCCGTGGTGAGCCCGTTCGCGGTCGCGCGCAGCTGCCGCTTCACGGCCCGGTTGCTGACGGTGGATGCCGCGCCGAGCAGGGTCTCCCGCTCGGTGGCGCCGACGGACAGGTACGAGTCGATGATGTTGAACAGCTGGAACGCCTCATTGGACTGCGTGGCCTTGCCGGTGAGGGGTGCGCTGAGCTTGAACCGGTCGATGGCGGTGCGCACGCGGATGTCCCAGCGGCCGTGGAGGTACCACCAGGCGAGGATGGCGGCGGCGACCGCACCGAGGATGCCGAGGACCCAGACGGTGACGTCGCTGAACGTCAGCACCATCTGCGTGAACATGCCGATCGGCATCTCCATGCCCTCGTACATCTCGACGAACTGGGGCATGACCATCCACGCGGTCAGGAACAGGACGCCGAGGGACAGGATGGCCAGGAGGATCGGCTCGAACAGCGCGTTCCGCATCTTCCGGGAGTTGTCGTTGCTGGTGTCGAGCAGTTCGACGGCGGTGCGCAGCGCAGCGCCGGGCTTGCCGGTCTTCGCGCCGACGCGGAGCATGTTGTGGACGATCGGCGGGAACAGCCGCTCGGGCTCGAACGCCTCCACGAGCGTCATGTTGTCCTTGACGAGCCGGTCGTAGATGCGGTCGTACGCGTCGCCGATGCGGCCTCCGGCGAACTCCTCAGCCATCATCTTCACCGCCTCGATCTCGGCGGGGTTCACCTCGAGGACGATGGACAGCGACCGGACGGAGTTGGCGATCTCCATGGGCTTCGGCTTCGACGTGCCCTGCCAGAAGCCTTCCTTGCCGCCGTTGCGGCGGACCGCGTCACGGCGTTTCTGCCGCTTCTCCCACTCCTTCTGGGCCTTCTGCTCTCGGCGGGCGCGGGCGCGGGCCACATCCGCCTCGATCTTCTCCTCCTGCGCAGCCTCCGCGAGACGCTTCTTCTCCCGCTCGCGCTCCTCCCGCGCGACTTGCGCGAGGCGCTTGCGCTCGGCCGCGTCCGGCTTCGCGGCGCGGCGGGCCTTCGCCTCCGCCTTCCGCTTCGCCCGCAGCTCCTTCTTCGACAGCTGCGACTCGTCCTCGGCGTCGCCGTCGGCGTAGGCGGTGGAAGACCACGCCTCCTCCCACGCGGCGACCTCCGGGGCGATGCCGGTGCCGTTCTCGTCGGCGGGCGCCTCCCACGTGTCGTCGGTCCACGTGTCATCGGCCGGACCCTCGACATCGGCGGCGGCGTCCTCGACGGGTGCCTCGTCGGCGGTCTCGGTGGCCGTCTCGGGCTCGGGCTGCTTAGGCTTGCCGCCGAGCGTGGCGAGCATCCGCGCCCACAGTCCCCGCTTCACTTGCGGCGCGGCCCGCTCGGCCTCCTCCGCGGGCGGTTCGACGTCGTCGAGGTCGCGCTCGATGGCAGGCTCCTCGACGTCGAGTCCGA
The DNA here is from genome assembly GCF_035556355.1 of Microbacterium sp. Taxonomy (GTDB): domain Bacteria; phylum Actinomycetota; class Actinomycetes; order Actinomycetales; family Microbacteriaceae; genus Microbacterium. The sequence goes on from NZ_DATMFG010000036.1 coordinate 44,850, forward strand.
TGTCCGCCGTCTCGACGTCGAGCGTGTCAGCGGTGGGCTCGACGTCGGGGACGTACACGTCACCGCCGGTCGCCCAGTCAGCGAACGGGATCGGGGCCAGCTCGCCGGTCGTCGGTGCGGGGCCGTCGAAGTCCTCGGAGACGGTGCGGCGCGGTGCGACCTCCACCGGCGCGCCCTGCATGGGCGCGTGCGCGTGGTTCCAACGGGGCAGCTCGAACGGCTTGACCGCCGGGATGGTCTCGTCGGGGACGTCGAACTCGCCCCACGGGAAGTCGAGCGGTTCCGGGGTCGCGTAGGTGCGCTGGCGGCGCTTGCGCCAGTATTCGCGGCGGGTCTGCTCGAGGCGCTCTTCTTCGCTCATGACCGTACTCCCATGCGCGCACGCAGCTCCTCCGGCTTGAGGGCCTTCTCCAGCGCGACCTGGGCGGTGATCTTCCCGCCGCGGTACAGCTTGAGGAGGTCGTCGTCGCGGGAGAACGTCCCCTCGCTGCGGCGGACCTCGCTGGAGAGCATGATGGCGCGCAGGTCACCGCCGGTCTCCCGGTCGGCGAGCTTGGAAGCGATGACGGAGTCCACCTTCAGCAGCTCGCGGACGGGGACGACCTTCCCGCTGGTTGCGGGGATGAGCTGCTGGACGACGACACCGCGCAGCGCGACAGACAGGGTCTGGGCGACCTCGTTCTGCTCGTCGGACGGGAACGCGCCGATGAACGACGCGATCGCCTCCGGCACCGCCGAGGCGTGCGAGGTGGCGAGCACGAGGTGGCCTTCGACGGCGGATTCGAGCGCGGCCCGCTTGGTGACCGGGTCGCGGAGCTCGCCGAGGAGGATGATGCCGGGCTTGGAGCGCTTCGCGGTCTGCAGGCCCTGGAAGAACGAGTCGACGTCGGTGTGGATCTCCCGCTGGCTGATGAGGGACTTCTGGGAGACGTGCACGAACTCGATGGGGTCTTCGAGGGTGTAGATGTGGCGGGCCTGGGTGCGGTTCACCAGGTCCACGAGCGCGGCCTGCAGCGTGGACTTGCCGGACCCGGTGGGACCCTCGAACAGGATGAGCCCATCGGTGTTGTTCATCACCATGTCGATGAGAGCCGGCGGGACGGGGTTCTCCTGGAAGCGGGGGCCGTCGATGACGGGCGGCTTGCTGGGCAGCAGGCGGACGTTCAGCGCGTACCGGCCGCCGTGGGAGTGCTGGCGCCGCCACGTCATGCGCAGACGGAGGCCGATGATGTCGAGGGCGACCTCCAGGGTGCCCTTCTTCCCGAACGCGAGCTCGCGGGCGCCTCCTCGCTCGGCGCCGAACGCCTCCGCCCAGTGCAGCAGCAGGTTGTCGGTCATCTCGATGCCGGTGCGGTGCTCGGCGGCGTTCTCGTGAACCCACACCTGGTCGCCGCCGACGAACTGGATGTCCGACCCGTTCGGGTGCTTCGCGATCGCGGCGCGGAGGATCTCCTCCATCTTCTTCGGGGATGCGGCGACCGCCGCCTTCCACGCTTCGTCCCCGTTGGCCTTGTCCTGCTCAATCGACACCGAGCACCCTCCTCACTTCGCGGAGGTCGGTGACCCCGGCGTCCACCAGCTCCTGCGCGCATGCGCGCAGCGTGACCATGCCTGCGTCGGCGGCGACGCGGCGCAGCTCCGTCATCGACTCCCCCGCGGCGAGCGCGGCGGTGAACTCGTCGGTGAGCAGGAGCACTTCGTGGATGGGCTGCAGGCCGCGGTAGCCGGAGCTGTCGCACGCGCCGCAGCCGGCGCCTGCACAGGCGGTGCAGAGCTTGCGGAGCAGACGCTGGCTGATGACGGACCGCAGCTGCGCGCCGAGGGTGCGCGGCTTCGCGTCGGCGAGCTCCATGAGCTGCATGACCGCGCCGATGGAGTCGTTCGCGTGGATGGAGGAGAGCACCTTCGCGCCGGCGTTGCCGATCTCGAGCGCGGCGGATGCCTGCTCGTAGTTGCGGATCTCGCCGATCATGAGCACTTCGAGGTCGCTTCGGCGCAGACCGGTCAGCACCTCGGGCCAGCCGTTGCCGGCCTCGCTGTTGATGTTGATCTGGTCGACGCCGGCGATCTCCATCTCGACCGGGTCCTCGACGGTCCATACGGACACGTCCGGGCCGCCGAGCTCTCGGACGAACGTGCGGAGGGTCGTGGACTTGCCGGAGCCCATGGGACCGGCGACGAGGACGAGGCCGTTCGCCATGCCGATGGCCTGCTCGACGAGCTCACGGTTGCGGGCGTTGAACGCGAGGTCGTCCATCGTCGCGGCGGCGTCTGTGGCGGGAAGACGCAGCGACAGGGTCTCCCCCGCGTAGGTGGGGAACACGGCGACACGGATGTCGACCTTCCGTGCTTGACCGCCGGTCTCCTTGTACGGGTACAGGCCGTCCAGGGGTGCGATGGCGGGGCCGGAGCCGATGCCGGCGGTCGCCTTGATGTGGGTGACGAGGATCTCCGCGTTGCGGCCTTCGACCTCGCCGACCGGCTGCATGGTCCGGTTGATGCGGGCGCGGACCTCCAGCTTCGAGTCCGTGCCGCCCTGGCCGAGTGCGACGTACTCGGGGTCGCGGTTCAGGCGGATCTGGATGTCGGACCAGCCGTTGTCCATCGCGGCGACGACGACACGGTCCAGCCACGGCTTCGGGCCGTTCGCGCCGGTGAAGTCGATTGCGGCCATCACGCCCCCTTCGGGGCGGCGGCGTGGAGCGCGGCGATCGCCTCGATGTCCTGCACCGCGGTCAGCAGCGTCTTGTACGAGGCGGCGGGCCCGTGGTGGCTGAGGAGCTTCCCGCAGGTGTCGCACGCCAGCTCACGGGGGTGCTTGCCGGAGACGAGGATGATGTGGTCGGACGCGTGGGAGACGTCGTACGCGCCCTTCGAGATGTTGTTGAACAGCACCTGCGGGTCCACCCGGGTGACCTCGCTGAGGAACACGTAGCTGGTGTCCAGCTCCTTCACCACGGCGGGGTCGTTCAGCAGCGGCGACTTCCTGAGCGCGTCGAACGTGTCGGCGACGGCTTCGGAGAACGCGATGTGGATGTCGTTGGTCATGGGTGGGTTCCCTCGGTGAGTGCTTCACGGAGCTTGGCGGCGAGCGTTTCGAGTCGGGCTGCAAGGCCCGTCCAGGTGTGCCGCTGCTCCTCGGTCAGGTGTCCGTCCGACGTGAGGGTCGCGGCCGCGAGGACCGCCTCCTCGCCGTGTTCGATGAGCTCCTCTATGCGCGAAACGTCGCTGAGGACCCGGTACGCGGAGACTGCTTCAGCCGGCTGTCCGAACAGGGACGACATCGCTTCCAGCTGCGCCTGACGGGCGTCGGCGGGCAGGGCGTCCAGCTGTGCGGCGACGGTCGCCTGCGCGTCCGGCGTGGGCAGGGACGCGAGTGCGGGGTACTTCGCGACGGCGTCCGCAGCGCGGGCGGCGGTGGTCACCTGCTGCAGGACCCGGTGGACGGGGACGCCTTCGACGTCGATGCGGGTGAGCCCTTCGGCGGCTTCGCGGCGCACGTGCATGGGGCGGGTGACGTCCTCGGCGACCCGGACGATCTGGTCGACGCGGTCCATGGTGGTGCGGGAGACGCCGGTCTCGGCGACGGCGAGCTCGGAGGCCCAGTTCTTCCGTCGCTCCGCGAGCGGCGCGCCGGTGCGGCGCTGCTGCGGCTTGGCGACAAGCTCGCGCAGGCGGCGGCGGGCGGCGGCTGCCTGCACGGGCGTGTACTGGGTGCGCACGCCGTTCGCGGCCAGCTCGCGGCGCAGTCGCTCCGCGTCGTCAGTGGCGGTGACGGGGTTCTGGTCGATGATGACGGGGATCTCGTCGACGCCGAGCTGGTCGAGGGCTGCGAGTCGTCGCAGTCCGTCCACGAGGTGGTTCTGCTCGTCGATGAGGACGGGGTACAGCAGCCCCAGCTCCTGGATGGACGAGGTCAGCTCGTCCAGCGTCTCCGTGTCGATGCCGCGGACCCGTTCGCCGATGACGATCTGGTCGCGGGCGATCGTGCGGTGGCAGGGGTTGCGGACGGTGACGGTGCTCACGCGGCCGCCGCCGAGATGAGGGTGAGCAGACGCGACGAGATGTGCGGTTCGACGGCGGGCGCGGGGTGGCCTGCGGCGGCGAGCTGGACGACGCCGGGGAGCCCGGCGGGGGTGCCGAGGATGATCTCGACGAGGGTCCTCCACTGCTCGCCGGTCAGGTGCGCGCCGACGACGGTGTGCACCCGCTCGGCGCGGGCGATGGAGGCGCGGGCGGACGGGGAGCCTTCGAGGGAGTCGCTGAGCACGTCGATGACGATCAGTCGGCCGTCCTCGTCGAACCCGGCCATGGTGAGCACCTGGTCCAGCGCGGCCTTCGCCCGGACCAGGCGCGGGTCGGAGACCGACACCTCCACGTACTCGACCTCGTCGGCGGCGAGGTCGTTGTCGTCGAGGGAGGTGACGCCGGCGGCGGCGCGGGTGGAGGTGCGGCGGACGGCGGTGGCGGAGGTGACCTTGCGGGCTGCTTCCTGCTCGCGCGCGAGCGCGTGGCGGACGGCGGTGCACGTGTACGCCCACAGGTCGGCGGCCTCGTCGGCGAGCAGCTCATCGTCGAAGGTCAGCCACACCTCGAACGCGTACGAGAGAGCGTCTGCGGGGTCGGCGCCGACCCGCAGCGCGAGCGGGGTGAGCAGCTCTAGGACGCTGTCGAGCACGAGGCGGGCGGCGGGGGTGGACCACCAGGCGTGGTCTTCGCGCCCGGCGAGGATCGCGTGGCGGAGGTTCGGCTCCGCGGTGGGCGTGGGCATTGGGCGTACCTTCGGTCGTGGGCAGCCCATACCCTGCGGCGAACGACGCCGCCAACCCGCCTGCTGAAGCGTTTTCGCCCTTGACCTGGGGTTCTTCTCGCGGGCTTGGTTTTCTGCCCAGCCGCCGCCAAGTCCGATATTCGCGAAAACCCCAGGTCAGACGGCAAGAATCGTGCTCCAGCCAAGTTTGCCAAGCGCATGTTGCTCTATATAGAGGGAGGAGAGTGTGCTCAGGGCCCTTTTCTTCTTTCTTCTTCTTTTTTCTTCTCACGTGAGACAACTACTACTTGGCAGACTTGGCAACAGCCCTCGATCCCTTGAAAACACTGGGGAAACTCCAGCCAAGGTGACCTTGGCAGAGGTTGGATCAGCTGGGCAGAAACGGCCACACTTTCGAACGCACGTTCGATTCAACGCGTCGAGGGCGTGCTCTCCACGACAGGAGAGCACGCCCTCGATCGGTGGCGGACGGGTCAGAGGAGGCCGCGAGCGCGCAGCCACGGCTCCGGGTTGATGGGTGTTCCGCTCTTGTAGACCTCGAAGTGCAGGTGGCAGCCGAACGAGTTCCCGGTGTTCCCCACCCCCGCGATGAGGTCGCCGGGCTTCACCTGCTGCCCGACGGTCACCTTGATGGTCCCGTTCGCGATGTGCGCGTACCCGGTCGCGAGCCCTCCCCCGTGGTCGATCTTCACGAAGTTCCCGTACCCGCCGTTCCACCCGGCGTAGACGACCTTCCCGGCGGCGACGGCGAGGATGTCCGCGTAGCAGGACGCGTTCACGTCGGAGCCGTAGTGGTAGCCGGACGAGCAGTAGCTCGGCCCGCACTGGGTCGTGCGGGGGCCGAATCCGGAGTTGATCTTCACGGTCCCCCGCACCGGCTTCGACCACGTCTGCACGGGCGCCGGCGGGTTCACGACCGGCGGGGTGGTCGGCGGCGGGGTCGTCTTCGGGGGTGTCGTCGGGGTGGGTGTCGGGGTGTGCGTCGGCGGCGGTGTGGGCGCCGGTGCGGGTGCGGCGCTGCCGCCACCGCCGGTGACGTTCCCGGCCTGCTCGCGTGCCTTCCGTTCCCGCTCCGCGCGGGCCGCCTTCTCCGCGTTGACGCCGGCTTCGTACTCGGAGACGGTCTTCCCGGTGGAGTCGGTGAGCGCCGCGAGCTGCGCTTTCAGCGTCTCGAGCCGTTCCTGATGGCGGGCGAGGGTCGCCTGTGCGGCGTCCGCGGCGCGCTGCGCGCGCTTCATCTTCCGCTCCGCCTGCCGGAACAGCCGGTCCCGCTCCTTCTGCTTCTCCTTCGCCTGGTCGGCGAGGGACTGCGCGGTGTTCTTCGCGGTGAACGCCTCCCCGTACAGGGCCTCGTTCCGCTTCCGGATCATCTCGAGCGCGCTGAGCCGGTTCAGGAGGCTGTCCGCCTCCGCGGCGGATGTGGCGGTCAGCAGCGCGAGCGGGGCGACTGAGCCCTCCCGGTATTGCCGTCCGACGATGCGTCCGATCCGGTCTCCGGCGTCCTGCGCGTCCTCGTCGGCGGCATCCGCCTGGGTTTGGAGCTCGTCGGCGGCGATCGCAGCGTCGAAGAACGCCTGCTGCGCCTCATGGAACTCGTCCCCGGCGTCCCGGGCGGCCTGCTCCGCCTCGGCGACCTTCGCTTCGAGCTGCTCGATGAGCTTCAAGATGCGGGCGACCTCCGCGCTCTTGGCGGCGGTGTTCGCCCTGGCCCGCTGCACGTCCTCCCATGTCGGGTCCGCCTCGGATGCGACTGCGGCCGGTGCGACACCGGCGACGGGCCCGGCGCCGATGAGGACGGCGCTGAGGAGCCCTGCGGTCAGCGCGGTGCGGCGGGTGACGGCGCCGAACAGCTTCTTCTGCTCAGCGGGTGTCGGGCCGCAGCCGCAGTCGGGGTCGTCGGGGCGGGTCGGGAGCACGGGGTACCTCACATCCGGGAACGGCAAGCAGCGTCCACGTCGGACGCTCCCTCTCCCATGCGCGAGCTCGAGCCTCGGGCGAGAGTTGAACTCGCGACCTTCCGATTACAAGTCGGGTGCTCTGCCTGCTGAGCTACCGAGGCGAAGTCGGGGACCTGCGCACCCCAGACGCGCAGGTACCTCGCTCCCCCGCTTGGACTCGAACCAAGAACCTGCCGGTTAACAGCCGGCTGCTCTGCCAATTGAGCTACGGAGGAATGTCACCGCGCGTCGTCGGGCGGCTCACCCCTCTATGCGCGGCGGCCGCGAGATGTGGACGGTGTCGGCGCGTGCGGCTAGGTTGTCGTCGGACACGTACAACGTGCGATGGGGACTCGCTCGGGGGCATCGTTGGCGTGCCCGCGCACTCTCGCTGTTCGACCATTGGGGACCTTCATGACCGACAACTCGACCGCGCCCACGCAGCAGCAGTACCCGCAGCCGCCGTATGCGGCCCCGCAGAGCCCGCCTCCGCACTTCGCGTACCCTGCCGTGCCGGCGTCGTACGGGTTCGGGCCCGTCGACGGGAACCCGGTCGGGGTCATCGCGTTGTTCGCCGCGGTGACGGGACTGGTCTTCGCGACCATCGGCGGGTTCATCACCGGCGGCGGGTTCATCTTCGGGTGGGTGATGCTGACGGTCGGGTTCGTGATGGGCGTCATCGCCGTCTGCCTTCGTGGGCGGCGGAAGTGGCAGGGCATCACCGCAATCGCCGTCTCCGCCGTGGGGACGATGCTCGGCTTCCTCGTGTTCTTCGCGATCCTGTCCGCATCGATCGCGGTGTCGTAAGCGCCTGGTGACAGCGCCCTGGGCGCCGGGGAGCTTCGTCATTCCCAGTCGACGATGTCCACCGGCACCGGTGGCGGCAGCGGCAGCTCCACCTCCGCGAGGCAGCGGATGCAGCCGAGGTACGGCTCCTCGACGTCACGGCCGACCTGCACCCAGTCCATCTCGTCCGAGTCGTACACCTCCTCGACCTCGAGGCGCGCGTAATGGAGGACGGACGCCTTGTGGCCGATGATCCCGCACACGATGATCTCGATGACCTGCAGCAGCGGGCCACGGTCGGACTGGTCCCCGATGAGGAACCGGTCGGCGGCGGGCGGGAATCGGAACACGCTGGACTATGCGCCGCACCGGCCCGGGCGCTTGGGCGACGCTGGTGTGCGAGACCGCGCATTTATGAGCCACAAGCCCGCCCGCACTTCGCGATTCGGAGCACATCATGTCCCCAGCCCCTGCCCTACCAGGCATCCGCTACCTGACGACACGCACAGCGGTCGCCGACTTCTTCGACCTTGTGATGAAGGAGCAGTTGTCGTTCCCCGCGGTCGTCGTCACGAAACCGTCGCATGAGGCCGCGCCGTACATCCCGCTTGACGACCTGTACGAGGCGATCGGCGACATCGCCGACATCTACTTCCTGGACTCCGCCGCCGTGGACATCCGCGAGGTCGTCCCCCGCCGGGCAGGCGCCGCGGACCTGGACGACGTGAATGTGTACGGCGGGGCGACCCGCGTGTTCCCGGCGGGCCGGTGGGACAGCGCCCGACTGTTCATGGCTCGCAGCCCCGAGGAGGGCAAGCAGCGGGTCCGCGCCATCACCGGGCACGTGAAGAGCCTGCTGAACCACCGCGGCTCCCTGTCGTACACGACCAGCACCTCCCAGAACGCGGACGCGGTCCGCCGCGAGTCCGATTCCGTCAAGCTCGTCGCCGCGGAGGCGGAGAACACCGCGCTTCGCGAACGGGTCCGCAAACTGGAAGCCCAGCTGGCCGCAGCGACGAAGTCGAAGCCGGCCTCGAAGCCGAAGACCGGCCCTGTCCCCGTCCACAAGCCCGTCCGCCGCATGTTCGCGGACGCGGACGCGGAGATCCGGTTTCGTGTGATGGCGCTGTGGGCTGAGCAGACCACTCCCGCCGAGAAGCAGGAGAGCCCGCTGCCGAAGTACACCTTCGGGGAGGGCTTCGCCGCGTCCCTCGATGAGCTTTCCGCCCACAACCCGCAGCTGCTGGACAAGGTCGCCAGGTGCGTCCTGCGCATCCTGCTCGGCCAGGACCGTGACGGCCACAAGCTCGACACCACCGGCAAGGTCCGTGAGGACGGTGCGGTCGCGTGGCGGTCGTACGTCGAGCAGAACACCGCGTCCGCCCGTCGCCTGCACTACTGGCGCAAGCCCGGCGGCCAGGTGGAGCTCGGCAAGGTCGTCCTCCACGACGACTATTCGATCTGACGCACACCACGAGCGAACCCCCGCCGGATTCCGGCGGGGGTTCTTGCTCTGCGCAGCCCGTCCTGCGGGCCGCTCCTGACCCCTACCCTGCGGCGACCGCGGTGCCGCCTGCGGCGGTGCGTTCCGCGATCCAGTCGTTCAGCGCGTCGATGGTGCGCGCGCGTCCTCCCTCGCCGCGCTCGGCGAGGTACTCCGCGTTCGTGATGCCGGCGTCCATCGCCCGCTGCCAGTCCTCCTGGCGGGGCCGGGTGCGGGGCTGGGTCGCGGGCCCCTTCGGGTGCACCTCGTGGATGACGGCACGGACGACGGTGCGGGAGATGCCGGTGACGCGGGCGATGACCTTGCTGCCGTGCCCCTCCGCTTTCATGCTGAGGATCCGGTTCTTCTGCTCGTCGGTGACCCGTGCGCCCTTGATCCGTTCGAGGCGTTCCAGCTCCGTGCGTGGCGGTGGCAGTTCGGTGAGCGTGTCGTGCAGGTCCGCGTGGGTTGCCGGGTCGCAGTGGGGGCCGCGTCCGTCCATGCCCAAGCACGCGCACCCCTTCACGATGCAGCAGCCGTAGAACATGACGTGGACCATCTCACTGTGCCCGCAGGCGGTGCATTCAAACACGGATCTCTCGCTTCCACTTGCCCGAGTAGTGGGTCTGCACCCGCCCGGTCGGCGCCAGCCGAAGCCAGGTGAGCACGACCGGCAGGTACGCGTACACCGTGTCCAGGCCGCAGTCGTCGGAGACAGCGACCACCTGCTCGCGGGCGATGAGCTCGCTGAACCCGGCGCTCAGGCGCTTGGAGCCGGCGGGCACCATCCGGCGCCGCGTTCCGACAGGCCGCTCATGCAGGCGCGCGACGACATCGAGCGCCTCCTCGGAGAGTCCGTCGAGGTCAGGCTGGCAGTCGTCGGTCTCCTCGTTGATGTCGAACCCGTGGTCGGCGGCGGCGGCGACCAGCTCCACGAGGGGGCCGGCATCCCCGAGCCGGTAGTCGCGGAGCGCGTCATAGTACGAGGGCCGTTCCATCAGCAGCCACGGACTGACTGGCGCCCCGAGGGCCCCGACGAGCAGCGCCCGTCCGATACGGCCGTTCCCGTCCGCGTACGGGTGGATGGTCTCGAACTGGGCGTGCGCGAGCGCGGCGTTCACGACCGTGGACTGGTGGGATGAGGTGAACTCGGCAAGGTCCACCATCAGCTCCCACACCCGCCGCGGTGCCGGTGCGACATGGTCACCGACCCGCACGAACGTCTCCCGGAACCCGGCGAACGCGGGGGTGTGCTGCCCCTTCATCAGCCGGTCGTGCGCGGCACGGTGGTCGTCGTACCGGGCAACCCCGGCGAGCGCGTCCGTGACGGCATGGAAGTTCGCGGCGACCGCCCGGCCCGCGTCCGTGACGAGAGCGTAGCGCGGCTGCAGGATGGCGAGGGCCGCCTGCGTGACGGAGACGTCGATGCCTTCGATACGGCTGGATGTGACAGCCTCCACGAGGGCCGCGCCGAAGCCCATCCGCTGCGGCGGCACCCGATCGAACGGGTACGTGATGCCGGTCTCCGGGAGCCGGGCGATCGCAGGCGGCAGCGCAGTCGCCAGCGGCCCCACCCTTTCGACAAGGGTCGGTGGGACGGAGATGATCGTGGTCATGCCGCGGCCGCCTGCAGCATCCCACACCCGAACGCCTTCGAGCGTCCGATGCCTTCGCGGGTGAGTCGCGCGAGCTCGGCGGGGTCGGTGACGACGCCGATGCCGGCGACGGTGACCTGCTCAAGGCGGGCGTCGCGGCGACGCGCGAACGATGAGGCGACGAACTGGTAGCTGGTGACCTCGAACGCGGCGCGCACCTTGTCGGCGAACCAGGCGGTGACGTCGCCCACGGGACGGACCTTCCCGCGAACGCGGGTGACAGCGTCCACGGTCGCGACGAACCGGATGTGGGACCCAGCCGGGAAGCTCAGTTCGGCGTCCCGCGCCCACGTCTGCGCGCCGTCAGGCACGTCGGTGGCTTCGATATCGCTGGACACGATGACACCGTCCCGCTCCCACCGCCACAGGATGTTCGCGCCCGCGCGCTTCATCCCTTCGTCGCCGGGCAGGTCGGCGCCGGCGAACAGCGCCATCGTCTGCTTGTGGACGGCGTCGGCGTCGCTGGGGTCGTCGACAAGGTCGATGGGCAGGAACGTGAAGTGGGTGTTCATGCTCGCTTCCATGCTTCGAGGGGGCGGTCGGTGCGCTCCGGGTCTATGCGGGCGACCTGAGTCGTCTCGAACGGCTCGACAAGGTACACCGGGAGCGCGCGGCCTTCAGGTGCGGTCGTCGGGAGGCTCGTGAGCACGGCGATCCCATCGCCTGCGCGAGAACCAAGGTGGAACGGGAACTTGGGCGCGAACGCCTGCCGGCCCAGGTACGGGGTGAACACCGGATGCCGGACGGCATCTCCCAGCTCCGCGATGACGGCATCGTCCCCGGTGAACGCAGCGATGAACTCCGCGTCGGCCAGGTACATGCGGCGGGTGATCATCGGCTGGACGCTGCCTTTGATCTCCCATGGCTGCCCGTTCCCGAGGGGGACGGTGAAGTCAGCCCGCCCCTTCCCACGGCGCGTGCGCAGCCGGGTTGCTCGCTGCCGGACGCCGGCGATGTCCGCCGGCGGCGGGCAGATGGTGTGGAAGTCCTCCTCGACGGTGCCAGGCCGGTCCACACGCACATGCATGACCAGCCCGGTGACCAGCGGTGAGGTCTGCCCGCGAGGCACCCCGAGGGCGGCGTGGAGGACGCCCTCCAGGCCGGTGCGGGTGGGGACCTTCTCCGTGGGTCGGTACCGCTGGGTGGCGTGACCGCCCCACGACTGGCGTGGGGCAGCGAGCCGGAGCAGGAGCGTGGAGGTCATGCCGCCTCGCGCAGGTGGCTGACGACGAAGTCGGCGTACTCGCCGAACGAGCCGACCTCTGACACGGACGGCAGGTGATGTGCGGCGGTGGTGCCGGAGTAGAACGCGGCCCCGAACAGGTCCGGGTCGAACGCGCGGGCGTCCGCGGCCTTGTTCAGCAGCGACTGGATGCTCGGGGCGAGGAACCCGCTCTCATCCGCCGTGACCGGCTGGTGGAAGTCGTACACGACGCGGTGGGACTGCTCCTCCGCGACGATGAGCGCGGGCAGTGTCTGCGCGGCGGTCCCGGAGGAGCGGCCGGCGGGCAGGTCGAGGGTGATGTGCCGGATGAACGAGCGAAGCAGCGGCTCCGCCTCGGCGGAGTCCAGGCTCAGATCCCAGTTGCGGGCGAGCTGTGCGCGGTCGAGGGTGAACGACCGGTAGTAGACGCCGGAGGTCTGCATCGTGAACCCGAGCTGACCGGCGCCGAGGTGCTCGGTCTGCGCGTCGTCGACGGACGCGAACCAGTCCAGCTCGATGACAGCCGCGTGCGTGGTGACCGCGTCGCCGACGGACACCGCGGCGGGGATGTTCAGGCCGGGTGCGGCCGCGAACATGCGCCCGAACGCGGCGATCGCGAGCGAGTCGGTGGAAGACGCCTCCACGGCGGGAGCGTCGTCGTCCTTCGCAAACGTCTGCGCGAGCTGCTCGAGCTCTCCGGCGCTCAGCCACACCAGAGTCTCCTTGTCGCTGGCGGACTCGGACGCGTGCGTGAGGCTCTTCACACGGGTGGCGATAGCGGTGGTGAGCTTCTTCTCCTCCTGCTTCGTCAGCCCACCGCGCAGCTCGGCGACGCGCTCCACGATGAGCGGGACGGCCAGCTTCGTGCGCAGCGACTGCTGCCGCTTCTCGGCGTCACGTTCGAACCCGATGCGGGCGGCCCGTTTGAGGGACTGGGAGGACAGGCGTGCACGGGTGACCCCGCCCTCGGTGACCTGCTTCGGGGCGCCGTTCTCGTCACGGTTGAGGTTGTGCCACGGCAGGGCGGTGATCGTGTGGACGGTCAGGTACGGGTGGTGCATCGGTTCTTCCATCTCGATGCCGGCGTGCGCCGACGGATTGTTCATGCGCGGTTTGCGGTGTGGAACTCGACCAGGTACTTCGAGCGGGTCTTCACGTCGAGGTCGTCCCACTGTGTGAGCAGGTCCACGAACTCGTGCAGGTTCACCGGCCCCGCCGCTGCGCAGCGAGTGACGGCGTTGCCGAGCAGGCGCAGCGCGACCGGCTGCGTGGCGGCGAGCGCGGCGGCGAGCACTTCCCCCTGCCCGGAACCGTCCTGGTCTGCGAGGGACCTCCCGAGCGGGATGTCCGGGGTGTGGTTCAGGCGACTGCCCCGGACGATGTACCCGAGCGCGCCGACCGCGGCCGCACGCTGATGCGGTGGGAGGTGGGCGACACGCTTCGCGACGGACGGAAGCTGGAGCGCCGCCTCGCACGCGGCGGGGGTGGTTGCGCGGGACAGGGCCGCGCGGGTTGCCGCACCACGTGGGGACTGGCGGACGGCGATGGCCCAGTGGACGAGAGCGGCCGTCCCCTCCCCCGGCTGATGTGGGGGTGTGCTCCCGTGCACCCGGGCTGTGAGGTACGCGAGGGCTGAGGCGATCCCGTCGAAGGTGGGGCCGCCTGCGAGGGTGGTGGAGTTCGCGAACGGGGCGATGACCTTCTGGAATGCGGCGATCGCGGCACCGGCGAACCGGGGCTCGACGCCATCGTCGAGGGTGTCGGCGTGCACGAGCTCGTCGAGGAGGGGTTCGGCTTCGACGGAGAACTGCGCGAACAGCTTCTCCGTCAGTGCCGGCGCGGTGTCCTTGCCGAGCGCTTTGACGGCGGCGCCGTAGAAGTACTTCCGGTATGGGGTGAGGGTGTCGTTCGCGAGGGTGATGAGGCGGGTGCGGGCGCGTGGGGACGCGATCGCGGACACCTCCCCGACGCGGGCCAGGTGCGCGATCTCCGGCGCCTGCCTGGCGCCTTCCATGCGGATGGTGAACACGTCCACCCCGGAGGTCTCCACCAGGCCCGGCTCCATCGGTCGGGCGGCGTTGCGGCGGTCGTCGGTCGCGAACCACTCCGCCGCCCACTGCATCGCGGTCGCGGACGGGTGCAGCGGCCGGACGGGCCGGACTTCCCCGGTCTCCTCCCCTGCTTTGAGGAGCGGAACGCGCGGGATGGTCGGGTCGGCACGCCACACATCCTGCTCCACGGCCTTGACAGCGTCCTTGGCCTCGGCGGCGTCCACCGGCAGGCCCTTGATGCGGCGGCCGGCGCCGTTCACCCCGATGCAGGCGCCGGCGTCGTCCCACAGCAGCCGGTACGCGGAGCCGGTCCAGGTGGATGCGGTGAGGGCTCCGGCGCCGGGGCGGCTGTCACCGTCGACGGCCCACAACGGCAGGTTGTCGCCGTGTCGGCCGCTGACGGCGACGTGGTTCTCCATCGTGTTCGCCAGCAGGGTCTCCGCGAGGCTGCGGCCCTTCCAGAACACGCGGAGGCCGTGGTTGTGGAACCCGAGGGTGCCGCGGGGCCGCCATCCGCTGTCGGGATGGTCGGTGTAGAAGCCGACAGCGCGGCCGGGGCTGCCTGCGGAGAAGAACCAGGACACCACGAGCCCCTGAGCGATGCGGGCGACGGTGCCGGTGTCGGGGTGGCCGGCGTCGCCGTCTTTCCCCCACCAGGCTTTCGAGCTGCCGCCGGGCCCGAGAAGCAGCCACTCCGTAGGGTTCGCGTTCTTCTCGTCTTCGACGATGCGGACATCCTGCAGGAACGGGGTCTCCGGGTGGCGGAGGTGCCACCGGTCCCCGACGCTGTCGAGAGCGCGAGCGATGGCGTCCTTGGGGAGGCCGTCGTGAGCCCAGGCGTCGTAGTCGGCGGTCGGGTCCTGCCGTGCGATGAGCGCGACAACCCCGGGCAGGAACCGCATGAGCCCCGCCCAGATGTGCGGTTCGGTGCGGAACTCACGGACCTGGTGCGCGTCCTCGAGCAGCGGCTGCAGCGGCAGCGTCGCGGTGCGCCCGTCGAGGTAGACGACGGGTATCCACGGCACCTCGTGGCGAAGGTCGTGCGCGGTGGTTGTCATGTCGTCGCCTATGCGCCGACGTTCGAGGGTTCAGATTCTCAGGCCGAGCCGCTCGTCGTAGTGGGCGGTCGGGCTGAGCCGGACGGGCACGACGCCGCGCAGCTCGGAGGCGGCGAACGGGGTCTCGTCCCTGTCGAACCGCTTGGTCACGTCGATGAGCGGGACCAGCGGCATCCCGTTCCCGACCTTGTCGAGCGGCACCTGCACGGTCAGGCCCAGCAGGACGGCGACTTCGCGGGGGTGGCGGGTGGCGAGGGCCCGGCGGATGGTGTCGTCGTCCATGGTGCCCCGCCACGCCCACCGGCCGGTCGCGAACTGGTCGACGATGAGGACCGGCAGCTGTGCGTAGTCGGTGAACCGGGTGGCGGTCTCCGTCTGCTCGTCCGGGTGGGTGAGCATCGCCAGCTTCGTGTATGTGAGCGGGCCGACGAACGGGCCGGTGCGGTCGCGGGCGTGGATGGTGACCTCGTGCGCGGCCAGGGCGCGGCGGGCGGCGGCGAGGATCTCGTCGGTGGTGCCGAGGGTGGTGTCGTCGTCTTCGGTGAAGTCGTAGTGGGCGGCGTCCACGAACGCCTGCACCCCGCCGGGGATCGCGAGCGTCCCCCGCATCTTCCGGAGCGCGTGCGCGGTGCGGGACAGCGACCCGTACGCATACGGCAGCGCGAGTGCCTCGCTGGGCCGGTTCGCGTGCTCGTCCGGTTCGCGGAGGGACACGACAGTCAGGCGTGGGCGTTCTGTGGGCCGGGCATGCCAGTGGTCGCCCCACACTCCGCCGGTCACCTTCGAGTGCCGCCACTGGCGGCCGGCCCGCTGAATCAGCGCGGAGGCGGGTGCGAGCTCGCTGATGATGATGTCGAAGTCCAGGTCGAGGGACGCTTCGATGACCTGGGTGCCGACGACGATGCACCCTTCGGTGCGTGCGCCTTTCCCGGCGAGGGTCTCCAGTTCGCGGGACAGCTGCGTGCGGTGCTCCGCGCTCATCCGGGAGTGCATGGCGGTCACGTCGGGGATCCCGGCCAGCAGCAGCTGCTCGGTGATCTGCTGCACGTGGCCGACCCGGTTCATGATGACGGCGATGCGGGCGTTGGGGTGTTCCCGGTGCGCTTCGAGGGCGAGCTCGGTGGTGCGGTTGACGAGAGTGGTCGCCGGCGCTTCCCCGTGCTGGTACGGGAACGTGCGCAGGTCCAGGTCGAGCTCGAACTCGCGGGCGGTTTCGAGCGGGGTGGTGACCGCGGCGCCCTGGTGGATGCTGGTGTGCGCGGGGTACGCCGGGTCGATGTCGATGGGCTGCCCGTTGTACGCGTTCGCGAACCGCTGGATGAGCACGGTCGGCAGCGACGCGCTCAGCATGGTGACACGGGTGTCGGTGAGCCCCCACCAGGCGAGGAGCTCTTCGGCGAGCTGCACCTGGTACTCGTCCATGAGATGCACCTCGTCGAGGATCACGTGCGCGTTCGCGATCGCGAGGAGCCGCACCGGGTTCCATTTCTGCCGCAACGCGCCCAGGAGCACCTGGTCGACGGTGCCGACGGCGACCGGGCTGAGGAGCGGCTTGACGTTCCCGAGCACTTCGGTCGCCCACGCGCTGTACCGGAGCCCTGGTCCGTCGGTGTTCTTCGCGAGGTAGTAGCCGTTCAGGGATCGGTGCGCGTGCATGAGCGCGCCGACGTTCTTCGTCCGCCGGTACATCCACTGGATGCGGGACCACATCTTGTCGGTGGTCGCCCGGGTCGGAAGCCCCCATATGACGGACTCGCCGGTCTCGTTCATGTGGCGGAGCATCGCCGACTCGGTCTTCCCGGAGCCGGTCGTCTCCGCCACGATCCACAGGCCCCGCCCGATGGTGGTCGCTGCCTCCTGCAACGGGTACAGGGGCAGGGTCGTGGACCCCATGATCGCGAGCTTCGGGTTCGCGGGCGCCTTGTAGACCCCGATGGTCTCCGGCAGCAGTTTCCGGTACGCCCGCTCCGCCTTCTTCACGTACGCCTTCCCGGCACCGCGCTTGGCGAAGGCGTCGGCTCCGCCGGCGACTGAGTCGTGGCCGAGAACGAGCCCAAGCGAGTCCGAGGCCACCCAGTCGGCGACGATGACGAACCCGGACAGGAGGATGACCGCCTCCCCCTCACGGGCGTGGAGGGGCTGGTTGATGTCGTCGAGGGTGACCCCGGCCGCTTCCAGCACGAGGTCGATGATCTGCTGGCGCGCCTGCTGCCACGTGCCGTTGTCGAGGAGCGCTTCGAGGGCCGCTTTCGTGTGGGTGCAGTCGCCTGCGACCTCGGGGCGGTATCGGCCGTGGTGGCCGCCGACGACCGCGCCAGCCCACCGGTCGCCGACCTTCTCCTTCGTCTCCTCCGGGAACTGCGAAAGTATCGCCTGGCTGACACTTTCGTGACGTGCGGCGGTCTTCTCGTCTTCACGGACACCGGCGGGCACAGTCATGTCGAGACCGGCGGCTTGCTGCGCCGCCACGGCGGCTTTGAGCACGTCCGGGAGGGGACGGTCGCTGAGCGCCTGACTCTGGAAGACGGGGTTCGCTTTCCCGATGTCGTGCAGCCCGGCGACGGCCGCAGCGATCGCCCGCGCCTTCACGGGGTTCCCGGGCGAAAGGGCGTCCGTCAGGAGGTCCTTGAGACCTGGGCGGAGCCACAGGTCCCACAGGGCGAGCGCAGCGCCGACGGTGTCCAGCAGGTGGCAGCGCAGGTCGTACGCGTGCACCTTGCCGTTCTCGTCACGGTGCGTCTTCCCCCAGAACGGGGCGGTGGTGGTCATGCACCCGCTATGCGTGCGGGCGCGAGACGCCTACCGTCCGCGAACCCGCGTGCGGTACTGGTGCAGCTTCTCGTAGTCCACCGCGTCCACCCTGCCGCGGATCGCTTCGGCCGCTTCGGGAAGCCCGACTTTCGCTGCGATCGTGCTCAACTCTTGCTTCGCGTTTTGCCGCTCCCAGTCGGACAAGTCCCCGAGCGCGCGCAGGAACGCGGTGGTCGCGCGGCGGAGGGCAGGGTCGGGCTCCTCGAAACGGAGCCCCAACGTCTGGAACACGACCGACGCCCAGTGCCCCTGGCTGCGGCCGACCGCCCAGTTCCCCAGTGCGGCATGGAGGTCTCCGTCGTCCAGCAGCGCGATGCCCAGGCACGCTCGCGCGTCTGGGTCGTCTTCGAGGTCGAGAGCTTCCTGCCAGTCGGAGCGGGCGCCCGTCTTGTCACCTAGCCAGTACCTTCGTGCGCCTCGCCGGGCGAGCTGCTGGGCTTCATCCACTCGCAGGCGGGTCTCTCGCGAGGAGTGCGGCCCGTACCTTGAGTAGTAGCCCGTCCCCTGCGCGTGGCCGCGCAGGTTGCCGAGCGTCGCGAGGGCAACGCAGATCGCGAGCGCGATCCCAATCCACACCAGGATGTCCATGCCACCTCCTGCGGCATGACCGTCGCCGCGCACGCCCCTCATCGTAGGTGGCCGGTGCGACGCACCCCGCTCACGCATAGGTGTCGGCATGACCGACGCGATCCCGACACCGTACGAAGACCTGCTCCGCGATGTGCTCGCGCACGGCTCCCATAAGGACGACCGGACAGGGACGGGCACCACGAGCGTGTTCGGTCGGCAGATCCGGTTCGACCTGGCCGAGTCGTTCCCGCTCATCACCACGAAGCGGGTCCACTTCCGGTCCCTCGCGATCGAGCTGCTGTGGTTCCTCCGCGGCGACACGAACGCCCGCTGGCTCCAGGAGCGCGGCGTCACCATCTGGGACGAGTGGGCCGGGCCCGACGGTGAGCTCGGCCCCGTGTACGGCGCGCAGTGGCGCAGTTGGCCGGACTACGACGGCGGCACCGTCGACCAGGTCGCCCGGGTCGTCGACGAGATCAAACGGAACCCGGACTCCCGCCGGCTGATCGTCTCCGCGTGGAACCCCGCGCAGGTGGATGAGATGGCCCTCCCGCCCTGCCACACGATGTTCCAGTTCTACGTCCGCGACGGCAGGCTCTCCTGCCAGCTGTACCAGCGGTCCGCGGACCTGTTCCTCGGCGTCCCGTTCAACATCGCCTCGTACGCGCTGCTGTCCTTGATGGTCGCGCAGCAGACCGACCTCGAGCCGGGCGAGTTCGTGTGGACCGGCGGTGACTGCCACATCTACGACAACCACCTCGAGCAGGTGCAACTGCAACTGGCCCGTGACCCGTACCCGTACCCGAAGCTGCGGTTCGCGCGCCGCCCCAAGTCGCTGTTCGACTACGAGTACGAGGACTTCGAGCTCGTGGACTACCAGCACCACCCGCTCATCCGCGGGGACGTGGCCGTCTGATGCGCCTGTCCGCGATCTGGGCGCAGTCCCCGGACGGGGTCATCGGTGTGGACGGCGAGTTGCCCTGGCACCTGCCGGAAGACCTCGACCACTTCAAGCGCGCGACCGTCGGCTCCGCGGTCATCATGGGTCGTCGCACGTGGGAGTCCATCCCGACACGACTGCGGCCGCTCGCCAGCCGAGTGAACATCGTCGTCACCCGCGACCCCGACTACCAGGCGCCCGGCGCGCTCATCTCCCCGTCCCTCGAGGTGGCGGCACGCTCCGCACAGCTCATCTCCCAGCGGACGTGGGTCATCGGCGGTGCGCAGATGTATGCGGCCGCGATGCCGTTGCTTGACGAGCTGCTGGTCACGGAGGTGGACACGAACGTCGCCGGGGACGCGTTCGCGCCCGTCATCGACGACGCCTTCACGCTCTTTGAGGACGGCCCGTGGTTGCACAGCGTCGCCGGTCTCCGGTACCGAATCCGCGTGTACCGCCGATGTGCGGAATAGCCCACAACGGCTGAATTGGGTCGCCCCCCCCGCACGGGCGACCGCGTATGAGAGGGCCGGACCCGGACAGAAGGACCACCCCCGTCATCGCTCGCTACGATGCTGGCTCCCCCGAGTACACGACTGCCTGCGCACCTACTGCGCCCCACAGCTTCGAGGTCATCACAGCGATCCTGCGGTTCCGCTGGGCTGAGCCCGTCGATACACTGCCCTTCATGAGTGTGGGGGCGGCGTGACGGACTTCCATGAGGCAGTACAGAACCACCTCGCGGAGATGGAAAGAGCTCGCGAAGCTGAGGCTGAGAGAGAGCGCTCGCGTGCTGCCGAGATCACAGCGATTGCGACGATGGTCGACTCTCGGTTCAGGAGCTTGGCCGAGTACGTCGCCAGCCAGCGTGCGCCAGAGCCAATTCTGGTACCCCAACACCGCGAGTCGCGTTGGCACTCCATGCCGAGCACGCAGGAGCGTCAAGATGGCTGGTCATTCCCCGACGAGACGTACGCCCTCCTGCCGGATGGTCGACTGCTCGACAAGTGGACCGGCAAGGCGGAGACAGTGAGAGAGACGCTTCTCGCGAAGTGGTTGCCTTACGGGTACCGGGTCCGCCTCTTCGGCCACGACTACGACATCGGCGGGTCTGACCTCCGGCTCAGGGTGAGCTACGACCTCGGTCATGAGATGGGGTCCTGCTTGGTGGATCTGGACGACGTCATGGTCCAACTTGCTGCCCGATTCGTCAGCGGTCAGCGCTAGAAATCGTCGCTTACCACCCGAAGCGGAGCACCTGCATCGTGAACGTCTTCTCGCCGCGCAGCTTCGCGGCCGCGAACCGGTGGTTCCCGTCCAGGATCGCGATGGTCCCGTCCTCTCGTTCCACTCCGAGCGGGCCGTCCGCACCGTAGAACGACACCTCGTCGTCGAACGTGTCCTCGTGCTCGCGGACGCTGTCGAGGTACCACTGCAGCGCGTCCCGGCGGAGGACTCCCTGCACGCTGCCGGTGACCGCGTCGATGGGCACCGGCGCGGGTGCTTCGAGGTCACGCTTCCCGTCCAGCCACTGCTGGACCTGCGCGGTGATGTACGCGTGCTCACCGGGGGTGACCGCTTCCAGCCCGATGCGGTCCACGTCGATGACGTGGATCTGCTCCTCCTCGTCCCACTCGCCCCACCCGGACACGTCCGGGGTTGCCGGTGGCGTCGGGTCGGTGCTCGGCTCGGTCGCGGCCTCGGGCAGCTGGCCGAGGAACTCGGGCCTGGCACGGAACCGCTGCCCATCCTCGGTCTCCACCAGGTACCGGGTGGTGCCGCGGGAGAGGACGGTCGCCCGCATGCCGCGGAGATAGTGCTGCCCGTCCACGATCACGACCTCGGTGCCCGGTGCGATGTTCGCGCCGCGCCCGTACCGCTTCGCGGCGTCCGCGTCCTCACGGCGCCGGTCCCGCGCATCCCGCATCTCCTGGCCGTTCGCGCCCCGCTCCGGGGTCGCCCCGATGCGTTCGGCGATCGCCTTCCACTCCGGCCCGTGCCCAGCGTCCGGTCCGGCGAGCGCGTGCGCGATCTCGTGCAGGATCGTGTCCTGCGCCTGCTCGTCGGTGCCGACGGCGAGGAATTGCCGGGACAGGCTGATGGTCTGCCGCTGGTGATAGCAGACGCCGAGGCGCCGCTGGGCGTTGTCGACACGGACCTTCCAGTGGCCGAGGCCGTGCTCGGCGAGGAGGGTGCGGGCGAGCTCGACGGCCGTTTCCGTCTTCGACCGTGCGCCGAGGGTCACCTCCGGGGCGGTGTGCTCCTGGTTCCCGAACTGACCGTTGCGCCGGCGCGCGTTCTCGCGGGCGGTGTCCGTCGCTGCGCTCATGCACATCATGTGCGCGGCCACGGCTGGTGCCCGGCAACACCACAAATCAGCCGATCTGTGGCGGCTCCCCTGCACGCGAAAGTCGTCAAGGAGGACGGCCCCCACAGGCACGGATTCGCCTGTACTGTCGGCGAATCAGAAAGGATCCGGCATGACCGACACGACCGTCATCTCCACCGCCGACATGCGCGGCGACCACCGGTACACCCTCACCCGCATCTGGGACCCGGACCGGGAGCCGGTCGTGTTCATCCTGCTGAACCCCAGCACCGCGGACGAGGTCAAGAACGACCCGACCATCCGCCGATGCATCCGATACGCGAAGGACTGGGGGTACGGCGGCCTGGTCGTGGTGAACCTGTACGCGTACCGGACGAAAGACCCGAAGGTGATGTTCGCCGCACCTGACCCTGTCGGCCCGGACAACGACCGCGCGATCGTTGAAGCGACCACCGGCCGCACCGTCGTCTGCGCGTGGGGGACGAACGCGAAGCCGGGTCGCGTGCGGGACGTGCTCGCCCTGATCCCGCCTGGCACCCGCACGCTCGCCCTGCAGCTGACCAAGGGCGGGCATCCGCAGCATCCGCTGTTCGTGCGCGGGGATGTGACCCCGCTCCCCTGGCCGCCTGCGGTCTGAGTCAGCTCCCGGCGATCGCGTGTGTCACCACGCCGGCGAGGAGCGACACGGCGACAGCGGCGAGCACCGCGACCGTCCACCCGACCTTGCTGGCGCGCAGCTTCTCCGCGGCGAGCGCGGCGACGGGGACGGTGACGAGGAGAGTGACCCCGGTGGCGATCGCGGCCGCGTCTCCCAGCAGGACGTCCACGATCAGGCTCCGCTGACCTGCGCCCACCGTTCGATGGGCTCGAGGAGCGCGAGGAACCCGACCTCCTCGTCGTCGACGGGGAGGATGCGGTCGGTGAGCTTGGGCTGACGGAACGGGAAGATGCTGCGCAGCAGCAGCTCGTTCGCGGCGTGCTCCGCGTAATCGGGGTCGATGACGTACCCGTCTGCGAGCGCCTGGTTGCAGCGTTCCCGGGTGAGGGCCTGGTTGCGGAGGTACCGGATTCGGACCTCGGACTGCTGGCCGGTGGCGTAGGTCATCGGAGCTTTCCCTTCTCGAACGCCTCCACCCCGCCGGGCATCCGCAGCAGCGCGAGCGCGAGATTCGCGCCGACGAGCGCGTCATCTCCGGCGTCGTGGTGGGCGAGCTGGACGATGCCGAAGTGCGCGGCCATCGTGTCGAGCTTGTGGTTCTCGACGGCACCGGACGCCTTGGGGATGAGGCGGCGGGCCATCGCGAGGGTGCAGCGGTAGTCGAAGCTGTTCGCGTAGAAGCCGTGCGTCTCGCTGGTCTGGGTGATGACGGACCGTTCGAACGCGGCGTTGTGCGCGACAAGCGGCAGGTCGCCGACGTACCGGGCGATCCGCTCGTGGATCTCGGGCCACTCCGGGGCGCCGTGGATGTCCTGCGGGGTGAGCCCGTGCACCCGCTGGATGTTCGGGTCGAACTCCCGCCGTCCCAGCGGAGGCATGATCGCGGTCACCTGCGGCTTGCGGGGCACCCCGTTCACGACGCGGACGACACCCACCTGAATGGGTGAGCTGCGCTGCGTGTTCGCCGTCTCGAAGTCGATGGCGACGAAGTCGGGGATGGATGTCATGTGCCGCCTATGCGCCGGCGTGCCTGTTCGGCAGCGCGGCCGTCAGGGTGTGGACGCGGGGACCGGCACCGCGCGAGCCTGCTTACGCGCCCGGCCCTTCAGGTTCGGGCTGGTGAGGTTCGCGAGCCGACGCTGCTTCTCCTCCAGGCGTGCCTGCTCCTGACGGACACGCCGTTCGGCGAGGAGGATGTCGGCTTCCAGGCTCCGGCGGAGGCGCTTGTACGCGTCCTCCCGGTACGCGTTGATCTGCTCACGTGCCCACCGGGCCGCATCACGGTCCGGGCGAGTGAGCAGTTCGACAGGCAGCAGGAAGTCCTGAACGTGCCCGAATCGCCGTTCGAACCGGACGCGCACGAACCCGGCCTCGACGTGCACGTCGCTGCGGCGACCTCGCAGCAACGCCTCGAACGCGGCCGGCAGGAACTCCGGTCGCGTCTTCGCGGCCACGTTCGACACCACCTGCAGCGCAGCGTTGATGCGGCGGTGCAGTTCGGTGCTCGCTTCGACCATCTGGTCGATCGTCAGCGTCAGGGTGATGGCGGTCATGGCTCCTCGTCTCCTCCGTCCGGCGGGTATGTCCCCCATGCGCGGTCACGGGAACTCGCGCTGACCGCGCATGTGGGAGGGCATGAGGTCAGGGTTGTTCGCGGAACCTCTGTCGTTCGTACGCGGAACCCTGATCCTCTGTGGTGTCGCGGGTAATCCTCTGGGCCGCGCATGTAGGTGTTGATGACTGTTCGTGTTGCTTC
>NZ_DATMFG010000037.1:0-49774 GCF_035556355.1 Microbacterium sp.
CGTCGTCGTCGCCCCCACCGAGAAGGGGCTCGCGGAGCTCGCGGCGTGGCGCACCCACCTCGCCGAGGTGCTGACCCCGTGGTTCGACGACCTCGACGACGATGAGTGGGCCGCACTGCACAAGGCGGCGAGCATCCTCGAATCGCGCACGCGCACGAAGGAGGTCGCCCGATGAGCGGCGCTCCACGCAGCACCGTGTGGCGTCAGCCGGCGCAGGTCTGGGCCGTCGCCTTCGCGTGCGTCGTCGCCTTCATGGGCATCGGCCTGGTCGACCCGATCCTGCCCGCGATCGCGGATTCGCTCGACGCGACGCCGGTCCAGACGGAGCTCCTGTTCACCAGCTACCTCGTCGTCACAGGGATCGCGATGCTCGTGACGAGTTGGATCTCGAGCCGACTCGGATCGAAGGCGACCCTCCTCATCGGCCTCGCCTTGATCGTGGTGTTCTCGCTCTTCAGCGCACTGAGCGGCAGCGTCGACGCGATCATCGCGTTCCGTGCCGGATGGGGGCTCGGAAACGCCCTGTTCATCTCGACGGCGCTCGCGGCGATCGTGGGCGCTGCGAGCGGCGGCAGCGGCGCGGCGATCGTCCTCTACGAGGCGGCTCTCGGCCTCGGCATCGCGGTCGGTCCGCTCCTGGGCGGCCTCCTCGGCGAGTGGACATGGCGAGCCCCGTTCTTCGGCGTCGTCGTGCTCATGGCCATCGCCTTCGTGGCCGTGCTGACGCTCCTGCGGGGCCCGACCGAACGTCGCGCACCGGTCCCGTTCTCGGCTCCGTTCCGCGCGCTGCGGGTGCCCGCGCTCGCAGTTCTCACGATCACGGCGCTGTTCTACAACATCGGCTTCTTCGTGCTGCTCGCCTTCTCGCCCTTCCCGCTCGGCTTCGGCGCGATGGGCATCGGCCTCACGTTCTTCGGATGGGGCGTGGGGCTCGCGGTGACCAGCGTGTGGCTCGCACCCATCCTCGTCCGCCGCATGGCGCGCACGACGATCATGCTCATCACGCTCCCGCTGCTCGCGCTCGATCTCGTCGCCGCCGCGCTCGTCGTCGCGAATCCCACGGGATTGGTCGCATGCATCATCGTCGGCGGACTTCTGCTCGGCGTGATGAACACGGTGCTGACCGAATCCGTCATGGAGGCGACGGATCTCCCTCGCGCCGTCGCCTCGTCGGCGTACTCGGCCGTGCGGTTCCTCGGCGGCGCCGCCGCTCCCCCGCTCGCCGCACTGCTGTGGCACCTGTACGGACCCGCGGTTCCGTACGGCTTCGCAGCCGTCTCGATGCTGATCGCGACCGCGACCCTCCTGATCGGGCGCCGGGCTCTCGCGGGTGTCGACGAACGCGAACCGGATGACGCGGTCGAGGGATCCGCGGTGCTCCTCGGCGACGCCGCCTGACCGAGACGGGCTACGTCAACCCCATCGACGGACCCCCGCCTGCCACGCAGGCTGGGGTCCGTCGAGAGGAGCTCCCATGAGCGACAACGAGAAGAACCTCCCCGAGGGCCTCATCAACGCCGACCCGGCCGGCGGGTGGGATGAGACGGGCGACCGCGAGGCGATGGAGCGCAACGCCGCCGCAGCCGGCGACATCGAATCGGCGGACGTGACGCAGGGCGCCGACCCGGATCTCGCGACCGACCAGCAGGTCGACGACGACGACATGGAGGACTGACGGTCGGCGCCCCGATGTGACGGCGCGCCCGCGGACGCCTCAGTCGTCCGAGCCGCGCGAAGCGTCGGCGGCGGCGCGTGCACCGACGCCGGCGCCGTAGAGGACGAGCCCGAGCATCACGACGCATCCGGCCATCAGTCCGGTCGTGAGGACGGGCAGAGGGAAGGGCAGCAGCGCGAACACACCCATCGCGATCGCCGTGAAGCCCGCGATCTCGGTGGGCCCCTTCGCGCGCACATGCGCCGCGAGCCAGGCGCTGTCGCTCGCCATCGTGCTGGGCAGCCGGATGCCGGCGAAGTGATTGCGCTTCAGGCGCCCGGAAGCCGTGGCGCGAGCCATCCAGACGATGAGCACACCCGCGCCGACGAGGACGACGAGGAGCACGATCCGAACCACCGTCATGTCGTCCACCGTCGCGATGGTAGCCGACCGATCAGCACTGCTGCGGACCTGAGAGAGAGATGGTCCGCCCCCAGGGACTTGAACCCTGAACCCACTGATTAAGAGTCAGTTGCTCTGCCGATTGAGCTAGAGGCGGATGCTTCGCACGCGGCGAACCGAGGGTCAACAGTACCATCACGATTGTGTCACCGTGAAATCGGCCAGGTCGTGCGCCGCTTATCCTATCCGTGTGACTCCCCCCGCCACCCCGCCTTCTGCCGTCGCGGCCTCCGGGGGGTCCTGGCAGGTCGACCTCGACCTCGCACTGCGTCTTGCGGATGCCGCGGATGCGGCATCCGTCGCCCGCTTCGACGCCGCCGACCTCGAGATCAGCGTCAAGGCCGACGCGACGCACGTGACGGAGGCCGACCTCGCGACCGAGCGCGCGATCCGCTCGCTGCTCGAGCAGGAGCGTCCCGGCGACGGGATCTTCGGCGAGGAGTTCGGGGTCTCGGGCGGCACCGACCGGCAGTGGATCATCGACCCCATCGACGGCACCGCGAACTACCTGCGCGGCATCCCGATGTGGTCGACGCTCATCGCGCTCGCGGTCGACGGCGTGCCGCAGGTGGGCGTCGTGAGCCAGCCCGCGATCGGCCGCCGGTGGTGGGCCGCATCCGGTCTCGGCGCGTGGACGAACACTCCCGACGGCGGCGAACGCCGGATCGCCGTCTCGACGGTGGACTCCCTCGACGAGGCGAGTGTCAGCTTCCAGAGCATCGGCCAGTGGCGCGACGCGGGGCAGCTCGACGCGCTGGAGCGCCTCACGTCGTCGGTGTGGCGCGACCGCGGCTACGGCGACGCGTGGCCGTACATGCTGTTGGCCGAGGGCCGCCTCGAGCTCGTCGCCGAGTTCGACGTCAAAGAGTACGACCTCGCTGCCCTCGTCCCCATCGTCACGGAGGCCGGCGGCCGCTTCACGGCCTTCGACGGCACCCCTTCGATCTCCCGCCGGTCGTCGCTCGCGACGAACGGCGTCCTGCACCAGACGTTCCTCGACCTCCTTCACTCCCCCACCCCCGTCCCCCCGGAGAACGACCGATGAACCGCCAGCTCCCCCGACTCGGCGCCGCTCTCGTGATCGCCTCAGCCGCCCTCTTCGTGTCGGCGTGCGGATCAGCCGAGCCGGATGCCGCACCCACCCCCGATGCCAGCGAGACGTCGCCCGCGCCCGAGCCCACGCAGCCCGAGCAGACGGCCGAGCCCGTTCCGGCCGGCGAGGAAGCCGACCCGACGTGCGAGACGATCATCGACGAGACGACAGTCGCCGACTTCGAGTCGATCGGCTGGACGTCGCGGGCCGATCCGTTCTACATCGGCTCGCACGAGGTGCCCGACGGGCTCGTGTGCGTGTGGGCCGACTTCAACGCCCCCGCGAGCGACCACCTGCAGATGTTCGGATGGGCTCGCGTCGACGACTCGCTCGCGCGCACCGCGCAGGACGAGCTCGTCGGGCAGGGCTGGATCCGCGAGCAGGCGCCTGAGGGCGTCTACATCACCGAGAACCCGCAGACGACGATCGCGACCGACGCGCAGGGCTACGGCATGACGTACCTGTTCGCCGACGGCACGGTCAAGCTCGCTGACACGAAGCAGGGCCTGCTGCTCGTCACGTGGCCGAAGGGCTGATCGGACCGACGGCGCATGCCGCCGTCTCTGCACGGCCCTAGTGGGTGACGATCGCCTTCAGGAGGACCAGCACGCCGCCGAACGACGCCGTGATGAGGGCGCCGATGAGACGCGCGGTCCAGTGCGTGCTCCAGCGTGCGATCGCCCACCACCCAAGCGCCCCGAGGATGATCGTGTTGGCGATGAGAGCCAGCCAGATCGCACGATGATCGTCGAACACTCCGAGGGTGCCGAGCAGCAGGATCGTGAGCGGGACGATGCTCACGAACAGCAGACCGAAGGTCTGGCGCGCCGCCGACCCGACACTGGCACGGATGCCGGACCGCCCGCCCGATGCGGCGAGGCGCGCGAGCGCCCCGGCGAACACGTGTGCGGCGAAGAAGACGACCACGGTGAGCGCAACCGTGACGAGCGCGTTGAGCGCGGTTCCCGCGTTCGTGCCGCTGATGACGAGCATGCCCGAGACGAGGATGAGCCCGTAGACCGCCTCTTCGGTCATGAGGATGCGCGAGACGGGCGTCGCGACCTCGAGCTCGTCGTCGCCGCTCATCGCGCGGGCACCGCCTCCGCATGGGCGCGGCGGCGCGTACGCGTGCGCCGGATCCACTTCTCGAGCTCGATGACGACGGGCACGATGAGCGCGAGGCCGAGCACGAGCAGCCACTGGCGGCCGTCGAGGCTCGTCGTTCCGACGATGTTCTGCAGGAAGCCGAGCTCGACCGTCGCGATGGTCAGGACGAGCGGGATCGAGAGCCACTTGATCGCCGCGAGGATCGGCGGCTCGAGCCCCGACTCGGGATCGCGTCGCGTGACGAGGCCCGCGAAGATCGAGCCCAGCGCGGCGACCGCGAACGTCATCGTGACGGGGACGTTCGGCTCGGTCGAACTCGCCTGGTCGGCGAAGAGCAACAGCGGCAGGAGCGCCGTGAGGAAGATGAGCAGACCGTAGAAGAGCCACTGCGCGACGGCGAGCGGGTTCGCGATCGTCTTCTTCGGGTCGCGCGGCGGCTTCTGCATGATCCCCTCGGGCGCGGGGTCGACCATGATCACGATGACCGGGAAGATCGTGATGAAGAAGTTCAGGAAGAGCACCATGATCGGCGTGAGCGGCACGCCGTCGTTGATGTCGAAGAGGCTCGCGACGAGGAACAGCAGCACGAGCGAGAACAGCAGCGCCATCTGGTAGCGCACATAGCTGACGATCTTGTCGTAGATCGCGCGGCCCAGCTGCACGGCCGTCACGAGCGTGCCGAAGTTGTCGTCGACGAGGATCATCTTCCCCGCCTGCTTCGTGACGTCGCTGCCCGAGCCCATCGCGACGCCGATGTCGGCCTGCTTGAGCGCTGCGGCGTCGTTGACCGCGTCACCGGTCATCGCGACGACGGCGCCCTGCTCCTGCATGAGCCGTGCGAGGCGGAGCTTGTCTTCGGGCGTCACGCGGCCGAAGACGTGCAGGATCGGCAGCGCGGCCTTGAGCTCGTCGTCGCTCATCGCCTGGATGTCGGCTCCGCTCGCGGCCCCTTCCGCCAGGCCGAGCTTTTCGCCGATCGCGGCGGCCGTGATCGAGTGATCACCCGTGATCATGCGCACTTCGATGCCGGCCTCGCGCGCGATGCGCACCGCCTCCTTCGACGACGGGCGCAGCGGGTCGATGATCCCTACGAGGCCGACGAAGGTGAGGTCGGTGACGGCCGACATCGGATCTGCCGGCACAGGCGTGCCTTGCGGGAACCGTCGCACGGCGAACGCCAGCACGCGGAGTCCCTGCTCGGAGAGCCGGCGGTTGGCGGCCAGGATCTCGTCGCGGCGTGACGCGAGATCGACCGGGCCATCGGGCGTGAGGGCGTGCGCGCAGCGTTCGAGCACGACATCCGGTCCGCCCTTGACGATCGCGATGAGCCGCGTGCCGGCGCCGTCCGGGATCTCGTGGAAGGTCGCCATGAACTTGTACGCCGAGTCGAACGGCACCTCGGCGGCGCGCGGGAAGCGCGCGCGGGTGATCTCGGCGTCGGCGCCCATCTTGGCGGCGAGCACGACGAGCGCCGCCTCGGTGGGATCGCCGATGACGTCGCCCTCGTCCGACACGGTCGCGTCGCTGCACAGCGTGAGCCCGAGTGCGAGGTTCGTGAAGTCGGGCATCGCCCCACCCGCGACTCCGCGGATCTCACCGGATTTCTCGTACCCGGAGCCGCTGACCGAGAACCACTCCCCCGCGTAGTACAGGGACTCGACGGTCATCTCGTTCATCGTGAGCGTGCCGGTCTTGTCGGAGTTGATCGCGCTCGTCGCGCCGAGAGTCTCGACGTCGGTGAGGTTCTTCACGATGGCGTTGTGCTCGGCGAGCTGGCGCGAGCCGTACGAGAGCATCGCCTGCACGAACGACGGCATGCCCGTCGGTATCGCCGAGATCGCCATCGAGATGCCGAGCAGCAGCACCGACGCGATCTCCTGCCCGCGCAGGAGCCCCGCGATGACGATGATCGCGACGGCGCCCCACGCGATCCAGCCGAGCACGACGGTGAGCGAGTCGAGCTCGCGCTGCAGCGGCGACTTCGCGGGCTTGACGGCCGACAGCATCGATGCGATGCGACCCATCTGGGTGTTCATGCCGGTGTCGGTGACGACGACCGTCGCGGTGCCGCGCGTGACCTGCGTGTTCTGGAACACCATGTTCGCGCGGTCACCGAGGGTCGTCTCAGGGTCGTCGATCCTCCCCGCGTCCTTCGCGATCGGCGCGCTCTCGCCCGTGAGCGCCGCCTCCTGCGTCTCAAGCGTCGCGGAACGCAGGATCCGGGCATCCGCCGGCACCATGTCGCCCGCCTCGAGCATCACGATGTCGCCCGGCACGAGGCTTGTCGCGTCGACCTGCTGGAGGACGCCGTCGCGCACGACCTTCGCCTGCGGGATCTGCATCTTCGCGAGCGCGTCGACCGACGCCTTCGCCTTGAGCTCCTGCCGTGTGCCCAGCACGACGTTGAGCACCACGAGCCCGCCGACGAGGATCGCGACGCTCGTCTGGTCGATGAACAGGCTCACGATCGCGACTGCGACCAGCATGATGTTCATCGGATCGGCGAGCTGCCGCAGCGCGACCTGCCACACCGACGGCGCGGGCTCCGCCGCGATCGAGTTCGGCCCGTACGTCGCGAGGCGCTGCTGCGCCTCGGCGTTCGTCAGTCCGCGCTCGCGGTCGGTCCCGATCGCCGCGACGACGGCATCCGCGTCCTGAGTGAACCACGGCTCTGCGGGCGTGGTCTGCACTGTGCTCATGGCTCGAACGATACTGGCCTTTCGCGCGGTTCATCAGGAGTCCATCGCGCCGGATCACCCTGTCGGTATGACCTTCGCGACGCGTCCTCGCGTACTGTCGGACTCGTCGGAGCGAGGAGGTCATACGTGGCGCAGGATTACCCGAACATCGCGGACCATGGGCTCATCGGCGATCTGCAGACAGCGGCGCTCGTCGACGTCAACGGCACGATCGACTGGTTCTGTCTTCCACGGTTCGACTCGCCGAGCGTCTTCGCGTCCCTGCTCGACGCGGAGAAGGGCGGCCGGTTCAGCGTGCGGCCGCTCGTCGACGACTACGTCACGCGCCAGCTCTACCTGCCTGACACCGCCATCCTCATCACGCGCTTCATGAGCGAGGCGGGAGTCGGCGAGCTCATCGACTTCATGCCCGTCATCGAGGGTGAGGCGACCGATCGCCATCGGCTCGTGCGGATGGTCCGCGTGGTGCGCGGCGAGATGACGTTCCAGGCCGACATCCAGCCCCGCTTCGACTACGGCCGCACTCCTCACGAGATCCATCCCGTGCCCGAGTCGGGGGTCATGTTCACGACCCCCGATCTGTCGCTCACGCTCCACCGCGTCGGACCTCCCGTGATCCACGGGTCGCAGCGGGCCGGGCGGATCGAGCTCGTCGACGGCGGCATCCGCATCACCGGGACCCTCAAGGCCGGCGAGCTCACCGGCGTGATGCTCGAGTCGGGCGGCGTGCCGCCGACACAGGTGAGCGAAGAGGAGATGATCGAGCTGTTCCACACGACGCGCCGATTCTGGCGCGACTGGAACAACCGCTCGACCTACCGCGGGCGCTGGCGCGAGGTCGTCGCGCGGTCTGCGATGACGCTCAAGCTCATGACCTACGCGCCGACGGGCGCCCTCGTCGCCGCGCCCACGGCGGGGCTGCCCGAGCAGGTCGGCGGCGAGCGCAACTGGGACTACCGCTACACGTGGATCCGCGATGCGTCGTTCTCGGTGTACGCGCTCCTCGGACTCGGCTACACCGAAGAGGCCGAGGCGTTCGTGAAGTGGCTCATGGACCGCATCCGCGAGAGCGCCGGCACCGGGTCCGGGCCGCTCAAGATCATGTACCGCGTCGACGGCTCGTCCGACCTCGAGGAGGAGACCCTCCACCACCTCGCGGGGTATCGCGGCTCGACGCCCGTCCGCATCGGCAACGGCGCGGCCGACCAGCTGCAGCTCGACATCTACGGCGAGACGATGGACTCGATCCACCTCGCCGACACGCACGGGCTTCAGCTCCCGCACGCGGGGTGGGTGCAGATCGCCGAGATGCTCGACTGGGTGTGCGACAACTGGAACACCCCTGAGGAGGGCATCTGGGAGACCCGCGGCGGACGGCAGAAGTTCACGTACGGGCGGTTCATGTGCTGGGTGGCGCTGGACCGCGGCATCCGCCTCGCCCAGCTCCGGGGCAGGCCCGCCGACCTCGACCGGTGGATCCGCGAGCGCAACGCGATCTACGCCGAGATCATGGCGAGCGGCTGGCACGAGAAGCGCGGCGCGTTCGTGCAGCACGAGGGCTCCGACGTGCTGGACGCGTCGCTGCTGGTCATGCCGCTCATGGGGTTCGTCGCGCCCAACGACCCGATGTGGCTGTCGACGCTCGATGCGATGGACGACGAGCTCGTGTCGGACAGCCTCGTCTACCGGTACAACCCCGCCGCAGCGCCCGACGGCCTGCGCGGCTCGGAGGGCACGTTCACGCTGTGCTCGTTCTGGTACGTCGACGCGCTCGCGCGCTCGGGCCGCCTCGACGAGGCGCAGCTCATCTTCGAGAAGATGCTCACGTACGCGAATCACCTCGGGCTCTTCGCCGAGGAGATCGGGCTCACCGGCGAGCAGCTCGGCAACTTCCCGCAGGCGTTCAGCCACCTCGCACTCATCAACGCCGCGGTCAACCTCGACTACCAGCTCGACCACGGGTCGGGCGTCGTCGACCCGGTGCTGACGATCGGCCGGCGTCGCGGCCGATGACGGCGAGACGGATCCCACGGCTCACGCGTCGCGCGAGGCCGCGTCGTGCGTGTGGATGCGCTCTCCCTCCGCGTTGAAGATGCTGATCACCTCAGCGGGGCGCGCGCCGACGGCGCTCATGGCGTGCGGCGTGCGCGTGTCGAACTCGGCCGCCTCCCCGCGGGCGAGCACGAGGTCCTGCTCGCCGAGCCGCAGGCGCAGACGCCCGCTCAGCACGTAGAGCCATTCGAACCCGTCATGCGTCTTGAGGGGCGGGAGCTCACGAGCCGGCGAGTACGTGATCTTGAAGGTGCTCACGGGCGAGTCCTCGAGCGTGAGGGGCGCGATGACCATTCCGTTGCGACGGACCGCCGGACGCCGAACGCGAGGGTCTGCCGACTCGGGCCTGACCAGGTCGTCGATGCGGATGCCGAGCTGGCGCGTCACGGGGATCAGCAGCGCGAGCGTCGCCTGCCGTTTCCCCGACTCAAGCCGAGAGAGTGTGCTGACCGACATGCCCGACCTGCCGGCGACCGCCTCGAGCGTCAGTCCCTTCGCGAGGCGTGCTTCTCTCAGGCGCGGCCCCACCCGATCGAGCTCCTCCATGACTCACGACCCTTCTTGCTGATTTTGCAAACGCGCTTGCCATTATCCATCCTGCCATCCACGCTTGAGCCATGGAACAGTGGGATGCGATCGTGATCGGTGCCGGCGCAGCCGGCCTCAGCGCCGCGCAGATGCTCGGGAGATCGCGCCGACGCACGCTCGTCGTCGACGCCGGCGCACCGCGCAACCGGTTCGCCGAGCACATGCACGCCGTCCTCGGGCAGGACGGCACTCCCCCGCCCGACCTGCTCGCGCGCGGCCGCGCCGAGCTGGAGGTGTACGGGGTCGCGGTGCGGGCGGCATCCGTCGTCACCGTCGATGAAGGGTCGACGAGCGTCGCGGTGTCTCTCGATGACGGCACCCGGCACGCAGCCCGGACGCTCGTCGTCGCGACCGGGATCACCGACGAGCTGCCCGAGCTTCCCGGTGTCTCGGAGCGATGGGGCCGCAGCGTGCTGCACTGCCCCTTCTGTCATGGGTGGGAGGTGCGCGATCAGCGGCTCGGGGTGCTGCTGCTCTCGCCGCTGCAGCTGCACCAGGCGCAGCTCGTGCGGCAGCTGAGCGACGACGTCACCGTGTTCACGGGAGCGCTCGGCGATCTGGACCCCGCCGTCGAGCAGCGCTGGCGGGCACGCGGCATCGCGATCGAGCGCGAGCCCGTCCTCGAGCTCCTCGGCGACGCGCCGGACCTCACCGGAGTGCGACTTCGCGACGAGCGAACGATTCCGCTCGACGCGATGTTCACGATGGCCACGCCCCGGCCGCACGACGGGTTCCTCGCGGGCCTGAACCTGGTCCGCGTCGAGACGCCGCACGGCTTGTTTCTCGCCGTCGACGCCGGCGGCCGCACGAGCTCCCGCCGCATCTGGGCCGCGGGAAACGTGGTGAATCCGATGGCGAACGTCCCTCAGTCGATGGGCGCCGGAGCAGTGGCGGGCGCGGCGGCGCACGGAGCATTGGTGGAGGAGGACTTCGAGCTCGCGGTCGCGGCTTCGCTGCGGGCGTAAGGGGCGGGCTGCGGCCCGTCTGGCGGGACCGCGGGTTTGCATCTGCTCGCTGATGCGTGAGAGTGTCGAAGGCGGCCCGAAAGGGCTTACCCGACCAGTCCGCGGCCGCTGGTGATTCCCGGGGAAGGGATCAGACCGGCGGGCGTACGGTCGGCGGTCTTTGCTCGGATCCGAAATCCGCAGCCGGAGCGCCGTTTCCGAACGAGCGCGAGTGATCGCCACCCGGGCGTTACCGATGCAGCCCTCTGCACCGGGCTGCCGAGGTTGCACAGTGACCGCTCCAGCAATCCGGGTCGAGCACGTCTACAAGGTGTTCGGCCGCCACCCCGAGAGAGTCGTCGAGCGCCTGCGCGCAGGCGCGACGCGCGCGGAGGTCGCCGATGCCGGCACCGCGGCGGTCATCGACGCGAGCTTCGACGTCCACCCCGGCGAGATCTTCGTCATCATGGGCCTGTCCGGCTCGGGCAAGTCGACCGTGATCCGCATGCTCAACGGTCTGCACGACGCCACCACGGGGACGATCACCGTGCAGGGCGAGCCGATCACCGGCGTCGGCGCGAGCCGTCTGCGCAGCATCCGCCGTGACCGGATCGCGATGGTGTTCCAGCACTTCGCGCTGCTCCCTCACCGCACGGTCGCCGACAACGTCGCCTACCCGCTTGAGCTGCGCGGAGTCGCGAAGGACGCGCGCCGGGCGAAGGCCGAGGAGATCCTCGAGCTCGTCGGCCTCGGCGGGTGGGGCGACAAGCTCCCGTCGGCGCTGTCGGGCGGCATGCAGCAGCGCGTGGGGATCGCGCGCGCCCTCGCCGCCGACACCGACATCCTCCTGATGGACGAGGCCTTCAGCGCCCTGGATCCGCTCATCCGGCGCGAGATGCAGGAGCAGCTGCTCGAGCTGCAGCAGAAACTGCGCAAGACGATCGTGTTCATCACCCACGACCTCAACGAGGCGATGCTGCTCGGCGACCGGATCGCCGTCATGCGCGACGGGCGCATCGTGCAGGTCGGCACGCCCGAGGACATCCTCACCGACCCCGCGAACGACTACGTCGAGCAGTTCGTGCAGGACGTCGACCGCGCCCGCGTCCTCACAGCCGCGAACGTGATGGAGCGCCCCCGTCCGGTCGTCTCGGAGACCGCGGGGCCGCGCACGGCCCTCCGCCAGATGCGCGACAGCTACACCTCGGCCGCGTACGTCGTCGGGCGCGATCGCACGCTCGTCGGCATGATCACGGATCGCGACGCCGTCAAGCTCGCGCGCGCCGGCGCCGTGTCGATGGCGCCCGTCCTGCGTCCCGTGCCGCAGAGCGTGCGACAGGACGAGATCCTCATGAACCTGTTCGTGCCGGCCGTCGAGTCGCCCCTCCCCCTCGCCGTGACCGACGATGACGGGCATCTCGTCGGCGTGATCCCGCGCGTCACTCTCCTCGCGGCGCTCGGACCCGGCCCCGGTGCGACGGAGGAGATCCCGGTCCAGCCGCAGCCGATCCCGGTCTCCGTGATCGACGAGGTGCTCGCCGGGGGCGAAACGCCACCGGGATCGGGTGGCATCGACCGAGAGGCGGTGCACTGATGGACGGCTTCCGCATCCCCCTCGGCACGTGGGTCGAAGACGCCGTCGCGTGGCTGCGCGACAACCTCGACGCGCTGTTCGACGTCATCACGGTCGTCGTGCGCTTCCTCGTCGACGGACTCACCGACGGCCTCCTCGCGATCCCAGTGCCGCTCGCGATCCTGCTGTTCGCGCTCATCGGATGGGCGGTCCGGTCGTGGCAGATGGCGCTCGGCACCGCGCTGACGTTCACGCTGATCGTGGCGATGGACCTGTGGGAGGCGTCCATGCAGACGCTCTCGCTCGTCCTCATCGCGACACTCGTCGCGGTGGTGATCGCCATCCCGCTCGGCATCTGGTCGGCGCGCAACGACACCGTGCGGGCGATCCTCAAGCCGGTGCTGGACTTCATGCAGACCATGCCGGGGTTCGTCTACCTGATCCCCGCGATCACGTTCTTCAGCATCGGGGTCGTGCCCGGCGTCGTCGCGACGGTGATCTTCGCGCTCCCGCCGGGCGTGCGTCTGACCGAGCTCGGCATCCGCGGAGTCGACGCGGAGACCGTCGAGGCCGGCAACGCGTTCGGCGCGAAGCCCGGCCAGATCCTGCGGGGCATCCAGCTCCCGCTCGCGATGCCCACGATCATGGCCGGCGTCAACCAGGTGATCATGCTCGCCTTGTCGATGGCGGTGCTCGCCGGCATCGTCGGCGCCGACGGCCTCGGAAAGCTCGTCGTGCAGTCGGTCTCGACCGCGCGACTCGCGATCGGCGTGGAAGCCGGACTCGCGGTGGTGATCATCGCGGTCTACCTCGATCGCGTCACCGCGGCCCTGGGTACCCCGACCGATCACCCCTCGTCCCTCATCGGGATCGCCGCTCGCCGACGCGCGGCCGCGCGCACGGCGCAGCCCGCGTCCGCGCAGTCACGAGGGAATCAGACTCAGGCGAAGGAGAACGACGCTTCGTCCATGAGGCAGCCGGTCAAGACCGGCTGACGGCCGCGCGCGGGCATGCGACCCGCGCCGCCACACCGAGAGAGAAACGAAACGAGTGAAGAACATGCGTGACCGAATGAATCACATGACGAAGCGAAACCTCACCGGCGTCCTCGCCCTGGGCGCCGCCGCGACGCTGGTGCTGACCGGCTGCGGTGCGAACGACGGCGGATCGGATGCCGCGGACGGCGGCTCCGGTGAGAGCTGCGACACGATCACCCTCGGCTTCCTGCCGTCGTGGACGGACGGCCTGAGCACGGCCTACCTGCTGGAGAACCGGCTCGAGGCGCTCGGCTACGACGTCGAGATGGAAACGCTCACCGAGGCGGGCCCGCTCTACACGGGTCTCGCGCAGGGCGACGTCGACATCTACCCGTCCGCGTGGCCCGAGCTGACCCACGCGTCCTACATGGAGCGGTACGGCGACTCGATCGAGGATCTGGGCGCGTACTACGACAACGCGAAGCTCACCATCGCCGTCCCGAGCTACGTCGACATCGACTCGATCGAAGACCTGGCCGGCAACGCCGACCGCTTCGGCGGCCGCATCGTCGGCATCGAGCCGGGCGCGGGCCTCACGGCGCAGACGCAGGACTCGATGATCCCGGCATACGGCCTCGAGGACGAGTACGAGCTCATCACCTCCTCCACCGTCGCGATGACGACCGAGCTGTCGAACGCCGTCGCCGCTCAGGAAGACATCGTCGTCACGTCGTGGCGTCCGTTC
The DNA here is from genome assembly GCF_035556355.1 of Microbacterium sp. GTDB lineage: Bacteria > Actinomycetota > Actinomycetes > Actinomycetales > Microbacteriaceae > Microbacterium. The sequence continues at coordinate 13,895 of NZ_DATMFG010000037.1, forward strand.
TGGGCGAACGACGCGTACGACCTGAAGGACCTCGAAGACCCGAAGGGCGCGATGGGCGAGCCCGAGTCGCTCCACTTCCTCGGCACCGAGGGCTTCTCGGCGCGCTGCGCCGAGGCCGCGGACCTCATCGGCGGCATCCGTCTCGACGACGCCGAGTACGGCACGCTCGAGGACCTCGTCGTGAACGAGTACGGCGAGGGTCGCGAGGCCGAGGCCATCGAGGCCTGGCTCGAGCAGTACCCCGACGTCGTTCCCGTCGACGAGAGCTGACGATCCGACGAAGGCCCGGTCTCGCCGATCGGCGGGCCGGGCCTTCGTCGCAGTCAATCACCGCCGAGCCGCAGGAAGAGCCCCGGATACCGAGAGCTCGCCGAACGGTCCGAGTTCGGCTCGTCGACGCCGATCCATCGAAGAGTGGTCACGGCCCCATCATCCGCGAGCGTGCGGGCTCTCAGAAGCATAAAAGACCGATGAAAAGGGCCCGACCCCCACCGAATCGGCGGGAGCCGGGCCCGAAACTCCTGTGACAGCGGCACCGTGGAGATGGGGGGAATCGAACCCCCGTCCATCGCTGAGAGCCTGCGGCTTCTCCGGGCGCAGTCTGTGAAGGCGTTCTGCTCGGCTCCGACCTTTGTCACAGACACCTAAGTCGACGAGCCCAGCCTGATGAGAGTCCCGCGTGACGCTCAGGCGTCGTCACGCAGCAAGATCCCTAGATGACGCCAGGAACCGTGACGGGATCAATCACGGACTGACGGACTCGGGCTCGCTGCTCAGGCAGCGAGGGCGAAGTCAGACTGCTTCTGTTCGGCAGTTATTGGTTTGCAGGGGGCGTTCACGAGATAACCCTGCATCCTCGGCCCGCTTCACGCAGATTCACAGGCGATGTCGAAACCGATCATCCCCGTGCCCTGAAGTCAGGGAGTGCTCCTCATGGAGCGGCCGCTGTCACACTGTGGAGTTGTCAATGCTCGATGCCGGGGCATCCGAGCATCACAGGATACAACGGATGCCGCACCCGCGCCATTCCCGCTCACATGACCGCATCCGGCCGCCCTGTCAATACCCTGTGCCCCATGTCGCGGCGGGTGCTCGACTGGACTCATGACGCAGTCAGCTCCGCAGAACACGCCCCAGCAGCGGGCGAAGCAGCCTCGCACACCGCTGGCCGGCCCGTACGGGCATCCGTTCCATCCGATCCTCGTGACGATCCCGATCGGGGTGTGGGTCGCGAGCCTCGTGTTCGACATCATCGGCTTCGCGGCGGAGGACCCCACTCCGTACGTGACCGCCGCGTGGATCCTCATCCTCATCGGCCTCATCGGCGCGGTGCTCGCGGCGATCTGGGGGTTCCTCGACTTCCTGCAGCTCCCCCGCGGCAGCGCCGCACACCGCACCGCGCTGATCCACATGTCGCTCAATCTGGGCGTCGTGGTGGTATTCCTGATCAACCTCATCGTGCGGCTCAACTCGGACGACGACGAGGTGAGCATCGTCGGGTTCATCCTGAGCATCGTCGCCCTCGCGGCGCTCGGCGTCTCGGGGTGGCTGGGCGGCAAGCTCGCCTATCGCTACGGGGTGCGCGTCGCCGACGAGCGCACGCAGCTGGAGGGTTACCGCTGACCCGCGCGTGAGACGAGCCGACCGCCCGCGACGAGCAGCGCGAAGATCGCCGACACGGCGGCGGCCGCGCCGATCCTCGCGCCGACGGATCTCCATCCGCCGGTGACCCCGCCGGCCGCGGACGGCGGCTCGAATACGGTGCCCACCGTCAGATCCGCATCCGTCCCCCGCAGCTCGACCCTCTCCTTGGAGAGCCTCACTGCGGTGTCGTAGACCCTCGGGGCCATCCGGTGCGGCAGGAGCGCCACGGTCTGGACCCGTCCCACGAATCGGACGGTGCGCCGCGTGTCCGGCGCACGCACGATCGCCCGTGCGACGCGCCGGGGAGAGCTGGCCGGCGGAAGCGGGTGCACGTGCCGGCCGGTCACATTGGCGGCGTTCTGGTAGATAGGCGTGTCGACCGTAGCGGGCAGGATCACGCGAACCCGGATGCCGCTCCCCCGCAGCTCCTGCCTGAGCGACTCCGCGAACCCGAGCACGCCGAACTTGCTCGCCACGTACGGCGAGATCATCGGCGAGCTCACGCGCGAGTACAGCGAACCGACGAGCACGAGCGTGCCCGAGCCCTGCCGCCGGAAGTACGGCAGCACCGCCCGCGCGCCGTGCACCTGGCCCATGAGGTTGGTCTCGATGACCTGCCGGAACACGGCCTCGGAGAGCTGCTCGAACGACCCGTATGCGAAGACGCCGGCGTTGCCCACCCACACGTCGATGCGCCCGAACTCGGCCACGGCGCCCACCGCGAGCGCATGCACGTCGGATTGCTGCGAGACATCCGTCGGGATCACCCGCACCTCGGCGCCGAGAGCCCGGCACTCCTCGGCGACCGTCTCGAGCGAGTCCTCGTTGCGCGCAGCGAGCACGAGCCGCGCACCGCGTCGCGTGCTCGTGCGCGGTGGCGCGTCCGATGCCGCTCGATGCCCCGGTGATGACGACGACGGGCCCTTCCTCGCTCATGACGAGCCTCCTGTGCGCGGCGAGAGGTCGGGCAGCGCACGCGTGCCGAACTCGTGCCGCAGCGCGCTGCGCGCCGCGTACCAGCCGGGGAGACCGTGCACACCGGGCCCGGGAACGGCGGATGCGGACGCGAGGTATACGCCGGGGATCGGCGTGCGCCACGGGTCGGTGCTGAGCACCGGCCGGCGCACCATCTGCCACAGCGTGGGGGCTCCCGCCGCGATGTCGCCACCGGGATAGTTCGGGTTGTGCCGCTCGACGTCGACCGCGGTGCGCGAGCTCACCGCGAGGATCGTGTCGCGGAAGCCCGGCGCGAAGCGCTCGATCTGCCGGATCACCGCCTCCTGCCGGTCGGCGGTGCTGCCGGCCGGAACGTGCGTGTACGTCCACAGCGTGTGCTTGCCGTCGGGCGCACGACTCGGGTCGAAGAGCGACGGCTGCGATACGAGCACGTACGGGCGATCGGGCAGGCGCCCGCGGTCGACCTCGTTCTCGGCATCCGCGACCTCGGCCCGTGTGCCGCCGAGGTGCACGGTCCCCGCCCGCCGCACATCGGGATCGGCCCATGGAACGGGCTCGCTCAGGGCGAAGTCGACCTTCGCGACGCCGCCGCCGTAGCGGAAGCGCTCGAGCGCGCGGCGGTAGCCGTCGGGCATCGCATCGCCCGCGAGGCGCACGAGCGCGCGCGGCGTGACGTCGAGGAGCGTCGCGTGAGCGCTCGGCAGCTCCGCGAGGGCCGTGACCGGATGCTCCAGCACGACGTCTCCCCCGTGCGCGCGGAGGTCGTCGACCAGCGCGTCGATGATCGACTGGCTTCCGCCGATCGGGATCGGCCAGCCGCCCGCGTGGGCGTACGTCGTGAGAGCGAGTCCGGCGCCCGCGGCCGCGAGGCTCGGAAGATGCAGGATCGTATGCGCCGCGACGCCTACGAGCATCGCGGGGGCCGCGTCTTCGCGGAAGCGCGCGTTCCACACGGGCGTTCCCTGTTCGAGTGCCCGCAGGCCGAAGGCGACCGCCGTGACGGGGTCGGGCGGAATCCGCAGGAGCGACGAGCCCGTGAAGTCGGCCACGCGCGTCGAGCGCTCGACGAGTGGACCCAGCAGTCCGGCATATGCGCGGCCGTCGGCACCGAGTGCCTCGGCCGTGCGATCGAGATCGCGATACGCGATACCCGCACGACCGCCGTCGAGCGGATGCGCGAACGACACCTCCGGGATGGCGAACTCCACGCGCCGGCGAAGGCCGAACTCGCGGAAGAAGCGGGATTCGAAGGCGAGCGGATGCACCGCCGAGCACACATCGTGGTGGAAGCCCGGCAGCGTGAGCTCGCGTGTCGACGCGCCGCCGCCGGCCTGGTCGGCCGCTTCGAACACCCGCACGCGGAGCCCTGCGCGCGCGAGCGTGACCGCCGCCGCGAGTCCGTTCGGACCCGCGCCCACCACGACCGCGTCGAATTCCGTCGATCCGCGGCGCGCCGCCATGCTCACCCCTTCTTCGGCCCCTTCTGCCCGTTCGCCTGCATCTCGCGCTCCCCCGTGCTCTGCTCGGCGCTGCGCTGACCCATGCCCTCGGCCAAGTATGCGAGACGGTGCAGGGTCTCGTCGTTTCGCCAGTGCAGGAGGACATCCATGATCGGTGTGGGCACGAGCATCCCCGGCCCCGCGATCGGCTCTTCCTGGATGCGCACGACGCACCTCTCGCCGCGCGGCTTGACGTCGATGGTCACGCGCGCCTCGCCGAGCGGCCAGCCGTGGGCGCGAAGGACCAGTCGACGGGGCGGGTCGCATTGCTCGACGACCGTCTTGTCGTTGATGAGCAGGGGCCACACGCCCACCGAGTGGTGCAGTTCCGCGCCCTCCTGCGGCCAGGCCTCGTCGACCTCGCGCATGCGCGACGCGCCGACGACCCAGGACGGGTAGAGCCAGCCGTCGCCGAGCACGCGGAACACGTCCTCGGGGGTGCAGCGCAGCTCCCTCACGTTGCGAGACATCGTGCCTCCCGGACGAACTCGTACGTTCCTCTGCGACCGACGCTAGAGCACCCGGCGCGGCCGCGGGTCGGGGTTGCGCCGACGCGGGTGGTGTGCCACCCCCGCGCGGCGACGGCGGGCCGCGGCATCCGGAACGGTTACGCTCGATCGGTGACGACCACCCGCCTCTGGATCATCGCCGGCGGCGCTGCCGCCGCCGTGGCCGCGCTCGTGCTGATCCTCGTGTTCGCCGTGCCCCGTCCGACGCCGACCGCGACGCCCACGGCGACCCCGACCCGCACGACGTCGCCGTCGCCGACGCAGACGCCGACCACCAGTTCCTCACCCACACCGACGACGGCACCGACGCCCGCGGCGGCGACGTGCGAGAACACGTCGACGTCGGAGTTCCAGGCACTCGCCCGCTCCAACGGCTGGATCTCGTGGAGCACGGTCGACGAGCCGATCGGCGCGCGTCCCTTCGACGACTTCCCCGGCGGCACGCCGGAGGGTTTCATCGTGTGCCGGTGGGGCGCCGGCCCCGAGGTCGCGACCGACAACGTCATCGACCTCGCTTGGGCCCGCATCGACTCCTACAACGCCGTGAGCGCGATGCTCCACCTCGAGGAGACGGGGTGGACGAGGAGTGAGACGGATGCCACGGGCTCGACCCTCTTCACGAGCCGGACGAGCGGTCCCGGCGGCGCATTCCTGTTCACGCCCTTCGCCGTGCGGTGGGCCGCCGAACCCGAGTACCTCGACTACATCACGTCGCCCGACGCCGGCCGCTGACACGCCCCCCGCCGCGTAGGCTCTCGTCCATGAGCGAAGTCACGATCTCGGTGCGCGGTGAGCACGAGACACGCCTGCAGCCCGAGCGCGCGGTCGCGCACCTGACCGTGCGCGCGGAAGGCCCCGAGCGCGGAGCCGTCGTCGAGCGCATGGCCGCGCTGAGCGAGCCCGTGCGCGACGACCTCGCCACGCGCAAGGCGGACGGGACGGTCGAGGAGTGGACGAGCCGGCGCGTGTCGGTGTGGTCGGAGCGGCCGTGGCATCCGGAGGGCCGACGCCTCGCGCCCGTGCACCACGCATCCGTCGACTTCACCGCCACCTTCCGCGACTTCACCGCGCTGTCGTGGTGGGCGGGCGAGGTGGCCGAGCGCGAGGGCGTCCAGCTGGGCTGGATCGAGTGGCAGCTCACGCCCGAGACCCGCGCTGCGGTCGAGCGCGACACCGCCGCCGAAGCCGTGCACGTCGCCGTCGCGCGAGCGACCGCATACGCGTCGGCGCTGGGCCTCGGCACGGTGTCGCCGCTGCAGATCGCCGACGTCGGGCTCCTCGCGCGTGAGGAGTCGCAGCCCATGGCGAAAGGACCGCTCATGGCGCGGGCCGCGTTCTCGGCGGCGGATGCGGGCGGCGGCGCACCGGCCATCAGCCTCCAGCCCGAAGACATCGTGGTGACGGCGGCGATCGAGGCTCGGTTCAGCGCGCGCTGATCCCGCCTGCGCGGATGCCGCGCCCCGCGTCACTCGCCCAGGCGGTTGCGGGTGCGCATCGCGCGCTCGGCCTCGCGCTTGTCTTCTCGCTCGCGGATCGTCTGGCGCTTCTCGTACTCGCGCTTGCCCTTGGCGACGCCGATCTCGACCTTCGCGCGACCGTCTGAGAAGTACAGCTTGAGCGGCACGAGCGTGTAACCGCCCGCAGAGACCTCGTGCGAGAGCTTGATGATCTCGTCCTTGTGCAGCAGGAGCTTGCGCGTGCGCTTGGCGGCGTGGTTGGTCCAGTGACCCTGGGCGTACTCGGGGATGTGCACCGCGTCGAGGAACGCCTCGCCGCCGTCGATGTAGGCGTACCCGTCGTTGATGTTCGCGCGACCCTGTCGCAGCGACTTGACCTCGGTGCCGGTGAGCACGAGCCCCGCCTCGTACGTCTTCTCGATGGTGTAGTCGTGCCGCGCGCGACGGTTGGTCGCGATGACCTTCTCACCGCGTTCCTTGGGCATGACGTGACTCCTTGATCGAGTGCCGCACCGGGCGCACGGCAGCGTGTCAGTCTAGCCGACGCGCGAGTCCGGTCAGGCGCGCAGCCAGCGCCGGATGGCGAAGCCCGCCGAGAACGCCGCCAGCACGACACCGATCAGGATGAGGACGGGAACGACGAGCCAGGCATCGGACAGCCCCACCCACGTCGTGACGAACTCGATGCGCCCGCGCAGGTAATCCTCGACGCCGAACCGCACGCCGGCGAGGACGGCGGCGCTCGCGAGCACCGAGCCGAAGAGCGCCGCGAAGACGCCCTCGAGCACGAACGGCGACTGGATGAACCCGTTCGACGCGCCGACGAGTCGCATGATCCCGATCTCGCGCCTTCGCGCGTACGCCGACAGGCGGATCGTCGTGGCGATCAGCAGTACCGCCGCGATGAGCATGAGCGCCGCTATCCCGACGGCGATGTAGGTCGCCACGGTGAGGGCCGAGAACAGCGGATCGAGGTACTGCAGCTGGTCCTGCACCTCTTCGACGCCCGGCTCTCCGCGGAACGCCTCGACGATGACATCCGATTGCGTCGGGTCCACGAGCGTGATGCGGAAGGTCTCGTTGACCTGATCGGGGGTGAGCACGCTCGCGTTGTCCTCGCCGACGAGCTCGAGCAGCTCCTCATACGCCTCTTCGTGGTTGAGGAAGCGCATCTCGCGGATGAGAGGTGACAGCGCAGGCCCTTCGAGCTTCTCGCGCACGGCGGCGATCTGCTCCTCGCCCGCGGCGCCGTCGACGCATGTGGTCGCCTGCGAAATCGACGTGCACATGTACACCGCGACCTGCGCGCGATCAACCCAGTAATCGCGCATCGTGCCGATCTGCATCTGCATGAGCATCGCCGCGCCGACGAACGTGAGCGACACGAACGTGACGAGCACAACGGAGATGACCATCGAGGCGTTGCGGCGGAGGCCGGTCAGCGCCTCCGTGATGACGAGTCCGACCCTCACGTCGTGGGACCCACTTCCTCGTCGTTCTCGGCATCCGCGAGCCCCAGGCGATCGGCGAGCCCGAGCTCGGCGACCTCGACCTCGGGGATGTCCGCGACCGGCACGGGCGCGGTGCGCGGTGCAGGGGCGGTTGCCGCATCCGTCTCCTCTTCGGCCGTCTCGGCCTCGGGAGCGGGTGCCGGCCGACCGCGGGACGCGACGGATGCCGCACCTTCCGGGTCCACGACCGGCTCGGCCTCGATCTCGGGCTCGAGCTCCGGCTCGGGCGTGAGGATCTCGGGGGCCGCGGCCTCCGCGGCGGCCGTCGCGGCCGCCTCGGCGGCCGGCTCGAGGTCGACCACCCCACTCTCGTTGATCTCACGCTGGAGCTCGAGCACCGCGGTGAGCGCGGCGACGGCGGCGGCTCCCCGCTCGGGCATGGGCGCGAGGCTCGGCAGGCTCGACGTGTCGCCGTACCCGCCATGACGCTCGTCGCGCACCATCTCGCCGTCACGCAGCTCGATCACGCGGCGCTGCATCTGGTCGACGAAGCCGGCCTCGTGCGTCGCCATCACGACCGTCGTGCCGCCGTCGTTGATGCGCGCGAGCAGCTGCATGATGTCGACCGAGGTCGCCGGGTCGAGGTTTCCGGTCGGCTCATCGGCGAGGAGCACCTGCGGCCGATTCGCGAGCGCCCGGGCGATCGCGACGCGCTGCTGCTCGCCGCCGGACAGTTCGTGCGGGAAGCGCTTCTCCTTGCCGGACAGGCCCACGAGCGCGAGCACCTCGGGCACGGCCTGGTGGATGAACCCGCGCGACGACCCGATGACCTGAAGGGTGAACGCGACGTTCTGGAAGACGGTCTTGTTCGGAAGAAGACGGAAGTCCTGGAACACGGCGCCGATGTGGCGCCGGAAGTACGGCACCTTGCGGTTCGACAGTGTCCTCAGGTCTCGGCCGAGCACGACCACGCGGCCGTCGCTCGGGGTCTCTTCGCGCAGGATGAGGCGCAGGCACGAGGACTTGCCGGAGCCCGAAGCACCGACGAGGAACACGAACTCCCCGCGCTGCACTTCGAAGTCGACCTTGCTGAGGGCGGGCTTCGACGTGCCGCGATAGCGCTTCGTGACGTTTTCGAACCGGATCATGGCCTAACGAGCCTAAGCGCGCAGGCCGAGCGGTCGCCCAGCGACACCCGCCGGGGCGGCATCCGTCTCATCCCGGCGATCGGGACTCGGTGTCAGTCCTCTTCGGACTTGCGCTTGCGCCAGCGGATGCCGGCCGAGATGAAGCCGTCGAGGTCTCCGTCGAAGACCATCGCGGGGTTGCCGACCTCGTAGCCGGTGCGCAGATCCTTCACGAGCTGCTGGCCGTAGAGGAAGTACGAGCGCATCTGGTCGCCCCAGCTCGCGGTGATGGTGCCGGCGAGCTCCTTCTTCTTGGCGGCCTCTTCTTCGCGCTTGAGCAGCAGGAGGCGCGTCTGCAGCACGCGCATGGCGGCCGCGCGATTCTGGATCTGCGACTTCTCGTTCTGCATCGACACGACGATGCCGGTCGGGATGTGCGTGATGCGCACGGCCGAGTCGGTCGTGTTGACGGACTGGCCGCCGGGGCCCGACGACCGGAAGACGTCGACGCGGATGTCGCTCTCGGGGATGTCGACCTCCTGCGCCTCCTCCATCACGGGGATGACCTCGACGGCGGCGAACGACGTCTGGCGCTTGTCGGCCGAGCCGAACGGGCTGATGCGCGCGAGGCGATGCGTGCCGGCCTCCACCGAGAGGGTGCCGTACGCGTAGGGCGCGTCGACCTCGAACGTCGCGGACTTGATGCCCGCACCCTCGGCATACGACGTGTCCATGACCTTGACGGGGTACTTGTGACGCTCGGCCCACCGCAGGTACATGCGCAGCAGCATCTCGGCGAAGTCGGTCGCGTCGTCGCCGCCCGCGCCGGAGCGGATCGTCACGACGGCGGCGCGGTCGTCGTACTCGCCGTCGAGCAGCGTCTGCACCTCGAGCTGACCGACGATGTCTTCCAGCTCGGCGATCTCGCGGCGCGCCTCTTCGGCGGCATCCTCGTCGTCCATCTCGTTGGCGAGCTCGACGAGCACGTCGAGGTCGTCGAGACGCCGCTCGACGTCGGTGATGCGCTTGAGCTCGGACTGCCGGTGGCTCAGTGCGCTCGTGATCTTCTGCGCCTTCTCGACGTCGTCCCACAGATCGGGGGCGCCGGCCTGCTCGCTGAGCCGCGCGATCTCGGCCTCGAGCGCGGGCACGTCGACCACCGCCTTGATGTCGGCGAACGTGGAGCGCAGGGCCTGGATGTCGTCGGACGGATCGAATTCGAGCATGACACTCCAGACTAACGTGGATGGTCGTGACCGAACGCCCAGCTGACGATGCACGGAAGCTGCTGTGGCAGTTCGCGCCGATGATCTACGGTCCGACCCTCCTCTACGGCATCGGTCAGGGCGCGGTGCTCCCCCTCATCCCGGTGATCGCCGCCGATCTGGGCGCGAGCGTCCCGGTGGCGGCGCTCGTGGCATCCGCCCTCGTCGTCGGCCAGCTCATCGGCAACCTCCCGGCCGGATGGGCGGTCGCGCGCGTCGGCGAGCGGCTCACGATGATGATCGCCGCCGGTGTCTCGCTCGTCGGCGTCGTCGCGATGGCGCTCGCCCCTGTGCTGGGGGTGTTCGCGGCATCCGTTCTGCTCATCGGATTCAGCGCCGCCGCCTTCGGACTCGCGCGCCACTCGTTCATGACCACGCGCGTGCCGCTGTCGTTCCGCGCGCGATCGCTGTCGCTGCTCGGCGGCAGCTACCGCCTCGGCGTGTTCGTCGGGCCGTTCATCGCGGCGGGCCTGCTCGCACTGTTCGGCGACCCGCACGCGGCGATCTGGTTCTTCGGCGTGTGTCTGCTCGCGACCGGGCTCCTCGTGACGTTCGGGCGCGACCCCGAGACAGCGTTCATGGCGGATGCGGCCCCCGCCGCCCCGCCGCCGGCGATGCACACGCCGGCCGACGACACCATCAGCGAGGACACGGGCGAGGCGGTGACGGGTTCGATCCCGACGGCGGATCGCGTCGGGGTGTTCCGCACGATGTGGCGGCACCGGACCGTGCTGTCGCGCCTGGGGCTGGCCGCGGCGTCGCTGTCGGCCGTGCGTTCGGCGCGCCAGGTCGTCCTGCCGCTGTGGGGCGTGTCGCTGGGGCTCGACGCCCAGACGATCGCGCTCGTGGTGGGAGTCGCGGGCGCCATCGACTTCGCCCTCTTCTACGCGAGCGGCCAGGTGATGGACCGCTTCGGCCGCCTGTGGGCGGCGCTTCCGGCGATGGTGCTCATGGGCGCCGGGTTCCTCGCGCTGGCCTTCACGCACGACCTCGACTCGGCGGCGATGTGGTTCGCGATGTTCGGGGCGGTGCTGGGCGTCGGGAACGGTCTGTCGAGCGGCATCCTGCTGACGCTGGGAGCGGATGTCGCGCCACCGGCCGACCCTGCGCCGTTCCTGGGCTCGTGGCGCACGCTCACCGACGCGGGCGGCGCGCTCGCGCCGCTGCTCGTGTCGGGCATCGCCGCCGCGACGTCGCTGTCGATCGCGACGGGCGCGATGGGCGTGATCGGGCTCGTCGGTGCGTACGGGTTCGTGCGGTGGGTGCCGCGGTTCGTTCCGCGGGTGCGGTAGCCCGCAGCCCGGGAGGGGTCGTCTACGCGCTCGCGCTGCGGTTTCCTGCATCCGCGGCATTTCGCGACGACCGCGCGTGCGGGTTTCGACAGCGCGAGGGACCTGTGCTGTCGTGTCGGTGGTCGCGTCCTATCCTGGTGTCGTCGGCCGGAGAAAGGGGAACTCCGGTTGGTCGGCGATTGGCATCCTGTTCTCGCTGCGGTCGAGGGTCCGACGGGCACGTGGCGCATGATCGCTCCCGACGGCACCGAGTACGGCACGATCGAGATCCGGCGCGTCATGAACGGGCAAGAGGTCCGCTATCGCGCGGTGTGGCGCGGCGAGGTCATCGGCTGGGCGACGACGCTGCGCGAGGCGGCGCAGCGCATCCACATGGCGTACGTGCGCTCGCACGGCCCGGGCATGCGATCGGGGGCGCCGATGCCGTGGGAGCTGCGCAAGCAGCCGCCACGCGGGTCCGGTCCCGTCGCGCGCTCTGGGTGAATGGCGCAGTGTCGCGCGGCGGGGCAGGCGTCAGGTGATCGTCTGTGCGATGTGCTCGAGGATCGCGGAGAGCTCGGCACGGCTGGGACGCGGATACACGGACCCCGCGGCGATGAGGTTGTGGATCGCACCTGTGATGAGGAAACCGAACGCTTCCGCATCGACGTCGGTCCGCACGCGCCCTCGCCGCTGCTCGAGCCGCAGATACTCGGGCACGGCGGTGTGAAGCGATGCGATGAACGCGGAGTCGCGCGTGGCCGCGGCGAGACGGTCGTCGACGACGCGAGCACCCATGAGCTCCGCGTGCACCAGCGCCGCCGCCGGGGAATCGAGCAGGATGGTCGCGTAGCGGTCGAGGTTCGCGGAGACCGAGTGCTGCTCGCTCCCTGCGAGCCACTCGTCGAACTGCGCGACGAGGTCGTCGAGTTCGAGCTTGATGAGCTCGATCACGATCTCTTCCCGGTCGGCGAAGACCTTGTACGGGAGTCCGACCGCGCAGTCGGCCTCCTGCGCGAGCGCCCGCATCGTGAGCGCCGAAGGTCCGTCGCGGCGCACGAGCGTGCGTGCGTGCCCGAGTAGATCCGCGCGCAGGCGCGAGGTCGCCTCAGTCGAGCGCGGGGCGGGCACGACGCCGACCTGTCGATGTGAGCTGATGCATGACGTAGACAGGCTAGCGCCGCCCCGACCCGCGACCGATCGCACGCTCAGCCGGCGAGCGCCGGGATGCGATCGAATCCGAAACCGGGCTGTGCGAACACCGCGACGGTGGTACCGGCAGCCGCATTGCGCTCGAGCGCGCCCTGCAGCCGCGGGCCGGGCTCGCCGATGACGATGAGCTGCTCCGCCACGAGGTCGTCGGCCGAGCCCTCGATGAACGGGGCCACGAGCGCGAGATGCGACTCCATCGCATCCGAGTCGCGCATCTCCGCCAGATGGACGAATCGTGATCCGTCCTCGCTGAAGTGGAGCCGGAGGCTGATGCACCGCGGCTCCTCCCGCTCGACGAGGTCGGCGTACTCGGCTGCGAGTGCGCGCACGGCGTCGAGGTGCCCGTCGTGCACGCGGTACGAGGCGATGAAGGTGAGCGTCGTCATGGTTTTTCTCCCATCGGGGTTGTGAATCGATGTTCACGAGCGTATCGTGAACGCTTGTTCATGGCAAGCCACACCAGAGGAGGTCCCCCGTGAGCACCCAAAGACCGGCCGGCCGCACGTCACCCGACTCTTCCCCGGCCGTCCCGACGACCCGCGATTGGGTCGTGCTCGCACTGCTGTGCGTCGCGCAGTTCATGCTCGTGCTCGATGTCACCGCCGCGAACATCGCGCTTCCCTCGATCGGCCGCGACCTCGGTCTCGACACGGGCGCTCTGACGTGGGTCATCACGGCATATGCCGTCGCGTTCGGCGGCCTCATGCTGCTCGGCGGCCGGCTCGCGGACGTCCTGGGTCGGCGGCGACTGCTCGTGAGCGGCTTGGCCGTCTTCACGATCAGCTCGGCCCTGTGCGGTCTGGCGCCCGATGGCGGTCTGCTCATCGCCGGCCGCGCCGCTCAGGGCGTCGGCGCGGCGCTCATCTCGCCCGCGGCGCTCGCGTCGGTCTCGGCACTGTTCACCGGAGCCGCGCGCACGCGCGCGCTCGGCGTGTGGGCGGGCATCGGCGCATCCGGTTTCGCTGTCGGGCTCATGGCGAGCGGACTGCTCGCCTCAGGTCCGGGGTGGCGATGGATTTTCCTCGTCAACGTGCCGATCGGCGTGGCGCTCATCGCGCTGCTGTCGGCGATGCTGCCGGCGTCACGCGGAATCGGAGGGCGGATCGACGTCGTAGGCGGCGTGCTCGCGACGGTCTTCGCGGCGGCGCTCGTCGTCGCGCTGAGCGGACTCGGGGCCGGCGATGACGCGGAGGGTCTCGCCGCGGCGTGGTCGACCGCACTGGGGCTCGGCGTCGCATTCCTCGCGCTCGTGCTCTTCGCCATGCAGGAGCGACGGCATCCGGCGCCCCTCATGCCGCTCGGCGTGCTGCGTCAGCGACCGGTCGTGACCGGGCTCGCGCTCATGCTGCTCGCGAGCGCAGCGATGCTGTCGATGTTCTTCCTCGCGTCGATGTACCTGCAGCAGGTGGTCGGGCTCGATCCGTTCCAGGCGGGTCTCGCGTTCCTGCCGTCGGCGATCGCAACGGTGATCTCGGCGCACCTCGCGTCGCGCGCGCTCGCCCGCTTCTCGGTGCGCCTCGTGGCGGCGGTGGCGTTCGCGATCACCGCCGCGGGCGGGCTCGTGCTCACACAGCTCGACGGTTCGTCCACGCTCTGGTACCCCCTCATCGCGGGACTCGTGCTCGTGTCGTTCGGGCTCGGGCCTGCGTTCCTCACCGCGACCGCGAGCGCCCTCGCGCGCGTCGACGTGCACGAGGCGGGACTCGCGTCGGGCATCGTCAACACCGGCCACGAGATCGGAGGTGCGTTCGGCGTGGCCGCCGTGGCATCCGTCATCGGCGCCGCATCGGCACCGCTGCTCGACGCGGGCGCTTTCGGCCGCGGATTCGGCGCGCTCGCGATCGCCGCGATCGGAGCGGCTGCCGTGTCGCTGATCTTCATCGCACCGGGTCGCATCGACTCGAGTGCGCTGCCCGAGGGGCCGCTGCATTGAACGGGGCGGCCATGAGCGACGTGTCCCCGCGCGGGCAAGCCGGCGACGCGATACGCCGGATCCTCGTGGTGGGCGGATCGGGTCGTGTCGGGTCGATCGCGGCGGAGCGCCTCGCGGGCGATCCCCGACTCCGCGTGCTGGTGGGCTCGCGGCATCCGTCGCAGCAGGGACCGCACACCGCGGTGCGCGTGGATGTCACCGACGCTTCGAGCGTTCGGGCCGCGCTCCGCCGCTGGCGACCGAGCGTGGTCGTGCTGTGCGTGGACGTGCCCGACGGCTCGCTCCACGCGGTGTGCCTCGAGGAGGGCGTTTCCGTCGTCGACGTGACCGCGTCGGCCGAGCAGTTCGCGAACGTCGAGGCGCTCGCGCCGATCGCGCGGAAGCGTGGTGCGAGCATCGTCTTGAGTGTCGGCGTCGCGCCCGGCCTCACGAACGTGCTCGCACGACAGGCGGTCTCGGCTCTCGGCGGGCACGCCGAGAGCGTCGACCTCACGGTGATGGTCGGAGCACGCGAGGAGCACGGTGCCGAGGCGGTGCGCTGGACGATCGACGGGATCCTCGAACCGGATGCGGCGCACCACAGCGCCCGCCGCGTCGACGTGCCCGGCATCGGGCGGCGAACCGCCCACGACATGCCGTTCGCCGACCAAGTCTCGCTCCGACGGACACTGGGTGTGCCGAGCGTCACGACGCGCCTCTGCCTGGACTCGCGAGTGCTGACGTGGCTGCTCTTCGGCTTCGGGCGCTCGCAGCTCGGACGGCGCGTGCTCAGGAGCCGTGCCGTGCGGGCCGCACTTACGGGCGCGAGCGGGCGTCTGCCGATCGGCGGCGAGGACTTCGTCGTGCTCGCGGAGGCCGAGGACGCCGGCCGGCGCGCAGCGTGGTGGGTGCGCGGCCGAAGCCAGAGTCGGGCGACCGGGTTGGTCGCGGCCCTTGCGGCGCGGCACGTCGCTCGCGGTGGCGCGCCGGCAGGGGTCTGGCACCTCGATCAGCTGCCGGCGCTGCTCACCGATCTGGCTGAGCTCGAGAACGACGGTCTTGTCTTCGATGGGCTCAGCGCAACGCCGTGCGACTCGTCGCGGTCGATTCGAGCGGAACGCCGTCCGGCACGAACAGCGCGAGAATCGGCGGACGCCACGTGTCCGCCACCGTCACGCGCGCCGACACCCCGTCGGGAGTGCCGGCATCGACGAGGACGGCCGTCGTCCCGACGTCGGCGACGACGGCTTCCGCCTGTGAGCGCACTCCTGCGGGTGTGAGGCTCGCGACCGGAGCGCCGTCGACCACGTCGAACATGAAGCCGTCCGCGCCCGCGAGCGCCGCGGCATCCGCCAGACCGTCGAGTCGCTTCTGCGCGAGGTAGAGGCTTGTCGCGTCGGCGCAGACCAGCACGACCACGAGCGCGAGCACGCCGTAGCCGAGCGTGAGCGGGAGAACGCTCCCCTCGTCGTCGTGCGCAGCGGCGGCGCGCACGCGGGCGAGGAACTGACGGATGCCGCTCACGTGCCATCACCCCACGTGCGGGACACCTTCTGCACCGCCGTCGCCTCGATCGGGATGCTCGCGAACCGTTCGAGGCCCAACACGGGAGGCACGAGCGGGAGGCTCACCCGGCCGGCGATCGTCACGTGCAACATCGCGCCCGCGCGAGGGCACGCACCCCCGGCCGGAAGACACTCGACGTCGACGACCACGGTCGCGCGCTCGAGCCCGTACTCGGCCGCCACGGAATCGAGTACGCGCTCCGCACGGCGGTCGGCGTCGGCGGTGTCACCGGCCGTGGCGACGGCACGGGCGAGGTGTCGCGCCCCGGCTTCGGCGCCGAGCGCCTGCGACTGGATGAGACCGAGCGCGACGACGAGGTACACGAGGGGCACGAGCATCAGGAGACCCACGAGGATGAACTCGAGCGGGGCGGACCCGCGCTCGGGATCGTCGGGCGGGACTTTGATCGCCGTGACCTCAGTCGAAGGACTCGACGGGTGCATGTGCGGTCACCTCCAGCATCCGTGGTGCACCGAGAAGACCGATGAGCGGAAGGGTTGTTCGCACTGTGATCTCGACCGCGGGATACCCGAAGCGGTCGGTCTCTCGCGCCGCGAGGTCGTCGGCGAACTCGGCGCCGACCGCGCGCGTCACGATCTCGCGCGTGCGATCGACGCCGTCTCGGAGCGACGTGTCGGCGAGCGCCGCATGGAACGCGCCGTCGACGGCGGCGTCGTGCACGACGTTCCGCACGTACACCGCGAGTCCGAACTGCAACACGGCGAGCGTGACGACGGTGAGCAGCGTCCCGACGAGCACGAACTCGACCGGGCTCGCGCCGCGGTCATCGAGGTCGAGGCGCCTACGCACTCGATCGACGACCACCGCGAACGCTTGCCGTCCGCTCGCACGTACGTCGGACATGCTCAGAAGCCGGAGACGCGCTCGATCGCCTGCTCGAACAGTCCGGCGAGGGCCGGGCCCGCGAGCATCCAGATCGCGACGACCAGACCCGCGGTCATGAGAGTGATCAGGACCCAGCCGGGCACGTCGCCGCGTTCGTCGTCGACGACGACGCGCAGACGAGTCGCCGCGCGTGAGATGAGACTCCGGATCATGAGTGGTCTCCTTCCGACCTAGCCGATTCCGAGGCGAAGCATGAAGATCCCCGGGAACACCGCGAACAGCACGCTCAGCGGCAGAATCAAGAAGACGAGCGGCACGAGCATGTAGATCTCCTTGCGGCCCGCCTGTTCGATGAGGGCGCGCTTGGCGTCCTCGCGCGCGTCGAGCGCCTGCGCGTGGAGAACATCCGCGAGAGGGGCGCCGCGTTCGATCGCGGCGATGAGCTGATCGACCGACCGCGTGAGCGCGGGAATCTCGAGGTCACGCGACAACCGGTTGAGCGCATCGGTGAGCGACGAGCCGGTGCCGACCGCGACGACGACCGCGCGGAGTTCGGCACTCAACTCCCCCGCTCCGGTGCCGGCGACGCGGCGGAGCGAGTCGAAGATGCCCTCGCCGGCCGACAGGCACAGCGCGAGGAACTCGAGCAGGGTCGGCAGCTCGTCCTGGATGCGCTCGATCCGCTTCCGTGCCGCGAGCGAGAGAAGCTGATCGCAGCCGAGCGCGGCGATCGCTCCGGACAGCGGCGGAAGGAGCGCGGCGGCCGGCGCCGCGCGACCGAGCAGCACGAGCGCGACGACGAGCACTCCCCCGGCTGCGACACCCGCCACGGCCCACACGAGCTGACGGCCGCGGAAGGCCGTGGCATCCGTCTCCCATCCCGCTTGGCGCACGCGGCGCTCGATCGATGCCGACCCGCCCAGCCGGGCCGCCCACCGGTCGCGCTCCTCTCGCAGGAGCGCACGGAGACCGAAGGGCTCCGGCACGAACGCCATACCGCGAGGATCGGTGATGTCGCGCAGGTACGGGGCGACGCGGCGCGTGAGCGACGGCGCGCCCCATCGCGGCACCAGTGCGAGCAGGAGACACACGCCGACCCCGAACGCACTGCCGAGCACGACCGCGAGAGCGAGGTCGGTTGCAAGGACGGTCACGAGAACCACCGCCGTGGCTCCGGGAGGCGCCCCACCCGGATCATGAGGCGGTACGCGACGAGCGAGACGACCGCGCCGCCGAGGATGAGCGCGACGCCCTCCGGGCTGCCGTACGCGCGAGCCCCCTCGGGCCGCATCGCGAGGAGCGCGAGGATGATCCACGGCGCCGCGACGCCGAGCACGGCCGCCCCGCGCACCCACGACTGCCGGGCCTCGACTTCTGCGCGCAGCAAAGCGTCGGCGCGTACGGATGCCGCGAGCGCACGCAGCACGGTCGTGAGCTCGGTGCCGCCGACCTGGCGTGCCATGCGGAGCGTCTCGACGATGCGGTCGGCCACGGGGTCGCCGAGCGCCGTCTTGAGCCGCTGCGCGCTCGAGTCGAAGTGACCGGATGCCGCAAGGTCCCGTGCGAACTGCTCGAACGGTGCCCGCAGAGAGGTCGGCGCCGAATCGGCGAGGCTCGCGAGGGCGTCGGGCAGCGACATGCCCGCTCTGACGGATGCGATGAGCAGGTCGCATACGTCGGGCCACAGTCCGCGGCGCGTTCGCAGGAGGCGCAGTCGGCGAGCGCGCAGCCATGCGAGCGGCACGGCAGCGCCGCCCACGGCCGCCACCAGCGCGAGCGCCCACACCTGCGTCGCGAGCCACGCGGTCGCCCCGCCGAGCGCCGCGCCCGCGGCGCATGCGACGAGCAAGGTGCCCGGAGCGACACGCGACAGTCCGGCGGACTCGAGCAGGCGCGCGAGGCGACCGGGCGGGGCATCCGTCTGCTTCTCGCGGACCGGCCACAGCCACGGCGACAGGACCATCACCAGTCCCGCGCCGAGCACCGCTCCCCACACGAGCGTCATGCGGCCGAGTCCCCGCGGCTCTCAACCGTCGCACCGCACGTGTACACCGTGCGGCACTCGATCACGCCGTCGACCACGCCGATGGGCTCCACGATCTCGACGACGCGTCGCCGTCCAGCGGAGTCGCGTTCGCAATGCGCGACAAGGTCGACGGAACCCGCGACGGCGGGAAGGACGAATCCCGAGTCGATGTTGCGGCCGGCCAGCAGCGGCAGGGCGCTCAGCTTGGTGAGCGCTTCGCGCGCGGAGTTCGCATGGATCGTCGCGGCGCCCGGCACGCCCGTGTTGAGCGCGAGCAGCAGGTCGAGGGCCTCGGCATCGCGCACCTCGCCGACGACAAGGCGGTCGGGGCGCATCCGCAGCGCTTCCTTCACGAGCCGGCGGAGCGTGACCTCCCCCGTTCCCTCGAGGGACGGCTGACGCCCCTGCATCGCAACGAGGTCGGGCGCGTCGACGAAGAGCTCGAACGTCTCCTCCACCGTGACGATGCGGTGGAGCGGCGGACACGCGGCGATCAGCGCGCCGAGGAGTGTGGTCTTGCCTGCGTGCGTGGCGCCGGACACGAGGACGCTCCGTCCGTCCCCCATCGCATCGCGCAGGACTCGCGCGGCCTCGGGCGCGAGCGACCCCGCTGCGACGAGGCTCGCCAGGTCGCCGAAGGCGGGGAGGAACTTGCGGATGTTGACGGACCAGTGCCGCCGTGTGATGAACCATCGCGTGTTGCAGTGAATGCAACTGTTCACGTTTGCAAACGACGCCTATTCGTCTTGTTCGGTGCCGAACTGCTCTGACCATAACAGCGCGATCTTGCGGATGCCGAGTCCTGAGTTGACATGGTGATGCACTGTCCCATACTTTGTTGCATCTAATGCAAGACTTTGGGGCTTCTCCAGCGGCGCTTCGACTGATCACTTCAGCTTCGAACGTCGCGCTGGCGAACCCTGAGGAGCAGGTATTCAACGCGATGATCGAGGGCTGGCGGAACCAGCAGTTGTCACGGGGGCTTCGTGATCAGACGATCCGAAATCGGACGGCGACGGTGACCCGGTTCCGTGATTTCGTGGACAAGCCGCCGTGGAAATGGACGGTGGCGGATGTGGATGAGTTCACTGCGGAGTCCGGTGGCCGGACTCGGACGCTGTCGACGATGCGCGCCAATCATGGGTCGATCCGTGGGTTCTGTGACTACCTCACGAACCCGTTGTACGACTGGATGGAGATCTGCGATCGCGAGTTCGGGGACGTCCCCTCGCAAGTGTGTCTGCCGTGGAACACAGTGGCGCACCGGTTCGAGTTCGAAGGCGATGGGAAGCGTCGCCCGTTCACGTATGACGAGGTGGAGCGCCTGTTCGACACGGCCGACGCCCGCGTTGAGCTGCTCGTGGCGTCGGGCCGCAAGGGCGCGCTCGGCGCGCTGAGGGATGCCCAGTTGCTGAAGACGGTGTACGCGTTCGGTCTGCGCCGCACCGAGGCGGTGATGCTCGATACCGTCGATCTGCACCACAACGCGAAGATGCGCCAGTGGGGGCGCTTTGGTGCGATCCATGTGCGGTGGGCGAAGGCCGCGGGCGGCGGCGCACCACGACGGCGCACGGTGCTGCTGGTGCCGGAGTTCGATTGGTGGGTGCCCGGCATGCAGCAATGGCTCGAGCAGGCCCGGGAGCGCTTCGCGCCCGGAGATGACCTCGACGCGCTCTGGGTGACCGAGCGCCGCACGCGTCTGTCCGCCGGTTATCTCGACCGAAGATTCGCGGAGCTGCGGGACGAGGCCGGCCTGTCGAAGGATCTGACGCTGCACAGCCTCCGGCATTCCTATGTGACGCACCTGCTGGAGTTCGGCTACGCCGATCGATTCGTCCAGGAGCAGGTCGGGCACATGCACGCGTCGACGACCTCGATCTACGCCTCTGTCAGTTCGGACTACAAGAACCGGGTGCTCGCCGAAGCCCTGAAGGCCCTCATCGAAGGAGAAGCTGATGACCATTGAGCTCGATACCGGATGGAATCTGCGCAGTGTGATGGCCTCGCGCGGGATCTTCCAGACCTCCAAGCTGAAGCCTCTGCTCGAGGACCGCGGCATCGACCTGTCCCGAGAGCAGGTGTATCGGCTGGTGACGCAGCCACCCCAGCGGGTGCGTCTCGACGTCCTCGCTGCTCTGTGCGATGCGCTGGAGTGTTCACTCGACGATCTCGTGACGATCACTCGCCGGGAGGCCTCGGCCCCGGTTGCCGTGGGCGAAGAAGCGACGCGCGGGTCGATTGGCGATCTCCGCCCCGTTCGCGCGACGATCCGCCGGCCGCGGACGAAGTAGCCGCGGTGGCGAAGCCTCCGCAGCAGCCGCGAGTCGCGGAAGTCGTCGACCTCGTACGCCCCCTTGTTCCCGAGATCTCGCCCGAGCGTCTCGTCGAGATCGTGCATTCAGTCGCGCCGGTGCCGCTGACGCAGCGGCTTCTTGAGCTTGCGCTGATCAAGCAGCCGGGGGTCCTCGAGGGGCGGCATGCGAACGTGCCGGTGACTGTTCAGGACCTGGCCCGTGCGCTCGTCGACGACGGAGCAGGCATGGTCGTCCTGCCGACGTGCGAGTCGTGTGGCCGCGCGGTCCGTCTGCCACACAAGACACCGAACGGTGGTCGGCACTGCTCCCGATGCGAGCGGAACGCCCGGTCGGTTTCCTGCGCTTCCTGTGGCCGGGTCCGACCCGTGCAGCGCACGATCGACGGGCAGCGCTTCTGCCGCGACTGCTGGCGAGCCGACCCTCGATCGTTCGGCGACTGCTCGCGGTGCGGTCAGCATGCGACGATCATCGTCCGCCGCCCGGAACTTGTCTGCCTGGCCTGTTACACCGCACCGATCAAGACCTGCGGTCTCTGCGGAGAGCCTGGCCGCGTCGCCTCCCACCTTGACGGGCGACGGGTCTGCGCGCGTTGCTACTACGCGATGCGCAGACCCCAGCCCTGCCCCGAGTGCGGGCGCAGGGTGTTCCTCACCGGGTTCATGAATGATCAGAAGGTCTGTGCTGACTGCGCGGGTGCGCCGGTAACGATGGCTTGTCCTGGCTGCGGCTCGATCGAGGAGATCCGCAAGCATCACCTCTGCGTCGAGTGCCGCAGGCCCATCGCGATCCAGCAGCTGCTCGCCGACGACACGGGAGAGATTCGGACGGATCTTCACCCTCTTGCGGACTACCTGCTCACGCATCACAGCAAGGCGGCGTCGCTGGAACGCTGGCTGCACAAGAGTAAATGCGCGAGCGTACTCCGCGAGCTCGCGGACGGAGCCCTGCCGCTCACCGCCGAGGCGATCATTACCCGAGCCCAGTCAGGACAGGCCGTCGCGTTCCTCCTCTCGCTTCTGGTCCGCTCAGGAGTGCTCCCGGCGCTCGACGTCGAAGCAACACGCTTCAACCACTGGCTCAACGACTGGCTCGACGACATCGACCACCCCGAGGACCGGCTGATCCTCCGCCGCTACTGCACCTGGGAGCTCCTCCGGTCCACTCGAACCCGCAGCCAATCCAGCCCCGCCGCCGGCTTCCAGAGGCAACGAGCCGCGCTGAAGTACTGTGCCGCGCTCCTTGGGGAGATCCGGGCGCAACAGGAGACACCGGCGACGTTCCCGCAGCGCCGGCTCGACGCCTATCTGACCGGTTCGCCCAGCCAACGCGACGCGCTGGCACCGTTCACTCGCTGGCTCCGAAAGCACCGGCTGAGCACCCTTCGGGTCGAATTCCGAGCCCACCGCCTCGAAGGGCGAGACTACGCCTCCGACCACCGCTGGCAGATGGCCCGCAGGTTCCTGTCCGATCCTGACCTGGACCCGAAGACCCGGGCCGCAGGTCTCCTCGTGCTGCTCTACGGAATACAACTGACCCGCATCGTCACGATCACACGGACACAGGTCAATACGAGCTCGCAGCCCGTAACACTCACCGTCGGAGCCGAGCCGATCGAGCTCCCCGAGATCCTCGGCGACGCCATCGTCGAACTTGTCGATGCTGCCCAGCACCACCCAGAAGGATGGCTGTTCCCCGGCAGGAACCCCGGCCGTCACCTCACCCCGGGCCCGCTGAGCCGCCGTCTTCGCACCGAAGGTTTGCTTGCCGGGAGCGCCCGCACGACAGCGCTCATCGAGCTCACCCGGCAATTGCATCCCCGGATCGTCTCGGATCTCCTCGGCATCACGACGGCGTCCGCTGCATCATGGTCGCGTCTCGCCGGCGGTGAATGGTCCGACTACCCGGCGCTTCGTTCCACCCACGCCTGAACGAGCATCACACGTCCGAGCCGGGGCCGGAAATCGCTTCGCGCAGCTGATCGACGGTCGGTGACCCTGCCAGCCCGGCAGGGGTGCGGAACACTCGACAGGCGAGCCCCACCGGCGCACCCTCCTCCGCGAAGGGGTCCACGCCGTTGACGAGGACGGTCGGAGACCCGTGAAACCCGAGGCGGGCGGCGTCCTCGGCGGTCTCGACTCGCTGATGGGCGACGCGGACATCCGCTCGACCCTCGACGACCTGAGCAAGCCGGTGATCGAGCACCTCCCAGTTCGGGCAGCCGTCGAAGTACTGCAGTGTGATCTCCATGAAGGTCCTCTCAGTTCTCGGTGCCGCGGATCATCAACAGCGCTCCGGCGATCGCGGCGGTGACGATCACGATGTCGGCGACGTTCCCGATGAACCAGTTGCCATAGGCGAGGAAGTCCACGACGTGCCCCCGAGCGAATCCTGGGGCACGGAAGAGCCTGTCGCCGGCGTGCGAGGCGGCGGCCCCGCCGAGCGCGCCGATGACGATCGCCCACCCAGGGCGTCGGACGCGGAACGCGAATACGATCGCAGTGACGGTGGCCGCGACGGCGATGAGAGCGAACACCCAGGTGGAGCCCTCGCCGAAGGAGAACGCCGCTCCGGGGTTGTACGCGAGCTGCAGGCCCAGCAGGTCGCCGACCAACGGGATCCGCTCGTGCTCCGACAAGGCGGCCTCGGCCCACGCCTTCGTCCCCTGGTCGACCAGGACGACGAGGACGGCGATCAGCAGCGCCCAGGCCGTGAGCCGCCAGCGCCCTCTCTGCGACTGCTCTTCCGACGCCCGCTCAACGTCAGTTTTCGCGTCCGGGGTCATGCGAGGACCTCGAAGAGGCGGACAATGACGCCGGATTCGATCAGGATGAACAGGCCCAGGCCGATGAAGACGACGGGAACGAGCCAGTGCTCGACGCGCTCGAGCGTCTCCGTGACGGCCTTGTGGGTCCCGATCAGTCGGCCAGCGGCGCACCAGACGGCGACGAGGATCAGGAACACGACGATCATGATCGCGACGTCGCCGGGGGTGCTGGTGCGGAAGATCGGCGTGTAGAGGGAGATGTTGTCCGCCCCGTTGGCGATGGTGATCCCCGCTACGCCCCACAGCCCGACCGCAGTGATCTTGTGGTCGTCGTCATCGTCGTCTCCGTTGCGGCGCAGGCCGCGCACGAGGGTCCAGATGCCGATGCCGAGCGGGATCAGGCCGAGGAACCCGACCCATTCGTCCGGGACGATCGTCAAGCCGAGGGCGGCGACCACGCTGATCACGACCAGGGTGATGAACCCGAGGTACTGGCCCGCGACGATCTGCCAGGGTCGTGGGCTCCCGCGCCGGGAGGCGAGGAAGAGAACGGTGAGCACGACGATGTCGTCGATGTTGGTCGCCGCGAACAGACCGATCGCGGAGCCGATGGTCGCGAGCATCAGCTCTCCAACCGTGGGGTGCGGGTGCGGGCGGCGCGCAGCCCGTTGAGGATCACGATGACCTCGGCGATCTCGTGGACAAGGACGACGGCGGCGAGACCCAGGACCCCGAACAGGGCGAGCGGGAGCAGCGCGGTGATGATCAGCAGCGACAGGATGATGTTCTGGTTGATGATCCGCCGTCCCCGGCGGGCGTGGTCGAACGCCCGCGGGATGAGGCGCAGGTCGTGGCCGGTGAAGGCGACGTCGGCGGACTCGATCGCGGCATCGGAGCCGGTCGCGCCCATCGCGATGCCGATGTCGGCGGCCGCGAGGGCCGGAGCGTCGTTGATGCCGTCGCCGATCATCGCGACCGATCCCGCCTTCGACAGCTCGCCGATCGCGGTCGCCTTGTCCTCAGGACGCAGTTCCGCGCGCACGTCATTGATCCCGGCCTGCGCAGCCAGTGCACGAGCGGTGCGGGCGTTGTCGCCGGTGAGCATGGTCACCTCGATGCCCTGATCCGCGAGGGTGCGGACGACTTCGGGGACTTCTGGTCGCAGTTCGTCACGGACGCCGATCGCGGCAACAGGTGCCCCGTCACGGTGCACGATCACGACAGTCATCCCTTTCTCCTCGAGAACCGCCACCCGGTCGCCGAGCCCAGCGGCGTCAAGCCAGCGGGGGCTGCCGACTATGATCCTCGCCCCGTCGACGGTGCCTTCGATGCCGTGCCCCGCCTGCTCGGTCACGCCGGCAGCCGCCGGAACACCCGGCGCTGCCGCGGTGATCGCCGCAGCGAGAGGATGCGTGCTGTGCTGTTCCAGCGCTGCCGCCCAGGCGAACGCCTGCGTCTCGGTCACGCCGTCGGCGGTAAGGACGGCGGTAACCGTCGGCTCGTTGCGGGTCAGGGTGCCGGTCTTGTCGACAGCGACGTGCCGGACAGCACCGAACCGCTCGAACACCGCACCCGACTTGATGATCACGCCGAACTTGCTCGCCGCGCCGATCGCGGCCACGACCGTCAGCGGCACCGAGATCGCCAGCGCGCAGGGAGAGGCGGCGACCAGCACGACGAGCGCGCGGGTGATCCACACCTCCGGGTCGCCCAGCAGCGACCCGATCAGCGCAACCAGCGCAGCGAGAATCAGCACGCCCGGCACCAGCGGGCGCGCGATCCGGTCCGCGAGACGCGCCCGCTCGCCCTTCTCCGTCTGCGCCTGCTCCACCAACTCGACGATGGTCGTGAGCGAGTTGTCTGTGCCCGCCGCCGTCGTCTCGACCTCCAGCGCGCCGGAGCTGTTGATCGCGCCGGCCGACACCGCATCCCCGGGCCCGACCTCGACCGGGATCGATTCCCCGGTGATCGCCGACGTGTCCAGGCTGGAACGCCCCGCACGAACGATCCCGTCGGTCGCGATCCGCTCGCCCGGACGAACGACCATGACCTGGCCGACCGTCAGCTCCTTCGCCTGCACCTCCACGGACCCGCCGTCGCGCAGCACGGTCGCGGTCTCCGGAACGAGCTTCAGCAACGCCCGCAGACCCCCGCGGGCCCTGTCCATCGCCTTGTCCTCCAGGGCCTCAGCAATCGAATACAGGAACGCCAGCGCTGCGGCCTCCTCCACGTAGCCGAGGATCACCGCGCCGACAGCGCTGATCGTCATCAGGAGTCCGATGCCGAGCTTGCCCTTGAACAGCTTCCGGATCGCACCGGGCGTGAACGTCGACGCACCCAGCAGGAGACCGATCCAGAACAGCACCAGCGCCGGGATCGCGAGGCCGGACCATTCAAAGACCAGACCGGCCAGGAACGCGACACCGGAGAACACCGGCACCATGACCCTCCGGTCCCTCCACCAGGGCCGCTCGGCCTCCTCGTGTTCCTCGCCCGCCGTGGCGGCAGGCTCATGCTCGCAGCCGCACGCCGCGCTCACGCGTCAGCCCCCGCTCCGCAGCACCCCGGCACCGTGCACGCCGAGTCCACGCACGGAGCGTGCTCGTCGACAGCCAAGGTGACATCCACCAACGCGACAAGCGCGGCGGCGAGGTGCGGGTCGGCGATCTCGTAACGGGTCTGACGACCCTCCGGTTCGCCGACCACGATCCCGCAGTCACGCAAGCACGTGAGATGGTTCGACACGTTCGAGCGCGTCAGCTCCAGCTCGCGCGAGAGCACAGCCGGGTAACTCGGGCCATCGAGCAGGGACATCAGGATCCGGGAACGCGTCGGGTCTGCCATGGCCCGGCCGAGCCGGTTCATGACATCGAGGCGTGAAGCAATGGTCAGCATGCACTGAACTATACAGTATGCGCTGATCAATCACGGATCGGCCGGTGGCCAGCCACCACCCGGAAGCCAGCCGACATCTGGTCAATTCGCGACTCAACAACAATCGGCGCTACCAGTATCGGGGATCACGACGTGGAGGCGCGAGCCGTCGGGCAGCGACGCATCGACGAACGGCTGGCTCAGGTCGACGCGGCGCCCGGTCGCGTGGAGCATGCGCTCGACGAGGTCGCGGATGGCGGCATCCGTCAGCGCCAACGGCACGCGCTCCGACACGCCGCCCCGCGCGATGAAGATGCGGTCGGGCGCGTTGATCCACACTTCCTCGGATGAACGTACGTAATAACATTCTCGGCATGCCGAGACAAGAGGTTGATCGCAAGTCCTTAGTCGACCTGTACCTGCGCCTGTCCATCGACAAGGAGGGCAAGGACTCGCTGGAGCGCCAGGAGGCCGACCTCCGCGCGTGGGCCACCCGCGAAGGCCTCACCGTCCGCGAGGTATGGCGCGATCCAGGGAAATCAGGCTACAAGCGCGGCGTGAAGCGACCCGACTTCGACGCCGCGATCCGCGCCGTCACGTCCGGCGAGGTCGGCACCCTCGCCGTTTGGAAGCTTGATCGGCTCAGCCGCCAGGGCGCCGGACAGGTGGGCACCGTGCTCGACGATGTCGACGCCGTCGGAGGACGCCTCTTCTTCCTCAAGGACTCGCTCGACTCGTCGATCCCCGGTCACCGCATCGTCATCGTCATGGTGTCCGAGCAAGCACGCGCCGAGAGCGCGAACACCTCGCTACGTGTGCGAGCCAAGAAGGAGGCCAGCCGGAAGGAGGGCAAGTACCTCGGCGGCACGGCGCCGTGGGGCTACATCGTCGACGAAGACCGAAAGCTCCGCCAGCATCCCGACGAAGCGCCACTCGTCCGCGAGCTCGTCGACCGCGTCCTCGCGGGCGACTCGCTCCTCACTGTCTGCCGAGACTGGAACGCTCGCGGCATCCCGACTCGGCGCCAGGGTGGCACGTGGCGCACGTCGACCCTCTCCGCGGCGCTCCGCTCTCCCGCCCTCGCTGGCCTGATGCCCGAGAAGCGCCGCGTCGAGGGCAAGTGGTCAACAAGCACGGAGGCATGGCGCGACCCGGATACAGGCGAGACTGTCTCCCTGATGGCGCCCGGCGAGCGGGCCATCGTCACAGAGAGCGAGCGTCAGCGACTCCTCGACCTCATGGACTCCCGACTCCGCGCCTACGGGCGTGGTCGCATGCCCGTGCGCCAGCCGAAGAGCCTCTTGGGCGGGCTCCTCCGGTGCGCGTCGTGCAAGCGGCCCGCGCACACCTTCGGCAGGTCGTACCGCTGTCGCAAGTGGCACGTGGGAGGCAACGACTGCGAGCGCCCGCTCAACGTCTCCATCGACGTCATCGAGCCCGCGGTCCGGCGCGCGTGGGCCTTCGGTCTTGCCGCCCACGATCCCGAGTCGCCGATCCTCGCCGCGGTCGCCGAGCACTGGCTCCAGACCTACGACCCTGCACCGCTCCGCGAGCGCGAGGAGCTCGCCGAGCAACTCGACGAGGCGCGCGCACGACTCGCGGCGGCTGACGAAGACCACTACGTCCGCGGCACCCTCGACGCCGAGCGCTACGCCCGCGTGTCCCGCGCGCTCAACGAGCGCATCGCCACCCTAGCGGCACGCCTCGCCGACCTCCCCGAGCCAGCCGTCGACCTCACGGCGCTCCTCGACCCGGAGCTCTCACTACCGGCAATCGAGAGCGCCCCGGTGAACGAGGCGCGAGCGCTCCTCCGCCTCGCGATCAAGCGCATCTACGTCACGGCGGCGCCGAAGCCGGGCGCGCGATTCCTCCCCCACGAGCGCATCCGCATCGTCTGGCACGGCCAACCCGACCCCTTCGGCGAAGACTAGCCACCTATCGTGGGCGGCATGGATGCCGAGCAGATCCGCGCCTCTGTGGCCGCGCGCCCGGACTCCGAGACGCTCCAGGAGTCCTACGCCCAGGCCGCCTACGAGGCCTCCCTAGAGGCGCAGAGGGCCGGTGCGCCATCGTCCGAGCGTGCGCGCATCCTCGTCGCCTACGCCGAGGAGTGGGCGAAGGTGCAGGCGGAGCTCGACGCCCTCGTCCACGAATAGGAGCCCGCCTCAGCGGGCGGCGCAACGCCCCGCCGCGTCGGGGACGACGCAGTCGCCGAGCGGGTGGAGCGCCGGAGCGGGCGGCGGTGCCACAGAATGCGTCATGAAACGGTCACGATTCCGATTTGGGCTTGATCTTCTTTATTCCGACAAGAGCGAGACGACGACTAGTAAGAGATATATAGATTCGGCGCTCCGAGTGAATCGTGACCGTTTCATGACGCACTAGGGCCGCCGCCGCCCTGCCCGGCGCGACCCCGCCCCGCGAAACCTGCACCATCTGCACCCACGCGCGACGAGTCTGGGCAGCCGGCCCCTCGCCGGCCACCCGGCGGAACGAGCTCGCCCACGCCAAACGACTTCTGGGCAGGCGTGGGCACCCAGGCGGCATATATCCACACAGGAGGAGACCATCATGCCCGCCCACGTGGCGGGCGCTCTTCTTCGGCCTCATCCCGTTGCGAACACGAGAGGACAGCCGCACATGACCTACGAGATTGACTGCGCTGTCTGCGGACGCCGATTCACCGCGGCCCGTTCCTACGCCGAGACCTGCGGCACGACCTGCCGCGTCCGCCGCTTCCGCGAGCGCAAGGCTCAGCACGCCGTCACCGCCGCGGCGCTCCTCGCCGAGCAGGCTCGCCTCGCTCGCGAGGCCGCGGCCAGCCTCCGGCCCACAGACCCCGAGCGCGAGCGCCTCATCGCCGAGCTCCGCCGCCTCGCCGACGTCGCCGAGCGCACCGCCCCAGCGCTGTAACGGCCCCACAGATGTGGAGGGCTCGCCCCTTCACGTGTCGAATCTCGAAGCCACGACACGACGAGCGCCCCGCCGCACACGCCCTAGCCCGGATCGTGCACGAGCGGAGGCGTTCACAAGACCGCGGCGCTATCCGCGCCCACCCAAGCCGCGTCTGAACGCGCAACCGCGACGGCCTGAGCACCCGTCACGGTCAACGCCCAGTAGGCCCACCCTCGTTATCCGGTCCGAGGGCTGGGCCTACTGGCGTACCTGCCCGTGCTCCTACCTCCCGCGAGACCGGATCGCCGACACGCTCAACGGCGCGCACAAGATCGGATACCCCATGCGAGACGTCCCCGACGCAATCCGCCTCTACGCCCGCGCCCACCGCGGCGTGAACCCCCGCGACGACCGCGCCCGCTACATCGAGCTCTACAACCCCGAGACCGCCTGGACGCACCACTACCGCGTCCCCTCCCCGGCTCACGTCGCGCGCTACTTCTTCGCCCGGCACCTCGACGACGAGGCGCCGACCTTCCACTCCGCCGATGGCGACGTCGTCCGCCTCGTCGAGGGCGAGCCCCAGCCAATCCCCCGCGAGGCGCTCGCGGCGTCCCTCCGCAACCTCGTCGCTTCAATGCCCGAGCGCGTCCGCGGGCTCCGCGAGCTCAGCCAGAGCGACCTCTACCGCGGCCTCCGCGCCTACACGCGCTTCGCCACCGCCGACGAGGTCGACACCTACCTCGCCGCCGTCCTCGACGCGCTCCCCGGCGCCCTCAAGCCCGTCCCAGCCCCCAAGGCTCCCCGCGAGCCACGCCCGGCGCCGATGACGCCCGCCGAGCGCCAGCGCGCCTGCCGCGCACGTCGCCGGGAACGCGAGCTCGCCACCGCCCGCGCCTACCTGGAGATGTGGCGCGAGGAGGACGGAACCTTCCCCGCCGACGCGATCACCCGCGCCGAGCTCGTCGACGGGCTCGTCAACTTCGCCGACGAGGCTGTCGAGGCTCGTGAGGACGCCGAGCGGCAATACGTCATGGCCCTCGGCGCGTGGAACCGGGCCCGCTTCGAGAAGCGACAGGGCGCGGCGCCTCAACCAGTGAACGAGTGGCCCGAGATCGCCGAGGAGATGGGCTACCCGGAGCATCCCGTCACCATCACGCCCCGCCGCGCCGTCGCCCTCTTTCGCGAACTCGGCCTCGTCGAGACGCGCTCCGGCAACGAGCGCCGCTACCGCCTCCCTCAGCCGGAGGCACGAGAGGAGAACTCCATGCCGACCATCCCCGACGACCAGATCCTCGCCGACGCCATCCTCGACCGCGTCGCCACCCTCGCATGGGCCGAACAACGCGAGGTTCTCCTCGGCGTCCTGGCCCGGCGCCGCGACGCCGAGGAACGGCCATGCGAGCGCCTCGCCGCCACCGGAACGGACGGCGCCGTCATCCACGCCGCCGAGAGATTCCGACGCGAATAGGAGCCCCGATGAGCACGAAGCACGGCCTCCACTTCGCCGCCCTCGACGGGCCGACGCAGAGCCGGATCCTGACGAGCCTCCACGACTGCCGCTTCCGCGACTGCCCCAACACCCCCGAGGACGTCGCCCGCGACGTCCTCCGCACTCGCGCTCGCGAGCCGCGACGCCTCCCTTCGTGGATGCTCGCCCACATCTCGACTTCATAGCTTCGCCCGCGCACCCCGCGCCGGGCGTGCGCTCCCGCGTCTCGCTGACGAGCGACGACGCCGGAGCGACCCGGAGCCCGTCCCCGACGGCTCCAGCGAGCATCGCTCGCGATCCCTCACGCTCCGCGGCGTCACAGCGGCGCTCACACACGCAAACCGGGCAGGCCCGGCATGGCGACGTGAGCGCCCGGACAACGCCGCTGGACGCAATCCCAGGCACCCGCCCTACGGCGCACGTGAGCACGCCAGGCGCGCGCTCGTGGCCCGATGGCTGGTGCCCGTCGACACCCTGCCCAGGCGGCAGGACGTCAACCCCGCAGGCCGGTTTCCTCCCAGTCCACCCCCGGCGCATCACCGCGCCGAACTGATCGAAGGAAACGCCTTCATGTCTGTTTTCACCACCGACAGCGTCGCCGTCGGCGACGTGACGATCCGCCTTGCCGTCCGCGACTTCCACCTCGCGGCGGTCGCGCACCGCTTCGACAAGAGCGACTTCCAGGCCGGTCGCGGCAACACGGTCTACCTGACCCGCGGCGGCGCCCTCGTCGCGCACGGTCGCAAGCTGGACGACGTCACGAACGCGATCATCTCGGAGAACATCAACGAGCTCCGCGAGCCCATCTCGCTCGATGTGCACGCCTACAGCTCCGTCCTCCTCTCGGAGGCCGACCTCTCGCTGAACATCACCGACCTCGCGAAGCAGGTTCTGAACCCGCAGGCGGCGGCGGTCACGGCGAAGATCGAGTCGGCACTCGCCGACGTGATCGACGGCCTCACGGTCGACGACACCATCGTCTACGACCCGCAGAAACCCGTGGGCGTGTTCACGAAGGCACGCGCCGCGATGCGAGCCAAGGGCGTCGACATCGCCCAGGAGCCGCTCGTCGCGCTCGTGGGCACGACGGCCTATGACGCGCTCCTCGACAGCGGCGCCCTCGACGCCCCCGCCCTCGGCGGCGACCCGTCGGCCCTGACGAAGGGCGCCATCGGCAAGATCCGCGGATTCGATGTCGTCGAGTCCTCGGCCATCGGCGACACGGAGATCGTCTTCCTGACCCGCGACAACAGCCTGTACCTTGCGAGCCGCGCTCCCGAGGTGCCCGCGGGCGTGGCAGGCGCCGTGTCCAACTTCGAGGGCTTCGAGCTCCGCACGCTCCAGGACTACGACGCGGCATACACGGCCCAGCGCTCCGTCGTCTCGACGATGGTGGGCGTCGGCATCCTCCCGGCGTACAAGGTGACTCGCACCGAGGACGCCAAGCGCCAGGGCGAGGCCGACTACACCCCCGGCACCGCCCAGATCGAGGAGATCGACGAGGGCCTGACGGTCAAGGCCGATATCGAGAATGTCGACTCTGGCGACGCGTAAACCGGACAGCGCACCCTGCTAGACGCTACGGCGCTAACACACCGGGCCGCCTACCCCTCACCGGGCGGGCGGCCCGGCACCCCGACCCTGACAATCCCTGACCCCGGAAGGACGCCATGCGACTCCGCAAGAAGACCAAGACGACCCGCGACCCCCGCCACATCGAGTACCTCCGCCGCGTGCGCGAGGAGGACATCCTCCTCACGTTCAAGACCACGCCCGACGACCTCCTCATCGAGGTCGGCGCCGGCCTGGCGGTCGCCGCCTACGAGGGCCAGTACGAGAACGTCACCTACGCGGCCCAGGCCTTCTACGGCCTCCGCCGCGACGACCTCGACCTCCTCGCCGCGGCGTACCTCGCGACCGTCCTGCCGAACATGGGCCGCGTGATTCTCTCGCGCCCGAATGAGGGAACGGTCCTCGCGGTGCGGTCCTTCCTCCGCCGCCACGGCATCGACGCCCGCGTCGAGCCGCCCCGCCTCGCACGCGACGCCGAGGCCGCCATCCTCGGCGGCTGAGGCCCCTAGATTCCTCGCCGTGCTCGCGCCATGGCACGACGAGAGCTCGCGGTCCCGGACCTTTCACCCTTCCGGGTGGGACGCGGCGAGACATTGCGGCGGCCTTGTCACCCGCGCGGCAATGAGCGTGTGGCCGGGTTTGGGGTTTCCCGGCGCGACACGCACGGCCCCGCGCTCTGTCTGCGACGATGCGGACGGGCGCGGGGCTGTCGGTCCCCCTCGGTACGCTCGCCACATGGCCAGCGACAGCGCCGCGTACCGCGGCGTGCATCTCCAGCGCGGATCGCGTCTGCGAATCGCCGAGCTCACGATCAGTCTCGACGGCGGCCAGCACACGCTCCGCCTACAGGTTCAGTGGGATATGTTCGCCGCCTGGCTGGACATCGCCGAGCGGGCTCGAGACGCCGCTGTCGCGGCACGCGCGGCGAACCCCGGCCCCGACCATCCCGAGGAATTCACGACGTCGCTCGATGAAGAGCTCCGCTACGCGATGACCAGCATTTGCGCTTCGGCGTTCGCTTTAGAGGCGTTCTCGAACTCCGTTCGTGTCCACCTTCCCGAGACTCCCCAGCTTCCCGACGGCGCGGCTCGTCGTGTGCGCCACGTTCTGCACACGGGGTTCGACCTTCCGAACGAGACGGCCAAGTCTCTCCGGGCGCCGTTCGCAATGATTTTCCGGCTCCGTAACGACGCCGTGCACCCCCCAGCGGGGTTCGTCGACCCGATCCGCCACCCTGACTTCCCCCTGTCCATCGAGCCGTCGTATGTGAAGTTCAGGGAGGAGAACGCGCGGAACGCGCTACAGGTCGCGCGAGACATCATCACGTTTGCCCTCGCACGCCCGCGTCGGAAGTATCCCGAGCTCGCGAGGTGGGCCGAGAGCGCACTCAACAACCTCAACGGACAGACGACGACCGAAGCGGCGACCCCGCCGCCCGGTTCTGACGTCGCCTCCGCCATCTGACACCGCCCGACAAGCGCGCTCGCTCTCCTGCGATGACGTCGCGCCGCATCGTCGAGGCGCGCCCCCTTTCGCCGTTCGCCACCTGTCCGCGGCGTG
Organism: Microbacterium sp.; assembly: GCF_035556355.1. Taxonomy (GTDB): domain Bacteria; phylum Actinomycetota; class Actinomycetes; order Actinomycetales; family Microbacteriaceae; genus Microbacterium. The sequence goes on from NZ_DATMFG010000037.1 coordinate 48,109, forward strand.
GCCCGAGCCGAACTCGACTTCATTTCAACGGGGCCGGCCAGGTCGTAAGGCCGGAGCGGCATAGGGCCAGAGGCTCTATGCGTAGGCGGCCCCCGTTTTTTGACAACCCCCGCCCCGACTCCCGTCCCAGAGCACCATGCCCACAACAGACAGCACCCCTTACGACGCCCTCCCCGGCGACTGGAGCGACTCCGCCCGCACGACGTACATCGAGGTAGCCGAAGAGAACCCGACCGCCTCCGCGGCCCAGCTTGCGGCGCTCTTCGAGGCGTGCGCGATGATCGCGCTCGCCGACGACCTCGCGGCGACGATCCCCGAGCACGGACTCATGACCACCGGCTCCACCGGCCAGCTTGTCGTCAACCCCGCCGTCGCCGAGGTCCGCGCCCTCCGGCGCGATGCCGTCACCACCCTCCGCGCCGCTGGCCTCACCGTGCCCCCGAAGGCGGCGACTTCCGCCTCCACCGCTGGCGCTCAACTCGCCGGATCGAGGTGGCACCGCCGATGATCCCGCGTCCGAATCGACCGGCGCCCGGCCTCCGGCCCCGCCTCGACCTCCGCATCGCCGACGACGTCGACCCACTCCCCGAGTGGCGGCCCCGCACCCCCGCGGGCGGCTGGACCCCAGCGAGCGCCCGCACAGCCGCCGCCCACTACGCAGACGACGTCGCCGCGACGCAACCGGACCTCGACCCGGCGCGTGTCGCCCGTGCGGCGCATCACGCGCTCTTGAGCTCTGTCACCGGCCTGCGCGAGGCGGACCTCCTCGACCGCCTCACCATCTCTCGCGCCGCAAAGGGCGAGGGCTGACTCTCCCCGCAACAACCCCCGTCGCGCGCGTCTCTGCGTCAGCCACCGCCCTGCCGATTGCTGTTCGTGAAGCCTCGGCTCGCGGCCCGGCCCACCTCGTCCGAGTTCGACGAGATGACCTCAAGGACCGCCATCTCGAACTTGCGCGCTTGCTCCGGCGATGGCTCTTGCCCGATGGCTTCAAGGAACTCTTCGATTCTCGACATGCGCCGATGCTAGCGGCGCGCCCCGTCGATTGGTTTGCAATGGCATCTGTGACCGTCCCGCTCGCAAGCGAGCCCGTCCTCGTCGACCTCTCTGCCCCAGGCGCCTGGCGCGCTCTCTACCGCCGAGAGCTCGTCTCGTGGGCGCGCCTCGCAACGGGCCGCGACTTCGACGTCATCTCCGCCCAGTCTCTCGCACGCGACGCCTGCCGCGCGTTCCTCGCCGCATCCTGAACGAAGGCCCCTGCCTCATCCCGAGGTAGGGGCTTTTTCGTTTGAGTCGGGCGTGTCTGCACTACGGTTCTGCCGGCCGCCAACCTGCTTGCCCGCGGTCGCCGGGTTCGTCGCCCTGCTTCTCGATGACGAGCGAGACCTGATAGCGACCCAGCCGAGCCAGGACCCCAACGACGCGCTCGAATTGACGGAACGTCAAGCTGTTGAGTTGCGCGTTCCGTTCGTTGAAGAGTGCGGAGGCCTCGGAGAATGCTTCGTCGACCGCATTGTCGACGTCCGGCACTTCCTGCCTCATTCTCGCGAGACGCTCTTCCTTGGCGCCGAGCATTTGCTCGATCAGTAGTCCTGCCTCCGCGTCCGCCCGCCGCGCCTCCGCATCCGCCCGCCGCGCCTCCGCATCCGCCCGCCGCGCCTCCGCA
>NZ_DATMFG010000038.1:0-1847 GCF_035556355.1 Microbacterium sp.
GTACGTGTTCGCGACCACGCCGTACACGGCGCCCGCGGGCACGACGGTCGTCTCGGTGACCCTGCCGAAGACCGACCAGGCCCGGATCTTCTCGATCGCCCAGGGCTGACGCAGCACGACGAAGGGCGGCCGGTTTCCGTAGGGAGCCGGCCGCCCTTCGTCGTGTTGGAGCTTTCAGAGCAGACCAGGCCAACGGCCGACGGTGAAGACCGCAGCATGGCCCGATGAACGCCCCGCCAGCAACACGCCACAGCACACATCGGGTGCCACCTATCCGTGCAGCAGTCCCCACCCCGCAGATCAGATGAGCCGCATGAACAACTCCGCACCGCTCAAGTCGGCGATGCTAGTCGTCGTGAGTCACGCAGAATGCGGAACAGATCGATGTCCTTGCGTCGTCCAGGACGAAGATTACCGACTTACCAACACCCTCTGCGACGCCTGCCTGAATTAGCTGGCCATCGAGCGATTTTAAGCGCAGAACAAGGTCGTCGAGGCCACAGACTGAGAACCCGCGGGTGCGCGCAAGGGTGTACTTGAGCTCGAGCGTGTTCGCAGTCCGCGCCGCTGGCTGCAGACTCAGGTGGAGTTCCCGATCCGGATCGAGCGTGGCGACAATCTCGGCAGCGCGTTCCAATATCGCGCCCGACGCTGACTCCAGGAGCAGCAGTAGCTCGCGCGCGCTTATGGATTCCATCACCGACCAAACCTTTCCACGTGGGAATCCTTGACGATGCCGCGCAAGCAGAATCTCCGATTCGCCAGTGCATCTGTGCCACGAAGTATTCAACCCGCTTGCTCTTCAAGTGTCGTTCGAAGAATTAACCGTCTCGGCTTGTGCACCGGGCGGTCGCCATGGGCGTGATATGGCGACGGATGGGTGGCCGTTTCCCTCCGGGGAGCCGGCCGCCCCTTCGTCGCGGGTGGACCGTCAGGCGGCGCCCGCGGCGCCGAGGCGCGCGAGGAACAGCGCCTCGCCGACGGCGATGCGCTCGAGCTCGTGCGGGTCGACGCTCTCGTTGGGCGCGTGGATGAGGCAGGCGGGCTCCTCGACGCCGAGCAGCACGATCTCGGCGTCCGGGTAGGACGCCTCGAGGACGTTGCACAGCGGGATCGACCCGCCCTGCCCGGCGGTCGTGGTGCTGTCGGCGTCGAACGCGTCCGCGAGCGCCTGGCTGAGCGTGTCGAAGACGACGCCCTCGGTACGCGCCTGGAACGGCTGCCCGGGGGTGTCGTGCTCGAGCGTGACGTGCACGCCCCACGGTGCGACGGCGCGCAGGTGGTCCTCGAGCGCGGCGACCGCGGCGGCGGTGTCGGTGCCGGGCGGGACGCGGAGGTTGAGGCGGGCCGCGGCCTTGGGCTGGATCGCGGCGGACGACCCGACGACCTTGGGCGCGTCGATGCCGAGGATCGTCACGGCGGGCCGGGCCCAGAGCTGGTCGGCGACGCTGCCGCTGCCGAGCAGCCCCACGCCGTCGAGGACGCCCGCGTCGCGGCGGAACGCGTCGGGCTCGTACTGGACGCCGTCCCAGGTCTGGGTAGCGTCGAGGCCGCGGATCGTCGTGTCGCCCTTCTCGTCCCGGAGCGTCGCGAGCATCGCGACGAGGGCTGCGAGCGCGTCGGGCGCGGCTCCCCCGAACATGCCCGAGTGGACCTCGCTACGCATCGACTCGACCGTCACGACGACGTTCGAGGCGCCGCGGAGCGCGACGGTGAGCGTCGGGACGCCGAGCGCCGCGTTGCCGGTGTCGCAGATCAGCATCGCGTCGGCCGTGAGCTCTCCCGGGTGCTCGCGCACCCAGTCGTCGAGCCCGCCCGTGCCCTGCTCCTCCGAGCCCTCGATGACG
>NZ_DATMFG010000039.1:0-13325 GCF_035556355.1 Microbacterium sp.
CATCACCCCGGACGAGATCAGACGCTGAGCGCCCTCTGCTTGAGCCTTGCGCCGCTGTTCACGCGACGCCTTGTCGATAGCCAACAGTGTGCTTCCTTTCGTAAGGAGACCCACCCCTTACACACACCATTTGACACGCCCACACACCCGGCTGCCTGACCTGGTACGACTGCGGTACATCCCCGTCGTCGAACGCGACGCGCCCACTGCCGCTCCGAGCCCGTCGCGAGCTCCTCGACGAGTGCGAAGTTCTGCGCCGAGCTCAGCCCGCGACCGTTAGGCCCAGGTCGGTGCCGACGAGTTCGTCGTCGACCACCTGAACGGCCGACGCGCCGCCCATCGCGAGGCGTTTCCGCATGGACGCTGAGGCCGACCCGGCGCCATCGACAGGATGACCAACTCGGGACCGGATTGCTGTCCGCGTAGGACAGCGCCACCTCGAGGGCCCGCTCCCCGATCTCATCCAGCGCGGTCTCACTTAGTCGTCCGCACTGTGCCAACTACTGTGACGCAACGCCATTCGCAAGGTTCCGCGCGGCTTCAGTCGTCCCTTGAGCCAACTGTGCCGATTCTGTGCCAACTACTGTGACGGCGCACAGTCTCTTGTGCGCCGTCACGGTAGGTGGCTTTTCACCACATTGAAGTTGGCACGCGTCAAATTACTTGGCACAGATTACGCAATCGGCACATGAAACCACTGGACTCGCGCCGACCGGTTCCACAGGAGGGATCCTGTGGTTGACCGGCGGCGCGAGTCGCCTCTTGAGTTGACCGAGTCGCGGCCGGATGCGCCCTCCTCCGCTCCCGCAGGCGAGACTGCTCGTCGGTTCGTTCGCCGCGCAGCGCTGACCCTCGCGCTCGTTTGAGCGAGATCACTCGCTGGACCTCTGGGGCGCGCCGCAGACGCGCACCCCAGGACGAGAAGAGATCCGACGCACAACTCAGCGGGAGGCGAGAGATCCGTGCCGATTGCGGCGACGCCGTGTACTGAGCGCCGGCGCAACCGCGCGCTAATCAAGCAACAGCCAGAACGCCACGACCAGGCCAGGGAACAACGCCTGTCCTATCGCGCTCAGCCACAGGCGCTTCTCGGTCGCCCACAGCCAGATGCCGAGCAGGAACTGCGCCACACAGCAGAAGATCACGATGGCGGTGCCGGCCACAGCCGCGTCGGCGCCGTCGATGAGCCAGAGTCCGAGCAGCATGCCGAGTGCGAACGTGATGTTGTAGGCGCCGATGTTCATCGCCCACATGCGCACCGCCGGGACGTCGTGTGGCTCGATGAGGAAGAGCCGGTAGAACCGGCGGTCGCTGTGGAAGAAGATCTCGAGCACTCCGATGCCGATCAGCGCGAGCGCAGTCAGCCCAGCGATCACCTGACTGATGACATTCATTCTCTGCCTCCGCTTCCGAGGCGCGGTGTTTCAGCGGAAGAGTAGGACTCCGCCCTCCACGCAGACAAGATGCCTACGGTCGCCCGACCAAGGCAGTGCCCGTCATGGCTCCGCACATGATCAGTTCTCCTTCGCAGCCGGTACGACCGCGGCGTCCGCCCGCACCGCCCCCTCATCCGTGATCACCAGCACGCCGGTCGGTTCATGCAGAGCCGCGACCGTCGCCTCCGCGGCACGTTGGATCTCCACTCGCGGTCCTGCGGGCGGCTCATCAACATGGAAAGTGCCCGGGCCGTAGAACTGGCCGTAGCGGAGCACGAGTCCGCCGTACGCGAGGACCGATCTCTCCAGTTCGTCGACGGCGGCCTGGCCCGGCCCCGGTGCCATCGGCCACGCGACGCTCTGTGCGAGCAGTCGCGCAACCGCTGCTTCGCGCGCGGCCGCCACGAGGTTGTGCGTGCCCTCGATCCGGATCCGGGCGTGGCGTTCCCGGAAGTCCGCGATCTTCGCCGGATCGTCCGGCAGGTCGGTGAGCTCGTGGATCACGATGTCCGGAGCAGCGTCGACGACCGCACGTGTGAGCGCCGCGGCGTCGAAGACATCGCACACAACGGGCTGGGCGCCCAGTTCGTTCAGCATTGCCGCCTTGGCCGGCGTGCGGGTCAGGCCTGCGACGGTGTGCCCGTTCTGCCGCAGGAGGGAAATGAGCCGGGTGCCGATCACGCCGCTGGCGCCGGCCAGAAACACGCGCATGCCCCGATCGTAGGTCACGGGCCCGAATCACCCGGCTCGCGCTTGCCCCAGCGGTGGTGTCGTCCGACAGCCCGCTGCTGATCTTCCCGGTCCGGGGAGGCGACTGGCCGTCCGGCGAGATCGACCTGCGCGTGACGCCCTGGTAAGGCGGGAACAGGGGGGCGGTCACCTGAGCGGGGAGCCCGCGAGGAGAAGCGCCCCTACGCGGGAAGGACGCCGGTCTGGGCGAGCCGCCGGAACCAATGCGCCGAGGCCTTCGGCATCCGCTCGAGCGTGTCGAAGTCGACCCGCACGATGCCGAACCGCTTCGCGTAGCCGTAGCCCCACTCGAAGTTGTCGAGCAGCGACCACACGAAGTACCCCCGCAGATCGACGCCCTCCTCGATCGCGCGATGCGCGGCGGTCAGATGCCGGCGCAGGTAGTCCACGCGCAGCGGGTCGCGCACCGAGCCGTCCGGCGCGACCTCGTCGGCGAACGCGGCACCGTTCTCGGTGATCATGAGCGGCTGGTGCGGGAACTGCGCGCTGAGCGAGCGGAGGAGGTCGAGCAGCCCCTCGGGCGCGATGTTCCATCCCATATCGGTGTACGGTCCGGGCTGCTGCACGAACTCGACGACGCGGTCGCTGCCCGGCCATGCGGTCCCGCCCGCCGCGGCCTTGTGGCCGTCGTTCATCTGCTTGGGGGAGACGCCGTCCCACAGGCGCACCGTGGCGGTCGAGTAGTAATTGACGCCCAGCACGTCGATCGGCTGGTTGATCGTGGCGAGGTCGCCGTCATGCACGAAGGACCAGTCGGTGACCGACGACGTGTCGGCGAGGAGGTCCTCGTCGTAGACGCCGCGCAGCATCGGCGAGGTGAACGCGCGGTTCGCGAGCGCATCGATGCGGCGCATCGCCTCGGCTGCCCCGTCGCCCTCGCCGCGCAGGACGTGGAAGTTCAGCGTCACGGAGTACTCCGGCGAGCCGGTCGAGGTGGCCCGCAGCGCCTGCAGCGCCTTGCCGTGGGCGAGGTTCAGATGGTGCACCGCGGCCAGCGCCGCCGCCGGCTCGTGCCGGCCCGGCGCGTGCCCGCCCTGTCCGTACCCGAGGTAGGCCGAGCACCATGGCTCGTTGAGCGTCGTCCACGTGTGGATGCGGTCGCCCAGCGCCGCACCCACGACTCCCGCGTAATCCGCGAAAGCATCGACAGTCGTACGCACCGGCCACCCGCCGGCGTCCTCGAGCGTCTGCGGCAGGTCCCAGTGATAGAGGGTCGCGACGGGACGGATGCCGCGCTCGAGCAGCCCGTCGACGAGCCGCGAGTAGAAGTCGATCCCGGCCTGGTTGACGCCGTCGGACAGCCGCCCGGTCGGGACGATGCGGGGCCAAGCGATCGAGAACCGGTACGCGTGCAGCCCGAGCGACTGCATGAGGTCGAGATCGGACTCCCAGCGGTGATAGTGGTCGCACGCGACGTCGCCGGTGTCGCCGTTCCACACGCGCCCGGGCGTGTGGCTGAAGGTGTCCCAGATGGAAGGCAGGCGGCCGTCTTCCGCCGCGGCGCCCTCGACCTGGTAGGACGCCGTGGCCGACCCGAACGTGAAGTCGGAGGGGAAGACGAGGCCCGCGTCACGGAAGTCGGGCGAGCCCTGCACGATGCCGGAGTGTTCGGAAGTCACGCTGCTCACTCTGTCACCTCCGCGCGGTCCACCTCGAACACCTGGGAGCGTCCGTCAGGTGTCGTGACGCGCACCGACGCCGTGCCGGAGCCGCCGGGGAACACCCGCAGCGCGAGCCCATCGAGATAGTCGTAGTCAGGACGGTCGTCGCGCGCGCCCCACGGCAGGACGGCCCCCGGCCGGACGTACAGCGGAAGCGAGTCGAACCCGTGGGTCTCCGTGCGCCATCCGCCGCCGGTGACCTTCTCGCCGGTGAGCAGATGCGTCCACGTGCCGGCGGGCAGGTAGAAGGACACCTCTCCCGAAGCCGAGAACACCGGAGCGACGAGCAGATCGGGACCGAGCATGTACTGGCGGTCGAGGTGCCCGGTCGCCGGGTCCGCGGGGAACTCCAGCGCCATAGGGCGCATGACCGGCACCCCCGTCTCGGCCGCGACGAGTCCCTGCGCATACAGGTACGGCATGAGGCGCATCTTGAGCTTCGAGAACAGGCGCGTCACCTCGACCGCCTCCTCGTCGAACGCCCACGGCACGCGGTACGAGTCGGAGCCGTGGAAGCGACTGTGCGAGGACAGCATGCCGAATGCCGTCCAGCGCTTGAACACGTCCGCATCCGGCGTACCCTCGAACCCGCCGATGTCGTGGCTCCAATGCGCGAACCCGCTCCATGCGAGCGATAGCCCGCCGCGCAGGGTCTCCGCCATCGATGCGTACGTCGAGGTCGAGTCACCGCCCCAATGCACGGGCATGGACTGGCCGCCGGCCGTCGCAGAGCGCGCGAACAGAACCGCCTCGCCCTCACCGCGCGCCTGGACGAGCACGTCGTGCACGGCCTTGTTGTACAGCTGCGTGTACAGGTTGTGCATGCGCTCGGGGTCGGAGCCGTCGTGCCACACGACGTCCGTCGGGATGCGCTCGCCGAAATCCGTCTTGAACGTGTCGACGCCCTGCTCCACGAGTGCGCGCAGCTTCGACTGATACCACTCGACCGCCGCGGGGTTCGTGAAGTCGACGAGTCCCATGCCCGCCTGCCACAGGTCCCACTGCCACACCGAGCCGTCCGCGCGGCGCACGAGGTACCCGCCCTCGACTCCTTCCGCGAACAGCGGCGAGCGCTGCGCGATGTACGGGTTGATCCATACCGACACCCGCAGCCCGCGCTCGTGCAGGCGCGCGAGCTGGCCCTCCGGGTCGGGGAACACGCGCCGGTCCCACTCGAAGTCGCACCAGTTGAACTCGCGCATCCAGAAGCAGTCGAAATGGAACACGGACAGCGGCAGGTCGCGCTCGGTCATCCCGTCGATGAACGAGTTCACGGTCGCCTCGTCGTAGGACGTCGTGAAGGACGTGCTCAACCACGTGCCGTACGACCAGGCCGGTACCACGGGCGGACGCCCGGTGAGCTGCGTGTAGCGGCCCAGCACGTCGGCGGGAGTCGGGCCCGCGATGACGAAGTACTCGAGGATCTCGCCGGACACCGAGAACTGCACGCGCTCGACGGCCTCCGAGCCCACCTCGAACGACACGTGCCCCGGGTCGTTCACGAGCACGCCGTAGCCGCGCGAGGTCACGTAGAACGGGACGTTCTTGTACGCCTGCTCGCTCGATGTGCCGCCGTCGGCGTTCCAGATCTCGACGCTCTGGCCGTTCTTGACGACCGGGCCGAAGCGCTCGCCGAGACCGTACACGAGCTCGCCGACTCCGAGGTCGAGCTGCTCGCGGACGAAGCGGTCGGCATGCGGGATGCCGGTCTCCATGCGCGCGTTGCCCGCGATGCCGGGATCGACCGCGGCGCCCGGCGAGAGCTTCATGTAGCCGGCCGCGCGCCCCGCGCTGCCGGTGAGGCGCTTCCCGTTCGCCTCGAACGACAGGTCCCACGGCGCGCCCTTCGCGATGCGCGCGGTCAGCGCGCCCGTCGTGAGTGTGCCCGCGGCATCCGTGATCTCCGTCACGCCGACGCCGGTGCGCGCCCCGGGCAGCGCGAAGCCGCTGTGCCGGCTTCCGCCCGTGTGGTGCGCGATGCGCACCCGCACGACACCCTCGAGGGGGGACGAGAGCGTGACCGTCAGGACCGGGCGGTTGAGCACATCTCCGCGTTTCGCGATGACGGTCGTGGGCGCCGTGACGACCAGCCCCGGGCCGTCGGGCGCGGCATCCGTCTCCTCGATGTCGTAGGCCTCCTGCGCATACAGGGCGGTGACGCCCGGACGCAGCTGCCAGAAACCATCTGTGAACTTCATTTACTTGACTGCTCCTGCGGTGATGCCGCGCGTGAGGGTGCGCTGGAAGATGAGGAAGAAGATGAGCGTGGGGATGATGCCCAGAAGCGCCGACGCGCTCGTGGTCGTCACGTCCATGAGGCGGTCGCCCTGCAGGACGCTGATCGCGACCGGCACGGTCTGGTTGGCGTTGGAGGCGAGGAACGTCAGCGGGATGAGGAACTCGTTCCACGTCCAGATGAAGAAGAAGATGAGCAGGACCGAGAGGGTCGGGCGGCTTATCGGGAAGACGACCCGCCACAGGATCTGCCACCGGTTCGCACCGTCCAGCGATGCGGCTTCGAGCACCTCCTTCGGGAAGGTGCCGTACACCGACGAGAGCAGATACGTTCCGAACGCCGCCTGGATGACGGTGAACACGACGATCACCGACCACACGTTGTCGTACAGGCCGATCGACTTGAACATGTAGTAGAGCGGGTACAGGAGCGCCTCCTGCGGCAGGAGGTTCGCCAGCAGGAAGAGCAGCACGATCCACGTGCGTCCGCGCACGCGCCCGATCCCGATCGCGAACGCGTTGAGCATCGAGATGACCACGGCGAGCACCGCGACGACGCCCGAGATGAAGATCGAGTTCCAGACCTTCTGCGGGAAGTTCACGCGCTCCCAGAACTTGACGATGCCCGTGAAGTCGAGCTCCTGCGGAAGGGCGAGGGGCCCGGATGTCGCGTAGTCGACGGGCGACTTGAACGAGTTCACGAGTACGAGGTAGAACGGCGCGATGACCAGGACGGCCCCGACGACGACGAGCGCGAGCAGCAGCCAGTCGACGCCGCGCTTCTTCGTCATTCCGCCGCGGCCTCGGCTCGCACGGGTCTTCGCGGTGGGCGCGAGAACGGTTCCGGCAGCCATCACAGACCCGCCCTTTCCTTGCGCTCGATCGAGTTCTGCACGCGGATGAACACGATCGAGACGATGACGACGACGATCGTGAGCACCGTCGCGATCGTCGCGCCGTAGCCGACGTTTCGCTTCGTGAAGAACTCCTGGTAGGCGTAATACGCCGGAACGAGGGTGGCCCCGGCGGGGCCGCCGCGCGTGATCACATAGACGGGGCCGAAGACCTTCAGTGCCGCGATCGTGCAGGTGAGGGTCACGACGAAGATCTCCGGGCGGATGATGCTCATGGTGATCGCGGAGAACCGCTGGAACCAGTTCGCGCCGTCGAGCTCGGCCGCTTCGTACAGTTCGGGGTCGACTCGCTGGAGCGCGGCCATGAACACGACGACGGGGTATCCGATCTGCACCCACACCATGACCACCATGAGCACGATGAGTGCAGACGGCATCTGTCCGAGCCAGTCGTAGGGCGGGATGCCGAGCCATCCGAGGATCTGATTGAGCGCGCCGTCCTGACCGGGGCGCACGATCCAGCCGATCACGATGCCTGCCACGGCGATCGGGAGGATCTGGGGGAGGTAGTAGGTGGCGCGCAGGAAGCTGCCGACCCTGCCGCCGAACTTGCGGCCGACGACGTCGAACAAGAGAGCTGCGACGACCAGGCCGACGAGCGTGGGGATGACCACCATCGCGAGGATCATCCAGACGGAGTTGCCGAACGACGTCCAGAAGTCCTCGTCGGTGAACAGCTTCTGCCAGTTCTCCAGGCCGATGAACTCCGGAGAGCGCACGCCTCGCCACTTCGTGAAGGTGAGATACACGTTCCACACCAGCGGGACGATGACGATCACCAGCAGCAGCGCGAAGCCGGGCATCAGGTAGAGCCAGTAGGCGCCCGTGCCGCCCTTGCGCTGGGGGATCGACGGCTGCTCGGGAGGCAGCGTGGCGCGCTGCGTGCGCGCCGGCCGGGTGTCAACGGACATGTTCAGCTCCTCGAAGGCGGGCGGGGGCGTCACCCCAGCGGGTGCGCACCCCGCCCGCTTCTGATCAGGAGATCAGCGGAAGTCCGCTGTTCCCTCTTCGTACTGCTTGCCGAGGTTCGCGTTCGTCGTCGCCGCGTCCTGCGAGCCGGTCACGAGGCCCTGCAGCTCCTGGACGATGACGTCGTAGAAGCCCGGCGCGGGCCAGTCGGGGTAGAACGACAGGCCGTCATCGGCGAGGATCCCGTTGAACGTCTCGATGAGCTCCGCGCTCTTCTCGTCGGTGATGTCGGCGGGATCTGCCGCCACCGGCACGCCACCGTTGTTGCCGATGATCGCCTGGATCTCGGGACGCATCGTGATGTCGATGAACTTGTAGGCGAGATCCTTGTTCGCCGCGTTCTCGGGCACGACCCAGAGGTTGCCGGACGATCCGAGCGACAGCTTCGTCTCGCCCGGGAAGGCCTGGAAGGTCCAGTCGAAGCCGGTCGCCTCGTTCACGAACCGGCCGAACCACCACGACCCCGACACGAAGATCGGCGCGGTGCCGTTGATGAAGGACACACCCGCGTCCTCGGCCTTGATCGAGGAGACGTCCTTGGCGATGTAGCCGTTGTCGACGTACTCCTTGAGCGTGTCGGTGGCGTATGTGATCTCCGGGCCCTGCCAGTCGACCGGCCCCTCGTAGAGCTGGTAGGCGTCGACGAACGAGCGGTCGCCCTTCGTCAGTGCGAGCTGGTACCAGAGCTGGCCGAGCGGGTACTCCGCGCCGGCCTCGGCCAGCGGCGTGATGCCCTTCGCGACGAACGCGTCGAGGACGTCCACGAACTCGTCGTACGTGCTCGGGAGCTCCAGGCCCGCCTCTTCGAAGGCGTCGAGGTTGTAGTAGACGCCGACGAACTCGCCGTAGTTGGGGATGCCGTACCAGGTGTCGCCGCCCATGACGCCGTCTTCGGTGTACTTCGCGGTCGTCTGCAGCGACGGGGCGAGCTTGTCGGCCCAGCCGTATTCCTCGACCGCATCCGTGATGTCGCTGATGAGGCCCGTGCTGGCCAGGAACCCGGCGGTGGCGTTGCCCTTGTTGAACTCCATGAGGTCCGGCGCCGCGTCGGTGTCGAGCACCTGGCTGGCCGTCTTCTGGATCTGCTCGAAGGACTTCTCCTCGAACTCCACCTTCGCGCCGGTCTCCTTCTCGAAGACCTCGATGGCCTCGGCCCACGCCTTGCCCATCGCGCTGTCGGCGCCCTCGTAGTGCCACAGCTTGAGCGTCTCTCCGTCGCTGTCGCTGCCGCTTCCGCCCGCGCAGGCGGTCAGGGCCACCGTGGCCACCGCCAGCGAGCCCACGACCGCGAGCGCGCGCTTCGTGGTCTTCCGTGTCATGCGTGCCATCCTCGGCACTCCTTTCTGGTGTCCCTTGCGGGAGGGGATTCCGGGTCGAAGCGCTTCGACCGACATCGGACGAATCGAAGCGCTTCGAGTTGAGAGAAGGCTGTCTTCAGTTGTGCAGGAGGGGACTACGAGATCGGCGTCTCGGTCCGCGCACCCGGCGCGGCGATCGAGCGGCGATCGACGTAGGTCGGGGGGATCAGGTGGAGGCCGGGCTCCAGGTGGTCACCGCTCACGCTGCGGACCGCCAGCTCGACGGCGAGGCCGCACGACGCGTCGGGGATGAGCGGGATCGTGTCGACGGGGACCGACAGCGTTGCGGTGTCGAAGGACGCCGCCACCGAGATGATCGACACGTCCTCGGGGATGCGCAGCCCGCGCGCTTCGATCTCGGCGAACGCCGCTGTGTGCGCGTCGTCGGCCGCGTGGATGAGCAGCGCCGTCGCACCCTCGTCGAGGAGCTCACCGGTCGCCTTGCGCGTTCGCCCACGGCTGGAGTGCGTATGGCCCGATGTGCGCCACGAGAGTCGGATGCCGCGCTCGCCCGCGCGTCGTTCGGCGGCCGTGCGCAGGCGCGGCGGGAAGTTCGACTTCTCGTACGCCACATCGGGCTGGCCGATGAGGCCGATTCGCACGTGGCCGGCGTCGGCGAGACGATCGACGGCGAGTGCGGCGGCAGCCTCGAAGTCGAGGTCGACGCACACGAGTCCCTCGTGGTCGTTCGGCACGCCGATGAAGACCGTCGGCGTCGCGATCGCGCGCGAGAGGGCGACCCGCTCGTCTTCGGGAGCCACATCGAGCACGAGGATCGCGTCGACGAGACCGCTCGCGGCGACCCGGCCCATCCCCGCCGACGCCTCTTCGTCGGTCAGCAGGAGGATGTCGTAGTCGTGCCGCCGGGCGGCGATGGCCGTGGCGAGGACGAACGACATGTGCGTCGGCGCGTGAGTGTCCTTGCGCAGCGGCTCGGTGAGCGCGAAGATCTGCGTGCGCGAGCCGGCGAGCATGCGCGCGCCGGCATTCGGCCGGTATCCCAGTTCGCGCACCGCCTTCTCGATGCGGCGGCGCGTGTCAGGGGCCACGGGCCGCTTGCCGCTGAGCGCGTACGAGACGGTGCTGATCGAGACGCCGGCGGCCTTGGCTACTTCGTCGATCTTCGCCATCGGGACTCCGTCGTCATCGGATCGTGCTGCGCGAGCAGCGGCCGTTCGTGGTATCGAAGCGCTTCGCGGAAGCGCTTCGATAAGCGATCGTAAGTGCTGGCCGCGGGGGATGCAACCCATGCGCCCGACGGAGTGTCGCCGGCCGGCCGGGCGCGCCCGATGGCCTCGCGGGCCGGAGTGGATGGTTAGCATGAAGCGTCATGCCCGAGCGCCCCACCTCCAGTCCCGTGCTCGCGCTCCTCACGGTCTCCAGCGTGTGGGAGGCGCGTCTGTCGGCGGTGCTCAAAGACCTGGGGCTCAGCACCCGCAAGTACGGGCTCCTCGCACACATCCACGCGTCACCCGGGATCTCGTTCTCGGAGCTCGCGCGCCTCTCGCACATCACCGTGCAGACGGCTCATACAGCCGTGCGTGCTCTGCAGGATGAGGGATTGGTGCAGGATGCCACGGCACATGCCGGTGCCGCATCCGACCTTCGGGCGACGGCTCGCGGCGAAGCGGCACTCGCGGATGCCGAATCTCGCCTCGCACGCCTGGACAGGCAGTTCGAGATGGAGGCTCCGCGGCTGGCAGAGGTGCTGGAAAATGCACACGAAGAGCTGTCGCCGCACGCTGCGGACGGGAGCGCGGAATCCTTCAGTTAGGCTGAAGGAATGTTCCGCACGCCGCTCCGCCTGTTCCGGACCCTGGCGATCCTCGAAGCCGTCTCGTGGACGCTCCTCATCGTCGGCCTGCTGCTCCGGGCGTTCGCCGATCTGCCGATCGCGGCCACGATCGGCGGCGGCATCCACGGATTCGTGTTCCTCTCGTACGGTGCGACCGCGGTCCTCGTCGCGATGAACAACAGGTGGCGCCCCTGGCCCGCAGCGGTGGCCATCGTGAGCGCGATCATCCCGTACGCGACGATTCCCACCGAGATCTGGCTGCAGCGCACGGGCCGTCTCGTAGGGGAGTGGCGCCTCGAAGAGACCGCCGACCCGCGAGACGCTCGCTGGCATGACCGATGGCTGCGGTGGTTCCTGCGCCGGCCATGGGTGCTGGCGGTCCTCATCGCCCTCGCCGTCATCGCCCTCTACGTCGCGCTGCTGATCATCGGCCCTCCGGGCGGCCGACACTGACGAACGGTAGGCGCCGGGTCTAGACGACCGCGTTCCTTCTCACGGCCTCTCTGAACCAATCGGCGCTGAGCTTGGGCGTGCGCTCGAGGGTTTCGAAGTCGACGTAGATGAGTCCGAAGCGGTTGCCGAAGCCGTCCATCCACTCGAGATTGTCCTGCGCGGACCAGTGGAAGTAGCCGTGTACGGGAATGCCTTCCGAGGTCGCCCGTTGCAGCTGCGTGAGGTACGCGCGCAGGAACATCACACGGTCGGAGTCGTAGACGCGCCCGTCCGCGGTGAGGACGTCGGAGGCGGCGCATCCGTTCTCTGTGATGTAGATGGATTGCGCGCCCCAGATGGACTGCATGTGATGCGGTGCCCAATACAGGACTTCGGGGTCGAACACGTGCCAGCTCGACAGCATCTTCGGATGCGACGCGTTGATGGGGACGTCGCGGTAGCCGGGCGCTTCGTCGGCGGGTTCGATGTACCAGCCGGGCCTGTAGACGTTGATGTCGACGAAGTCCAGGGGTGAGGCGATGATGGCGAGCTCGTCATCGGTGAAGGTCGGGGTCGTGCCGCCCGCCGATGCGAGGTAGTCGTCGGTGTAGCGGCCCTCCATCATGACGGTCATGAATCCGGCGTTGCGCTCGCGGGTGGCGGCTTCGGCGGCCCGCACGTGCTCGGGTGTGTCGAGGACCGGAACCGCGACGCGGATGTTCTCGGCGAAGCCGACCTTCGTGCCTTCCGGACCTTGCGCGCGGATCGCCTGGACCGCGAGCCCGTGGCCGAGAACGGCATGATGGCGCACCTGCTTGAGCTCGGCATCCGAAACGGATACGGCCGGTGCGGCGCCGAGGTGGATCGTCTTGCCGCCGCCGACCTGCACATCGACGCCCTGGTAGCCGGCTTCGACGAATGAGGCGAATTCGTTGATGGTGAAGTAGTGCCTCACGCGGTCGCCGAGCTGCTCGGCGACGAAGCCGGCGTAGTCGGCGAACGCCTTGGCGGTCTCCTTGCTGCGCCAGCCGCCGTGCGCGTCCTCCAGCGTCTGGGGGAGATCCCAGTGGTAGAGGGTCGCGAACGGCTCGATCCCGGCGGCGAGAAGCTCGTCGACGAGCCGGTTGTAGAAGTCCATGCCGCGCTGGTTGGGCGTGCCGGTGCCTTCGGGGAAGATCCGTGGCCACGCGATCGAGAAGCGGTATCCGTTCGCGCCCAGGTCCTTCATGAGGGCGACGTCCTCGGCGTACCGGTGATAGTGGTCGTTCGCGACGTCGCCGGTGTCGTCGTTCTTCACGTTCCCGGGGGTGTGCGAGAACGTGTCCCAGATCGAGACGCCTTCGCCGTCCTCGTTCCACGCCCCCTCGATCTGATAAGCGGATGTCGCGACACCCCACGTGAACCCGTCCGGGAATTTCCGATCGGCACTCATGTCAACCTCCGTTGCCCGTGGTCTGCGGATGGGCGGAAGGTCGCGAGTCGGCTTGCCGAAGCGAGTCGGCTGCTCGACCAATTCCTCAGCATGGCCCTGACACTCGGCTTCGGCAAGGCCCAGCTCCGCACGGTCGGGGCCGACGACGAGGGCGAGGCGCTCCCGCGTGGCCGGCCGGGGCTCCGCGTGCCTCGCGGTGCCGCGGTGGGCGGGCTCAGGCCTTGTGCGTTGATCCGGTCTAGCTGTACTGCCCAGGGAGGTTGTTTGATCTGGCTTCCCTGATGTGACGAGAACCTCCCGGCAGAGTGGAGCTGCTACCGCATCCGCTCTGAACCAGGAGGTT
>NZ_DATMFG010000040.1:0-29782 GCF_035556355.1 Microbacterium sp.
CAGGTACGCGCTCAGCCACGCCATCCCATCCGCGACGTGCTCCACCACCACCCGCCGTCGCACCACCGCGGCCTCGTGCCGCTCCGCCAGCGTCACCGACCGGTACGTCTCGATCAGCTTGCGCAGCGCCCGCCGGAACGAGCCCACCGGAAGCTCCTCCGCCAACCCCACCGCATCAGCAGTGATCGCGTCACGGACGTCGGGTTCGCACTCGTCCAGCCGGTCCACGAGGTACTCCGCGTGCGCCACCGTCATCCGCGCCCGACTCAGCGACTCCAACGCATCCGGGTAACGGTGCACGAGCGCTTCCGCCCGCCGGATCAACTCCCCCGCGGCGTGCTCGGTGATCCGCATCCCCGCCGCCAACTCGAGCCGGATGCCTCGCTCCACCACTCCGGTGAGCTCCCGCCCATACCGGGCCGCATCCTCCAGCGCCTCGCGGCGGGCCCGGTCCACGGTGATGAAGTACTCCGCGGCGAACATCGTCACCACGTCACCCGTCTCGCGCACACGGTCCATCGCATCCGAAACAGGAGGCACGAACTCCTCCTCAGCTGCGATCGACATACCCCGACACTAGAACATACGTACGACACTCCGGTCCGCACGAGCCAGGACTGTGGAGAGCCACCGAAACCGCCCCCTTGGGGAGGAGTCGAACCCCACCGCAGTCCCCCTCCAACCCCACGTCAACCCCTGTCGCCGCATCCGACGCGCGCCCTAGCGTGGCCTCATGGACGATGAACGCGAGCGACGCGCGGAAGACACACCGATCGAACAGGACGCCCCGAAGGGCGGCGACGAGACGACGGAGGAGCAGCTCGACGCCGACAACCCCGTCGAGGAGGCCACCCTCGAGACGCTCGACCCGGACGCGCCTCCGGCCTGAGCCACCGCGCGTGACGTCCGGGGGTCTGGATCACGCCCCCGAAACCCCTACGGTGACTGCCATGACCGATCAACCGGTCGAGAGCAGTCGAACGGGCACACGCATCGCCTTCCGCGTGGGCTGGTGGGTGCTCGTCGTGCTGACGGCGCTGTTCATCCTGAACCACGTCATAGGCGTGGCCGCCTTCGCGAACTCCGAGGACGAACGGATGCTGTTCGTCGCGTTCGCGGCGCTCGAGACTGTCAGCCTGCTGGTCCTGCTCTTCGCCTACCGGGCCCTCGAATCGTGGGCGTGGTGGGCCAGCTGGGTGCAGATCGTCGCGATGGCGCTGACATTCGCGATCTTCCTCGACGGGATCGGGGCGCTCTACCTCGTGGTCGCGGTCGTGATGGCGGTCGCCCAATTCGCGACGCTGCCCGCCATGCGGGCCCGCACCGGCGCTCTCACGCCTCGCGGGTGATCGTCACCTTCACGTGCAGGTGCGACTTGAACGGCCCGGCGTACACACCCCGCAGCGGCGGGACGTCGCCGTAATCGCGCCCGCGTCCGATGAGGACGTGTCGGTCGCCGATCTCGATGTTGTTCGTCGGATCGAAGCCCTGCCACTCCCCCGCGAACCACTCCACCCACGCGTGCGACTCCCCCGCGACGGCCACCCCTACTTCGGCGGATGGCCGGGGGTGCAGGTATCCGGAGACGTACCGGGCCGGGATGCCGACCTCGCGCAGCGCGCCGATCGTGATGTGCGCGATGTCCTGGCATACGCCCTTGCGCGCTTCCCACGCCTCACGCGCCGTCGAGTGGACGCCCGTGATCCCGTGCATGTACTCGACCGCGTCTCCGATCGCGAGGGCGATCGCGTACGCGGCGCGACCCGGGTGATCGTGTTCGGCGGCGATCGATCGCGCGAGCTCCGCGACCTCCGGGTGCGGCCGCGTCCGGTTCGTCTGGGTGAGCTGCTCCACCGTCTCGATCGAACGCGCGGACTCCTCGAGAAGGTCGTCCCACGTCAGGTCGACGTGTTCGATCGGCCGCGGACGCACCTCGACGAGCGAACGGGCCGTGATCGTGAGCGACGAGTGCGCCGACAGCACATCGAACGACGCGACTCGCGTTCCGAAGTAGTCGACGTACTGGTTCACCGACGTCGACGGCTCGATCTCGAGCGCCGAGCTCAGCACGAACTGGCTGTCGGTCGATCCGGGCAGCATGCGCGCCTCGTTGTACGACGCCGACACATCGCCCTGGTAGCTGAAGCCGGTCTGGTGCTCGATGCGGAGTCTTTTCATGAGATCTCTCCGATCCAGCTCGGCTCGGCATGCGTCGGGAAGAACCGCTGACGGATCGCCTCGGATGCCTCCCGCGTCACCTTCTGCACGCGCTGCATGTGCTGCGGCAGCTCGCTCAGGATCTCGCTGATCGGCCGGTACTCGAGGTCGTTGCGGATCTGCCCGAGTGCCCGCAGCACCGTGTTCGAGTGCCCGACACGGTCGGCGCGCGGGTCGATCGCGCTCATGCACTCCTCGGCCCGTTGGATCGAGTAGATGATCGACCGCGGGAAGAGCCGGTCGAGCAACAGGAACTCCGCCGCGTTGCGCGCGCTCGGCATGCCCCGATACGTGCGCAGATACGCCTCGTACGCGCCGCACGACCGCAGGATCGTCGTCCACGACGGACCGGATGCCTCGGTCAGCGACCTCGTCGCCAGCATCCGCGCCGTCATGTCGGTTCGCTCGATGCTCCGGCCCAGCGTGAAGAACTGCCACGCCTCGTCACGACTCGTCGACGAGTCGACGACGCCCACCGCGAGCGCCGCGCGCTCGCGCACCCACCCGAAGAACTCGTGCACCTTGTCGGACTGGAGCCGGCGGGGCATCCGCGAGTTCGTCGTGTTGAGGGTCTCCCACAGTTCGGTCGAGACGATCTCGCGAGCGCGGCGGGCGTTCTCGCGCGCAGCCGTGAGCGAGTAAGCGATGCTCGACGGGTTCATGCGGTCGACGGCGAGTCGCTGCAGCACGTCGTCGCGGCGCACGTGCTCGACGTTCGCGGGCGGGGCGGAGCCCATGACGCTCAAGAGCGAGCGGCACGCAGTGTCTTCATCGATCCACGGGTCTTCGAGCAGGAGCTGCAGGTGCACGTCGAGGATGCGCGCTGTGCCGTCGGAGCGCTCGATGTAGCGGCCGATCCAGAACAGGGACTCCGCGATGCGGCTCAGCATCGACTGCTCCCCTCGCAACCCTCGCGACCCCCAGGACCTTGTCGAGATTGCGCGAATGACGGCCGGATGCCGGCATCCGCGGTCATTTGCGCAATCTCGGCGCCTGAGGCATCGGCCGAGCGCGCCTGCTGCTGCTGCTCCTGCTGCTCCTGCTGCTCGACGCGCGAGCGCGGGCGGTCGTGCGGCGAGTGCGCCGGCTGCGGCTGCCCGTCGTAGACGATCGAGATCGGCGTGGTGGGCGCTGCCTGGTCGGCGACGATCTCGGAGGGGGCACTGTGCTGCCCGTACTCGCGCCGCGCGGGCGCCGAGCCGCCGATGACCCACGTGTCTTTCGAGCCACCGCCCTGGCTCGAGTTCACGACGAGCTGGCCCTCGGGGAGCGCGACGCGCGTGAGCCCTCCGGGAAGCACCCACACCTCGTCGCCGTCGTTCACGGCGAACGGCCGCAGGTCGGCGTGGCGCGGGCGCATGCCGTCCTCGACGAGCGTCGGGATCGTCGAGAGCATCACGACCGGCTGCGCGATCCATCCGCGCGGGTCTTCGACGAGGCGTTCCTTGAGCTTCGCGAGCTCGGCGGGCGAGGCATCCGGACCCACCACGAGTCCCTTGCCGCCCGACCCGTCGACCGGCTTGACCACCAGTTCGTCGAGACGGTCGAGCACCTCTTCGAGCGCCTCCGGCTCCTCGAGCCGCCACGTGTCGACGTTCTTGAGGATGGGCTCTTCGGCGAGGTAGTAGCGGATGAGATCGGGCACGTACGTGTAGACGAGCTTGTCGTCGGCGACGCCGTTGCCGACCGCGTTCGCGATCGTGACGTTCCCGAGGCGCGCCGCCAGCATGAGTCCAGGCGCGCCGAGCATCGAGTCGGCGCGGAACTGCAGCGGATCGAGGAAGTCGTCGTCGACGCGCCGGTAGATGACGTCGACGCGCTTCGGGCCGCGAGTCGTGCGCATGAACACCTTGCCGCCGACGCACAGAAGGTCGCGCCCCTCGACGAGCTCGACCCCCATGAGGCGTGCGAGCAGCGTGTGCTCGTAGTACGCGGAGTTGTAGACGCCGGGGGTCAGCACGACGACGTTGGGTTCCTCGATCCCGGCGGGGGCGGATGCGCGGAGCGCGGCGAGCAGCCGGTTGGGGTATTCGCCGACCGGGCGCACGCGCATCGAAACGAAGAGCTCGGGCAGCGTCTGGGCCATGACCCGCCGGTTCGAGATGACGTAGCTCACGCCCGACGGCACGCGCACGTTGTCTTCGAGCACGCGCATCTCGCCGTGCTCGTCGCGGATGAGGTCGATGCCGGCGACCTGGATGCGCACGCCGTTCGCGCTGTGGATGCCGGCCGCCTGACGGTAGAAGTACTGCGACGAGGCGATGAGCCGCGCGGGCAGCACGCCGTCGCGCACGCAGTGCTGGTGACCGTACGCGTCGTCGAGGAACGCCTCGAGCGCGCGCACGCGCTGCTGCACGCCCGCTTCGATGCGCGACCACTCGTCGAACGCGATGATGCGCGGCACGGCGTCGAGCGGGAACGGCCGCTCCTCGCCCGCGAAGTCGAACGTGACGCCCTGCGCGAGGTATGAGCTGGCGAGCGAGTCCGTGCGCCCGCGCAGCTCTTCCTGCGTCATCTTCGCGAGCGTCTGATACAGCTCGCGGTAGGCCTCGCGGGTCGGCGCGGGTGCTCCCGGATGCGCCGGCTCGCCGAACATCTCGTCGAACGGAGCCCGCCCGTCCGCGGTCTTGCGCGGCGCGAGGGTCGAGCCGTACCCGTCGAAGAGATCACCCACGCATAGAGCCTAATCCGACCGTGTTGCGCGGTTGTTTCCCTTGACGGATGCCCCTGCAGCCGTCTCGTCGCTCACGACCGCTTCACGCGTGAGCGCCGGCGCAGGCGCCGCAGCCGACGACGCTCGTGGCGCGCGGCGTGCGCGCGCCAGGCGTCCTCGTCCTCGCGCGTGCGCAGGTGGTGGTCCACCAGCGCCTTGATCACGAGGCTCTCGATCACCAGTCCCTGGTCCATGTCGTTTCCTTCCTTCGGATTCGGACGCGCCGAGTCTTCGGCGTGCGCCTTCCCTGCGGCTTCCTCGCGCGCGTCGCACGAGGGAAGGGCCGCGGAAGGTCGGTCGCCGAGAGTCGTCGCATGCCCGGTCGCCGTGACACGGGCATCCGATTCGTCAGGGAGGGACCATCGTGCGAGAGGACGTCGAGACCGTCGTCATCGGGGCGGGCCAGTCGGGCCTCGCCGTGAGTCGCCTGCTCACCGCGCACGGGCGCGACCACGTCGTGGTCGATCGCGGCCGGCCCGGCGAACGGTGGCGTTGCGAGCGGTGGCGTTCGCTGCGGCTGCTGACCCCGAACTGGCTCACTCGGCTGCCCGGCTGGTCGTACGCCGGTGACGAGCCCGACGGGTTCATGGCGGCGAGCGAGGTCGCGCAGTACCTCGAGGGCTACGCGGCCGGCTTCTGCGCGCCGGTCATCGGCTCGACCATCGTGCACAGGGTCGCGCGGTCGAGCGGGGCCTTCCTCGTCGAGACGTCGCGCGGCCCGTGGCGCGCGCGGAACGTCGTCGTCGCGACCGGTCCGCACGCGCTGCCGCGCACGGAGCTGCCCGACTCCGAGCTTCCGGTGATCCCGGTCACGCGGTACCGCGAGCCCGGCGCGCTGCCGGACGGAGGGGTGCTGGTCGTGGGCGCGTCGGCATCGGGGGTGCAGATCGCGCGCGAACTGGCGGATGCGGGGCGCGACGTCACCCTCGCCGTCGGGCGCCACACGCGCATGCCCCGCGCGTATCGCGGCATGGACATCTTCTGGTGGATGCAAGCGACCGGCGCGCTCGCACGCATCGTCGCGCGCGACGGGCAGCCCGTGCGGCCGGAGCCGTCGCTGCAGATCGTCGGTGCCGCGCCCGGCTCGCACCACGGCGTCGATCTCCCCGCATTGGCGGCACGCGGCGTGCGCCTCACCGGGCGGCTCGTCGCGCTGTCGGGGCGGACGGCGCAGTTCGACGGGAGCCTGCCGTGGAACGCGGCGAAGTCGGATGCCGCGATGCACCGATTCCTCGACCGCGTCGACGCCTACGCCGCCGAGGCGGGACTCGCGCGGGAGCTCGAGCCGCCGCTGCGGCCGCGTGCGTTCGTGCCGCAGCCCGGGCCGCTCGCGCTCGACCTCCGCGCGCGAGGGATCGGCTCGGTCGTGGTGGCGACGGGGCTGCAGCCCGACTACGCGTGGCTCGACGTGTCCGTCGTCGGCCCGGACGGGCTCATCGCGCAGCGCCGCGGCGTCACCGAGGTGCCGGGGCTCTATGTCGTCGGACAGCCGATGCAGCATCGACGCGACTCGACGCTCATCGACGGGGCGCGGCACAACGCGCTCGACGTCGTGTCGCACCTGCTGCGCAGCCGCCTCTCCGACGACGTCGCGGGCGCTGCAGCGGTCATCGTGTAGGCGCCGAGCACCGGCGCTATGCTGACCGCGAGCGGCCCCGCGGCGACGCGCCGGCCGCCGGAGTCACTCCGCGCGGGGAACGGAGGAGACGTGGCGGATGTCTCGATCCGACTGCTCGGCGGGTTCGAGCTGCGCACCGCGCGTGCGCGTGTGACCCCCGAGTCGCTCGGACGCCGCGATCCGCTCCGGCTCGCCGAATACCTCGCGCTCGCGCCGGAGCGTCGCGCCCATCGCGAGCAGGTGATCGACGCACTGTGGCCGGACGCGCCGTTCGAGTCGGTCGCGAACCGTCTCCACAAGGCCGCGCACTTCGTCAGGAAGGCGGCCCAGCGCACGGACGCTGTCGTGCTGAGGGGCGACACGGTCGCGCTCTTCCCGGATGCCGCCGTCGACGTCGACGTGCTCGACTTCGAGCGCCTCGCACGCCGGGCCCTCTCCGGCGACGGCGACGCGATCGAGGAGGCGATCGCCCTCTACCGGGGGGACCTGCTGCCGCACGATCTGTACGAGGAGTGGACCTTCCACCATCGCCAGCGCCTCCAGCTGCGCCATCGCGAAGTGCTGCGCGCGGCAGGGCGATACGCCGAGCTCGTCTCCCTCGACCCGACCGACGAGGACGGCCACGTCGGGCTCATGCGCGCGATGATGCGCGACGGCGATCGCGTCGGCGTGGTCAGGCAGTTCGAGGTGCTCTCGCGTGTGCTCGAGGAGGAGCTCGGCGTGGGCCCGAGCGCGGAGGCGCGCGCTCTGCGCGATCTCGCCGCCGGGCCGCGCGCCGAGGACGGGGCTGCACAGGGGCCGCTGCGAGCACGTTCGGCGTCGCTCGGCATGCAGAAGGTCGGCTTCTGCTCGACGATCGACGGCGTCCGCCTCGCCTACGCGACGAGCGGCACGGGTCCGCCGCTCGTGAAGGCGAGCAACTGGCTCACGCACCTCGACTACGACTGGGACTCCCCCGTGTGGTCACCGTGGTGGAGCGCGCTGTCGCGCAACCACACGCTCGTCCGCTACGACGAGCGCGGGTGCGGACTGTCGGACTGGGACGTCGGCGCCGACTCGTTCACGCTCGAGGCGTGGGTGCGCGACCTCGAGACGGTGGTCGACGCGCTCGGGCTCGAGCGGTTCCCGCTCCTGGGGATCTCGCAGGGCGGGCCCATCGCGCTCACGTATGCCGCGCGGCATCCGGAACGCGTCAGCCATGTCGTCGTGTACGGCACGTGCGCCCGCGCGACGTGGGCGCGCGCCGATGACGCACGCCGCCGCGAGCTCACCGCGCTCGGCGAGCTCATCAAGGTGTCGTGGGGCGGCGATCAGCCGGGGTTCCGGCAGGTGTACGACGCGAAGTTCCTGCCCGACGGCCCGCTCGAGCTGTGGCGCGCGTTCGACGAGCTGCAGCGCCGCTCGACGTCGGCGCGCAACGCCTACCGGCTGTGGCGCTCGTTCGGGAGCCTCGACTGCGCCGAGGCGGCTCGGAAGGTGACCGCGCCCACGCTGATCCTGCACTCGTCCGACGACCTCGTGTGGTCGTTCGCCGAAGCCGAGGAGCTGCACTCCCTCGTGCCCGGCAGCCGCCTCGTGCGGTTGGAGAGCAGGAACCACATCCTCAAGGGCGACGAGCCCGCGTTCGCGGAGTTCATGTCGCACGTCGAGCGCTTCCTCGCGGGCTGAACGACGGCGCCCGGACCGGCCGGAAGACGACGGGGCCGGCCGGGCGAGTCCGCCCGGCCGGCCCATCCCACGAGTGCGATCAGACGACCGACACCGCGACGTCGACGGAGGTGCCGTTGACGAGCACGTCGTACACCGCCGAGCGGCGCTGCGACTGGGCGACGAGCTCGCGGACCGTCTCTTCGTCGGCATCCGCGTCGATCTCGAACTTCACGCGGATCGCCTGGTAGCCGTTGCGGACCTCGCCGCCGCCCATGCCCAGGATGCCCAGCAGGTCGATGTCGCCCTCGACGGTCGAGGTCACCGAGTTCAGGCGCACCTTGCGCGCGGCCGCGATGTTCGCCAGACCGGCCGTCAGGCACGCGGCGATCCCGTGGAGCAGGTACTCGACGGGGGTCGGGCCGTTGTCCTCGCCCACGAGAACGGCGGGGTGGTCGGAGTCGACCGTCGTGACGGCCTTGTGCTCCATCTCCTGCATCGCACCGTGGAAGCCCTGGAACATGCTGCGGCTGTGCGTGCCGGCCACCCACGTGTTCGAGGCGCGGAACTGGAACTTCGCGATCTCGGGCGTCTCCTTCACGGCGTCGAGCGTGGCGAACAGCGTCGCGACGTCCACGCCGTTCATGCGGGCGCGCTCTTCGATCATCGTCATCGTGTGTCTCCTTCTTTCGGTGCCGGTGCTCCGGCGTTCGAGGTCGCTCCGGTCGCGGTCTGCGTCCGGGTCATCGCAACGATCGCAAGGCGGCCTTCCGTGAACCTTCCCCGCGAGGCGCGGAATGGTCGGATACGGGAAGAGCCGGGGAAGGAATCGGACGGTCGGCGAGGAAGGCCACCTCGTCGCCCATCGCTCCGCTGAGCTCGCGCAGGAGGCGTCCGATCTCCTCGGTGTCCCAGTCGTAGGCCGAGATGCGGTCGGCGACGTCGAAGACACCGGATGCCAGGCGGTCGCGCTCCCGCTCGTACCGCGCGAACGCGGGCGTCGCGGCCTCCCGGCCCGACAGCACCCGCAGCGCGGAATCCGCGAGCAGCTCGGCATCGCGCAGCGCATCCGTGATCCCGTGCGTGCTGATCGGGTCGCGGAACAGCCCCGCGTCGCCCACGAGCGCCCAACCGGGCCCGTACGGCCGCCGCATCCACCCGGGCGACCCGCCCCAGCCGTGGATGCGCAGGCCGGTGCGCGGGGCGCGCGGAACACGCTCGTCCACGTCGACGGATGCGCGGCGCAGCAGCGCCGAGAAGGCCGCCACGGCGCCGGAGCGCCGCAGCGCCCGCATCCGAGCCGGAGTCGTCCCGACGAACACGCACGACTGACCGTCGTTCGTCGGGATGAGCCCCGCCGCGGCGCCCCTGCCGTACGCCCACTCGTAGCCCGTCGCATCCGTCTCGACGTACGCGTAGAGCACGGCGCTGCCGCAGCGTCCTGCGCGCACGGTCGGCGCCTGCACGTCGCGGGCCACGAACGACGCGAAACCGTCCGCGCCGATCGTGAGCGCCGCCCGCAGGCGCCGCGTGCGGCCGTCGCGGTGGACCGCCGTGAGGCCGGTGACCCGGCCCCCGTCATCACGCGAGAGTGCGGTCGCGGTCGTGTCGGCGAACACCACGGCGCCCGCCCGCTCGGCCGCCTCCAGCAGGATCGTGTCGAGGCAGTGTCGGCGCGGTGCGTACAGCGCGTCGATTCCCATGGCGGGGCGGATCGGCACGCTCACCGGGTCGGCGCCGGCGTAGTGGAACACCGTCGTGCGGATGGGTGGCGTCCCCGCCGCGACGACCTCGTCGAGCACACCCCAGCGGGCGAGCTGCAGCACACCGCCGCGCATGAGCGCGTGCGTCGAAAGGGTGTCCGAGCCGCGCGGCATCCGCTCGACCACGGCGACCCGCAGGCCGGCACGCGCGAGCAGCAGCGCGGTCGAGGCGCCCGCGACCCGGCCCCCGACGACGACCACGTCGAAACCGTCCATTCCGTCCTTCCTCTCTTCGGCGAATGCTCCGAGGATCCGGCGGGCGTCTTCCCCGAACCTTCCCTGCTTCCAGCCGATCCCACGGGTGCGTTCCGGGCTTAGGCTCTCCTCGTGACGAGCGCCTCGCGCCGGCAGTGGCTCGCCGCTGCGGCGGCGGGTGCGGCATCCGCTGTGCTCGGTGCCGGTCTGGGCGAGCTGGTCGCGGCGATGCTCGCTCCCGAGTCGAGCCCGTTCGCCGTGATCGGCGGCGGCCTCATCGACGTCGCCCCGCCGTGGGCGAAGGACGCGGCGATCGGCCTGTTCGGCACGGCCGACAAGGTCGCACTGCTGACCGGCATCGCGATCGTGCTGCTGGTCGTCGCCGCCGCGGCCGGCGTGGTCGAGTCGCGGTTCCCGCCGTGGGGTCTCGTCATCATCGGCGCGTGCGGCGTCGCGAGCGCTGTCGTCTCGATGACGCGTGCGGGCGCCGGCCCGATCTCGTGGGTCCCGTCCGCCGTCGCCGGCATCGTCGGCGTCGTCGCGCTCCGGCTGCTCGTAGGTCTGCTGGGCCGGGGCGCGGCGACGGCGGCGACGGCGCCCGCATCCGCCGCCGATTCCGGCTTCGACCGCCGCAGGTTCTTCGCATGGACCGGCGGGGCGACCGCGGCGGGGGTGCTCGCGCTCGTCGCGGCGAACCTCGCCCGCACGGGGACGCGCGTCGTGACGACCGTCCGCGACGCGCTGAGGCTGCCTTCGCCGACCGGGGCGCCCGTCGAGATCCCGCCCGGAGCCGACCTGCGCATCCCGGGCCTCGCGCCCGTCATCACGCCGAACGACCGGTTCTACCGCATCGACACGGCGCTCATCGTGCCGCAGATCGATCCCGCGGATTGGAGCCTCCGCGTGCGCGGCATGGTCGACCACGAACTGACGCTCACGTGGGGCGACCTCCTCGCGCTGCCGATGCACGAGAGCGCGACGACGCTCGCGTGCGTGTCGAACCCGGTCGGCGGGGACCTCATCGGCACCGCCGTGTGGCTCGGGCACCCCATCCGCGAGCTGCTCGCCCGTGCCGGCCCGCACGCCGACGCCGACATGGTGCTGTCGCGATCGATCGACGGATTCACCGCGTCGACTCCGCTCGAGGCGCTCACCGACGACCGCGATGCGATCCTGGCGGTCGGCATGAACGGCGAGCCGCTGCCGGTCGAGCACGGCTTCCCTGTGCGCATGGTCGTGCCCGGGCTGTACGGCTACGTGTCGGCGACGAAGTGGGTCGTCGAGCTCGACGTCACGCGGTTCGACCTCGAGCGCGCGTACTGGACCGACCGCGGGTGGTCGGAGCGCGGTCCGATCAAGCTCCAGTCCCGCATCGATGTGCCGCGAAGAGGCCAGGGCCTCAAGGCCGGCGACACCGTGATCGCGGGCGTCGCGTGGCAGCAGCACGTCGGCGTCGCAGGCGTCGAGGTGCAGATCGACGACGGCGCGTGGCAGCAGGCGACCCTCGCCCCGGCGATCTCGGGCGACACGTGGGTGCAGTGGAGTCTTCCCTGGACCGCCGACGTCGGCGGACACGTCATCCGGTGCCGTGCGGTCAGCACGACGGGCGAGGTGCAGACGTCGACCCACGCGCCCCCTGCGCCGAACGGTGCGACCGGCTGGCACGAGCGATTCGTCGAGGTCTTCGAATAGCGCAATGTGTACGGAGAGCGTTCACCTGTACGGATAGCGGTTGACCTCCCTCCATTCGCGAGGAATCCTGGAAGACGGCGCGCAACCCCGGAGCGCGCCCGCGGACAGCGACGGAGGCGACATGGTCCAGACGATCACGGTGGCGGAGGCGGTCGGACGCACGATCGCGAAGCTCGGTGCGGCGCACGTCTTCGGGGTCGTCGGCAGCGGCAACTTCCACGTGACGAACGCGATGATCGACGCGGGGGTGGCCTTCACCGCGACCCGCCACGAGATGGGCGCCGCCACGATGGCCGACGCCTTCACGCGCACGTCGGGGCGATTCGCGGTCGTGTCGCTGCACCAGGGCTGCGGGCTGAGCAACGCGCTCACCGGCATCGCCGAGGCGGCGAAATGCCACACGCCGATGCTCGTCGTGACCGGCGACACCGCCGCAGGCGACATCACCTCGAACTTCCACATCGACCAGGACGCCGCCGTCGCCGCGGTCGGAGCGACCCCCGCGCGCATCCACAGCGCAGGGTCGGCGGTGGCGGATGCCGCATCCGCCGTCCAGACCGCGCTCGTCGAGCGCGAAACCGTCGTGCTCTCGCTCCCCGTCGACCTGCAGGAGGAGCTCGTCGTCTTCGACGACGATGCCGTCCCCGCCGTGCCCGACCTGCTGCGACCCGGCGCGTCGCCCGAGTCGCTGGAACGGCTCGTCGACCTGCTCGTGAACGCCGAGCGGCCGGTCGTGGTCGGCGGACGCGGCGCGTGGGGCGCGAAGCGCGAGCTGCGGCGGCTGGCGGCGGCATCCGGTGCGCTCCTCGTCACGTCCGCCGCAGGACGCGGGCTCTTCGTCGACGACGAGTGGGCGCTCGACATCATGGGCGGCTTCGCGACCGAGGGCGCCGCCGACCTCATCTCGTCGGCCGACGTCATCGCCGTCTTCGGCGCGGCATTGAACAAGTGGACGACGCGCGACGGCGCGCTGCTGCGGTCGGCGACCGTCGTGCAGGTCGACGACCGGCCGTCCGCGATCGGGCTGCACCGGCCGGTCGACGTCGCGATCCTCGGTGACGCGGCAGCGGTCGCGCGCGGCGCAGCCGAGGCGATCGAGACGAGGATGCCGGGCAAGGTCGGCTATCGAACTCCCACGACCGCCGAGCGCGTGCGGTCATCGCGGTACTGGAGGGACCAGCCGTTCGACTCGCTCTCGGACGGCGAGCGCATCGACCCGCAGGAGCTCACGAACGCGCTCGACGCGCTCCTGCCCATCGAGCGGGTCGTCGTGCCCGACGGCGGCAACGTCAACTGCTACCCGGGCGCGCACCTGCGCGTGCCCGACGAGCGCGGGTACTGCATCCCGCTGTCGTTCCAGGCGATCGGCATGGGCCTGGCCGCCTGCATCGGCGCGGGCGTCGCGCAGCCCGGCCGCCTCCCCATCGTCGGCACCGGCGACGGCGCGTTCATGATGTCGCTCGTCGAGCTCGACACCGCCGTGCGCCTCGGCCTCGGCATGGTGGTCATCGTCTACAACGACGACGCCTACGGCGCGGAGGTCAACCTCTTCGACCCGTACACCGACAAGCTCGACCTCGTGCGCTTCCCCGAGACCGACATCGCCGCCATCGCTGCGGGATACGGATGCCACGGCGTCACGGTCCGCGGACTCGACGACCTCGACGCGGTTCAGGCGTGGCTCGACGGTCCGCGCGACCGCCCGCTCGTCATCGACGCGAAGATCGTCAAGGGGCGCTCGTGGCTCATGGCGCGCCGCCACGCCCAGCCCACCGCCGACGGCGAGCCGGTGCGCATCCGGCACTGACGACGCTGCGGCGCCGCGTCAGAACGGAATCGCCTCGAGACGCACGAGCCGCGGCGGGCCTGCCAGAAGCGGTCCGATCTCGGGCACGGCGCCCTCACCCGTGCGGAAGTCGCGGTACGCCTGCTCGGCCTCCCACGACGACCACTCCTCGTACAGCGTCCAACTCGCCGGGTCGTCACGGTCGACGAGCCAGTCGAGGCGCTCGCATCCGTCGAACGCCCTCGACGTCTTGAGCATGTCTGCGAAGACGGCCTTGGCCTCTTCGAGCTTCTCCGGGACGATGCGGAACTCCACGATCGCGACATGTGCCATGTGCTCAGCCTCTCTCTTCGGGGTGGGTTCGGGCGACCTCACTCGCCACGACGACGACGCCGCGCCGCTCGCCCCACCTGCCGACGACGCCCGCGATGACGCTCAGTGTGAAGCACGCGAGCATCACGACGGCCATGGGCACGGCGGTGTGGGGGCCCATCAGCCCGCCGAGGGGCGAGACGAGCGAGCCGACGAGGAACTGGGTGCAGCCCATGAGGGCCGCGCCGGATCCGGCGGCGAACGCCGCCCGGGCGAGGGTGAGGGTCGTCGCGTTCGCGAGGATCGCCGAGCCTGCGGCGCAGGCCGGCACGATGGTCGCGAGGAAGGTCGCGACCGTGAACGGCCCCGCCGTCGCGAACCAGACCATCGCGGCCGTCGACCCGATCGCGACCGCTTGACACACGATGAGCATGCGTCGCGCGCCGAAGCGAGCGGACAGCGGCGCGTTGAGGCTGCTGCCGACGAGCACCGCGAGGGCGTAGCACATGTAGAGGAACGAGAAGCCCCACTCGTCGGTGTCGAGCACGTCCTGCGCGACGAACGAGGATGCGCTCACGTGTGTCGCGAGCGCCGCGAACGCGACGGCCATCGCGAGGGCGTTGCCGGTGTAACCGGGATCGCGCAGCAGACGCCTGTAGTTGTCGAGGAGGCGGCCGAGGCGCACCGGAGTGCGGGCGTCCGGCGCGAGCGTCTCGGGAACGGCGAACACCGACATGACCAGGTACGCGGCGCTCAGGACGATGAGTGCGACGAAGGTGGTGCGCCACCCGCCCGCCTGCATGAGCAGGCTGCCCAGCAGCGGCCCGACGAGCGGGCCCACCGCGAGCATGCCCATGAGCACGCTGTACGACGCGGCGGCCTGCCGGCCCCGCGCGGTGTCGGACACGATCGCGCGCGCCACCACCACGGCGGCCGACGATCCGAGCCCCTGCATGACACGACCGGCGATGAGCAGCTCGATCGTGGGAGCGGCGGCGACGAGCACGCTCGCGCCGGTGAGCACGCTGAGCCCGAGCAGCAGCACGGGCCGGCGACCCAGGCTGTCGGCGAGCGCCCCCACGAGGAGCTGCCCCGCGGCGACGCCGAGCAGGAACCCCGTCAGCGCGATCTGCGCGCCCGCGATCGTGGTGCCGAGCTCCGCCGCCATCTCGCCGAGGCCGGGCAGGTAGATGTTCGAGGCGATCGGGTTGACCGTCATGAGCAGGCCGAGCACGCTCAGCAGCCCCGTCGTCAAGACGGGGGTCGCGGCATCTGTCGCCGCGGCGCGACGTGCTCGTCTGCCCATCACTCAAAGGTACGCATTGCGACCAATCAACCGCAATGCGTACACTAGGACGTATTGCGGTTGCATCGACCCGTCGATTCCGCGATCACGCACGAGAAAAGGACGATGATGCCCGACCTGCGCAGCAACCTCCCGCCGACATCAGCGCTCGGGATCGCGAGACGCGCGCAGTGGCGGTCGCTCGGGATCGCGGCATCCGACCTGTCGAAGCCGAAGGTCGCGATCGTCAACACGTCGTCCGAGCTCGCTGCGTGCTACGCCCACCTCGACGACATCGCCGACGCGCTCAAGAGCGAGCTGCGACGACTCGGCGTGCTCCCGTTCGAGATCCGCACCACCGCACCGAGCGACTTCGTCACGAGCGCAGGACGCGCGGGACGCTACATCCTTCCGAGCCGCGACCTCATCGTCGACGACATCGAGGCGGCGGTCGAAGGCGCCAAGCTCGACGCGATGATCTGCCTCAGCTCGTGCGACAAGACCACACCGGGGCACCTCATGGCCGCGGGGCGCCTCAACATCCCGACCGTCATCGTGCCGTGCGGCTACCAGCACTCGGGGCTTGCCGAAGGCCGCGAGGCCGACGTCGAGGAGGTCTTCCTGCTCGCCGCCATGGCCGCGGTCACGGGCGAGGCGACCGACGACCTCGAGGAGCTCGCCGACGACGCGATCCTCGGCCCCGGCGTGTGTGCGGGCCTCGCGACCGCCAACTCGATGCACATCGTCGCCGAGGCGCTCGGCATGGCCGTTCCCGGTGCGGCGCCCGTGCGCGCGAACAGCGAGCGCATGTGGGACTCCGCACGCCGCTCGGCGGCCGCCCTCGTCGACCTCATCGAGCGCGACGTGCGCCCGCGCGACATCATCACCGACGGATCGGTGCGCAACGCGATCCGCGCGATGCTCGCGGTCGGCGGCTCGATCAACACCATCAAGCACCTGCAGGCGATCGCCGTCGAGACCGGGCTCGACATCGACGTGTGGGAGGAGTTCCGCGCCCTCGGCCGCGACACTCCCCTGCTCGCGTCGGTGCGCCCGAACGGACCGTGGCTCACCGAGCAGTTCGAAGACGCCGGCGGCGGTGCGACGGTGCTGCGCGAACTCCTTCCCCTGCTCGACGGCGACCAGCTCACGGTCGCAGGCGGGACGGTGGCCGAAAGGGCGGATGCCGCGCGCCCCGCCGACGGCGAGATCATCCGTCCCCTCTCGAACCCGTTCGGCACCGACCCCGCGATCGCGGTCGTGCGCGGCACGCTCGCACCCGGCGGCGCTGTCGCGAAGCGCCCTGTGCCCGACCCCGGCCCGCGCCGGTTCACCGGACCGGCGCGCGTGTTCGCCAACCGCGAGGAGGCGATCGAGGGCATCTCGAACGGACGCCTGCGCGAGGGCGACGTCGCGGTCATCCGCGGCATCGGCGTCTCGGGGGCTCCCGGCATGGGCCTCACGAGCGCGTTCATCTTCGCCCTGCACGCGCGGGGACTCGCTCAGTCCGTCGCACTTGTCACCGACGGGCAGTTCTCGGGCCTTGTGAACCAGGGCATGACCGTCGGAGAAGTCTCGCCCGAGGCGGCGACCCCCGGTGCCCCGCTCGGCCTCGTGCAGGACGACGACATCATCGACATCGACCTCGAGACCGGCCGCCTCGACCTGCTCGTCGACCCGGCCGAGCTCGCCGCCCGACCGCCGTACGTCCCGCCCGTCGACCGCGACACGGGCGGCGGAATGCTCGACCAGTACGAGCAGCTCGTCCAGCCTCTCGGCTGCGGCGCGGTGCTGTGCCCCCGCACGGCCGGACCCTGCCAGAAGACCGCGGTGGGAGCATCCGCCGTCTCGACCACCTCGGAGAACGCATGACCACCTCGACCATCCACCTGCCCGCCGCCGAGGTCCCCGTCATCGGCGAATACGACGTCGTGATCGTCGGGGGCGGACCGGCCGGACTCCTCGCCGCCACCGCCGCGTCGCGGGCCGGGCGGTCGACGCTCCTGATCGAGCGATACGGATTCCTCGGCGGAGCGGGCACGATGGGCGGCCTCAGCACGTTCTGCGGTCTGCACGCGAACGTGCACGGCGAGCACCGGCTCGTCGTGCACGGCTACGCCGACGAGCTGTACGACCGGCTCACCGCACTGGACGGACTGAACAAGCCGCACCTGTCGGTCGAGGACCGCATCCAGGCGGTCGCATTCGACATCTCGGCGTACAAGATCGCCGCCGACGAGCTCGTCGTGTCGGGCGGCGGTGAGATCCTGTTCCACGCGACGGCGGTCGACGTCGTCATGAAGGACGAGTCCACGATCGACGCCGTCGTCGTCGAGTCCAAGTCAGGACGCGCGGCCGTGCGCGGGCGCTTCTTCATCGACGGCTCGGGCGACGCCGACATCGCCGCGTGGGCGGGCGTGCCGTACGAGCACGCCGAGCACCTGCTGTATCCGTCGCTCATGTTCCGCATCAACGGCGTCGACTACGAGAAGGCCGGGCCGGCGTGGAAGACGATCCGCCGCATCATGGAGGAGGCAGAGGCCGCCGGAACGCACCGCTTCCCGCGCAAGAAGCCCATCGTGCGGCCGCAGATCAACCCGCTCGAGTGGCGCTCGAACCTCACGCAGCTCAGCAACGAGGACGGCTCCGCGATCGACGGCACCGACGTGCACCAGCTCACGCGCGGCGAGCTGCAGGGCCGCCAGCAGGTCAAGGACACGTTCGCGTTCATCCGCGACAACACCCCCGGCTTCGAGAACTCCTACGTCGTCGACATCGCGCCGCAGATCGGCATCCGCGAGACGCGTCGCATCGTCGGCGAGTACCAGCTCACCGAGGACGACGTGCTCGACTGCGTGGACTTCGAAGACACGATCGGCGTCAACGGCTGGATGGTCGAGGCGCACGTCGCGGGCGACGTCGAGTTCCGCTTCCCGCGCGCGGAGGACTCGCGCGGCTTCAACCACCTCCCCTACCGCATGCTCGTGCCGCAGAAGGTCGGCAACCTGCTCGTCGCCGGGCGCTGCGCATCGATGACCCAGCTCGGACAGTCGTCGGGTCGCGTCACGGGTCCGTGCTTCGTCATGGGCCAGGCGGCCGGCACCGCAGCCGACCTCGCCCTCGCTGCAGGCGTCACGGCAGGCGATGTCGATGTGCCCGAGCTGCAGCGGCGCCTCGAGGCCGAGGGCGCGTACCTCGGGACGGACATTCCCGCGGACGTCGTCGCGGCGCGCTGAGCTCAGCGCGCCGCGCGGAACAGCTGCGGGTTCGCGTTGCGGTAGGCGCGGCCGATCTCGCCCGCGGCGTCGCGCAGCACGGGTGCGACGACCTCGGTGAGGCTCTTCTCGTCTTCACGCACGGTCGTGGACGAGGCGGAGAGACCGCCGACCGCGCGCCCGTCGATGAGGATCGGCGCGGCGACGGCGACCTGTCCCGGGTGCAGCTCCTCGATCGAGACGTCGAACCCCTGCTCCTTCACCTTCTCGAGCCGCGCACGAAGCTCCGTGACATCCGTCACCGTGTGCGGGGTGAACGACTCCAGCTCGACGCCTTCGAGCAGCGCGTCGAGCTCATGGGGCGGCAGGTGCGCGAGGAGCACCTTTCCGACAGCGGTCGCGTGCGCGGGCAGCCGGTTTCCGATCCGGACCGAGTCCGGCAGCGGCCGACGGTCCTCGACGCGCGCGACGTGGATCACCTCGAGCCCGTCGAGCACGCCGATGCTGCACGTCTCACCCGTGCGCTCGACGACGTCGGCCATGTACCCGTACGAGATCTCGGGGAGCGACGACGCGGCGAAGTAGCCCGAGCCGAGCTCGAGGATGCGCGGCGTGAGGCTCCACAGGCCGCCGGCGGACTCTGCGTAGCCGAGGTGCGCGAACGTCAGGAGGATCCGACGCACGACGGGTCGCGCGAGCCCCACCCGCTCCGCGATGTCGGCGATGGTCAGCGAGCCCTCGCGGTGGTTGAAGGCGCGCAGCACCTCGACCCCGCGCTCGATGCTCTGAATCCGGTCCCGCGACCTCTCGTCAGCCATCCCCACCCGTCTCCTCGCTGTACGCTCTGCGTCCGGCGGCACCATCCTACGGTCGGCCACGCGAGATCGCGGCGCAGCAGGGCGAGGCCTAGGCGACCGTCCGCACCGCTTCCGTGTCGCCCGTGTACGTCTTCGCCTTCTGGATCTGCTCGTACACGTGATGCCGCAGTTCGACGAAGCGCGCGTCCGAGCGCGTCTCGAGCTGGTCGCGGTGCTCGGGCAGATCGACCTTCAGGTCTTCGAGGATCACGGTCGGCGACGACGAAAGCACGATGACGCGCTCTCCGAGGTACACCGACTCGTCGATGTCGTGCGTCACGAAGAGGATCGTCAGACCGAGCTTGGCCCACACCGACCGTACGAGGTCTTCGAGGTCGGCACGGGTCTGCGCGTCGACGGCCGCGAACGGCTCGTCCATCAGCAGCACCTCGGGCTGGTACGCGATCGCACGGGCGATCGCGACGCGCTGCTGCATGCCGCCCGACAGCTGCCACGGGTACGACGTGGGCACGTGGGCGAGGCCGACCGCCTCGAGGGCCTCTTCGACGCGGCGCCTGCGCTCGTCCTTCGGCACTCGCGCGACCTTGAGCGGCATCTCGACGTTGTCGGCGACGCGCAGCCACGGATACAGCGAACGCCCGTACTCCTGGAACACGAGCGCCATGTTGCGCGGCGGCCCGTCGACGACCTTCCCGTCGAGCACGACCTCGCCGCTCGTCGGCGCGAGCAGCCCCGAGATGCACTTGAGCAGCGTCGTCTTGCCGGAGCCCGACGGCCCGACCAGGCACGCGAACTCGCCCTTGCGCAGGTCGAAGGTCAGGTTCCGCACGGCCTCCACGCCGCCGGTCGGGGTCGAGTAGATCTTCTGAACCCCGCGAACCGACAGCAGGACCTCGTTCGTCGTGGCGTCAGCGCTCACTGGTCTCCACCTCTCGTTGTCCGAAGTACCAGGCCAGCACGCGGCGCTCGATCACGCGGAAGATCCACGCGAGCACGATGCCGATGAGGCCGATGATGACGATGCCCGCCCACATCGGGCCGATCTGGAAGATCTGCTTGAACAGCATGATCTGGTAGCCGAGGCCGTCGATCGCCGCGTACATCTCCGACACGACCATGAGGATGATCGCGATCGGGAGGGCGAGACGGATGCCGGTCATGATGCGCGGCAGCGACGCGGGGAGCACGAAGCGGCGGAGCCTCTGCCACCCGGTGACGCCGTAGGTGCGCGTCGTGTCGGCGAGCACCTGGTCGACGCCCCGCACGCCGTCGATCGTGTTGAGGAGGATCGGCCAGAGGCATCCGAGGAAGATCAGGAAGATCTTGGACCGGTCGTCGATCCCGATGACCAGCAGGAGCACCGGGAGCAGGACGGGCGGCGGCACGGCGCGGATGAACTCGAACAGCGGGCCCGTGAGCTTGCGCGCGACGCGACTCGATCCCACGAGCACGCCGAGCACGATCCCCACGACGATCGCGCTGATGAGACCCACGCCGAGCCGGTAGAGCGACGGCAGCACCTGCTGCACGAGCAGAGGACCGAACCACGACCCGAAGAAGTCGCTGACGATCTGGCCCGGCTTGGGCACGAAGGGGTTCGTCTCGTTGAGGGTCGCGGCCCACCACACCGCGATGATGAGGATCGGGAGGGCGAGCGCGTACACGAGGCGCATGCCGATGCTTCGCGTCGTCACGAGATCACCTCCCCTCGAACCGACGGATGCCACCCCAGCACGGCCTCTTCGAGGCGACGCAGCGCGAGGTTGATGACCAGGCCCAGCACGCCGGCGAGGAGGGCGAGGGCGTACACGACCGGGGCGTTGCCCGCGGATTGGTACTGGGCGATCATCTGCCCGATGCCGGGCGCCTGCACGACGATCTCGATCGTGACCGCCACCACGAGCGCGATCGTGCCCGAGAGGCGCACGCCCGTCATGAGGTAGGGCAGCACGGTCGGCCACACGACGTAGCGCGCGCGTGCGAGGTATCCGAGGCCGTAGCTGCGGGCGGTGGAGTCCGCGACCGGGTCGACGTCGGTGACGCCGTAGATCACGTGGATGAGGATCACCCAGAAGCACGCCCACACGACGATGGCGATCGTCGCGGCCGGGCGCACGCCGAAGATGACGACCGCGATCGGGATGAGGCCCACCGACGGAATGGGGCGCAGGAACTCGATCGTGGAGTGCGTGAAGTCGCGGACCCAGCGGTTCGATCCGATGATCACACCGCACACGACGCCCGCGACGAGGGCGATGACGAGGCCCACGCTCCAGCCGAGCATCGTGTTGCCCAGGGCGGTCCAGAACTGCGCGCGGTACTGCTCGCCGGCGACCACCTCGATGACCGTCGCGAAGACCTCTGTGAACGGAGGCAGGTAGGTGGGGTTCACGAGGCTGAAGCGCGACGCGAGCTCCCAGACGAGGATGAAGCCGACGATGCCCAGCGCCCCGAGGACGGGGGTCGAGAGCTTCGACTGGCTGAACGGTGTGCGGGTCTGCGGGCGGGTCGCGGCATCCGCGGGCGCCGTGATGGTCGCCATGCTCGTCCTCCGCTTGCTGGTTCGTGGGGGAAGGGGGTGGTGCGGGCCCGTGCCCGGTGGCACGGGCCCGCGTACCGGCGGGGTCACTCCCGCCGTGTGGGTTCTTACGGCTCCCAGATGAGCGTGTCGAAGTCGACCGGCTCCTTGAGGTAGCCGAGCTCGAGCGACCAGTCCGCGATCGGCTGCAGGTTCTCGACGGTGAGCGGGAGCTTGCCGTACGAGCCGAGACGGATGCGGGCCGCCAGCGCCGGGTCGATCTTGGTGAACTCGGCGATGTTCTCGCGGAGCTCCTCGTCGTTCTCGAGCGCGTAGGTGTTCGCCGCGTTGATCGTGTCGACGACCTGCGCGAAGTACTCCGGGCGCTTCTCCACCTCGGAGCGCAGCGCGTACCAGACGCCCGCGACGACCGCGTGGTCGGACAGGTACTCGAACGGGTTCGCCAGAGTGCGGAAGTTGTTCTCCTCGCGGCCGAGCGTGCCGAACGGCTCACCGGCGACGAACGAGTCGATCGCACCGCTCACGAGCGCGGCGGGCTGGTCGGGCACGCCCATCTGCACGTACTGCACCTTGGCGGGGTCGCCGCCGTCGGCCTTGACCGCGATGTCGGCGAGCAGCTGCGTGTAGCCGCCGGGCGCGTTGACGGCGACCTTCTTGCCCTCGAGGTCCTTCGCCGACTTCAGTTCGCTGTCGGCGACGACGAGCAGGTCGTTGATGCCGTTCTCGGGGTCGTCGGGCGTCGCGCTCGCCGCCGCGATGATGACGAGGTCCACGCCGTTCTCGACGGCCTGGAAGACGCCCGTCGAACCGCCGTAGCCGATCTGCACCTGGCCGGACTGCATGGCCTGGATGATCTCGGTGGACGAGCCGGCGGGCTGCAGCGTGAGGTCGAAGCCGTTCTCTTCGAACAGGCCGTTCTGCTGCGCCATGTACACCGGACCGATGTCGGTCACGGGGATCACGCCGGCGACGAGCGGCTGGACCTCCTGCGTGTCACCGCCGGCGTCGCCGCCCGCGGTGTCGGTGCCACCGCCGCCGCAGGCGGTGAGACCCAGGGTCAGGACGGCGCCGATTCCGATGAGGAACGACGCTCGGGTGCGCAAAGCCTTCATGACTGCCTCCATTGCCAGTTCGAGCTCTCAAGCGAGTCGGGACGAACGAGATGCTTTCACACAATGCGTACAAACGCAACGCTCTGCGTCCATCAGTACGCAAAGCGTCCGCTGAAGTCTCATTCAGTGAGCCTGAAACTCGTTGGGCCACGCAGAAACGCCGCCCCGCCGGGTGGCGGAAGCGGCGCTCTGCGGTGCGGGGCGGGGCGTCAGGCGGTCGCCGTGCGCAGGCCGTAGACCGACTCGTGCCACGGGATGAAGAAGCGCTTGAGCTCGTTCACGATGAGGTACAGCACGAGTCCCAGGATGGACAGCCAGATGATGAGCGCGAACGTCATGGCGGCGTCCAGCGCGTTCATGGCCGAGACGACCATGTTGCCGAGGCCGTTGTTGCCTCCGAGGTACTCGCCCACGATCGCGCCGATCGTCGCGAGCACGATGCCGACCTCCATGCCCGCGAACAGGTAGGGCTGGAGGCTGCGCATGTCGAGCTGCACGAACCGCTGCCAGGTCGTCGCGTTGAGGCTCTGCATCACCTCGCGGTGTCCTTGCTCGACCGAGCGGACCCCGAGCAGCACGTTCAGCATGATCGGGAAGAACGCGAGCAGCGCCGACAGGACGATCTTGGACGTGAGCCCGAATCCGAACCAGATGACGAACAGCGGCACGAAGGCCACCTTCGGGGCCACCTGCGCGATGACGATGAGCGGCCGCAGGCTCACCTCGAGCCACGGCAGCTTGCCGAGGACGACACCGACCACGAGGCCGACGACGACCGCGATGAGGAAGCCGATCAGGATCTCGCTCACCGTCACACCCGTCGCCGCCCAGATGCGCGGGTCGTTCAGGAGCGAGACGAACGCCGCCCACACGTCGCCCGGCGGCGGGAAGATGAACGGGTTCACGTTGAGGGCCGTGACGATGACCTGCCACGCGACGATGATCAGGACGACCAGCGAGGGCGTGACGATCCACGGCAGGAGCTTCATCATTCGTGCGCGGGACATGCTCAGTCCTCCTCGTCGATGTCGTGGCGGAGTTTGCGCACGATGTCGTTGAACTCGGGCGTCGTCTGCAGATCGACGGAACGCGGCTTGGCGAAGTCGGCCGGCAGGATCTGACGGATGCGGCCGGGCCGCGGTGTCATGTGCACGATGCGGTCCGCGAGGAACACCGCCTCGGGGATGTCGTGCGTGACGAACACGACCGTCGAGGTCGTCTCGAGCACGATGCGCTGAAGCTCGAGGTTCATGCGCTCGCGCGTGAGCGCATCGAGCGCGCCGAACGGCTCGTCCATGAGCAGCAGCTCGGGCTCGGTCGACAGCGCGCGGGCGATCGCCGCGCGCTGGCGCATGCCGCCCGACAGTTCACGCGGATAGGACTTCTCGAATCCGCCGAGGCCCACGAGCTCCGCGAGCTCGGTCGCGCGCCGGCGGCGCTCCTTCTTGCCGACGCCCCGCAGCTTCATCGGAAGCGCGATGTTGTCGAGCACCGAGAACCACGGGAACAGGTTGCTCTCCTGGAAGACGAAGCCCAGCTTCGTGATCGCGTTCGAGTCGACCTGACCGTTGCCGCGCCACAGCGGGCGGCCGTCGACCTCGATCGACCCGGCCGTCGGGGCCAGGAGGCCGCCGATCATGCGGAGGAGCGTGGTCTTGCCGCATCCGGATCGTCCGATGAGGGCGACGAACTCGCCGCGCTGAATCGTCAGGTCGATCCCGGAGACGGCGTGTGTGATGCCGGATCGGGTGTGGAAGTCGCGGCCGATTCCCTCGATCCGCAGGCGCGGGACCTCGGTGCTCGCCGTCACGGGCGTCACCTCCTGCACCAGTGCCTCATTGCTCATGCTTCACTGCCTTGCCTCGTTGGGAGAGGCGGCCCCTCGGCGTGGCGCCTCGGGGCCGCCTCTGCTGTCTGGCGCCCGTCAGGGCAGGTAGTCGTTCGTGATCCACTCGAGCGGGTCTTTGCCGCCCTCGACCAGTCCCGACTTCTCGTAGATCTCGTAGGCCTCGACCCAGCCGTCCAGGTCGTTCTCGAGGAGAGCGAGCTCACCGTCGGGGTCGACCCAGGTCTGGGTCGTGTAGACCTCGAGCGCCTGCGTCGCGATCGAGTCGTCCTCGAGCGCGGGGAACTCGAAGTCACCGCTGTCGCGGAGAGTCTGCAGGACGTTCGCGAAGTCGTTCTCGCTGTCGTCGATGACGGCCTGCGTCGCCTCCTTAATCGCCGCGAGGAAGCGCTCGATCTGGTCGAGCTTCTCGGGGTCTTCGAGGTTGGACTGCGTCGTGATCCACGTCTGGATGTCGGGTGCGTCGGCGAGGCCCGCATCCGTGATCACCGCGTCGTCGTTCTGCGCGCCGAGCGCGATCGAGGTGTCGAGGCTCACGATGTATCCCGCGAGCTGACCCTGCTTCACGAGCTCGTACGTGGCGCCCGTGACGGGCACCGCCTGGCGCGTGACATCGTCGCGCGCCACGTCGCCGGCGTCGAGCGCGAGGTTCAGCATCTTCTCGCTCGTGCCGCCGATCGAGCCCATGCCGATCGTCTCGCCCACCATGTCGTCGACGTTCTCGACGGGCTTGTCCTCGGTCGAGACCACGCGCAGGTTGGACTTGTGCGCCATCGTGCCGATGGACACGATGGGCTGGCCCTGCTCCATGCCGGGGAAGACGTCGACGGTGCTCGCGCGAGTGATCGGGGTCGCGCCGCCGAGCAGCGTCTGGATCGCCGCCGCGGTGCCCTGCACCGGCTGCAGCTGCACGTCGAGGCCGTGCTTCTCGAAGTAGCCGCCGGCGTACGCGTACATCTCGGGGGTGAAGGTGAACGACTCGAGCGGCAGGAAGGTGACGACCACCATCTTCTGCAGCTTCTCGCCGCCGGCTTCCGCGTCTCCGCCGGAACCCGGCGTGGCGGAGTCTCCGGCGCATGCCGTGAGCGCGAGGGCACCGGCCGCGATCAGCGACGCCGCGGCACGGAGCATTCCACGTGCCTTGCGTGGCCGATCGACCCGGGGGGAGATCGATGAACTCATGTCTGGACTCCTGTGTCTGAACCATGTGACCGCGGCTTCGCGGACGGTGTTCCAGGGTGTTCGAGAAGGGGATCCCTATCAACGTAGGGTTCCATTCTTCGAAAACCCTTTATCGTGAGAGAACCGTCACGATCCCCCGGTCGCCGTCGACCCGCACGAGGTCGCCCGTGCGTATCGCCGAGACCGGATCGGGGGCCGCGCCCACGACCGTCGGAATGCGCGTGACGATCGCGCCGAGCGCCGCCTTCGTGGTCATGACGTTGAACACGAATGCCGCGGGGGCGGTGCCGAGCAGCCTCGTGCTCTGGAAGAACCCCGACCACCCGGACGAGCCCTTCGCGCCCGGGAAGACGAGCACCTTGCCCGCGAAGCACACCCCGAACAGCTCGTGCCGGGGCTCGATCACGGTGCCCGTCGCGACGTCGATGCCGCCGAAGCCCGAGATCGTCTCGGAGGTGACGAGCGCCTCCGCCTCGACGACGCCGGGCACGATGCCCCTGCCGTGGAACTCGAGCGTCCCGGTCATGCCGCGAGCTCTCCGCGCCACTTGCCCGTGAGGGCGGCCGAGACACACTCCTCGAGGGTCCCGAACCAGGCCTCGATGCCGAGGATCGCCGGAAGGTAGTGCGCCTGCTTGGCCGAGTCCGTCGCGAACACCCGCACGCCGTCGGGGGCGGCCTTCGACATCGCGGGGCACGAGTCGGTGAGCAGCTTCCCTCCGGCGCGCTCGATCGCCGCGGTGTAGCCGTTGCGGTCGGCCATGATGCGCAGCGCGCGCGGCGTCATGACCCACAGCTCGGTCCCGTCGCGCAGGCGCTTGCCGTCGAGCAGCCGCGCGATCTCGGCGATCTGGTCGAGTGACGCGTGCGGGCACCCGAGCAGGATGAAGTCCACGTCGTCCGAGTCGCCCTGCGAGTTGAGGGTCTCGTAGACGGCTCTGCGCTCCGCGGGGCCGTAGGTCGCGGCATCCGGAATCTCCCGTCCGCCGAAAGCGGCCACGAGGCTCGGCGCCTCGGGCGTGATGCCGGGGATGTGGTAGATCTCCACGCCGCCCGACGTCGCGGTCGCCGCTCCGAAGTGCTTGAGGTTCGCCAGGTCGGGCTGTGCGAGCGCTCCGATCACGGCGGGCCGCTCCTCTTCGACCTGCTCGCCGACGAAGTACCCGAACATGCCCCAGTCCTGGAACGACTCGACCGGCACGTCGGCGCGCACGAGACGGTTCGCGTAGCGGTTCTCGGGCACGTGGTTGCCCCAGTACGGGATCTTGCCCGTGAGGCCCGCGGCACCCGT
Organism: Microbacterium sp.; assembly: GCF_035556355.1. GTDB lineage: Bacteria > Actinomycetota > Actinomycetes > Actinomycetales > Microbacteriaceae > Microbacterium. The sequence goes on from NZ_DATMFG010000040.1 coordinate 27,231, forward strand.
CGACGCGGCGCCCTCGCAGTTCGTGCGCGCGCCGAGCACCGAGTTGCAGTAGACGACCGCGGACGACTCCATCCACGCGCAGTGCTCGTTGCGCACGGGCAGGTTTCCCACCTGGTACGGCGTGCACGTCGCGAGGATGTTCACGCCCCGCTCGCTGAAGTACGACTCCGCGCTCCCCTGCAGCTCGATGTTCGCGACCGAGTACTTCGAAAGGCCCGCGGCGTCGTCCGAGAAGCCGTGCTGCAGCTGGCACGTCGGCACGCGCATCCGCGGCACGTCGATGTCGTCGTCGCAATCGAGGTTGATGACCGCGAAGGCCTTGGCCCACCCGCCCTCTTCGACGAGCTTCGCCTTCGCGGGCGAGGGCTGGGTCATGGTGCCGGCGACGTTGCGCGTGTCGCACAGGCGCTCGGCGCCGAGGGCTTCGCCGTAGCGGATGAGCAGGTCCATCGCTGCGGCGACGGCATCGCCCTCCGCGCCGTCGCGCATGCGCTTCTCCTCGTCGGTGAGGTGCATGGTTCCTCCCGGTCTGCGGTGACGTGCGGCGGAAAGCGAAGCGGGGCGACCGACAGTTCCGGTCGCCCCGCCTCCTCGATCAGTGGTCGGTCGCGGGAAGGACCACGCGATCGAGCGTGTACGGCGTCGGCTCGAGGGCGGACGCCATGATCGCCTCCATGACGGGCAGCGGCACGAGGCAATCCGCGCACGCGCCATCGGTGGCGTCGATCCTGACGACGATGCGGTCGCCTTCGGTGGGCTCCCACCGAAGCAGGTATCCGTCGGCGCCCATCATGTCGCGGAACTCCTTGAGAGCCGCGTCGACGTCGACCACTGCGGTCTGATCGGTCATGAGCGTGCTCCGATCCTGCTGATGGAGTAGGGATGCAGGCGCGGCGGGTTGAGCGTGAAGATCTCGACCACCGACGAGACGCCGGCGTTGTTCGCGCCCGCCACGATGATCTGGATCGACGTCGGCGCGCTCAGCAGCGGCACGACATCGGGGCTGTCGGTGCCCGAGGTGGTGTCGGGCATCGAGTCGGGATGGTCGGCCGACAGACGCCAGCGCGACTTGCGCGAGATCGCGTCCTTGCCCACCGCCGCGAGGTCGGCGCGACTGCGCACGACGCGCGAGAAGACTGCCTGACGGACATCCTCCTTGCTCCACCCGGCGTCGGCGAACACGGCCGCATGCTCGGGCACGAGCACGAGCAGCGCACTCGTGTACTCGTGGATGAGCGCGCCGGTGCGACGGATGCTGTCGGCGAAGTCCTCGGCCAGCTGCTCGGGCTCCATCGTGTGACGAGCCTCGATGTGCATGACCGAGCGGATGACGTACGCGGTGACGGTGCTGTCGGATGCGTCGAACCCGTTGTCGACGTGGAACGGCGCCCACGGGCTCTGCTCCTCGTTCTCGCCGATGCACGCCGAGTACTTCGCGGGCGTGCCCTGCGTGGCCTGGTCGAGCTTGTGCGGGTGCAGCCCGAACACGTTGATGCAGGCGAGACGGATGGCGCGCCCGATCGTCGCGTTGGCACGGAACCCCGAGCCGTAGATGTTGCCCTGGCTGTTCAGCCCGATCTCCTCGCGGATCGGCCCGTTCACCACGAGGAACGGTGCCGTTCCCGTCGTGGACTGCCAGATCCCGCGCGCGGGGTGCGGCTCCTTCGCGATCGACTCCCACGCCGCGATGACGACGGGGCCGTACTCGGGGCGGCATCCGGCCAGTGCCGCGTTGATGAGCGCGAGGCGAACCGTGAGGCTGCGGTTCAGGTGCGGGATGTGGAAGAGCACCTCGTCGGGCTCGCGGTCGGTCGCCGCGAGGAAGTCCGCGAGATACGACTCGGTCACCGGGACGACGGGCAGTCCGTCGGTCCACTCCTGCGCGGCGTAGTACTCCAGCGCCTCGTGGATGCGCTCCACGTCGACCTGGGGTGCGCTCTCGATGGTCATGCTCATGTCACTCCTCCACACCGAGGATGCGAACGACCTCGGGAATCGCCGCGAGCGCGCGCTCGCGGATCTCGTCGGCACTCAGGCTCGCCACGGGGTGCTTCACCGCGAAGAAGTCGAAGCCGGGGAACCCCTGGACCTTCGCCATCGCGCGGCCCGAGGCGAAGAACGAGTCCGACGTGATGCTCACGGTCGGAACGCCCGCGCGCTCGAGCAGGATGCCGTCGGCGACGGTCGCGGCGCTGCACGAGCCGCAGTCGCCCACGGCGGTCACGACGACGTCGACCTCCTCGGCGATCTGCGCGATGAGGTCGTCGGCGGCCGGCGTGCCGAAGTAGTCCTTCGTGTACAGGCGGGTCTCGCCGGCGCCGTAGCTGCGCTGCAGCTCCTCGCCGATCTCGCGAAGCAGGTTCGTCGCGTTCGGCTTGGTGTTGTCGAGCAACCCGATCGTGAGGCCTCGCAGGCTCGCCGGACGCGGCGAGAGTGTCGAGTCGGCGTCGCGCTCGTCCATTCCCGTCGGGTCGAGCAGGAGTTCTTGAACCATTCGAATACCCTTCATCGCGGTTCCCGTGGTGGCGCGGATCAATCTGCCATGGGCCCGG
>NZ_DATMFG010000041.1:0-74876 GCF_035556355.1 Microbacterium sp.
ATCGTGGGGTGCGACGGTCATCGTCGTGGTTCCTTTCGAGATGGATGTGAAGAGTTCTCTCGAAGGATCACGCGGTGACCGTCGCTACGTCCGCAGCGACACGGTCACCCGATCCGTACACCACGCTATTGGACGCAACCGACGGGACATCTCAGCGACCACCACGGCCAGGCTTCGCTACAGCGCCGTCCTCTCACCCGGACTGCCATGAGAAGAGTGTCATGCGAAGAGTGTCATGCGACGGGAGGGCAGCTCCTGCCTGGATAGTGTGAGGAGAGGTGCCGCGACGACGCGCCCGCATCGAGATCCACAAGTCGCGAGAGGTGATGTTTCACGTGAAACGAGGATTGTGGGCCTCGATCCTGCGACTCTTCGGCGTTGGTTCGAAGAACAAGGCCGCGGACAGTCAGCCGACGCATCGACCGGTGACGCAAGCGGATCACCGGCAGTCGTCCGAGGGACCAGCCGCGGAATTGAGCGGAGCCGAACAGGGAATCTCGCCCTGGAGAACCATCCGCGGTCGCCGATGAGGCGAAACCGCTCGCGGAAAGAAGCGCGGGCGCAGCATCGACACCGGACGCATCAGGCGTGAACGACGAGCAGCTTCGCCCGAAAGCTTCCGCAGCCGCTGACAACGCCACGGCAACAGGTGGCGACGCATCGTCCTCCGAAGACGTTCCCACCGGGGGCGGAGACGCGGAACCCCGCGAGGAGCAGCCTGACTCAGTGAACCCCGGCGCCGACGATGACGCGGATGCCGCCCGAGAGCAGCACGCTTCGTCAGAACGACCCGCCGACGAAGGGGGAGTCGTCCCGGTCCCGATGACCGTGGGCTCCGCGGCTCTCGTGGCCGCCGTGGAGTCCGACGAAGCCACGAGCCCTGACGCGAACGACGGTGATGTCACCGACGATGATTCGGCGCCGGCGGGACGGGCGGTTGAACCGGCAGGTCGCGACGAGTCAGCGGCGGTAGAGGACGACCGTCAATCGCCGGCACCAATGGGTGAGGGCGGCGACGCGCCAAGCGCGGGGACTCCCGCAGGCGCTGCCGAAGAAGATTCCGCAGCCCCATCGGTGGCGGGTGAGCTGACCGGGACTGACGAGGACGTCTCGCGCGACGATTCGAACAGCGCCCTCGAAGTCGAGGAGTCGCCGCTGCATGACGGTCAAGACGGCGTGCCGGTTCCTGACGATCGACTCGGGATCGAAATCGGCCGCGGAGACGGGCTCGGCGAAGACATCGGTGGCGAAGATCGGGCCGAGGTCGCGGTTTCCGGGTGGGCGGCTCATGAGTGGCGGCTAGAGTGGAAGGCGGCCATGGACGAGCGCGAAGAAGAGGTGTTTCACGTGAAACCACCCGAGGACGCCGACGCCGCGGCATCCTTCTCGATCGACGACGAAGACACCCCGCTCGCTCGCGAACTCGCCTCACTGACGGCCCGCCGCCGCGCTCTCGACGACGTTTCGCTCGACCTGAGCGGCCACAGGACGCGCGTCCTCACCATCTCGAACCAGAAGGGCGGCGTCGGCAAGACGACGACCTCGGTGAACATCGCCGCAGCGCTTGCAGACCTCGGCGCGCGCGTGCTCGTGATCGACCTGGACCCCCAGGGGAACGCGTCCACCGCACTCAATGTGCCGCACAACGCCGACACCCCCAGTGTGTACGACGTGCTGATCGACGAGTTTCCCCTGGCCGACATCATTCAGGTGAGCCCTGAGTCTCCGAATCTGCTCTGCGCCCCGAGCACGATCCATCTCGCGGGCGCCGAAATCGAGCTGGTGTCGCAGGTCGCCCGTGAGCACCGTCTGCGCACCGCCCTTGACGACTACCTCGCTTCGTCGGAAGAGCGTCTCGATTTCGTGCTGATCGACTGCCCGCCGTCGCTCGGTCTGCTGACGATCAACGCTTTCACCGCGGCCCAGGAGGTCTTGCTCCCGATTCAGTGCGAATACTACGCACTCGAGGGTCTCAGCCAACTGCTCGCAACGGTCCGCATGATCCAGAAGCACCTGAACCCTGAGCTGCGACTTTCGACGATCCTGCTGACGATGTACGACGGGCGGACCCGTCTCTCCCAGCAGGTTGCCGAAGAGGTACGGGCGCACTTCCCCAACGAGGTGCTGAACAGCGTGATTCCGCGCTCCGTGCGCGTTTCGGAGGCTCCCAGCTTCGGCCAGACCGTCATCGCATACGACGGGCAGTCCGCGGGTGCGGTCGCGTACCGCGAGGCGGCCGTCGAGATCGTCGCACGAGGTGAAAGCGGCCTGCTCGCCGGCAGCGACGCCGAAGCCGCACTCGGCGAGGCTGTCGGCGAAGAGAGCATCGACGAAGCCGAGTCGGCCGTCGCCGAGAATGAGCACGTCTTGAGTGAAGGAGGCGCCTGATGGCGAAGCGCACTGGTCTGGGTCGCGGGATCGGCGCCCTCATCCCGACGGCCGAGCCGACCGAGGTGCGTCCGAGCGACGTGTTCTTCCCACGGACGGTCGCCGAGGACGACGTCCCGTCGTCGGCCGAGCTCGAGGAGCTGGTCGAGGTTCCGGGCGCCCGGCTGGTGCACATCGACCCGAACGCGATCGTTCCGAACCCCCGCCAGCCACGCACCAACTTCGACCCCGACGACCTCGCTGAACTCGTCCACAGTGTGCGCGAGTTCGGTGTGCTGCAACCGGTCGTCGTGCGCGACAAGGGCGACGGGACGTACGAGCTCATCATGGGGGAGCGCCGCACCCGAGCTGCCCGCGAGGCCGGCCTCGAGTCGATCCCCGCGGTCATCCGCGACACGGCCGACGAGCACCTCCTGCGCGACGCGCTCCTCGAGAACCTCCACCGGTCCGAACTGAACCCCCTCGAAGAAGCATCCGCGTATCAGCAGCTCCTCGAGGACTTCGGCATCACGCAGGAGGAGCTCGCCGCCCGCATCGGCCGCTCGCGTCCGCAGATCAGCAACACGATCCGCCTTCTCAAGCTGCCGCTGCCCGTGCAGCAGCGTGTCGCCGCCGGCGTGCTGTCGGCCGGCCACGCCCGCGCGATCCTGTCCCTCGACTCGCCCGAGGCGATGCAGCGCCTCGCCGACAAGATCGTGAACGAAGACCTGTCGGTGCGCGCGGCAGAGCTCGCCGCCAAGAGTCCGAATGCGGGCACCCGACGCGTCCCCAAGCCGCAGCCGGGAAGCCGCCAAGCGCACCTGAACGAGGTCGCCGCGCGCCTCGGGGACCGGCTCAACACGCGCGTCAAGATCTCGCTCGGCGCAAGAAAAGGCCAGATCAGCATCGATTTCGCGAGCATCCAGGATCTGAACCGGATCCTGGCCGAGATCGGCGAATCGGAGTACGGGGCGCTCTAGCGGCACTCGCCGCCGACTCGGCGCGACGCCGGGGGACGAGAAGGCGACGACTTCTCCGCTCGCCCGCCTGCGTCGGCCGCAACGTCGCCGGGAGCGCTTACGCTTGACCAATGACGACGCACGAGCAGACGCCGCGCAAGCGGGCGAGTCTCGAACTGCTCCGTGCGGAGGCGACCGACGAGTTGTCGGTCCTCGTCGACGAGCGGCTCCGCGCCGGTGAAGATCCGTGGGAGTTCATGGAGGATCTGCCCACGGTCGATGAGCTGGTCGTCCTGATGCTGCGGGCCGAGAACATCGCCGCCAACGGCGGCTCGATGCCCAACGCCGCGCGGCACTATCGAGTGCTTCGACAGATCGCGCTCGACTACCCACCGCTCACGCGGGCCGTGTGGCGTTTGCTGGGGGAGACGGGCGCCCCACGCCGGTGGGACGCCGTTGTGCGGGTCGACGCCTCGTAGCCGCGATTCGGGCGCCGGCATCCGGCATACGAAAGCCCCGGCCAGCGAACGCTGACCGGGACGAATCCGTCTGTGCGACCGGAGATCTCAGCCGATGAACTCGGCGAGGTCCTGCTCGAGCGCGAACTTGGGCTTGGCCCCGATGATCGTCGTCTTGACCTCACCGCCCTGGAACACCTTCATGGCGGGGATCGAGGTGATCCGGTACTTCATCGCCAGGTCGGGGTTCTCGTCGACGTTGAGCTTGAGGATAGTGATCTTGTCGGGGTGCTCGGACTGGATCTCGTCCAGGACGGGCGACACCATGCGACACGGGCCACACCACTCGGCCCAGAAGTCCACGAGCACGGGGCCCTCGGCCTGAAGCACGTCCTGCTCCCACGTCGCGGACGTCGTCGCCTTGGCGGTCATATTCTCTCCTTCGATCGGAAGTCAGTCTCTGTGATAACGCGTTCGGCATCCGGATTGTTCCGGTGCGCCGGCCCGCCCGCACGCGGGGGCTGTCAGACGGTCGCGTCGGCTCCTGCGAGGTTCTCGATCTGGTCGCCGTGCACATCGGGCGCTCCCGCCTCACCGAGCGCGGCGAGGTAGTGCTCGACGTCGAGCGCCGCGACTGTGCCGCTTCCGGCGGCCGTGACCGCCTGACGGTACGTCGGGTCGATGACGTCCCCCGCCGCGAAAACACCCGGAACGGACGTGCGCGACGACCGGCCGTCGACCCACACCGTGCCCTCGGGCGTGAGCTCGAGCTTGCCGTGCACGAGGTGGACGCGAGGGTCGTTGCCGATCGCGACGAACACGCCGTCGAGCGCGAGCTCCGACGTGGAACCGTCGACCGTGTTGCGCAGCACGACACCGGTCACCGCATCGTCGCCGAGGATGTCGACGACCTCGCTGTTCCAGACGAACTCGATCTTCTCGTTCTTGAACGCGCGCTCCTGCATGATCTTCGACGCGCGCAGCTCGTCGCGGCGGTGGATGACGTAGACCTTCGACGCGAACTTCGTGAGGAACGTCGCCTCCTCCATCGCGGAGTCGCCGCCGCCGACGACCGCGATGACACGCTCGCGGAAGAAGAAGCCGTCGCACGTGGCGCAGTACGACACACCGCGACCGGACAGACGAGACTCGCCCTCGATGCCGATCTTGCGGGGCGCGGAGCCCGTCGCGAAGATGAGCGCGTCGGCCTCCTCGACCTTGCCCGAGCCGAGCTTGACGCGCTTGACCGGTCCGTCGATGTCGAGCTCGACCGCGTCGTCGTAGAGGATCTCGGCGCCGAATCGCTCGGCCTGCTCCTGCATCTTCGTCATGAGGTCAGGGCCCTGGATGCCCTCGGGGAAGCCGGGGAAGTTCTCGACGTCGGTCGTGTTCATCAGCTCACCGCCGGCCTCGACCGAGCTGGCGACGACGAGCGGGTTGAGGTTCGCCCGAGCCGCATAGATGGCTGCGGTGTAACCCGCCGGCCCCGATCCGATGATGATGACCTGACGCACGAGCGCCCCTTTCATGGTTCCGGATGGTTCAACACATGGTAGCCGCGCGGCATTCCGGGTCCCTGAAGGCGTTCCACGGGACGAAAACCACGCTCAGCGGCGGATGACGCGCCGCACGACCTGCGTCGCCACTGCAAGCTCGGGGGCTCGCAGGAGGGCGAGCATGCCGACGTACACGGCGATGGACACGATCCCGATGACCGCGGCGCCGACCGCCCCGAGGAGCTTGTCGGATGCCGTCCATCCGTCGACACCGCCGAACAGCACGAAGACGAGCCATCCGACGGCTGCCGCCGGAATCGCGGCCAGCGTGAACCGCCCGAGAGAGAAGAGCCACGATGCCGTGCCGATCCGCCCGAGCTTCCGCTCGAGCAGCCACGTCGCGATCACGACCTGCACGATGCTGGCGAACGACTGGCCGAGCGCGACGCCCGCCGCGAGGTGCTCCACGGGCAGAAGCGCCTGCGCGAGCCACGCGGTGGTGATGACGAGCGCGCACTGCACGATCGTGAAGAAGAACGGCGTGCGTGTGTCGTTGTAGGCGTAGAAGGTGCGCTGCACCACGAACAGCACCGCGAGGGGGATGAGTCCCACGAGGAAGCACACGAGCACGACCGCCGCACCGACCGCCTCGTCGCGGCTGCCGGTGAAGATGCGCGACGCGGGCACGGCCGCCGCGGCGAGAGCGAAGGTCGCGATCACGATGAAGACCCCGAGGGTGCGGATGCTGCGACCGATGTCGGCTCGAACGTCATCGCTGCGTCCCTTGGCGGCGTGCTCGCTCAGCTGCGTGAAGTACGGCGTTCCGATCGAGAGCACGATGATCGAGTACGGGAGCATGAACAGCAGCCACGCGTTCTGGGACACGAAGATGCCGGGATTGCGCTCGGCGGCCTCCGACAGAACCTGCGACTGGATCAGGCCCGCGATCTGCCCGGCGACGACCATGAGGAACGTCCACCCCGCGAGCCGCCCGATGTGGTTGAGGCCGACACCGCGCCAGCGGAAGTCCGGCCGCACGTGCAGACCCGTACGCCGCCAGAACAGCAGCAGGATCAGGGCCTGCACGACGATGCCGGCTGTGGCTGTGCCGCCGAGGAGCGCGATCATCTCGGGCGTCCATTCGCTGACGGCTTGGGTCTGCCCGAAAAGAAGGATGAAGACGATGAAGCCTGTGATCGAGACGACGTTGTTCACGATCGGCGCCCACGTGAACGGCCCGAACACCCGTCGTGCGTTGAGGGACTCGCCGACCAGCGCGTACAGCCCGTAGAAGAAGACCTGAGGCAGACACCAATACGCGAACGCGGTCGCGAGCGCCTGCTGCTCGGGCGGGAACTCGGGGGCGTAGAGCTGCACGAGCCACGGTGCCGCGACGACTGCGACGACCGTGACCGCCAGGAGTGTGACCGTGCCGAGCGTGAAGAGCTTCGAGATGAACGCGCGGCCGCCGTCGTCGTGCGCGGCCGCCTTCACGATCTGCGGCACCACGACCGCCGACAGCAGACCGGTCGACACGATCGCGTAGATGTTGTTCGGCAGCTGGTTCGCGATCGCGAAGGCGTTGCCGGCTCCCGACGTCGCGCCGATCGCAGACACCAGGACGATCGCCCGGAGGAATCCCGTCAATCGTGAGACGACGGTTCCGGCGCCGATGAGCGCGCTCGCGCGACCGATTCCGCTCACGACTCCGCCTCGCCGTCATCACGCGGGGCGGATGCGCCGCCGGCGGCGCGGGTCGCCGCATCCGCCTTCCGCTGTCTCGCCCGCAGGACCGTGCGCACGACACCGAGGCCGAGGAGGGCCGCGACCACGATGCCCAGGGCGACGGTGCCGACGGTTTCCCATTCGGCGCGCACCCATACGTCCGCGGACTGCGGATCGCCGATCTGCTCGAATGTACGGCTGCGCAGCTGGAGGTCGACGGTCACCTCTCCGCTCCCGACGCGGGCTTGCACAGGCACCTCGACGCGCGTGTTGCTCGCCGCGCCCGCCGTGACCTGGGTCGCCTCCTGCACGTCGAGGCGCAGGTCGTCGGGCGAAGCGTAGAGCACGACGTTGACGGGATACGGGAGCTCGTTGCGCACCCACACCGGCACGCCCGCGCCGTACGTGAAGAGCTGGATCGTGCTGGGCGGGAGGATTCCGACCGAGTCGAGCCGCGTGCGCGTCTGCTCGCGGTTCTCGGCGAGCGCGACCTGCCACGACGTCGGGTCGGGGAGCCACCCGTTGCCGAGCAGCTGCAGCACCTCGGCTCGCTGCGGACCGGTGAGCAGCGACGGATCGTCGAGGATCGTCGCGAAGCGCGCGACCTCGTTCTCGTCGGCCGTGAGTGCCGACACCGCGTCGGTGCGGACCTGATCGGGCTCTGCGTCGGTGAGCTGCGCGGCCCGAGGCGGCTCGGCGGTGAGAAGGGGGAGCGACGCCTCGGCCGCGCGCGGCGCATCCGCCGCCGCATTGATCGCGGCGCGCATCGAGGTGTGCGAGCGATCGGCACCGCGGTCGAGCGTCACGAGGATCGACGCGCCCGCGGACTCGGCCATCGCGAACGCGAGGTACGCGGTCGCTGCGGTGAGCGGCGCGCCCCGACCGGCCGTGCCGTCGAACGACGAAGCGGCATTGAGGGCAGCCGACACGTCCGCGTCGTACACGAGCAGGTCGGCTTCGCCGGATGCCGCGTGAGCGGTCACCGTTCCCCCACCGCGCCCGGCGGCGGTGTCGGTCGACGAGAGGATCGTGAGGGCGGGATCGTCCTCGGTGCCCAGCGCGGCGAGGGCGTCCACGACCGCGGCGCTCGCGGTGCCGGTCGCCGGCCAGTACACGTTCGAACGCGAAGCGCCGACATCGAGCAGCTCGTCGAGAGTCGGGAGGACGGGCGCATCCGGGTCGGCCGTGGGCGAGGGGCTCGCCTCGGGAGACGTCGTCGGCGACGGGCTCCCGTCAGGGGTGGGCGACGGTGTGGGCGCCGGGAAGTCCGTCGTGTTCATGTACGCGGTGAGCGACGTCGGCGCGAGCGGCTCGATGCCGGCGTTGACCTGGGCGGCGACATCCGCATCGCCGTACTGCAGCGCGAAGCGCGCGTTGGGGAGCGCCTCGAGGCGCTCCAGCCAGGCGAGGGCGGATTCCGGGGCGGCGGCGCCGAGCACACGGATCGCGGCGAGGATCGCCGGGTCGACCGCGAGGATCGCGGACGTGCCCGTCACCCCGTCGAGCTGGTTCGCGAGCGATCCGCCCGGCGCCGTCAGCGCCTCGAGCTCGTCGGCGGAGAGCAGCCCCTCGGCGAGCGGCGGCGCCGTGATCGGAACGAGCACGCCCACACCGACGGCGGGCGACGCGTCGTCGGGGACGATCATGGCGCTCGTCGAGACGAGAGGGCCCGACGGGAGCTCGTACGTCGCGACGAGCGGGTACACACCGGGAGCCAGACCCGTGAGAGCCGCGTGATCGGCGGGGACGGCGATCGCGGCGGACTGCTCGCCGCCGGGTGCGACCGCGTCGAGGACGATGTCGGCGGCCGGCGCGACCGTGACCCCGTCGGTGTCGCCGGCGAGCCACGCGCGCAGCGCGGTGCGGCTGGGGAGGGCGTTGCGGCCGAGCGACAGGGTGACCGCGCTCGCCGACACGGAGAGCGGAGTCTCATTCCGGACGGAGACCGACACGGTGAGCGCCTCGCCCGGCCGCACGATCCCGTTGCCGACGGGGGCGAGCGTGAACACCGTCTCGCCGGTGCTGGTCGGGGTCGGAGTGGGGGTGGGCGAGGAATCCGCCGCCGCCGTCGGCGCAGCGCCCGGGAGCACGATCGCCATGACGAGCGCGAAGACCATGCCGACCACTGCGAGCGCGCCGGCGCAGCGTCGGCGCGCCGGGCGTCCGGGTGATCCCGGTGCAGGGGAGGTCACGGTCATGCTGGGGGGTTTCGCTCGTGTGCGATTCACGACCGCACGATCTCGTGTGATTCTACGGGTCGGGGTCGGGCGCACCCGGTGAGGCGGGGCGGATGCGGGTTGAATGGACGCCGTGACGCCGAACCCCGACCCAGAGCTCTGCCGCACGCTCGCCGAAGACCTGCGCGATGCGGGGTACACCTCGGAGGCCGTGCGGTCCGGCTGGGGTGCGGCGGCCGATGATGCCGTCGTGCGAGGACTTCGCGGACCGGCGCTGCGCGGCCTCGCGGGTCGCGACGACGCGGTGGCGGTGCTGTCGCGCCTGTTCGTGCTCGGAATGCCGCAACCCGCCCACCACGTAGAACGGGCGCTCCCGCGCACAGGGGTCGAGGGGCTCGGGGCTCTCGGGCTCACGGAGGTCGTGAGGGCGGGAGACGCAGATCCCGATGTCCGGCCCCTCGCGCTCATCCGACCGCAGTCGTTCTCCGACGCCCGCGGCGACGGGGAGTGGTGGATCGCGAGCGACCTCGACGAGGCCGCGCTCGGCGGCCCGCTTCCGGAGGACCACGTGCTCGGTGTCGGGGGCGCGTCGCTCACGCTCGCGGCGATACAGCTGCCGACGCCTGTCGCGCGGGCGCTCGATGTGGGCACCGGATGCGGCATCCAATCACTCCGCGCGCGCCGGGCCGCGTCGCACGCGGTCGCGACGGACATCTCCGATCGCGCACTCGCCTATACCCGGATGAATGCCCTGCTCAACGGCGTCGACGGGATCGAGACGAGAAGCGGCAGTCTCTTCGAACCGGTGCGCGGCGAGGTGTTCGACCGCATCGTGTCGAACCCGCCCTTCGTCATCACGCCCCGGCGTGACGACGTGCCGGAGTACGAGTACCGCGACGGCGGCATGGTCGGAGACGATCTCGTCGCCGCCTTCGTCAGACAGGCGGGCGAGCATCTCGCGCCGGGCGGCGTCGCACAGCTGCTCGCGAACTGGGAGAGCCGCGACGGCACGCCGGGCCTCGACCGCGTGCGCGCGTGGGTCGAGGCATCCGCGGTCCCCCTCGACGCATGGGTCGTCGAACGCGAGTCGCTCGACCCGCTCGCGTACGCCGAGCTGTGGGTCCGCGACGGCGGAACCGTGCCGGGCACGCCGGCGTTCGCGCGACTCATCGACGCATGGCTCGACGACTTCGCGGCGCGCGGGGTCACCGAGATCGGGTTCGGTTACGTGCTGCTGCGGCGTCCGGTCGAGGGGGTTCCGACGCTCGCGCGGTACGAGAGCGTCGCACAGGCGGTGCCCGACCAGGCGGGGCTCGGCGAGCATCTCGCGGCGGCGCTCGCCGCCCACGATCGGCTCTCGGGGCTCGATGACACGGGGGTTGCGGCATCCGTCTTCTCGGTCGCCCCTGATGTGACAGAGGCGCGGCACCATCGTCCCGGAGAGGCCGATCCGACCGTCATCGAGCTGCGTCAAGGAGGTGGGTTCGGCCGAACCTTCTCGGTCGATCCGGCACTCGCGGCGCTCGTCGGAGCGTGCGACGGCGACCTTCCCGCCGGCGCGCTGATCGATGCGATCGCGGAGCTGCTCGACGCGGATGCCTCTGCACTTCGTAAAGAGCTGCTTCCGCGCGTGCGTGAGCTCGTGTTCTCAGGCTTACTGATTTTCGCCTGATCAGAGTGGATAGCGGCCCCTCCGTCCGACGGGGCGTGGCGATGTATACCAAACCTTTACAAAAGAAGCATTGACGCGGGGTGCCGGAGCACGGCAATATCTCGGCTCAGGCGCGCCGATCAGGTGCGTCGAGGCGTCGCATCTCGTACTGGGGAGTTCGAGTGGGTGCGGCGCTCTCTGGGAAGGGCTCGGGGGTGCGGGAAACATAGACCACGCCGCCGACGGGCCGGCAGCCGACCCGACGGTGACGGGCATCCCGTCGGCGGCGGCGGCTTCGCAGCGCCGGGGCGACGCGGACCTCTCGGTAGGCTCGATCCATGCTCAACATGGCCGAGGGCATCGCGCGCCTCGGCGCGCTCGCCGAGTCTCCCGTCGTCTCCACGCTCGGCCGTGCGTTCGCCGATGCCGGGTTCGAACTGGCGATCGTCGGCGGGCCCGTCCGGGACGCACTCCTCGGCCGAGACGTGCACGACCTCGACTTCACGACCGACGCGCGGCCCGACGACATCCTCCGCGTCGTGAAGCCGATCAGCACCGCGCAGTGGGACATCGGCCGCGACTTCGGCACGATCGGCGCGCGCGTGCGGGGCGAGCAGGTCGAGGTCACGACCTTCCGCGCCGACAGCTACGACGGCGTCACACGCAAGCCCACGGTCGAGTTCGGCGACACCCTCGAGAGCGACCTCGTGCGCCGCGACTTCACGGTGAACGCGATGGCGCTGCGCGTTCCCGGTCGCACGCTCGTCGACCCGACCGGCGGCGTCGAAGACCTCGTCGCCGGGCGGCTGCGCACGCCGGTCGACCCCGCGGTGAGCTTCGGCGACGACCCGCTGCGGATGCTGCGCGCCGCCCGCTTCGCGTCCCAGCTGGGCTTCCAGGTCGACCCCGACACCGAGGCGGCGATCGCCGACCTGCGTCAGACGCTGTCGATCGTGAGCCCCGAGCGCATCCAGGGCGAGCTCGTCAGGCTGCTGCAGACGGACGACCCCGTGCGCGGCATCCGCATTCTCGTGGAGACCCACCTCATCGACGAGTTCCTTCCCGAGATCCCCGCGCTCCGCCTCGAGGTCGACGAGCACCACCACCACAAGGACGTCTACGAGCACACGCTCACGGTGCTGCGTCAGGCGATCGAACTGGAGAAGGCGAGGAACCCGGATGCGGCACCCGACGTCCCACTGCGCCTCGCTGCGCTGCTGCACGACATCGGCAAGCCCGCGACCCGCCGGCTCGAGCCCGGTGGCGGGGTGACGTTCTACCACCACGACCTCAAGGGCGCGCGCATGGCGCGGAAGCGCCTGCAGGCACTGCGGTTCGACACAGACACGATCAACTCCGTGGCGCGGCTCATCGAGCTGCACCTGCGGTTCTTCGGCTATGCCGAGGGGGCGTGGACGGACTCCGCGGTGCGACGCTACGTGCGCGACGCCGGTCCCGAGCTCGAGCGCCTGCACATCCTGACGCGCGCCGACGTGACCACGCGCAATCGCCGGAAGGCCGCGCGCCTCGCCTCCGCGTACGACGACATCGAGCGCCGCATCGCCGAGCTGGCGGCCCAGGAGGAGCTCAACGCGATGCGCCCCGAGCTCGACGGGAACCGCATCCAGGAGATCCTCGGCATCAAGCCCGGGCGCGAGGTGGGCGAGGCGTACCGTTTCCTTCTCGACCTGCGCCTGGATGAGGGACTGCTCGGCGAAGAAGAGGCGGAGCGGCGCCTTCGCGCGTGGTGGGCCGCGCGCGACTGATCGGTTTCAGTCTGGTTACGAAATCTTCACCGGATTTCCGGATACGCCTGGTCGGAGAGAGGATTGCGGGTGGACCGCGCCTACCCCGCACGGTCGTCCCCAATCAGCAGAGGTGTACAGAATGTCACTGCATCACAGCGCGCGCGGCCGACTCGGCCTCGCGATCGGGGCGCTCGGCGCCTCGGCCATCCTCCTCGCCGGCTGCGCCGGCGGTGGCGGCGGCAACGGCGGCGACGGCGACGCGTCGGGTGAGCCGATCATCGTCGGCACCACCGACAAGGTCACCACGCTCGACCCGGCCGGCTCGTACGACAACGGCTCGCTCGCGGTCCAGACCCAGGTCTTCCCGTACCTCGTCAACACCGACTACAACAGCACCGAGGTCGTGCCCGACCTCGCCGAGTCGGCGGAGTTCACGTCCGACACCGAGTACACCGTGACGCTGCCCGAGGGCCTCAAGTGGGCCAACGGGAACGACCTCACGTCGTCGGACGTCAAGTTCTCGTTCGAGCGCAACATCGCGATCGCCGACCCGAACGGCGCGTCGAGCCTGCTGTACAACCTCGACAGCATCGAGACGCCCGACGAGACGACGGTCGTCTTCAAGCTGAAGTCGCCCAACGACCAGGTGTTCCCCTTCATCCTGACGAGCTTCC
Organism: Microbacterium sp.; assembly: GCF_035556355.1. Classification (GTDB taxonomy): domain Bacteria; phylum Actinomycetota; class Actinomycetes; order Actinomycetales; family Microbacteriaceae; genus Microbacterium. The sequence goes on from NZ_DATMFG010000041.1 coordinate 13,256, forward strand.
CCGGCGCGATCGTCGACGAGGAGGTCTTCTCGGCCGACTCGATCACCCCCGACCAGGACATCGTCGACGCGAACGCCTTCGGCGGCCCGTACTCGATCACGTCGTGGGACTTCAACAAGACCGTCGAGTTCACGCCCAACGAGAACTACCAGGGTCTGCTCGACGCCCCCGCCAACGAGGGCGTCATCCTGCAGTACTTCGCGGAGTCGTCGAACCTGAAGCTCGCCGTGCAGGAGGGTGACGTCGACGTGGCGTACCGCAGCCTGTCGGCGACCGATGTCGACGACCTCTCGGGCAACGACAACGTCCAGGTCATCGACGGCCCCGGCGGCGAGATCCGCTACATCGTGTTCAACTTCAACACGCAGCCGTACGGCGCGACGACGCCCGAGGCCGACCCGGCCAAGGCGCTCGCGGTGCGTCAGGCGATCGCCGACCTCATCGACCGCGACGAGATCTCGGAGCAGGTCTACAAGGGCACCTACACGCCGCTGTACTCGTACGTGCCCGAGGGCTTCGCGGGTGCGATCGAGGCGCTCAAGCCGCTGTACGGCGACGGCAACGGCGGCCCCGACGTCGAGAAGGCGGCTGCTCGCCTCGAGGAGGCCGGCGTCGAGACGCCCGTCGCCCTCAGCCTGCAGTACAGCCCCGACCACTACGGCCCCTCGTCGGGTGACGAGTACGCCATGGTCAAGTCGCAGCTCGAGGAGAGCGGCCTGTTCACCGTCGACCTCAAGTCGACCGAGTGGGTCCAGTACTCGGAGGACCGCACGTCTGACGTGTACCCCGCGTACCAGCTCGGCTGGTTCCCGGACTACTCCGACGCCGACAACTACCTGACGCCGTTCTTCCTCACGGAGAACTTCCTGGGCAACCACTTCAGTGACGCCCAGACCGAGGAGCTCATCCTCGCGCAGGCCGTCGAGACCGACCCCGACACGCGCACGCAGATGATCGAAGACATCCAGTCGCGCGTCGCCGAGCTGCTCTCGACCCTGCCGCTCCTCCAGGGTGCTCAGGTGGCCGTTGCGAGCACCGACGTCGACGGGGTCATCCTCGACGCGTCGTTCAAGCTCCGCTTCGCCCCGATCACCAAGTAAGGCTGCGGTGCAGTCGATGGGGCGGTCCGCTCGCCGGGCCGCCCCATCGCCGTGCGGCCGGGGGTCCGACGCCGAGGCATCCGCCCCCTTTCCCCGTGTTCTCCGATAGATAGGCTCCACCCATGACCACGAGCGAGGTCGCACCCGTCGATCAGCCGCCACCCCTGCTTGCCGCATCGCGGTCGAAGTCGGGAGGAGGCAAGCTCGGTCGCTACCTCCTCACGCGGTTCCTCCTCATCTTCGTGACGGTGGCGATCCTCGTGACGGTCGTGTTCTTCATGATCCGCCTCACCGGAGACCCGATCACCGCCGCGCTCGGCGGGCGACTCCCCGCCGACCAGCTAGCCGAGCGCATCCGCGAAGCGGGCTTCGACCGGCCGATCATCGTCCAGTACATCGAGTACCTCGGTCAGATCTTCACGGGCGACTTCGGCACGACCCTCACCGACCGTCAGCCCGTCATCGACGTGCTCGTCCGTTACGGCACCGCGACGGCCGAGCTCGCGTTCTACGCGCTCATCGTCGCCTTCGTCGTCGGCATCCCGCTCGGCCTCGTCGCCGCGGCCAAGCGCGACAAGGCGCCGGATGCCGCGCTTCGCGTCGGGGCGATCCTCTTCTACGCCACCCCGGTGTTCTTCTCCGGCCTCGTGGCGAAGCTCATCTTCTCGGTGTGGCTCGGGTGGTTCCCCGTCAGCGGCCGCGCAAACGTGCGGACCGAGATCGCCCTCAACCGCAGCGGCGGGTCAGGCTTCTACATCATCGACGCGATCGCGTCGGGCAACCCCGCCTATGTGCAGGACGTCCTCGCCCACGCGGTGCTGCCCGCCATGACGCTGGGTCTCGCGATCGCGGGCGTCTTCCTGCGCCTCGTGCGCACCAACGTCATCGGCACGTTCAACATGCCGTACATCGACGCCGCCCGCTCGCGCGGCGTCTCGGAGTACCGCCTCGTGCGCAAGCACGCCTACAAGCCGGCGCTCATCCCGATCGTGACGGTCATCGGTCTGCAGATCGCGATCCTGCTCGCCGGCGCCGTGCTCACCGAGACGACGTTCGAATGGCAGGGCATCGGGTTCCAGCTCGCCCGCTACCTCGCGGCGCGCGACTTCGTCGCGGTGCAGGCGATCGTCGTGATGATCGCGATCATCGTCGCCGTGACGAACTTCATCGTGGACGTCATAGCCGCGTTCCTCGACCCGAGGGTGAGGTACTGACATGGCAATGCGCGGATTCTTCGACCGCCTGCCGGTCGTCCACCAGCTGCGTCAGAGCGTCGGCCTCCAGCGGGGCATGCTCGTCGCCGGCCTCGTGCTCGCTCTCGTGTTCCTGCTCGTCGCGCTGCTGGCACCGTGGCTCGCTCCATACAGCTACAACCAGCTGCGTGGGCCGGACGGTCTGTTCGGGTCGCAGCAGCCGCCGAGTCCCGAGCACCTGCTCGGCACGACGGTCGGCGGGTACGACGTGCTCTCGCGCACGATCTGGGGCGCCCAGACCGCGCTTTTCGTCGTGGTCGTCGCGATCCTGCTGTCGGTGTTCATCGGCATCCTGCTCGGTCTCATCTCCGGATACGTCGGCGGGTGGCTCGACCGCGTGCTCGTCGTGATCGCCGATGCGATCTACTCGTTCCCGTCTCTGCTGCTCGCCATCGTCGCAGCGATCGCGGTCAGCGGCGGTCAGTCCGGTCTCGTCCCCGGTGTCCTGTCGGCGGCGATCGCGATCACGGTCGTCTTCATCCCGCAGTACCTGCGCGTCGTCCGCGCCGAAGTCGTGCGCGTGAAGTCCGAGGCGTTCGTCGAGTCGGCCAAGGTCATCGGCGCCAGCACGTGGCGCATCATGTTCCGCCACGTGCTGCGCAACTCGACGCGCTCCCTCCCGCTCATCGTGACGCTCAACGCGTCCGAGGCCATCGCGACGCTCGCCGCCCTGGGCTTCCTCGGCTTCGGCATCGAGCCGACGGCCGCGGCGGAGTGGGGCTACGACCTCAAGGAGTCGATCGGCGACGTGTCGGCCGGCATCTGGTGGACGGCGATCCCGCCGGGCACCGCGATCGTGCTGACGATCCTCGGCATCACCCTCATCGGCGAGAGCCTCAACGACCTCGCCGACCCGCGCCTGCGCGCGCGCCGCCGCGCGGCGAAGCAGACGCCCGCCGACGCGGTGGCCGCGAGCCAGCCCGTCGCGCGCGAGATCATGGGAGAGGTGGAGTGATGACCGTGGCATCCGATTCCGTCGCGGTCGAGATCCGCGATCTCGACGTCACCTTCGCAACCGACGCCGGCGAGGTCCGGGCGGTGCGCGGCGTCTCGCTCGACGTGCGCCGCGGCGAGGTGCTCGCGATCGTCGGCGAGTCCGGCAGCGGCAAGACCGTGACGTCGCGCACGATCCTCGGCCTCCTGCCCGAGACCGCCACGATCGGCGGCGCGGTCATCCTCGACGGCACCGACGTGGCGAAGATCGACAAGAAGAAGCTGCGCGAGATCCGCGGCTCCAAGGCGGCGATGATCTTCCAGGAGCCGTCGACCGCCCTCAACCCCGTCTTCACAGTCGGATGGCAGCTCGCCGAGGGGTTGCGCGCGCACGGCAAGTACTCGAAGGCCGAGGCGAAGGCGAAGGCGATCGAGATGCTCGGCCGAGTCGGCATCCCCGACCCCGAGCGCCGCGTCAACGACTACCCGCACCAGTTCTCGGGCGGACAGAAGCAGCGCATCGTCATCGCGATGGCGCTCGCGCTCGACCCGACGGTCATCATCGCCGACGAGCCGACGACCGCGCTCGACGTGACCGTGCAGGCCGAGATCCTCGACCTGCTGCGCGACCTGCGCGACCAGTTCGGCACCGCGATCGTGCTCATCACGCACAACATGGGCGTCGTCGCCGACCTGGCCGACCGCGTCGCCGTGATGCTCGAGGGCGAGGTCGTCGAGACCGCTCCGGTCGGCGAGATCTTCGCCGCGCCGCAGCACGAGTACACGAAGCGCCTTCTCGCGGCGGTGCCGCGTCTCGAGATCGCCGACCGCACGCTCTCGGCCGAGGAGGCAGCCGGCGAGCCGGTCGTGGAGGCGACCGACCTGGTGATCGAGTACGCGGGCCGGTTCGGCCGCTCCGCGTTCCGCGCCGTCGACCGCGTGAGCTTCCGGATCCGCCCCGGCGAGGTGCTCGGCCTCGTGGGCGAGTCCGGTTCGGGCAAGACGACGATCGGCCGCGCGATCGCGGGTCTCACTCCGGTCGCCGGCGGCTCGCTGCGCGTGCTCGGTGTCGAGATGAACGGCGTGAAGGAGCGCGAGTTCCGCAAGCGTCGCAGTGAGCTCGGCTTCGTCTTCCAGGACCCCGCAACGAGCTTCAACCCGCTCCTCACGATCGCGCAGAATGTGGCCGAACCGCTCATCGTGCACGGAAAGGCGACGGATGCGGCATCCGCCCGCCCCCGCGTCGCGGAGCTGCTCGACGCGGTGCAGCTCGGCGACTCTTTCGGCGACCGCTTCCCGCACGAGCTCTCGGGCGGTCAGAGACAGCGCGCCTCGCTCGCGCGGGCGCTCGCGCTCGACCCGAAGCTGCTTATCGCGGACGAGCCGACGAGCGCGCTCGACGTGTCGGTGCAGGCGCGCGTTCTCGACCTCTTCGGCGACCTGCAGGAGCGCTTCGGGTTCGCGACGCTGTTCATCACGCACGACCTCGCGGTCGTCGACCTCCTCGCGCACAGCATCGTGGTGCTGCACCACGGGCGGATCGCCGAGGCGGGCCCGACGTCGCGTGTGCTGGGCGCCCCGGCCGATGCCTATACGCGTCGCCTGATCGCGTCGCTTCCGGTGCCCGACCCGATCCAGCAGGCTGCGCGTCGCGCGGAGTGGCGGGAGGCATTCGGACGCTGAGCTCCCGGTCGCCGAGCGAGCGCAGCGAGACGAACGGACGCCGAGCGAGCGCAGCGCGACGAACGGACGCCGAGCGAGCGCAGCGCGACGAAGCGCGCTCCACCGGCGGCATCCGCCGCCCCGCCGAGATCAGGACATCTGGCGCAGTCAGGAGAGTTCCACGCGAATCTTCCTGTCTGCGCCACATGTCCTGATCCGGGCGGGTTGGTGACGCAGCGCGCGGCGTCGGTCGGTGGCGGCGCGGCCGGGCGTGGCGGGTCTCAGCGGAAAAGCCCATTGGACAGGCCCCCGCCGAGGACGTTCATCACGAACCAGAACACGAGCACCCCGACGATGAGCACCCACGCGAGCGACGTCCGACGTCGCAGCCGGCGCCCCTCCGGGGCGACGCCGGGCGGAGGGGGCGTGAGCACCTGGTGGGGAACCGCGAACGGCACCGAGTCGGCCGCGGTCGTGAGGGAGTGCGCGCCTGAGTCCGAGCCGGTCGCCGCGTAGCCGCTCGCCGCTGCGGCGCGGGTTGCGGCATCCGCCCTCAGTCTGTCGTCGCGCCAGCGCGCCCACTGCGCGAACTTGTCGAGCAGCGCGCCCACTGCCGAGAAGAGCCACGCCCACGTCGCCGGATCGAGCGTCGACAGCGGGCGTTTCGCATAGAGGAAGAGCCAGTCGTCGACGATCTCGACATCGAGCGCCGCTGCGTTGTCGATGAACCGTGCCATGATGTCGGGTGTGAACAGGTACAGGGCATCGCGCTCGTAGCCCTCGGGGCAGTACAGCGAGAAGTACCGGTCGAAGTCGCCCTCGAGGCTGAGGCGTTGGCTGGACTTGAAGGCGGCGGGCAGGTTCGATCCGAACACCGCGTTGTTGCCCTTCGCGTCGAGCACCATATGCGGCAGCGGAACGTCGAGCTTCACGGCGACGTACCCCCAGTTGTGCGTCGTGCGGTTCTTGCCCGATCCGGTGACGTACCGGTAGTTCGCGAACTCGACGAACCGCGGACGATGGCCTCGCACGAGGTCCGTCGCGACACGCGAGTCGCCGATCGAGAAGATCATGCCCGGCAGGGGCGGTGCCGCGTGCTGCGGCTCGAACGTCATGCCGTTCGCGCGTGCGAAGCGGTCGAGCCGATACCAGCGCTCGCGGCGTTTGCGCTGGCCGAGCACGGACGTGAAGACGATCGCGACGGCGACGACCCCGATGAACACGAGCGGCAGCACCATCGGCAGAAGCGTGGCGATGCCGCCCGGCTCCGATGAGGCGAGGGCGCTGAAGACGGCGGTGAAGACGCCGACCACGACTCCGCCGAACATCACGAAGAAGAAGAACGCGATCACGACGACGACGATCGTCGCGCCGGAGAAGCCGCTGGGGACGCGGCCCGACTCGCGCAGACTCCGCGCGAACTGCGAGACCGCCGCCCGATCGACCGGCTCGGTGAGGGGTCGGGCGTCGAACGGGATCGGCGAGCTCATGCCGCCACGGTACCCGGTCGAGTGCGGCAGGATCGGATCACACCCGCTCCCGTATGACGCCCAGGAGGCGCACCATGTCCGCTGACGATTCCGCGAGAGACCCCGACGACCTCGACGCGCTGCGCGCGGCATCCGACATCCTCGGAATCGACGCCCTGCTCACCCCGGAGGAGCGGGCGGTGCGCGACCGCGTGCGTGCGTTCGTCGACGCGGAGATCCGCCCGCACATCGCCGACTGGTTCGACCGGGCGGAGTTCCCCGCGGAGCTGGTCCCCGAGCTCGGACGACTCGGCGTGCTCGGAATGACGATCGAAGGGCACGGATGCCCCGGCCGCAGCGCCGTGGAGTACGGGCTCGCAGCGCTCGAGCTCGAGGCCGGCGACTCGGGCCTGCGCACGTTCGCGTCGGTGCAGGGCTCGCTCGCGATGGGCTCGATCGATCGCTGCGGGTCGGACGAGCAGAAGGCGGAGTGGCTGCCGCGGCTCGCGCGCGGCGAGGCGATCGCGTGCTTCGCGCTGACCGAGCCGAGTGCCGGATCGGATCCTTCGAGCATGAAGACGTTCGCGCGGCGCGACGGCGGAGACTGGGTCATCGACGGCGCGAAGCGCTGGATCGGGCTCGCGTCGATCGCCCAGGTCGCGGTCGTCTGGGCGCAGACCGAGGACGGGGTGCGCGGATTCCTCGTGCCGACGGATGCGCCGGGTCTCGGCATCCGTGTTCTCGAGCCCAAGGGTTCGATGCGCGCGTCCATCCAGTGCGAGCTCTCGTTCGACGGAGTCAGGGTGCCGGATGCCGCACGCCTTCCCGGCGCGCGAGGCCTGCGCGCTCCGTTCGCAGCCCTCGGCGACGCCCGCTACGGCATCGTGTGGGGAGCCGTCGGGGCCGCGCGCGACTCGTTCGAGGCCGCGCTGCGGTGGTCGCTGCGCCGCGAGCAGTTCGGGCGCCCGATCGCCGGCTTCCAGCTGACCCAGCGCAAGCTCGTCGACATGGCGGTCGAGGTGCAGAAGGGTGCGCTGCTCGCACTCCACCTCGGGCGGCTCAAGGATGCGGGCACGCTGCGCCCCGAGCAGATCTCGCTCGGAAAGCTCGACAACGTGCGGCAGGCGATCGCTGTGGCGCGCGAAGCGCGCACGATCCTCGGCGGCGACGGCGTGCTGCTCGAGAACTCGCCGATCCGGCACGCGGCCAACCTCGAGTCGGTGCGCACGTACGAGGGCACCGATGAGGTGCACACCCTCGTGCTGGGGCAGCACCTCACGGGCATCGCGGCGTTCCGTTGAGCCGCCCGGCGCGCCCACGGGGTGCCGAGATTGCGCGAACTGCTGACGGATGCCGCATCCGCCGGTCATTCGCGCAATCTCGACGCCTGGGTGCGGGCGCCGGGGGCGCCGGGGCGGGGGCGGGAGCCGCGGGTCAGCGGTTCACGTCGTCGGAGTCCCATGTGAGCGCGGCGCCCTCGTGAAGAGGGAGGGCCTCGAGCTCGAGGTGCGCGCACACCGCCTGGATGAGCTCCATCGGCCCGGCGACGATGGTCGAGTCCCAGTCGACCTCGGTGGCGACGGCGAAGGCGCGATCACCCGGCCAGATCCAGCTCGGCGAAGCCGTCAACGCGGCGGGCTCGTCGGCCCACGGCACGGCGGCCACCCAATCCGGGTCGGCAAGCTCGGCGATCGACCCGCGGAACAGCACGTGATCGCGGTGCGGGAGCGACAGCCGCGGCCCCCTCGAGACCTCGTCCGACAGCACGCCGGGCTGCCACGTCCGCTTGCGGAACACGTTGTTGAAACGGTCGTGGATGCTGCGCTCGAGCATCTCGCGATGGCGGTCGAGCAGCTCCGCGTCGTCGAGCGACACGTAGCGCAGGTCCGCGGGCTCGTCATCCCGCGTGAGCGTCACAACCGCTCGAGCGGGCGTCTCACCGTAGAACCCGAGCAGTCCGCCCCAACCCTCCCAGACCGCGATGTACGCGTCATCGGGGGTCGACGTGTGGGCGGAGAGCACGCCGGCGAGCAACGCGAGCAGGGGAGGATCGAGTCGGCCCTCCTCTGGCGGCGAGTAGCGCCAGCCCGCGGCATCCGTCGATTCGCCCGACCGTTCGAAGCGAGGCTCGGTGCGCACGATCCGGTGCCATTGCGCGCCCGCATGCATCGTCGTTCCGAACGCGTCAGCGGCCTCGCCCCACGTCACCCGCTCCGTGTCGACCTCGACGCCGGCGCGGCCGAACTCCTCCCACTCGGCGCGGTGGCGGTCGGCGGGCTCGGGCGGCCACTCGCGCCCGACCGGACGCTCGCGCATCGCCGGGTGGAACACCCGGGCGTACGCGGCGAACCCGCGCGGCACGATGTCATGCATCGTTCCCCGCCATGGATCGTCGATGCGTTCGCGCAGCCAGGCGCCGGCCGAGGCATCCGGTTCCCATTCCATCGGGTTCACGCTACAGCGGACATTGCGGATGCCTCAGCCCGCGTCACCGTCGCCGCGAGCGACTCGCCGCAGAGCCGCCGCCAGCCACGCGCGGTACTGCTCGTCCGACCACCCGGACTGCGCGACGAGCTGCTGGTAGGCCTCAGGTGACAGGAGGAAGGAGAGCTCGGCGCCCGCGCGCTCGACATCGAGGTCCGGGTCGCCGAAGGGGCGACGGCGGAGCTCCTCGGCGAGGGCGAGGAAGTCGCGGTGCCGGTTGTCGAGCATCGTGGCGAGGGCCTGGGCGACGACGTCGTCCGAGAACGACGCGGCGAGGAGCACCGTCCACAGGCGGCTGCTCGCGGCGTTCGAGGCTGCGACGAACTCGACCGTCGCCGCGATGAAGTCGTCGTCGGGGAGGGCCAGCATGTCGAGCACGCGCTCGGTGTCGGTGAGCGTGCTGCGCCCCTCGACCCCGGCGAACGTGATCTCGAACGCGCGGATGAGGAGATCCGCCTTGGTGCCCGCGGACTTCACCGTCTCGGTCGATACGCGCGCTGCGCGGGCAATGGCCGCGAGGGTCGTCGCCTGGTAGCCGTTCTGCGAGAACTGGGCGGCCGCGGCCTCGAGGATCCTCCGCCGGGTCTGCTGCGCCTGCTCGGCGCGCAGTTCGGATCGGTAGGTTCGGGTCGCCGTCGCGCTCGCGCTCGCATCCGACATATTGACTTTCCTCCGAGGGTGGTGAATCATCTGGAGAGCAAATCAATCCTATCCGGAGGAACCATGGGTTCGTACCTCATCACCACGACGCCCGCTCACGGGCACGTGGCGCCGCTGCTCACGATCGCACGGCACCTCATCGCGCGAGGGCACCGCGTCCGCTTCCTCACGGGAGCGAAGTACGCCGATGCCGTGACCGCGGCCGGCGCGGAGTTCCTCCCGATCCCGCCCGAGTCCGACATCGACCTCGATCGGGTCGGGGAGCTGTTCCCCGAGCGCGCGGGGCTCGCGGGGCCGGCCGCCATCCGCTTCGACCTGCGCAACATCTTCTTCACGCCGGCGCGCGGTCAGTACGACGCCCTGGTCGCCGCGATCGAGGCCGAACCGACGGACGCCGTCCTCACCGAGGGTCTCTACCTCGGCGGCGCACTCCTCGCTCTCCGTCCGCGCTCCGAGCGCCCGCCGATCGTCGCGCTCGGGATCTTCCCCCTCGGGGCTCCGAGCCGCGACACCGCCCCGTTCGGCGTCGGGATGATCCCGATGGGCGGATGGATCGGACGCCTCCGCAACCGCGTGATGACGACGATCGCCGACAAGGTGATCTTCGGGCCGGTGCTCGAGGAGGCGGATGCGCTCGCGCGCGAGATCGTCGGGCGCAGCTTCGAGGGTTCGTTCCTGACATGGAACGTCCGTGCCGACGCGCTCGTGCAGTTCACGGTGCCGTCGTTCGAGTACCCGCGGTCGGATCTGCCCTCCACCGTCACGTTCGCGGGGCCTCTCCCGTGGATGCCGCCCGCCGCCGTCGCGCTGCCGGACTGGTGGGATGAGCTCGACGGCTCCCGCCCGATCGTGCACGTCACGCAGGGCACCGTCGCGAACGCCGACTTCTCGTCGCTCGTGCGCCCGACGATCGACGGCCTCGCCGAGCGCGACGACCTCCTCATCGTCGTCACAACGGGCGGCCGCCCGGTCGACACGCTCGGGCCGGTCCCCGCGAACGTCCGTGTCGGCTCGTATCTCCCGTACCGCGAGCTGTTCCCGAAGCTCGACGTGCTCGTGACGAACGGCGGCTACGGCGGAGTGCAGCAGGCGCTCGCCCACGGCATCCCCCTCGTCGTCGCGGGGCAGACGGAGGACAAGATCGAGGTCACCGCCCGCGTCGGCTGGTCGGGTGCCGGGATCAACCTCAAGACGAACAAGGCGGATGCCGCGAAGCTCGCCCGGGCCGTCGACACCGTCCTGCGCGATCCGTCGTACCGCGCCGCCGCACAGCGCATCGGCGCCGACATGCGCACGACCGACGCGCTCGCCGCGCTCGACGGCGTGCTGGAGAGGGTGGTCGCCCTCCCGACGGCGTGAGCCGCCGCATCCGCTGATCCAACGGCTCGCGAGTGCACGACCTGCCTTCGAGTGCACGACCTCCCCACGCGGCTCGGGCGTGCACTCGACGCGAAGTCGTGCACGCGACGGACCGGCGGGATCCGGCCCGATTGGGGCCTTGACCGGGCATCCGGTACGATAGGTGGGTTGTCCGGTCTCGGCCCATGCCGATTCCGGCCGGACACGTGCACACACCCTCCTGCTGTCGGGAAGTGCCCGACAGCCGTTCTAGTCCGAAGGAGGTGGGTCAGTGACGCACAAGTACGAGCTCATGGTCATCCTGAACCCTGAGATCGACGAGCGCCAGGTCGCCCCGAACCTCGACAAGTTCCTGAAGGTCATCACGAACGATGGTGGCTCGATCGACAACGTCGACATCTGGGGTCGCCGCCGTCTCGCATACGAGATCCAGAAGAAGAGCGAGGGCATCTACGCCGTCGTCAACTTCACGTCGACGAGCGCTGCCGCGCAGGAGCTCGACCGCCAGTTGAAGCTGGACGAGCGGGTCATGCGCACCAAGGTGCTCCGCGCCGAAGAGGCCATGGCACAGGTCGCCGCCGAGCAGAAGCGCTCGGAAGAGAAGGCGGCCCGCAAGGCCGCGAAGGCTTGACATCATGGCCGGTGAGACGATCATCACCGTCGTCGGCAACCTGACTGCCGACCCCGAGCTGCGCTACACGCAGAACGGACTCCCCGTCGCCAACTTCACGATCGCGTCGACGCCTCGAACCTTCGACCGCCAGGCCAACGAGTGGAAGGACGGCGAAGCGCTGTTCCTCCGCGCGAGTGTGTGGCGCGACTTCGCCGAGCACGTGGCCGGCTCGCTGACGAAGGGGATGCGGGTCATCGCTACCGGCCGCCTCAAGCAGCGCAGCTACCAGGATCGCGAGGGCAACAACCGCACCGCGATCGAGCTGGAGGTCGACGAGATCGGCCCGTCGCTGCGCTACGCGACGGCCCAGGTCACGCGAACCTCAGGCGGTGGCGGACAGGCGCGCCAGCAGGTCGCCGACGAGCCGTGGGCGACCCCGGGCTCGTCGAACGCGGCCGGCTCGAACGCCGACGCGTGGAGTGCCCCCGGCGCCTACGGCGACGACACCCCGTTCTGATCTCAGTAAACGAATTGAAGTAGTAAAGGAATCACCATGGCTGGAAAGGCGAGCGGCGACCGCCGCAAGCCGCGGAAGGGCGCGAAGAACGCCGCCCCCGCGAAGGCGATCCGTGTCGGCGTCATCGACTACAAGGACGTCGCCACCCTCCGCAAGTTCATCTCGGAGCGTGGCAAGATCCGCGCCCGTCGTATCACCGGAGTCTCGGTGCAGGAGCAGCGTCTGATCGCGAAGGCGATCAAGAACGCGCGTGAGATGGCGCTCCTGCCGTACGCCGGCGCTGGCCGCTAAGGAGTACCGACATGGCAAAGCTCATTCTCACGAACGAGGTCGCCGGGCTCGGCAGCGCCGGTGATGTGGTCGAGGTCAAGAACGGCTACGCCCGTAACTACCTCATCCCGCAGGGCTTCGCGGTCGCGTGGACGCGCGGCGGCGAGAAGCAGGTCGCATCGATCCGCGCCGCCCGCGAGGCGCGCGCGATCGCGACTCACGAAGAGGCCGTGGCCCTCAAGGAAACCCTCGAGTCCAACAAGGTCAAGCTGGCCGTCAAGGCCGGCGCGGAGGGCCGCCTGTTCGGCTCGGTCAAGACCGGTGACGTCGCCGACGCGGTCAAGGCCGCCGGCCTCGGCGAGCTCGACAAGCGCAAGATCCAGATCACCTCGCCGATCAAGTCGGTGGGCGAGCACGAGGCGACCGTTCGCCTCGGCGACGAGCTCACCGCCGTGATCACGCTTCAGGTGGTCGCCGCGAAGTAACACTTCGCCGGTCGAGTGCCGCCGCAGGCGGCGCATCACATACCAAGACGGATGCCGCGACCCGGCCCTCCCCCGAGGGCTCGGGCCGCGGCATCCGCCGTTCAGGCCTCCGATCGCGGCCGGCCGGTTCCAGGCACGAAGGCGCCGACCGCGACCGGAGGAGTGCTGGGGACGGGAGGACCGTCTGGCAACGGCCCTCCCGCCTTGCTCCGGTGAACTGGGCGACCGAGGGAACGGCCGCCTCAGGTCACGCGGAGCGTCGCCGCGACACGAGCACGCCGCCGGCTGCCAGGAGCAGGAGCCCCATCAGCAGCGCGCCCAGCGCACCCGTCCCTCCTGTCGCGGCGAGGTCTGTCACGCCGTCGAACGCGGCGGCCGAGCCGAGCCCGGCCGGCGTGCCGCCGGAACCCGGGTCGCCCGGTGTGGTTCCGCCCGGCGGGTCTCCCGGGTCGCCCGGGGTGCCGGGTCCACCGGGCGTGTCGGGGCCGTCACCCGGGTCGGCGTCGCCGAGCACGTCGACGAGCGCCTGCTGGAGAAGGCCGGTGCTGTCGATCGCGTCGCCGATGTTGGCACCCGCGTTCTGCACCGTCGAGGCGAGCGCTGTGGGAACGTCGCCGCCCGTGGCGAGAGCGTCGACCAGGGCGCCCGCGTCGGCGAGCGCGTCGTTCACGAGGCCGTCGACGATCTGGTTCGACGTGTTCGCCGTCGCGTTGAACAGCGTCCGGCCCAGGTCGTCGCCGAGGTCCGACACTGTCGTGCCGAGGTCGTCCACGACGCCCGAGAGATCGCCCTCCCCGAGTTCGTCGAGGACCGCGTCGCCGTTGTCGACGAGGTCGCCGACCAGGCCGCCCTCAACGAGGATCCCGTCTCCGACGACGTCGTTGAGACCCGAGTCGGGGCCGACCAGGCTGTCGACGATCGTGGTGCCGGCGGTCGTGCCGGTCACATCGTCGATGAGGCCGGCCACAGCATCGGTCACCGGCTCGAGCGCGCCGTCCTTGCCGAGGATGGGGTCGAGCACGCTGTCGCCGACGAGCCCGTCGACCAGGCCGTCGTTCTCGGTCAGGCCGGTCAACAGGCCGTCCGCGTCATCCGTCGCCCCGCCGTGATCGGGGGCGTTCGCCTCCTCGAGCGTCGTCGTGAGGGCGTCCTCGAGCAGCCCGGTCGTGTCCGTCGTGTCGGCGACGTTCGCACCGAGGCGCTGCAGCATGGTGTAGATCTCGGCGGGCGTGTCGCCGCCGTCGAGCACATCGCCGAGGTCGGTGAGCGCGTCGGCCACGAGGCCGTCGATCATCTGGTCGTCGACGTTGGTCGCGGCATCCGTCACCGTCTCGTCGAGTGCCGTGCCGAGGTCTTCGACGGTCGTTCCGACATCGTCGAGCGCGGCATCGAGATCACCCGCGCCGACATCGTCGAGCACCGCGTCGACGTTCGTGGCGAGGTCGCCCACGGTGCCGCCCTCGACGAGCGCGCCGTCGCCGACGACGTCGTTCAGGGCGGAGCCTCCGCCGGTGAGCGCTCCGACGAGCTCGGTTCCGGCCGTGGAATTCGTGACCTCGTCGACGATGCCGGCCACGGCGCTGGTGACAGGGGCGATCGCGCCCGCATCACCGAGGACCGGTTCGACGACCGTGTCGCCGACGAGGGAGTCGACCAGGCCGTTGTCGCCGAGGAGCGACGAAACGGGTCCCGGTTCGGGAGGTGGTTCGGCCGCGTTCGCGGCCGTCGCGCCGAGCAGCGTGATGCCGCCGGCGAAAAGCGTGCCCCACAGGGCGCGCTTGATGAAAGCGTGCATGATGTCCCCTTTGTGATGGATCACTGAACTGCGCGCGCCTACGACGCGCCGAAGCAGATGCCGCCCCGGAGGGAGGCGACGCGATCCGATCAGTCGGGGAAGACGTCGGTGGCGAAATGAGGAGCGCCCGGTGCGGCGTCGTCCGCGGGCCCTGCTCGACGCACCCAGGCACGGTGTGCGACGAACGGAGCTGCGGCGACGAGCGCCCAGGCGGCGGAACCCGCGCCACCGGGTCCTGCAGTGGAGGTGAGCGGCGCCGAGGACGGCACCGCGTCGGGGGTCGGTTGGGCCGATCCGCCGTCGGATGGCGTGGTCGAGCCGAGGGATCCGGGCGGCGAACTCGACACGCCGAGGCGATCGGACGCGAGGCCGTGCGCGGTGCGCGCGAGCGCGGACGACGAGGAGGCGGATGCCGGGGCATCCGCGATGTCGGCCGGCGGTGCAGCTGCATGCGTGCCCGGAGCCGGTTCAGGAGCCGGAGGCTCGGGCGCCGTGACACCGGGGATCTGTGGGAGGACGCCGTCCACAGCCGCCCCCACCTGGACCACGAGGTGGAGGGCGTCGCTCGCGGTGCGGTCGACGATCGCGGCGGTGTCCGTCACGGCATCACCGATCCCGAGGCGGGCTGCGACATCGGCGACGATCGGAACGCGCCCGAGCGTGGCCACGACGGGGGCCGTGAGCTGCGAGACGACGCCGGAGTCGACGACGTCGACGACAGGGGCGGCGACGGCTCCCATGACCGAGGACACGACGCCCGGCGCCGACTGGGGAGGCGCCGGCGCGGGCTGCGGGGCAGCGGGCGCCGACGGCTGCTGGAGTGCCGGCTGCGGCGGCGCGGGAGCGGGTTGCTGCGGCGCGGGTGCCGGCTGCTGCGGTGCGGGTGCCGGCGCGGGCGAGAGGACGCTCTTCACAGCATCCGTCACGGCCGGAACAGCGGCCGACACGGTGGAGGTCACCGCCGAAGTCGTCCGGTCGAGGACCTTCGTGACACCGCTCAGGAGCCCTCCGCGGCGGGAGTCGTCCGCGGAGTCGTCCGCGCGCGCATCGCCGGAGGCGAAGCCGAGAACGACCGAGAGGACGAGCCAGGCGAACGCGAGTGCGGCCCCGATGAGGCCCAGCCGCACGATCCTCCAGCCCGAAAGCGAGTGTGCGTCCTCCACGTTCACCTCCCATGACGGAGTCTCGCGTTTCGTGCGAAACGCGTCTGAGGGTGCCTGGATCTCCGACCGTAGTCGGTGATCTCCGCCATGTCCAGCACCTCGGCCGGGCAACCGAGGATGTGGGAGATTCCGGGCCGCGTCGATTTGCGGTATCGCCGGATTTGTGCACAGGTGCCCGTTGCGCCGCGAACCTTCAAGCACGACTTCAACCACATCTCGTTCCACAGGATGTGAGATGAAAAATACCAGGTCAGCGGGCTGAAAAAAGTTGTGCGTCGGCTGAGAGCGCGACGTTATCCACAGCGGTTGTGCACAGGTCTGTCGGCGTTTCTCGCAGACTCTCCACAGAGTTATCCACAGGCGCTGTTGCATCCCTTCCGGGGTCTCCTTAGCGTGGGCTTCGGCCCGATCGGGGGGTGCGCTCGACTGTCGTAGGCGACAGGTTCGAGGCTTGCGACGACGACTGATGTCGGTGGTCCGTGTTGTGCTCGACACGGAGGCGGCAGCATGCCGTCCGCAAGCCACGACCATGCGAGGGCGCTCGCCCGCATCCGTAGGCCGCGTGTCGTTCTCGAGTTGCTGTGGGAGGTATGGGGACCCGTGTCGATCGCAGACATCTCCGAAGACCGCCTCGGCGGACCGCGAGAAGCGGAACGGACCCCTCCCCACGATCTCCTTGCGGAACAGAGCACCCTCGGCGGAATGCTCCTGTCGCCCGACGCGGTCGCCGAGGTCATCGAGATGCTCCGCGGCTCGGACTTCTACATCCCGAAGCACGAGCTCATCTACGAGGCGATCCTGTCGCTCTACTCGCACGGCGAGCCGACCGACGTCGTCGCCGTCACCGACGAGCTCATCAAGACGGGGGAGCTGCAGCGCGCGGGCGGGCCGGATTACCTGCACTCGCTCACCTCGATCGTTCCGACCGCGGCGAACGCCGGCTACTACGCGTCGATCGTCGCCGAGCGCTCGCTGCTCCGCCGTCTCGTCGAAGCGGGCACCCGCATCGTGCAGATGGGTTACTCGGGGCAGGGCGACCCGCTCGACCTCGTGAACAACGCGCAGGCGGAGATCTACGCGGTCGGCGCCGCGCAGGAGACCGAAGACTACGTCCCGCTGACCGTCGCGGTCGACGCGGCGGTCGACGAGATCGAGGCGGCACGGGGTCGCGACGGGCAGATGACGGGCATTCCGACCGGATTCGCCCAACTCGACCAGCTCACGAACGGACTGCACCCCGGCCAGCTCGTCATCATCGCGGCGCGTCCGGCGCTCGGTAAGTCGACGCTCGCCCTCGACTTCGCGCGCGCGGCCGCGATCAAGCACAACATGCCGACGATCTTCTTCTCGCTCGAGATGGGGCGCAGCGAGATCGCGATGCGCCTCATGAGCGCCGAAGGCGCGGTGCCGCTGCAGGCCATGCGCAAAGGCACGCTCGACTCACGCGACTGGACCACGATCGCCGCGACGCGCGGTCGCATCAACGACGCGCCGCTCTACATCGACGACTCACCGAACATGACGCTCGTCGAGATCCGCGCCAAGTGCCGCCGGCTGAAGCAGCGCGTCGGACTGAAGATGGTCGTCATCGACTACCTGCAGCTGATGACGTCCGGCAAGCGCGTCGAGTCGCGCCAGCAGGAGGTCTCGGAGTTCTCGCGTGCGCTCAAGCTGCTCGCCAAGGAGCTCGGCGTGCCGGTCGTCGCGCTCTCGCAGTTGAACCGTGGTCCCGAGCAGCGCGCCGACAAGAAGCCCGCCCTCTCCGACCTGCGTGAGTCGGGCTCGATCGAGCAGGACGCCGACATGGTGATCCTCCTGCACCGCGAGGCGGCGTACGAGAAGGAGAACCCGCGCGCGGGCGAAGCCGACCTCATCGTCGCGAAGCATCGCAACGGTCCGACCGACACGGTCACCGTCGCGTTCCAGGGTCACTTCTCGCGGTTCGCCGACATGGCGGTCGGAGACTTCGGGTAGCCGCGCCGCGGAACGGCCGAGACGCCGAGGTCCGGCCCTGGAGGAGGAGGTCGTCGATGACGCAGTACACCCTCGAACTGCCGGAGGTCGATCTCGTCTACGACGTCCACGGGCCGCTGCCGACAGCCGATGGGCGGCCCCCGCTGCTCATGATCGGCCAGCCGATGGATGCGAGCGGCTTCGACGCACAGGTGAAGCTGTTCGGCGACCGCACAGTCGTGACGTACGACCCGCGGGGCCTCGGTCGAAGCAAACGCAAGGACGGCGTTGTCACCAACGAACCGCAGGTCCAGGCCGAAGACATCCACGCGCTGATCGAAGCGCTCGGCGCCGGTCCGGTCGACATGCTCGCCAGCAGCGGTGGGGCGGTTACCGCGCTCGCGCTCGTGACCGCGCACCCGCACGACGTGTCGACGCTGGTCGCCCACGAGCCGCCGATCGACTGCGTTCTGCCGGATGCCGAGGCCGTCCAGCGCGCACGCGAGGCTTACACGCGCGTGTACCAGGAGAAGGGGTGGGGCGCGGGGATGGCGGCGTTCATCGCGATGACGTCGTGGGAAGGCGAGATCACCGACGAGTACCTCGCACAGCCGGCGCCCGACCCCGCCGCGTTCGGCTTCCCGACCGACGACGACGGCACGCGCGACGATCCGCTGCTGTCCGACCGATCGTGGGCGGTGACGCTCTACCGACCCGACTTCGAGGCGCTGAAAGCCGGACCGACGCGGATCGTGGTCGCGGTCGGGGAGGAGTCGATGAACGTGTACACCGGTCGGACCGCGATCGCGCTGGCCGAGCATCTGGGTCAGCAGGCGACCGTCTTCCCCAGCCATCACGGCGGGTTCATGGGAGGGGAGTTCGGCTACGCCGGGCAACCCGAGGCATTCGCCGCGAAGCTCCACGAGGTGCTCGACGCGGGATGACCCCGGTCGCGTAGGAGACGCCGCAACCGCACCGCGGGCCGGGTAATCTGCCACGGTGCTGCATCCTCCGATCGAGCCATTCGCGTCCGGTGTCCTTCGTCGCCCCGACGGGGCGGAGTTGTACTGGGAGACGTCCGGCAACCCACAAGGGCGACCGGCGCTCTACCTGCACGGCGGCCCGGGGTCGGGGTTGGGGCCCGGCGGATACCGCCGTCGCTTCGACCCGGAGAAGTACTTCATCGTCGGCTTCGACCAGCGCGGCTGCGGGCGGAGCACCCCGTGGGCGATGGACGACCTCGAGCACCTTGACGCGAACAACACGCAGACCCAGCTCGCCGACATCGAAGCGCTCCGCGCCCACTTCGGCATCGAGCGCTGGCTTGTGCACGGAGTGTCGTGGGGCTCGGCACTCGCCCTGGCATACGCGCTCGATCATCCCGACCGCGTGACCGAGATCGTCCTCACCGCGGTGACCACCGGGAGCAGGCCGGAGATCGACTGGATCACCGAAGGGGTCGGCGCGGTGTTCCCGGAGGCGTGGAGCGAGTTCGCCGCGGATGTCCCCCGCGGTACGCGCGTCGTAGACCACTACGCGGCGCTCATGCGCGACCCGGATCCCGCGGTGCGGACAGCCGCCGCCGACCGGTGGGACGCGTGGGAGTCGACGCACATCTCACTGGACCCCGCGTGGGAGCCAGGCCCGCTGAACGAAGACCTGCGAGTCCGGCAGAACGTGGCGACCCTCGTCACCCACTACTGGTCCAACGACTGCTTCCTCACCGGCGATCGCGTGGTCCTCGACCGCGCGGGTGAGCTCAGCGGCATCCCGGGCGTCCTCATCCACGGGCGCTACGACGTCAGCGGTCCCGCGATCACGCCGTGGCGTCTGCACCAGGCCTGGCAGGGAAGCCGATACCTCATCGTCGAGACGGAGGGCCACGGCGGCCCGATCGAGATGGGCATGACGGCCGAGGCGATCGACGGGTTCGCACAGCGCGGCGCGTGATCACCGCCGTGTCCCGGGAGAGAGCGAGCGGACGATTCGATCGATGACCCGGATGCCTCGCCGAATCCGCTCCTCGTCGACGTTGCCGAACCCGATCACGAGTGCCGGCGGCAGCGGGTCGACGTGGGCGGCGGCATCCGGTTCACCGAATCGGTATCGGCCCAGCGGGTTCACGCGCACTCCTCTCGCGGCGGCCGCCTCGGCAACCGCCGCCTCGGACGCGTCGTCCGGCAGCCGCAGCAGCGCGTGGCATCCGGCCGCCAGCCCCTCGAGGCGGCCAGGGCCGAACGTGCACTCGACCTCCGCCGCCAGCACGTCGCGCCGCGCGCGGTAGGTGTCGCGCATGCGGCGCAGGTGACGGTCGTAACGGCCGGTCTCCATGAGCAGCGCGAGTGCCTCCTGATCGAGCGCGGGGGCGCCGCGCGTGCTGAGCCGCTTCTCCTCGACGATGCCCGGCACGAATCTCCGAGGTGCGAGCACCCAGCCGAGCCGGATCGCCGGTGCGAGCGTCTTGCTCACCGACCCCAGTGCGATCACGCGATCGGGATCGAGGCCCTGCAGCGAGCCCACCGGCTGGCGGTCGTAGCGGAACTCGGCGTCGTAGTCGTCTTCGAGGATCACACCGTCGACCTCGTTCGCCCATGTGAGGAGGGCGCGGCGGCGAGCCGGTGCGAGTGCGACACCGGTCGGGCACTGGTGCGCCGGCGTCACCAGCACCGCGCGGGCTCCGCTCGAACGCAGGTGTTCGACGTCGACACCCTCCGAGTCGACGCGCACCGGGACGGCATCGAGCCCGGCGCGGCGCGCGATGACGTCGTGCTCTCGCGGCCCCGGGTCTTCGAGAGCGATACGACGAATGCCGCTCCGCGAGATCGCCGCGAGGGCGAAGGTCAGCCCCTGCCGGAAGCCCGACACGATGACCGCGCCCTCAGCCGCGGCGAAGCCCGACCGCACCGAGCGTGAGCGGGAGGTCCGGTCCTCCGCGCCGCCAGTCCACGGTCACAGGACGAGGCTACGAATGGTCCACTCTTCCGTACAAGATGTGGCCCTTCACGGTGGACCGTCGCCGGTCCTAGGTTCGGATGCATGAGTTTCGGAGTCGTCCTCGCGCTGTCGTCGGCCGTCGCATACGGCGCGTCGGACTTCGTCGGCGGGGTCGGCGCGCGCCGGTTCTCGTCATGGCAGATCGTTCTCGTGGGGCAGACCACCGGCGCGGTCGTCATGTTCATCGCGGGCCTCGCTCTGCCCGGGATCCCCGTACCGGCCGACTTCGCGTGGGCGCTCCTGGCCGGCGTGGGCTCGGCCACCGGAAGCATCTTCCTCTTCCGCGGGCTCTCGCGCGGTCGCATGGGATTGGTCGCACCGATCTCTGCCGTCGGAGCCGCGGTGCTGCCGGTGCTCGTGGGCGTCGCACTCGGCGAGCGCCCGAGCTGGCTCGTCTGGGTCGGCATGGCCCTTGCGCTGCCCGGCATCTGGCTGGTCTCGCGCCCCGCGGCCTCCGATCGCCCGCGTGACGTGCGAGGTGCGGTGCTCGACGGCGTTCTCGCGGGGCTGGGTTTCGGAATCCTCTTCGTCGCGCTGGCACAGATCTCGGATGCGGCGGGCCTCCTGCCCCTCGCCGCGAACCAGCTCTCCGGGGCCGTGCTCACGATCGTCGTCGCGTCGCTTCTCAAGCAGCGTTGGCGTCCCACGCGCGAGGTGCTCGGCTGGGGGAGCGCGACGGGCGCGCTCGGCGCGTGCGGAACCCTCGCGTTCATGATCGCGACGGGCTTTACGAGCCTCGGGATCGCGGCGGTGCTCGCATCCGTCTACCCCGCCGTGACCGTCCTGCTGGCCGCAGGCCTGCTGCGCGAGCGGATGGGCGCGGCACAGCTCGCGGGCATCGGAATCTGCACCGTCGCCGTCGCGTGTCTCGCACTCGGCTGAAAGGATCGACCCCATGTTGACCCAGGTCGCCGAAGGCGTGTTCGTCCATCGGAGCGAGCTCCTCCGCAACAACACCGTGGTCGTGGAAGGCGACGCGGGCGTGCTCGTGGTCGACGCGGGAGTGACCGGCGATGAGCTGGAGTGCCTGGCCCGCGACATCCGCGAGCGGGGGCAGACCGTGGGGGCCGGATTCTCGACGCATCCGGACTGGGACCACGTGCTGTGGCACGCGGCGCTCGGCGGAGCGCCCCGCTATGGAACCACCGACTGCGCCGAGTTCATGCGCGATTTCCGGGCGGAGCCGGAGTGGGAGGCTCGAGCCCGCGAGGCGCTGCCGCCCGAGATCATCGAACAGACGCCGCTCGAGGGATTCGGGTTCGTCGCGGCGCTTCCCGGCAGGTCATCGGTGTTCCCGTGGGGCGGTCCGCGCATCCGGATCATCGAGCACCCCGCGCACGCCGTCGGCCATGCCGCGCTGCTGGTCGAGGACCGCGGCGTGCTCATCGCGGGCGACATGCTCTCGGATCTCTTCGTCCCGATGCTCGGCGGGTTCGAGGGGCCGCGTGATCCGCTTACCGATTACCTGACGGGCCTGCTCCTGCTGGAGGAGGCGGCGGATGCCGCATCCGTCGTCGTTCCGGGCCACGGGTCGGCCGGCGGTGATGCGCGGGAACGGATCGCACGCGACCGCGCCTATGTCGAGGCGCTGCGGGACGGTCGCGAGATCGACGACTCGCGCATCGCGTCGCCGGAACCGGGGTGGGAGTGGGTGAGCTTCATCCACGAGGGTCAGGTCGACAGCGTCGCGCGATGGCGCGAGAGTGCGTGAGGGCGACCGGCTACCCCGGGTGGTCGAGATTGCGCGAATGACGGGTCGCGCTGCGGCGCGGCGGTGATTCGCGCGATCTGGACGGATGCGGCGCGCGGCCGGCGCGGCATCCGGTGCCGGTATCGTCGTCGCTGGAGCGATTGAGCGCGCCCTGCCGAGGTTGCACGAACGACGGCTGAGTCGGCGCAGGCGCGACGATTCGCGCGATCTCGCACGGATGCCGCGCGAGCGCGCTCAATCGTCGTCGCCGCCCCCGCCGGGCCCACGACCGGGTCCGCCGGGGCCCGGGCCCCGGCGGTCCTCACCCGGAGGGCCGTCGTCGTCCGAGTCGGCCGGCGGCGGTGGCGCGGGACGGCGGAGGTACTCACCGGGCGGCTGCGGGAAGCCGCCGCCCGGGTAGAGCTGGTTCGCGACCGCCTGGATGTCGCGCGCGAGCGGGAGCCGGATGGTCGAGAGCTGCCGGCCGTCGTGCCACGCGCGGAACACGTCGCCGAAACCGATCGCGTTGCCGGCCCACACGCCCGTCGTCACGCGTGCGCTCGATTCGACGAGCCACGTCTGGATCTGCTCGTGGGTGCCGGTCTTGCCGATCAGGGGCGTGCCGTCGTTCGGGTTCCCACCGAATCCCGTGCCGCCCGGCCTCATGACGCCCTGGAGCGCGAACGCGGTCGCGGCGGCGACCTCCGGGCTGATCGCCTGCTTGCAGCGGTTGCCCGGAATGGGGACGTTCTGACCGTCCGCGTCCACCACGCGGTCGATCGCCCGCGGAACGCAGTACACGCCGTTGTTGGCGACCGTGGCGTACGCCGCCGCGAGACTGACCGGTGCGATGTTCTCGGTGCCAATGATCGCCGCGGCGCCGTTGATGTCGATCGGATCGCCCGACCCGCGGGCCACCCCCATGCGTGCCGCGACCTCCTCGATGTCGCACAGATCGAGCTGCTCGGCCATGCCGAGGAAGCCGGTGTTGAGAGACTGCGCCGTGAACTGCATGGGCGTGCCGGTGTACCCGCGAACGCCGCCGAAGTTCCGCACGATGTGGTTCTCGAGGTTGACCCACGTGCCGTCGCAGCGGTCGTTCAGGCGCCGGATCGGGCGCACGTTGCCGTTCACCGGCTGGAAGAGCGACTTGCCCTTCTCGAGCCAGTCCACGAGCGTGAACAGCTTGAAGGTCGAGCCGGTCGGGAACCCGTCGGAGCGGCCGTGGATAGAGTCGCCGGCGTAGACGAGCGAGGTGTACGCGGGATCCGACGCGGCGACGTCCCGGTCCTCCGTGAACCGGTTGTTCTGGCTGATCGCGAGGATCCGACCGGTGTTCGTCTCGATGCTGACGGATGCCGCGCCGAAGTTCATGCCCGGAACCGTCACGGGCGCGTATCGCGCCATCGCGTCCTGCGACGCCTGCTGCAGCCGCAGGTCGATCGTCGTGTAGATGCTCAGGCCGTCGCGCGTGAGCGACCGCTGACGCTCCTCGGCGGTCTCGCCGAAGGCGGCGGCGTAGTCCGGGTCGTAGCGCACCGTGTTGACGACGTACTGGCAGAAGAACGGCGCCGACGAGGATGTGCAGCCCGTGCGCGGAGGCTGGATGGCGGGGGTGATCGGCTCGATCGCCGCGGCGACGTACTGCTCGTCGGTGATGCGCCCTTCCTCCCGCATCCGGTCCAGCACATACAGCTGCCGACCCTTGGTCGCGCTGTACGCGTCACCCGCGGCGAGGTGCTGCTCCTCGGTGATCACACCTCGCGCCAGGAGGGAGTCGAGGCCCGCGAGCGTGCCGCGGGTCACGTCTTCGATCGATCCGTCCGCCGCCTTGTTGTAGCGGGTGGTGCCGTCCTCGCTGACGATCGAGCCCTGGGGTTGGTCGA
Organism: Microbacterium sp.; assembly: GCF_035556355.1. GTDB lineage: Bacteria > Actinomycetota > Actinomycetes > Actinomycetales > Microbacteriaceae > Microbacterium. The sequence continues at coordinate 37,542 of NZ_DATMFG010000041.1, forward strand.
TGCGGAACGTGTTCGGGTTCTGCACGATGCCCGCGAGGGTGGCGGCCTGCCCGAGCGTCAGCTTCGACGCGGTCGTGTTGAAGTAGTACCGCGCGGCAGCCTCGATGCCGTAGGTCCGGCCACCGAAGTTCGCGATGTTGAGGTATCCGAGCAGGATGGTGTTCTTGGAGTACTGGCGCTCGACCTGGATCGCGTAGCGGATCTCCTGCAGCTTGCGGTGGTACCCCTCGATGCCGCTGGCCTGGGTCGCGTCGAGCCAGCAGTCCAGCAGCACCTCTTCGCGCGTCTTGATCTTGTCGGTGCCGTCCTCGTTCTTGACGGGGTCGCCGTTCTCATCCAGGACCGGCTCGGGCTTCGCGTCGCGCTCGCAGCGTTGCACGAGGACGTTCTTGACGTACTGCTGACTGATCGAGGAGCCGCCCTGGATCTGGCTTCCCTGCGCGTTGCGGATGAAGGCGCGGGCCGTTCCGATGAGGTCGACGCCGCCGTGCTGGAAGAAGCGCGGGTCTTCGGACGCCAGGATCGCGTCGTAGACGACGGGGGCCACCTGGTTGAACTCGACCGGAACGCGGTTCTGGTCGTAGAACTTGGTCAGCTCGACGTCCTTGCCGGTGTCGGGGTCCCGGGCGTAGATCGTCGTCGGCAGCATCAGCCGCTCGATCTCGAGGTAGCTGGGCAGGCCTTCGAACAGCGTCGCCGCCGAGTTCGCCGCGTGGCCCGCAAGGGCGATCGCGGGAGCGAGGGGGGCGACGACCAGCAGCCCCGCGATGACGCTCAAGACCGCAAGCCCGGCCAGACCGCCGAGCACCCCGGCGATCGTGCGCCTGTAGGGCGGCAGCCCCACCTGCGGAGAACCCTCTGCTGACGGTTTCACGACGGCATCCAATGTGCGGTTGGTGAGAGCATGTCACACCGCTCCGAATTGTGCGACCGGTCGTTATCGGACCGAAAAGTCGGATGCCGCATACGGCATCCGCGCCCTCCATCGGGCGTCGGCACTCGCGCTCAGAGCGTGGGCGTCCAAGCGCGGGTCGTCACGCTGCCGACGTTCCACGCATTGATCGACGCAGGACCCGCACCCGTTGAGCTGTGACGCACGGATGCGAGAAGGCCGGTTCGGAGCTCCGGGCGCCGAGATTGCACGATTCACGCTGTCGCCGTCGCCGAGACGGTGACTCGCGCGATCTCGACGGGGGTGAGGGCGGGCCATGATGGGGCGCGGACTAGGCCGGCGCGCGGAGCGCCGACTGGATCCGGCGGATGTGCTGCCCCAGATCCCCGGATGCGAGGAGCCCCGACCCGAGCGGCCCGGACGAGTCCTCACCGACGAGCGGCAACCGGCGAAGTGCGGATGCCACTTCCTCCGTCATGCGCTCGAGCTGCCATTCGAGCTCGGCGCCCGCCGCATCCGCACCTCTTCCATCGTCCGCCGCCAGGACGACGGCCTTCGCGGCGTACGCGGCCGCGCCCAGCGCATGCGCGCCCATGTGCACCACGCCCGCCGCCTGTGCGGCGGCGCGAGCGGCTGCGGCGCCGGCCGGCGACGTCGCGGAGTGCGCCGCCCGACCCGCGACGAACCTGCGCCGGATCTCCTCCGCCGCGGTGAGCTCGGCGCGCGAGAACGCGCGCGCTCGCGCGATCGCGTCGCGGGCACGGTCGTCGTCGGGAGCCTCGGCCTCGAACAGCGGCAGCACGCGCTCGGCGCAGTCCGCGGCCCAGGCGGCGACGAGGCGGCGGTCTTCTTCGCTCAGGGATTGCGGCGACAGGCGGGGCGGCACGTCAGCAATCTTGCATACTCCGGGTCGATCGCACCGCGTCGGACGCGGGGAGTAGCCTCGGCCGGTACGAGCGAGGAGGCTCCCCATGCGCACCGTGACGTTCTCGATGACGATGTCTCTCGACGGGTTCATCGTCGACCCCGAAGGCAGCATCGACTGGTCGGCACCCGACGACGAGATCTTCCGCTCCCACATCGAGGAGATCCGGAGCATCGACGTGCACCTCCTCGGACGCAGGCTCTACGAGACGATGCTCTATTGGGAGGATCCCGAGGTCGCCCCGTCGTTCAGTGAAGACGAACGTGAGTGGGCCTCGCTGTGGAACCCACTGCCGAAGGTCGTGTTCTCGAACACGCTCGCCGAGGTGCAGGGCAGTGCCAGGCCGGCGTCGGGGAGCCTGGCCGAAGAGATCCAGCGGCTCCGCGCCGAGCCGGGCGACGGCGAGATCGCGATCGGCGGCGCCACGCTCGCCGCGGCGGCCGCGGACGCCGACCTCATCGACGAGTACCGTGTGCGCATCTACCCCGTGCTCCTGGGCGGCGGCATCCCCTTCTTCGCCCGCGACGAGAAGAAGGTCGACCTCGAACTGCTCGAGACGCGCGTGTTCGGCAGCGGCGTCGTCTACCTGCGCCATCGCGTCCGTCGTTGACGCCGGACGGGGCAGATGCTCCGCCATCCCCCTTTCGCGGCATCCGGCATCGACCTAGCGTGGACCGCCTGGACAGGAACGGGCACGAGGAGGCTCCCCAGATGCGATGACTGACCGTGGATTTCATCATCTCCCTTGACGGATACGGCGCCGCCGAGGGCTGGCCGGGGTGGTGGGGCATGGAGAGCCCCGAGTACCTCCAGTGGCTCGACGACTCGCCCGAGAAGGGTGATCCGATCCTGATGGGCGCCAAGACGTACCGGCTCATGTCGATGTTCGCGACATCGGGCGAACCGGGCACCGAGGCGCTCACCGCCATGCCGAAGTTCGTCTTCTCTTCGACGCTCACCGAGCCGCTCGAATGGGCGAACACGACTCTCGTCACCGGCGATCCCGTCGAGGCGGTGCGCCGTCTCGAGCAGGACTCCGAGCGCAACCTCCGTACGCTCGGGAGCGTCTCGCTGTGCCGCACGCTGCTGCAGGCGGGCCTCGTCGACATCTATCGCGTGGTGATCTTCCCCGTCATCACGGGTGCGACGGGCCAGGACCGCATCTTCGACGGGTATCCCGACGTGCGCCTCGACCTCGTGAACAGCCGGACGTTCGAGGGCGGCCTCCAACTGCTGGAGTACGCGCCGACCGTGCTCGAGGGCCCGCCCGGCACCGGCGTCTGACCGCGGCTGCGGGGTACGTCAGCGGACCTCGATGCTGCCGGCGTCGGCCGTGCGTCCGCCGACCTCGACGAGCCGTCCGTCGTCGACGACGCGCGTGAACAGCTGCGAGCCCTCGCCCTGCGTGATCTCGAGGTCGCGGCCGAGCATCCCGGCGAGACGGATCGCCGCAGCGCCGGTCGCCGGGTCTTCGGGTATGCCGATGGCGGGGCCGAACATGCGTGAGCGGACGCGCCCTGCGCGCTCGTCGATCCATGCCCACACGTAGAAGATCCCGCCCCCGTAGGCGGCGGGGTCGACGGCCTCCACATCGCGCGGTGCCTCGAGCTGCTGGAATTCGAACTCGGGACCCCATTCCGGCACCGCGGTGACGAACACGAGATCCCGCTCCGCCCGGACGTGCACGTTGCCCGCGGGAACCGCGATCGATCGGATGTCGTCGCCGCTCTCTCGCAGCCAGGCGGCGAGTCCGACGGTCGGATGCCCCGCGAAGGCGAGCTCCCGCGTCGGCGTGAAGATGCGCGCGCGGGCCCGCCCGTCCGCGACCTCGTCGATGAAGATCGTCTCGCTGAACCCCAGATCGCTCGCGATCTGCTGCTCCTGCCCGCGGGTCGAATCGGATGACCAGATGATCCCGAGCGGGTTGCCGTACTGCCCGCGGGAATCGACGAACACATTCACGACATCGGCGAAGAGGCCCACGCCTCCGGATTCTCGCAGGGCGCGCCGGTGAGTGCGAGGCACTTGACGCGGGGGACGCGGATGCCTCCACCGGCGCGTAGCGCATCTCGGGGCCTGCGTCGACCCCCCTCGCGACATGCGCACCGGTTCTTATCGTTGACCTACTTCCGGGAACGGCCCGGATCTGTCAGGAGGGAGCCGACATGGGTCTTGACGACAAGATTCAGAACGCCGCCCAGGACGTGGCCGGCAAGGCGAAGGAAGCCGTCGGCAAGGGCACCGACAACGAGCGCCTCGAGGCCGAGGGCGAGGCCGACCAGACGAAGGCCAACCTCAAGAAGGCCGGCGAGAACGTCAAGGACGCCTTCAAGTAGATCTGACGTACTTTCCGAGCGTCCCCGCCCTCCCGGGCGGGGGCGCTTCTCGTGACCCACCTGCCGTTCCGCGGGACGGGGCAGTACCGTGATGCCATGCGCGAGCCGACCGAGAGCGCTCGCCGCTCGTGGCTGCCGATGGCGGGGCTCTTCCTCGCTCAGATGCTCATGTCGTACAACGTCGCCGCGCTGCCGGTGTCGCTCGGGGGCATCGTCGAGACGCTCGGTGTGCCGCCGACCGTCGTCAGCACCGCGATCGTCACGTACGGCATCCTCGTGGCGGCGCTCGTCATGGTCGGCGCGAAGGCGGGCCAGCGCATCGGCTGGGTGATCATGTTCCGGACCGTGGTCGTCGTGTTCGGCGCATCCGCGGTCATGATGATGCTCGCGCCGTCCGCGGTGTGGATCATCGTGGCGCAGGCACTGGCGGGCGCATCCGCCGCCGTCATCGTGCCGTCGCTCGTCGCGCTCATCGCCGAGAACTACCGGGGGCGGCAGCAGGAGACCGCGATCGGATCGCTCGGATCGGCGCGGGCGCTCGCCGGTGTCACGGCGTTCATGCTCGGCGGCACGCTCGCGACACTCGTCGGATGGCGGCCCGTCTTCGTCATCGTGCTCGTGTTCGCGGTCGCCGCGTTCGCACTGAGCTTCACGCTGCGCCCGGTGCCCGGCAACCGCGAGGTCACGATCGACTACGTCGGCGCACTGCTCATCGGGCTCGGCATCGTGGCGCTCACGCTCGGCGTGAACAACCTCAACACGTGGGGCCTGTTCGCCGCGCACGCGGACGCGCCCTTCGACTTCCTCGGCCTGTCGCCCGCGCCCGTGCTGATCGTGGTGGGGATCGTGCTCGTCCAGCTGTTCTTCTGGTGGACGCGCCGCCGCGCCGCGTCGGGCCGCGTGCAGCTGGTGAGCCTCTCGATCTTCGGCTCGACGCAGGAGCGTGCCGCGATCTACGCGATGTTCATCGTCGTCGCGCTCGAGGCGGCGCTGAACTTCTCGATCCCGCTCTACATCCAGATCGTTCAGGGGCGCACGCCGTTCGACACGTCGCTCGCGATGCTGCCGTTCAACCTGACCGTCTTCTTCGCCGCGATCATCGTGGTGCGCTTCTACCGGCGCTTCACCCCGCGCGCGATCGGGATGTTCTCGTTCGGGCTCACGACGATCGCACTCGTGTGGCTCGCGCTCGTCGTCACGAACAACTGGGAGACGCTGCCCACGATCCTCGGCCTCTTCGTGTTCGGCGTCGGCCAGGGCGCCCTCGTGACGCTCGTGTTCAACGTGCTCGTCACCGCATCGCCCAAGGAGCTCGCGGGCGACGTCGGCTCGGTGCGCGGCACGACGCAGAACCTCGCGTCGGCGGTGGGCACCGCCGTCGCCGCCCACCCCGAGCTGCCGGATGAGCTCGTGTCGCAGGTCGACCTCGACCGCACGAACTTCGTGAGCAACGACCGGCTGCGCGAGATCCTGGAGGAGACGGATGCCTCGCCGAGCCAGGTCGCGGCGGCCGTCGAGGTGAACGAGTCCGCGCGCCTCGGAGCGCTCAAGGTCGGGCTGCTCATCCTCGCGGGGGTGAGCGCGATCGCGATCGTGCCCGCGAGCCGGCTGCCCCGGTTCACACCCGGCGACATCCCCGAGACGGTCGCGACCGGCGAGGCGACGGCGGATGCGGCATCCGGCGTCACGCATGTCGACCGGGACCTCGACGACCACTGAGCCGAGCCTGGCCCAGCGCTGGTACGGTCTCGCACATGAAGGCGACGTTCATGTACGGCCCCCGCGATGTGCGGGTCGAGACGGCTCCCGACCCCGTCATCCGACAGCCGACCGATGCGATCGTTCGGACGGTGCGCGCGTGCGTGTGCGGTTCGGATCTGCACCCTTATCACTCGCTCCCGCCCCGTACCGAGGGGCGGCCGATGGGCCACGAGATGATCGGGGTGGTCGAAGAGGTGGGGGCCGACGTACGCACTCTCGCACCGGGCGACTTCGTCATCGCGACGTTCGCGTACCAGGACAACACGTGCGTGTTCTGCCGCGAGGGCTTCCACACCTCGTGCGTGCACGGCGGCTTCTACGGGTCGCCCGACGTCGGCGGATTGCAGGCGGAGCTCTGCCGCGTGCCGCTGGCCGACGGCAGTCTCGTGAAGGTTCCGAATGCGGACCCCGACGCCCTCGACGAGCGCATGCTCGCGTCGCTGCTGACGCTCTCCGACGTGTACCTCACGGGGTACCACGCGGCGCACATGGGCGGCGTCGGACCGGGCAAGACGGTCACCGTCGTCGGGGACGGAGCCGTGGGGCTCTCGGCCGTGCTCGCGTCGAAGCGTCTCGGCGCGGAGCGCGTGATCCTCATGGGCCGCCACCGCGACCGCACCGATCTCGGAGTGGAGTTCGGGGCGACCGACGTCGTGGCCGAGCGCGGCGACGAGGGCGTCGCGCGCGTGATGGACCTCACCGGCGGCGAGGGTTCGCACGTCGTCATCGAGGCGGTCGGGCTCCTGCCCGCGCTCGAGCAGTCGGTCGGCATCGTGCGGCCCGGCGGGGTCATCAGCCGCGTGGGGGTGCCGCAATACGACGACGCGCCCGTCGGGCGGCCGCTGTTCTCCAAGAATGCGACGATCACGGGCGGGCCCGCTCCCGTGCGCGCGTACATCGAGGATGCGCTTCCCGAGGTGCTCGACGGCACGATCGAACCCGGCCGAGTCTTCGACCGCACACTCGGCCTCGACGAGATTCCCCGTGCATACGCCGAGATGGATGCTCGCACCGCCCTCAAGGTGCTCATAGCGCCTTAGGGTCTTTTGCATGACCACTCCGATCGGCGAATTGACGGAGACGCCGGACCCGGTCTACGTGATGGTGGGCGACGGCTATCGCATCGCGACATACTCGTGGGGCGATGACAGCGCGCCGACCGTCGTCGCGGTGCACGGTTTCGCGTCGAACACCCGGGACAACTGGGTCAACACCGGATGGGTGCGCGATCTCCGGCGTGCCGGATACCGCGTGCTCGCACTCGACCAACGCGGACACGGCGCGAGCGACAAGCCTCACGAGCCCGGGCAGTACGACCTGCGGCTGCTGGCGAGCGACGTCGAGGCGGTGCTCGACACGTACCTCGTCGACACCGCCGCCTATGTGGGCTATTCGCTCGGGGCGCGCGTCGGCTGGGAGGTCGCGCAGGACTTCTCGAGTCGCATCGAGCGTGTCGTGCTCGGAGGCGTGCCGGACGGCATCCCGCTGGCGCGGCTCGACATCGAGCAGGCGCGGGCGTACGTCGAGGACGGAACACCGGTGACGGATGCCGTGACCCAGAACTACATCCGCCTGACCGAGCGCGTCGCGGGCAACGACCTGCGCGCTCTCCTCGCGATCGCCGAGGGCATGCGGATGTCCGGCACGGTCGACCCCGACCCGTCGCACGCGCCGGAGCAGCCGATCCTCTTCGCGACCGGGTCGCTCGACGCGATCATCGAAGGATCACGCGCGCTCGCGGCGGCGTCTCCGCAGGGACGGTTCGTCGAGATCCCCGGACGCCACCACTTCAATGCGCCCGGATCGCGGGCCTTCCGTGAGGCGGCGATCGAGTTCCTCGGCGAGACGTGACGACGTCGTATCCGTAGTCTCGGCGTATGCCTGTCACGACGCGTCGCCTCCAGGACCTGACGATCGAGGACCACACGATCACCGTTCCGCTCGTATGGGATGACCCCGACGACGGACGCACGATCGAGATCCACGCCGCGGTCGTCGCGCGCGACGGCGGCGAGAACCTGCCGTACCTCGTGTTCCTGCAGGGCGGCCCGGGCAACGAGTCGCCGCGCGCCTTCCACTCGCCGTCCGCGCCGAACTGGCTCGACGCCGCCCTCGAGCACTATCGCGTGGTGCTGCTCGACCAGCGCGGCACCGGCCGCTCGACACCGGTCGGCGACGCCGACCTCGAGCGCGGCACCGACGACCTCGTCGAGCACATCACCCACTTGCGCGCGGATGCGATCGTGCGCGACTGCGAGGCGATGCGCGAGCATCTCGGCGCGACGACGTGGAGCGTGCTCGGCCAGTCGTTCGGCGGCTTCACGACCCTCGCCTACCTGTCGACGGATGCCGCATCGCTCGAGGACGTCTTCATCACGGGAGGGCTCAGCGCGCTCGGGCGCCACCCAGACGAGATCTACTCCGCCACGTACGACAAGATGCGCACGGAATCCGAGCGGTACTACCGGCGCTTCCCGCAGCACCGCGACGCGATGCGTCGACTGGCCGATCTCGCGGATGCCGGCGGCATCCGCCTCCCGTCCGGCGAGGTCGTCTCGGTGTCACGTCTTCGCTCGGTCGGGATGCTGCTCGGCACGAACGACGGGTGGCAGACGCTGTGGTCGCTGCTCGAGCACGACCCGGGCACCAACGCGTTCCGGTACGACCTCGCAGCGGCCCTGCCGTTCAGCGCGCGAAACCCGCTGTACTACGTGTTCCACGAGTCGAGCTACGCCGACGGCTTCGCGACCAACTGGTCTGCCGAACGCGTCGAACCCGACGACTTCCGCGATGACCCGACACTCCTCACCGGCGAGCATGTGCGGCGCGAGTGGCTCGACACGGTGCCGGGCCTGCGCCCCTGGCGCGATGTGACCCTGGCGCTCGCGGAAGTCGAGTGGCCCCGGCTCTACGACGCCGACGCGATCGCGGCATCCGGAGCGCGCGGAGCGACCTCGATCTACGTCAACGACGCGTTCGTCCCGGTCGAGTTCGCGCTCGAGACGTCCCGCCTGCTCCCGGGGGTCATCCCATGGATCACGAGTGAGCACGAGCACAACGGCCTCCGCGCGGGAGATGTGCTCGAGCGGCTCATCGACCTCGCGCACGGGCGCCGCGTGCGCTGACCCCTCACAGCGGGTTCAGCGGCCTCCGGCCGCATGGACTTATTCTAAAGAAACCTTGCGAAAGGAGTCTTTAGGATCTATCGTCGTGCCATGACCGCCGACGAGAACCCGCAGCGCGAGACCGGCGCAGACCGCGACGCGCGCGAACGCATCTCCGACCCCGCGCGCATCCGGGCCCTCGCTCATCCCGTGCGTCTCAAGCTGCTCGACCACCTCGGCGACGTCGACGCGGCGACCGCGACCGAATGCGCCGAGGCGATCGGTGAGTCGCCGGCGAGCTGCTCGTTCCACCTGCGGATCCTCGAGAAGTACGGCTACATCGAGCGCGCCGCGCGCCGCGGCCGCGAGAAGCCCTGGCGCGTGCGCGCGAACGACTTCGACCTGCGCCCCGATCCCGACGTGCCGGGGTCGCTGCTGGCCGTCCAAGCGGTCGCCGAGCTCGGACTCGAGTCGGAGTTCCTGCGCGTGCGCGACTACTTCTCGCGCGTCGAGCACGAGGACGACGACTGGGTGCAGGCCTCGACGTTCACCCGTTCCACGTTCTGGGCGACGGCCGAGGAGCTCGCCGAACTCAGCCGCGAGGTGCAGAACCTCACCGACAGATTCGCGGGTCGCAGCGCCGACCCGTCCAAGCGGCCTCCGGGAGCGCGTCACGCGCGGTTCCTCGCCGTCGTCAACCCCGACCCCGAGGAGACCCGATGAGCACCGAGGCATCCGAAACCGCCGACGCCGCACCGCGCCGCCGTCGCCTTCCGATCGCGTTCGAGGCACCGGGCTTCGGCCGCCTGTCGACCGCCTGGGTCTTCACGAACCTGGGCGACAGCGCGCTCTACCTCATGGTCGCGGTGTGGGTGAAGCAGTTCACGGGCTCCGACGTCGCGGCGGCGTTCGTCTTCGTCGCGCTCGGCCTGCCCGCGATTCTCGCGCCGTTCATCGGCATGATCGCCGACCGGATGTCGCGCAAGCGCCTCCTCGTCGCGAACAACGTCGCGATGGCGCTCATCGTGCTGTCGCTCCTGCTCGTGAGCGGCCCGGATCAGCTGTGGCTCATCTACACCGCGATCTTCCTCTACAGTGCGGGCGGGTATGCGACCGCTGCGGCGCAGTCCGGCATCATCCGCGGAATGCTGCGCGACGACCAGCTCGCGAGCGGCAACGGCGTGCTCTCGACGATCGACAACGGCTTCCGCCTCGTCTCCCCGCTCATCGGCACGGCGCTCTATGTGGTGTTCGGCGCGCACGCGGTCGTGCTGCTCACCGCGGTGTGCTTCGCAGTGTGCGCCGTCGTGCTGATCGGGCTGCCGGTGCGCGACGCGGCCCCCGAACGCGCGGAATCCCGCGGCTACCTCCGCGAGCTCGTGGCCGGGTTCGAGCACCTCGTGCGCGTGGTCCCGCTCCGGCGTCTCACGATCGCGATCGCGGTGGCCTTCGGTGCGACAGGGCTCTTGAACGTCATCATCTTCCCGGCGCTCGACGCGATGAACGCGGATGCCGCGGCCATCGGCTGGCTCGTGCCGCTGCAGGGCGTCGGGGCGCTCGTCGGCGGCATCCTGTCGGCGACGCTCGTGACGAAGCTCGGTGAGGGCCGAGCCGCCGCGCTGGGCCTCGTGATGCTCGCGCTCGGTTCGATGCTCCTGCCGCTCGGCTCGCTCCCCATCGCCGCGTGCGGCATGGTGGTCGCCGGCTTCGGCATCCCGATCACCGTCGTGGGGTTCTCGACGATGCGCCAGCGGCTCACACCCGATGCGCTCCAGGGCCGCACCGCGGCGGCCGCGAACGTGTCGCTCAACCTGCCGCAGACGGTGGTGTCGATCGTGGGCGCAGGGCTTCTCGCCGTCGCGGACTATCGCTTGCTCATCTGGGTGACGGTCGCCGTGGTGCTCCTCGGTGCGGCACTCGCCGCGACCGCTCGCACGACGGCGGCGACCAGTCCCGACGAGGGCCTCGCAGGCGACGGTCCGACGGGCGAGGCGGTCGCGTGAGCGCGCTCAGCGCAGCGCGATGCGCGTGTGCGTCTGCTCGGCGCCGCCCTCCTTCTTGAGCGAGCGGAGGAGCGCGTCGAGAGCCGCCATATCGGGCACACGGATGTGCAGGTGGTAGTCGTACGGGCCGGTGACGTGCGCGGCATCCGTCACCGCTGAAAGCGCACGCGCCCATTCGAGGAACTCATCCGAGTCGCGGTCGGCGCGCAGCCGCACGTCGATGAAGGCCTCGATGCCGCCCTTCGCCGTCGCGGGGGCCTCTTCGCCGAGCACCGCGCGGTAGCCGACGATCACCTCGGCACGCTCGAGACGGCGGACCCGTGCCGCCACGGCGTTCGTGCTGAGGCCGACCTCGCGTCCGATGGCGCTGAAAGAAGCGCGACCGTCCTCCACGAGAATCGCGAGAATCCGCTCGTCGAGCTCGTCCATGCCGCGAATCTACCCGTGTCGCCGAGGATCTTGCAGTCCGGCCACCGACGGCGGCCGATACTGCCGGGCATGAACCCCCTCGCCGCCCTCACCGGCGGAGCGCTCGCGGGCTTCGCCATCGCCGTGCCCGTCGGCGCGATCGGCGTGCTGCTCATCCAGGAGGGGATGCGGCGTGGCATCCGTCTCGCCCTTTCCGCGGCGGCCGGGGTCGCGAGCGTCGACGCGCTCTACTGCCTCATCGCCGTGGTCGCGGGCGCCGCCGTCGCACCGTTCATCACGCAGATCGAGCCGTGGCCCGCGGTGGTCGGCGGGATCGCCCTCGTCGGGATCGCGGCGCTCGGGCTGCGCAGGGGCTTCGCGCGACAAGGGCTTCCCGGCACCAGCCCTGGGGTTGAGAGGTCGGCGCTCGGCGGCTTCCCCCTGTTCTTCGGGCTCACGCTCATCAACCCGGCGACGGTCGTCTACTTCCTCGCGATCGCGACGGGCCTGGCGGACCTGTGCGCCGATCCGTTCGCGGCCGTACTCTTCGTCACCGGCGCGGGCGTCGCGTCTTTCGTGTGGCAGACGGCGCTCGTCGCCGCGGGCGCGCTCTTCGGGCGACGCGCGTCGCCGCGCGTACAGCACATCACGGTCGTCATCGGCTACGTGATCGTCGCGGGATTCGGGGTCGCACTGCTCGTGCGCGCGCTGGTTTAGCGCCCGGCAGGGGGCTCAGAGCCCGCGGCGACTCAGCGTCATGTGCACGACGCCGCTCGGCGACGACACCTGTTCGATGTCGTAGTCCGCCTCGAGTCCCTCGAGGCCGTCCCACACGCGCTCGCCGCGGCCGAGCACGATCGGCACGACGACGAAGTGCGCGACGTCGACGACCCCGGCGGCCATGAACTCGCGGATCGTCGTCGCACCGCCTCCCAGGCGGACGTCGCGGCCTCCGGCGGCCTCCTTCGCGGTGGCGACCGCCTCTTCTGGCGTCGCGTCGATGAAGTGGAACACCGTGCCGCCCTCCATCTCGATCGACGGGCGGGGATAGTGGGTCAGCACGAACACGGGGGTGTGAAACGGCGGGTTCGGACCCCACCAGCCACGCCATTCGTCGTCTTCGCCGACTTTCGTCCAGGGTCCTGTCTCGGCCGTGAACTTGCGCCGACCCATGATCTCGGCTCCGATGCCGAGCGTCTCATGCCGTTCGGCGAATGCGTTGTCGAGGCCGTCGCTTCCGCCGGACTCCCCGAGCATCGCGCGCCCGAAGCGCGTTGCGAACATCCATTCGTGCAGGCGTTCGCCGGCGTGCCCGAACGGCGCGTCGAAGCTCTGGGGTTCGCCCGTGCCGAAGCCGTCGAGCGAGATGGAGAAGTTCTGGACGCGGACGAGAGACATGGCGATGCACCTCCGAGATGCGCGGATCACACGCTCTTGGCACGGTAGACCCACCCGCCGACACCGCGACAGTGGGTGCGCGGCGGCTTCAAGCGAACGAGACGGATGCCGCGGCATCCGTGATCGGCGCCCCTGCGTCCTCGGCGGCGAGCCGACGTGCGATCGCGGCGACCGCCTCGCGACCCGCGCGGTTCGCCCCGATCGTCGACTGCGACGGACCGAAGCCGATGAGGTGCACGCGCGGCTCGCGCAGCGGCTGGGTGCCCCGCATCGTGATGCCGCCGAGTTCGTTGCGCAGCCCGAGCGGATCGAGGTGGACGAGCGAGGCCTTGAAGCCCGTCGCCCACAGGATGGCGTCGACGGGAGTGAACGAGCCGTCTGCCTCGCGCACACCGTGCGGCTCGATCGCCGTGAACATCGGGCGCCGCTCGAGCGCCCCGCGTGCCTTCGCCGCACGGGCATACGGCGTCCACGGCAGACCCGTGTAGCCCACGACGCTGCCCGTCGGCCGACCGGCCTCGACGTCGGCGATCACTTTCGCGATCGTCTCGCGGCCGGTCGTCTCGGGCATGAACTCGCCCTCGATGAAGACCGGCTCGCGCCGGGTGTACCAGAAGGTCGTCGCGCCGCGGGAGATCTCCTCGAGCTGCTGGATGGCCGAGATTCCGCCGCCCACGATCGCGACGCGCTGACCGGCGAACTCATCCGCCGAACGGTAGTCGCGCGTGTGCAGCTGGCGGCCCAGGAAGCCGTCCTTGCCGGGATGGTCCGGAAGCACCGGGTTGTCCCACGTGCCCGTCGCGTTGACCACGAAGCGCGTGATCCACACGCCGCCGTCGGTCTCGATCACGAGATCGCCGGTCGGCGAGTCGTCTGCGCGGCGCACCGCGGTCACGTGAACGGGCCGCAGGATCGGCAGCCCGAGCTCGCGTTCGTACGCGGCGAAGTACCGGGGCACGGCCTTGCGGCTCTGCTCGCGGTCATCGACCGGGGGCTGGCGGATGCCGGGAAGATCGAAGATCCCGTTGACGGTGGCCATCGTGAGCGACGGCCACCGGTGCTGCCACGCGCCGCCGGGAGCGGGCGCGGCGTCGAGCACGACGTACGTGCGGGCGGCCGCCGGTTCAGTGAGCGCGCTCGCGAAGCCCCGCCGCTGCAGGTGGTACGCCGCCGAGAGCCCCGCCTGTCCGGCGCCGATGACGACGACGGTCGCGCGGCGGGGTTCGGAGATCACGGCGGATGCAACAACCGGCGCGCTCGGAACCTTCCGGGCGCTGAGCGCGGTTGGCCTAGCGTTGTCATCATGACCCACCTCATCGCCGGCGTCGAGACCGGAGGAACGAAGGTCGTGGCGGCCGTGGCCCGCGCAGATGAACCCGGTCGGATCGTCGACGAGATCGAGATCCCGACGACGACTCCCGACGAGGTGGGGTCCCGCGTACGCGCATTCCTGGGTCGGCATGCCGGCGTCCAGCATGTCGGGATCGCGGCCTTCGGCCCTGTCGACCTCGACCCCGATTCACCCGCGTACGGCTCGGTCACCTCGACACCGAAGCCCGGATGGTCCGGCGCTCGGCTCGCCGACCTGGTGGACGGGCGCCCGCACACGATCGTGTCGGACGTCACGGGCGCGGCTCTCGGCGAGCACGCTCGAGGCGCGCTCGTCGGGATTCCCGACTCGGCATACATCACGATCGGCACCGGGGTCGGAGTCGGCGCGCTCGTCGACGGACGCCCGTTCTCGGACACCGCGCACCCCGAGCTCGGCCACATCGCGATGCGCCGCCACCCCGACGACGACTTCGACGGAGTCTGCCCCTTCCACGGAGGAGACTGCGTCGAGGGGCTCGCCGCGGGGCCGGCGATCGCAGAGCGCTGGGGCAGACCGACGCGCGAGCTGGGCGACGTGCTCGACCGCGCGGTCGCCGTCGAGGCGTGGTACCTCGGCCAGCTCGTCGCCACCGTCACCTACGCGTACCGACCGCAGCGGATCGTCATCGGCGGAGGCGCCACGAAGATCCCGGGGCTGCTCGACGCCGTGCGCGAGGCGTCGGTGCGCGAGATCCGCGGGGCGCTGGGGGTGGGGCATCCGTCGAATCAGCTCGACACCTACCTCGTGCCGCCCGCCCTCGGCGACCGGGCCGGTGTGATCGGCGCACTCCACCTCGCCGCCGCGCACGCGGGTTGATTCCGCGCGCGGCGAGGGTGGCGAGCCCTCGCCCGACAGCTCGCACCGCGCGAGAATGGTCGGATGGCTGAATCCCACCAGGTCGAGGTGAGCGCCCTCGCGATCAACGTCGCGGTCCCGGAAGAGCTGCGGTGGGCGGATGCGCGCCGCGGGCAGAAGTTCGAGCTGCACACCCTCAACGTGCGCCTGATGCCGGACGGCACGTTGGCGGTCAAGGCGTACGGCAAGCCGCTCGAGGGCGGGCGTGCGGGCTATGTCCCCTTCCGGATGCCGGATCGTCCGGAGCTCGTGGCGCTCGTGGAGGCCGCCGCGAACCGCGCCGCCGAGCGTTGGGCGGACCACCGCGGAATCGGCTGACGGCGCGCGCCCCCACGCGTCAGTCGCCGAGTGCACGACTTCGGTCGCCGAGTGCACGACTTCGCGCCGAGCGCACGACGTGCCGACGTCGCAAAGCCGTGCACTCGACGAGAGGCCGTGCGCTCGACGAGAGGCCGTGCGCTCGGCGTCCGCCCTGACCGGCACGAACCGCCCCGGTCAGGGGCTGGTTCCCGCCGCGGCCTAGACTGGAGGCGTCCCCTTCACGTCGAGGAACATCCGTGAGCACATCCCCGCAAACCCGCGCCTTCGAGGTCTGGCACGTCCAACTCGCGCGCGCCATCTTCGCGGGCATCGCCGCGGTCATGATCACCTTCTCGCCGGATCACTCGGCCGAGGTCGGTCTCGCGGTGTTCAGCGGGTTCGCCCTCGCGACCGGCATCGTCATGCTCGTCGCGGCGGGTCTCGTGTACCCCGTGCGGCGCAAGTGGCCGGCCGTGCTCCTCGGGATCGCGTCGGTCGCCGCGGGCATGGCCGGAGGCCTGCCGCCCGTGCGCTCGACGATCCTCTTCTTCGTGCTCGTGATCGCGTGGGCGTTCGCCGCCGGGCTCATCGAGACGATCTCGGGATGGCGCGCGCTGCGTGCGGCCGAGCGCGGCGAGCTCGCGCTGGGCCGCGCGTCCGAGGCCCGCGACGCCGTGGTCGTCGGCGTCGTCACGCTCGTGCTCGCCGTCGCGCTCCTGCTCGTGCCGGTCGGGTTCTCGCTCGACTACACCGTGGCCGAGGCCGGCCAGACGTACACGCTGACGGGCATCATCCTGGCCGTCGGCATCTTCGGGGGCTACGCCGCGATCGTCGCGGTCTACCTCGCGATCGCGGGCTTCTCGCCGCGCAAGCCGCAGCCGCTGCCGGCGTCGGCCGAGACGCCTGCCACCCACGACGGAGGTTCCGCATGACCGACCGGCCGACCCGACGCGCCCTCATGAAGCCGCTGCAGTTTCTCGGCCTGGCCCTGCTGGCCGCTGTCTTCGCCGGCGTGGTGACCCTCGTGTCGATGGGCTTCTTCCAGAGCCGTACTCCCGATCAGTCCAGCCGCGCTCTCGTGTTCGCTGCGGTCGTCGCCGGCATCACGTTCATCGTGGCGCTCGTGGGCCTCGCGCTCATGCTGCTCGCCGTCGACCCGGCCGAGGTTCAGAAGACGGTCGACCGCCCCGTCCTCATCGAGAAGGACGAGCGCCGAGCGGCGCAGAAGCCGGGCAGGCAGTCGGGCGACGGGCCGGATGCCCCGGCCGCCGACCGTCGCACGTCCTGATTCCGCCGCGCGCTCGTCGACGCGTCAGGTCTCGTCGACGAGCGACGCCGCGAGACCCGTGTAGGTGGCGGGGGTCAGTGCGAGCAGACGCTGCTTCGCGGCATCCGTGATGTCGAGTCCGTTCACGAACTCGGCCAGCTCGGTCGCGCCGACCCGGCGGCCGCGCGTGAGGTCTTTGAGCAGCGCGTAAGGGTCGGTGATCGACGAGTGGCCGGCCGCGATCTCGGCACGCACGACGGTCTGGATCGCCTCGGCGAGCACCTCCCAGTTCGCATCGAGGTCGGCGCGCAGCACATCCTCGGCGAGCGAGATCTCGCGCAGACCCCGCTCGAGGTTGTCGAGTGCGAGCAGCGAGTGGCCGAACGCGACGCCGATGTTGCGCTGTGTGGTCGAGTCGGTGAGGTCGCGTTGCAGGCGCGACGTCACGAGCGTCGATGCGAGGGTCGTGAAGAGCCCGCCCGAGATCTCGAGGTTCGCCTCGGCGTTCTCGAAGCGGATCGGGTTGATCTTGTGGGGCATCGTGGACGACCCGGTCGCGCCGGCCACGGGGATCTGCGCGAAGTAGCCGAGCGAGATGTACGTCCAGATGTCCGTCGCGAGGTTGTGCAGGATGCCGCCCGCGTGCCGCACGCGGTCGTACAGCTCGACCTGCCAGTCGTGCGACTCGATCTGCGTCGTGAGCGGGTTGAACCCGAGGCCGAGCGATTCGATGAACTCGCGCGTGATGAGCGGCCAGTCGACCTTCGGGTCGGCCGCGACGTGTGCCGACCACGTGCCGGTCGCGCCGGAGAACTTGGCGAGATACTCGGATGCCGCGATCTGCGCCGCGACGCGCTCGAGGCGCCACGCGAACACCGCGAGCTCCTTGCCCATCGTCGTCGGTGTCGCCGGCTGCCCGTGCGTGCGCGACAACATTGGCACCTCGCGGTGCTTCGCGGCGAGCGAGCGCAGCGATCCGATCACCGTGCGCAGCTTCGGCAGCCAGACCTCGGTGACGGCGCGCTTCACGATGAGCGCGTACGACGTCGAGTTGATGTCTTCGCTCGTGCATGCGAAGTGGGTGAGCTCGGCGATCGAGTCGAGTCCGAGCTTCGAGAGCCTGTCGCGCACGAGGTACTCGACCGCCTTCACGTCATGGCGCGTGACCGCCTCGCGTTCGGCGAGCCAGTCGATCTCGTCCTGCCCGAAGTCGAGGTAGAGCGCGCGCAGGCGCAGCTTCTGCTCCTCGGTGAGCGGGGTCGTGCCGAACAGCGCGTGGTTCGTCAGCGTGATCAGCCACTCGACCTCGACCTCGACGCGGGCGCGGTTGAGGCCCGCCTCGGACAGGTACTCGGTGAGCGGCGCGACGGCGGAGCGGTAGCGGCCGTCGAGCGGGCTGAGGGGCTGGGCGGGGAAATCGGTCACGGGACTCCCGTCGGACGCGGCTGATCGGCTGGGCCGGAGCCGGGACGTTCGTGCTCGGCGATCGCCGCCGACCTGTTCAGATCGCGGTGCGCATCGCGGGTTCGAGCTGCCGGAAGAGCGCCCGGCTCGCACTCTCGATCATACCGAGCACCTCGTCGAACATCGCGGGCCCCGCGTAGTAGGGGTCGGGCACATCCAGCGTGTGCGCGGCATTGTCGAAGGACATGAGCAGAGCGATCTTGTCGGCGTCGGAATGCCCGCGCGCCCACCCCCGCAGGATCCGCTCGTGCGAACGGTCGAGCGCCACGATCAGGTCGTTGCGAACGAAGTCGTCGTGCGTGAACTGGCGCGCGCGGTGCCGCGTGCCGTCGTAGCCGCGCCGCGCGAGCGCGTCGAGCGTACGCTGGTCGGCGCGCTCTCCGACGTGCCAGTCGCCGGTGCCCGCGCTGCTCGAGGCGATCCGGTGGCCGAGGCCCGCGGCATCCGCGAACCTGCGGAACACGATGTCGGCCATCGGGGAGCGGCAGATGTTCCCGGTGCAGACGAAGACGACGCGGAACGGCTCGATGACGCTCGCGGTCATGGGTTCCATCATGGCGCGGCACGAGTCCTGGTCAAGGGGCCGGGGCCCGATGTGCGAGAGCCGGAGCCCGATGTACGAGAACCGGATGCGCCGCCTCCGCTCCTCCCCAGGGCTGCGAGCGCGGCGGGTGCTCCACGGGTCGCTCGTGGACGGGCTGCCGGGGCCGTCCGCATCCGAAGGATGGACCCATGCCACTCGACATCGCGTGCGGCGCCTCGCCCGCGCAGTTCGCGCTCATCGACGAGCTCGACGGCGTCGTGCGCGCGCTCGCGGCGCTCGGAGATCGGATCCTCGAGGTGACGGCCGACGCGCGCGGATTCGCGGCGCTCACCGACTGGCAGGCGAAGGCGGCGGTCGCTTTCCACGAGCGCGCGGAGGAGTGGGTGGGCGAGATCTCGTCGCTCTACTGCCTGACCGAGACGGCCCGCGTCCTCGCGGCCGAGGCTCGCGATCGGACGGCGCTCGCGGTGTGGGAGGGGTGCTGATGGGCGACGCGGTCGAGATCCGCTCGGGCGGCGCCGTCGCCGTCGACAGCGACACGCTGCGACACGCGGCCGGTCGCATCATGACGGTGAAAGGAGCGCTCGAAGAGCTCGGCGCGCGGCTCATCTTTGTGCAGGGCGTGCTGGCGGGCTCGCGGGGCAGGGCTGCCGAGGCGTACGACGCCGCCTGTCTCGTGTTCGCGCGTCTGACGGACGCCCTTCGCCACGCGGACGAGCTCGCCGAGAAGCTGGAAGCCGCCGCCGCGGTGTACGATCTCGTCGAGCTGAACGTCCGTCACGGCGCCGCGCTGCTCGCGGGCGACACCGTCGCAGCCGCCCGGATCGATGTGCTCCGCGATCGGCTCATGGCACAGTGGCCCGACGCGATGGAGCAGGCTCGCGGTCTCGAGCTCGAGAGGGCGGTCATGTGGCCGTCCGAGCTGGCGCGGCAGTCGACGCTCTTCGGCTTCACCGCGGGCGAAGAGGCGAGCGAGCGCGGCGCGATCATCGGAGGCGTCGTCGCGGGGCTGCCGACGATCGCCCTCGCGGCCGCCGCGGGGCTTTCGCGTGCGGGCCTCATCGAGAAGGGCGAGCGGCTCGTGGGCGGCCCGGCCGCGGTCACGATCAGCCGCGTGCGGCCCGACCCGTCCGCGCAGAGCGCGCCGACCTCGCTCGCGGCGGCTGCGCGGCGGATACCGAACGGCGACGGCGCTTCCCGCGTGCGGGTCGAGAAATACACGATGCCCGACGGCCGCCGCGAGTTCGCGGTGTACGTCGCCGGCATGCAGTCGCAGGCGTTCGGGCGCCACGAGGCGTGGGACAACGCTTCGAACACCGAGCTCTACGTCGGTCGCGAATCGGCGTCCTACACCGCGACGGCCGAGGCTCTCGAGGCCGCGGGCGCGCGGCCGGGCGACACCGTCCACGCCTTCGGCTTCTCTCAGGGCGCGATGATCGCCTCGCACCTCGCGGTGCAGGGCGAGTACGACGTGCAGACGCTCATCACCTACGGATCACCGGTCGAGGCGGATGCCGGACCCGGCACGCTCTCGGTCGGCATCCGTCACCGCGACGATCCGGTCACCGCCCTCGCGGGCGGCGGGCACATGGCGGCAGTGGGCTCATCCGGAAGCTTCGTCGTGGAGCGGGTCTACGACCCCGCCGTGGAGTTCGACGACGCGCTGCTCCCCGCGCACCGGCTCTCCGCCTACGCCGAGACGGCGGGACTCGTCGACGCGTCGCGCGATCCGCGTGTGGCGGGGGTGCAGGACGTGTTCGCCCGGCTCGGCGAGGCGACCTCCGTCGAGGTCAGCGAGTTCGGTGCGCGGAGGATCGTCGACGAGCTTCCCTCGGGGCCGCCGCCGTGATCGGTCAGCGCTTCTTCGGGCGGAGGATGACGCCGAAGACCCAGTTGATGATCGAGATGATCAGGGCTGCCACGACGCCCCACCAGAAGTCCTCGACGCGGAGGCCCCACGTCCACCAGTGCGTGAGCCACGCGGTCAGCCACAGCAGGAACGCGTTGATGATGAGGCCGATGAGCCCGAGCGTCAGGATGTAGATGGGGAACGCGAGCACCTTGATGACCGTGCCGATGATCGTGTTCACGATCGCGAACAGCGCCGCGACGATGAGCAGGGTCAGGATGTACTGCAGAGTGTCGCCCGGCGGGAACGCGATGACGCTCACCTGCAGCGCAGGGATGAGCGTCACGACCCAGATCGCGAACGCGTTGACGACGACTCGGATGAGGAAGCCCATAGTCCCGTCAGTCTGGCATGCACGTCGGACGAGCGGAAAGGGTCGCGCGCCCGGGACCGCGCGGACCACCCGGCGAGCTCGACGTGCGCCGCGAGCGCCTCCGCTTCGCGACTCCTAGACTCGTGGCGTGACCGACGTCCCCGACATCCCCGTGCGCGTCCGCCCCGAGATCGCGGCGCTGCCTCCCTACAAGCAGGGGAAGCAGGCCGGATCCGACGCCTTCAAGCTCTCGAGCAACGAGAACCCGTTCGATCCTCTGCCGGGGGTTCTCGAGGCGGTGCGCTCCGCGTCGGCACTGAACCGATACCCGGATGCGACGGCCGCCCGCCTTCGCGACCGGTTGGCCGACCGCTTCGGCGTCCCGTCCGAGCAGGTGCACATCGGGGCGGGGAGCGTGTCGATCCTGGCGCAGCTCGTGCTGGCGACGTCGGGCCCCGGAGACGAGGTCGTCTTCGCGTGGCGCTCGTTCGAGGCCTATCCGTGGCTCGCGGTGCTCGCCGGCGCGACCCCCGTCATGGTGCCGCTCGCGGAAGGCGCGCGGCACGACCTTCAGGCGATGGCGGATGCCGTCACCGACCGCACGCGCGCCGTGATCGTGTGCACGCCGAACAACCCCACCGGCCCGATCGTGACGCAGGAGGAATTCGACGCGTTCATCGACCGCGTTCCGTCCGACGTGCTCGTGATCCTCGACGAGGCCTACGCCGAGTTCGTCACCGACCCTGCCTCGGTCGACGGCATGCGCGTGCTCGGGAACGCGGGGCACCCCAACGTCGTCATCCTGCGCACCTTCTCGAAGGCCTTCGGTCTCGCGGGTCTTCGCGTGGGTTACGCGATCGGGCACCCGCGCATCCTCGACGCCGCACGCAGCGCGAGCATCCCGCTGTCGGTAACGGCGCAGGCCGAGATCGCGGCGCTCGCGAGCCTCGACGCCGAGAAGGAGCTGCTCGAGCGGGTCTCGGTCATCACGAAGCGTCGCGATGCGCTCGTCGCGGCGCTTCGCGACCTCGGCTGGGCGATCCCCGATGCCCAGGGGAACTTCGTGTGGTTCCCCCTCGGCGACGAGACGATGGCCGTCGCGGAGCGCTTCGAGGAGGCCGGGCTCATCGTCCGACCGTTCGCCGGTGACGGCATCCGGGTCTCCGTCGGCGAGGAAGAGTCTGTCGAGAAGATACTGGGGATCGCGGCATCCGTTGTTCAAGACCTCCCAGAAGGGCACGCAGGCCGCGGGCTAGCGTAGAACGGTGACTTCGGACCACGGCTTCCAGCCCGAAGAACCCGTCCGCGTGCTCGCCGCGGACGGATCGTTCTCCCCGACACCCGCCGCGGAACGCTATCTGCCCCTCGTCGAGGCGCTCACCGACGCCGAGCTCGAGGGCTTCTATCGCGACATGGTCGTCATCCGCGCCTTCGACCGTCAGGCGACGAACCTGCAGCGGCAGGGCCAGCTCGCGCTGTGGCCGCCGAGCTACGGGCAGGAGGCCGCCCAGGTCGGCTCAGCCCGCGCGACCCGCCCGCAGGACCATGTGTTCCCGTCGTACCGAGAGCACGTGGTGACCCGCATCCGCGGGGTCGACCCCATGGACATCATCAGGCTCATGCGAGGTCTCACCCACGGCGGTTGGGATCCGTTCGACCCGCGCAACGGCAACACGCACATCTACACGCTCGTGCTCGGCGCGCAGACGCTGCACGCGACCGGCGTCGGGATGGGTCTCGTGTTCGACGGCCGTATGGGAACGGGCGACCCCGAGCGCGACGAGGCCGTCATCGTCTACTACGGCGACGGCGCGTCGAGCGAGGGCGACGTGCACGAGGCGATGGTCTTCGCCGCGAGCTACCAGACCCCCCAGGTCTTCTTCCTGCAGAACAACCAGTGGGCGATCTCCGTGCCCGTGACGACGCAGTCGCGCACACCCCTCCACCGCCGCGGTGCGGGCTACGGCATGCCGAGCATCGCGGTGGACGGCAACGACGTCATCGCGAGCTACGCCGTCACGAAGGTCGCTCTCGACGAGGCGCGCGCAGGCGGCGGCCCGCGTGCGATCGAGGCGCTCACGTACCGCATGGGCGCGCACACGACGAGCGACGATCCGACGAAGTACCGCGCGTCCGACGAGGAGCAGTCGTGGGCGAAGCGCGACCCGATCGCGCGGCTTCGCACGTACCTGGAGTCCCGCGGGGCATCCGAGGCGTTCTTCGCGGATGTCGAAGCCGAGGCATCCGCCGTCGCCGACGACACACGCGTGCGCACCAACGCCCTCGACGGCATTCCCGCGACGAAGATGTTCGACCACGTCTACAGCGAGCCGCATCCGCACATCGACGAGCAGCGGCGGTGGCTGGCAGAGTACGAGGCGTCGTTCGAGGAGGGGGCAACGTGACCGAGACCGATCCCGTCGCCGGCACCCGCCCGGTCGCCGAGCTCGCCGAGGCGTCGACCGGTCCTTCGACAGGTTCGGGCGCCGGGGGTTCGACACCGCCGGCACCGACCGGCACGCAGTCGATGCCGTTCAGTCGTGCCCTCAACACGGGTCTGCGAGCCGCCCTCGCGAACAGCGACCGCGTACTGCTCATGGGTGAGGACATCGGGCGTCTCGGCGGAGTCTTCCGCGTGACCGAAGGCCTGCAGGCGGAGTTCGGCGACCGCCGCGTGCTCGACACGCCCCTCGCGGAGTCGGGCATCGTGGGCACGGCGATCGGGCTCGCGATGGTCGGGTTCCGTCCCGTGATCGAGATCCAGTTCGACGGGTTCGTCTTCCCCGCTTTCGACCAGATCACGACGCAGCTCGCGAAGCTCACGAACCGGCACGAGGGCGCGCTGAGCCTTCCGATCGTCATCCGCATCCCCTACGGCGGACACATCGGCGCGGTGGAGCACCACCAGGAGAGCCCCGAAGCGTACTTCACGCACACGCCGGGCCTCCGGGTCGTGAGCCCGTCGACGCCGAACGACGCGTACTGGATGATCCAGGACGCGATCGACTCGAACGACCCCGTCATCTTCCTCGAGCCGAAGGCGCGGTACTGGCAGAAGGGCGAGGTCGACCTCGACGCCCGCGCGCTGCCGTTGCACGCGTCGCGCATCGTGCGCCGCGGCACCGACGTGACGCTCGTCGGGCACGGCGCGATGGTCACGACGCTCCTCCAGGCGGCGGCGATTGCCGAGTCGGAGGGCACGTCGTGCGAGGTCGTCGACTTGCGGTCGCTCTCGCCCGTCGACTACGGCCCGATCCTCGACTCGGTGCGCCGCACCGGCCGCATGGTCTACGCGCAGGAGGCCCCGGGCTTCACGTCGCTCGGCAGCGAGGTCGCCGCGACCGTCATGGAGAAGGCGTTCTACGCCCTCGAGGCGCCCGTCCTGCGGGTGTCGGGCTTCGACACGCCGTTCCCGCCCGCCAAACTCGAGGGTGTCTACCTGCCCGACGCCGACCGCGTGCTCGAGGCCGTCGACCGGGCGCTCGCGTACTGACGGATGCCGAAAGGATCCCCTATGACGACGCAGACCTTCGTGCTCCCCGACGTCGGCGAAGGACTCACCGAGGCCGAAATCGTCTCATGGCGCGTGGGCCCGGGCGACCGTGTCGCCGTGAACGACGTGATCGTCGAGATCGAGACGGCGAAGTCGCTCGTGGAGCTCCCGTCGCCGTTCGACGGTGTCGTCGGCGAGCTGCTCGTCGACGAGGGCACGACGGTCGCCGTGGGTGCGCCGATCATCACGATCGTCGCGGAGGATGAAGCGACGAATGCGACGGCCCCGAGTGCGGCGCCCGTCACGGTCGGCCAGACGGAGCACGGAGCGCCCGCCGAGCCGCCCGCCGGCGAAGGGTCGGTGCTCGTCGGCTACGGCACGGGCGGGCACGTGCAGTCTCGCCGCCGCGCGGTTCGACAGGCTCACCGGGAGCGGGTCGCGGCATCCGTCGGTGTCATCGCGAAGCCGCCCATCCGCAAGCTCGCGCGCGACCTCGGCGTCGACCTCGCCGACGTCGTCCCGACCGGACCCGCGGGCGACGTGACACGCGACGACGTGCTCAAGCACGCCGAGCAGGCGAGCGTGTTCCGCAACATCCAGACGCCCGACTGGGGCACGGTTCGCGAAGAGACGATCCCGGTCGAGCGCGACGCCGGAGCGGCATCCGCGACGCCCGTCATCGCGCCGGCCGCGCCGACCCCTCCCGCCGACGAAGACCGCGAAGAGACCATCGAGGTCAAGGGCGTGCGCAAGGCGACGTCGTCGGCGATGGTGCGCTCGGCGTACACCGCGCCGCACGTGTCGGTGTGGACCGACGTCGACGCGACCCGCACGATGGAGCTCGTCAAGCGGCTCAAGGCGTCGCCCGACTTCGCCGACGTCAAGGTCTCGCCGTTGCTGATCATGGCGCGCGCGGTCATCTGGGCCGTGCGCCGCACGCCGATGGTCAACGCGGCATGGGTCGACACCGACCATGGCGCCGAGATCCGCGTGCGCCGGTACGTGAACCTCGGCATCGCGGCGGCGACTCCGCGCGGACTCCTCGTGCCGAACATCAAGGACGCGCAGGACCTCTCCATGCGCGACCTCGCGCGCGCGCTCGAGAAGCTCACGCTCACCGCTCGCGAGGGCAAGACGCAGCCGGCCGATCAGCAGGGCGGCACGATCACGATCACGAACATCGGCGTGTTCGGCATGGACGCGGGCACCCCCATCATCAACCCCGGCGAATCGGGCATCGTCGCACTCGGTACGATCCGGCAGAAGCCGTGGGTCGTCGACGGCGAGGTGCGTCCGCGCTATGTGACGACGGTGTCGGGGTCGTTCGATCACCGCGTGATCGACGGCGACGGCATGTCGCGGTTCATCGCGGATGTCGCCTCGATCCTCGAAGAGCCGGCGCTGCTGCTCGACTGATCTTCGGCCCGCCCACCACCCGCCGCGCGAAGTCGATCGCGCGACGGGGCAGGGAGCGGCGATCCGGATGCCGCAGCCCCGCGTCCACCGACACGGTGCCGTCTTTCGTGCGGATGAGGAACGTCGTCCGTACGGCGTCGCCTCCGAGCCGGCCCGACTCGCGCTCCGGCACGCGCGCGTACAGCAGCGGCCCGGATCCGCGCATGAGCGCTCGCGTCGCGAAGCCGCGCGGTGACATGAGACGCACCTCGACCGCGGGCGCCGACCGCACATCGCGCAGCATGCCCGTGACGATGTAGCGCCCGCGCCGCATCCGCACCCTCACTCGGCGCAGCGCGCCGTCGTCGACCGGGGCACGCCGGGAGTGCCGTTCGACGGCGTCCCGCTCGATGCCCGCCCAGAGTTCCGCGATGCCGGCGTCGTCGTACCGGCGCGCCGTCTCGCGGGCGTGCTCCCGCATCGTGGCGAACGCGTCGTCGTCCTGCGAGCACACGTGCGCGAGTGCGGCAGCCGCCGCCTCGATGTCGCCCTCGGGCACGAGGCATCCGTTGCGGCCGTCGTCGACGACCTCCGCCGGTCCGTACGGGATGTCGTACGCGACGGGGAGGCTCCCGACCGCCATCGCCTCGAGCAGCGCGAGCGACTCGCCTTCCGACCGGCTCGTGACGAGGGTCCACGCGCCGCGATGCAGGAAGTCGTGCACGTCCTCGCGGTAGCCCGCGAACCGCACCGCGTCACCCAGGCCGAGCCGCGCGGCTTCGGCTTCGAGCACCGCGCGGCGAGGGCCGTCGCCGACGACGTCGGCCGTCACCGGGATGCCGCGTTCGCGCACAGCAGCGATGATGCGCAGTGCGTGCTCGATGCGCTTCGCGCTGCTGAGGCGCGACACGATCACTCCGTGCAGCCGGTCGGGCGGCAGCCGAGGCACGTCGGGCGGAACCGCGACGCCGTTCGGTGCCACCACGAGGTTGCCGGGATCGCCGAGCAGCTCGATCGCGGCCGCGCGTTGGGTCTTCGTGAGGAACGCCACGGCGTCCCATCGATGCAGGTTCTCGAACACGGAGCCCCGCGCCGCCGTGAGGCGGCCCCGCCGGTCCGTATGCGCGCCGTGCACGACGTGGATGAGCGTGACGTTCGGTCGCCGGTAGTGCTGCAGTCGGGCGGCGGCGGTCTTGCTGTCGACGATGGCGACGGCGGGGGAATCCCCGAGCAGCTCATCGAGCCACGCGAATCGGAACTCACGAGCCGACCGCCACTGCCCGGTCGGATGGCCGGAGCGGTCCAGCGACGTGATGAGGCGCCGGCCGCCGCGGCGGTGCTCGTCGACCACGGCCGTCGTGCCGTCTCTTCGCCGGTGCTCGACCCGCGTCACCTGGTCCTTCTCGATCCAGCGGACCACCGAGCCGGAGTCACAGCGGGCCTCTTCGTCAGGTGCTCGCCGCATCGCCCCAGGCTGCGGAACGCCCGGCACGGCGTCGCGGTCGACGTCGCGGAAGTGCTCATAGATGTTGAGGATCCGGATGCCGTCGCACAGCGCGCCGCGCTCGCGCAGCCGCTCGCGCACGGCCGGGTAGTCGGGCCGCTCGTCGAACGTGACGACGTCGACGTGGACGCCCGCGGCGCGCCGGAAGGCCCGCGAGCGGTGGAGGAGCGCGGCTGTCATGCCGCCGTACTCGTCGGGGATGCCCCACGTCACGGCGAGGTGCCGGACCGCCGGAAGAGAGACGGGCCGACGAGGGTGGTGCTGGACGGGGGAGACCATGGCATTGGCAGGTTAGGCGCGCGGAGGCGGCGCCTGGCGGGGCTTGACGCCGCGCACTCCGCGTGCACGGTTGCGCGAAACTCAACAGTCTTGGAACCGCGTCCCGCGTATCATGATCCTCAGTCCCACGCTTGAGGAGCTTTCATGGCCGATGCAGCCTCGTACACCCCGCCCGTCGACGACTACGCGTTCCTGTTCGGCGAGGCGTTCGGCCTCGACGTCGTCTCGCGTGCGACGGGCGGCGAGCTGACCGCCGACGACGCGACCGAGATCATCGCGGGCGCCGGCGAGTTCGCGGCATCCGTCCTGGCGCCCCTCGAGACGGTCGGCGACCGCGTCGGCGCACGTCTCGAAGACGGCCAGGTGCGCCTCCCCGACGGATTCGCGGAGGCCTACAAGCGGTTCGTCGAGGCGGGGTGGATCACCGCCGAAGCGCCCGTGTCGGCGGGCGGCGACGGCCTGCCGGGAGCGATCCGCGCGGGTCTCGGCGAGATCTGGAACGGATCGAACGCGGCCTTCGCGCTGTGCTGGCTGCTCACGGCGGGGCAGATCCACGCGCTGGATGCCGTGGCATCCGACGACATCCGCGAGACGTACCTCACGAAGCTCGTGTCGGGCGAGTGGACCGGCACCATGAACCTCACCGAGCCGGATGCGGGAACCGACCTGGGTGCGATCCGCGCGACGGCGACGCAGCGCGAGGACGGCAGCTGGGGCATCCGCGGTCAGAAGATCTTCATCACGTGGGGCGACCACGACATCGCCGAGAACATCGTGCACCTCGTCCTCGCACGCACGCCGAATGCCCCCGAGGGGGCGAAGGGCCTGTCGCTGTTCGTCGCACCGAAGTACCTCGTGAATCCCGACGGCAGCCTCGGTGGGCGCAACGCGATCACGACGGTCTCGATCGAGCACAAGCTCGGCATCCACGGGAGCCCGACATGCGTGCTCTCGTACGAGGATGCGACGGGCTACCTCGTGGGCGAGGTCGGCGGCGGGCTCGCGGGCATGTTCGTCATGATGAACTCCGCCCGCGCCGGCATGGGCTTCCAGGCGACGGGCATCGCGGAGCGCGCCTACCAGGGCGCCGCCGCGTACGCCGCCGAACGCGTGCAGGGTCGTGTGCTCGGCCGCGAGGGTCGCGCGACGATCGCGGAGCACCCCGACGTGCGTCGCCTCCTGCTGTCGATGTCGAGCAAGATCTTCGCGATGCGCGCCCTCGGCGTGTACGCGGCCGATCTGCTCGACCGTGCCGAGCGCGACCCATCCGAAGCGGCGCTCGCCGAGTTCTTCGTGCCGATCCTCAAGGGCTGGACCACCGAGGACGCGGTGCAGACGACGAGCGAGGCCATCCAGGTCTACGGCGGCATGGGCTTCATCGAAGAGACGGGCGCGGCGCAGCACTACCGCGACATCCGCATCACGCCGATCTACGAGGGCACGACGGCGATCCAGTCGAATGACCTCATCGGACGCAAGCTGCTGCGCAATGGGGGTTCGACCGCCGAGGAGCTCTTCACGCGCATCGATGCGACGATCGCGCAGCTGCGCGGACTCGACGGGCCGGATGCCGCACGCACCGCCGATCGCCTCGAGCGGGCGGTCGCGGCGGCGCGTCGTGCCACGGCCGACCTCCTCGGGTTCGCGGAGTCGCCGCGCGACGCGTACGCCGTGAGCGTTCCGTACCTCCTGCTGCTCGGCACGCTCGCGGGCGGCTGGATGCACGGGCTCGCCGTCGCGGCTGTGCTCGGTCGCGAGACCCGAACCGAGGCGGATGCCGCCCGCATCACGTCCGCGGACTTCTACGGGGCGCACCACCTGCCGCGGGTGCACGCGCTCGCCGAGACGGTGGCCGCGGGCGAGATCGCCTGACCGATCCCGCTCACGCCGTGGCTCTCGTCCATCCTTTGTTGATAACGATTATCAGTAGCGTTAGTATTGCGGGCATGCGCACGGATCGACGTCTCGCCGCCGTGGCCGGAATGGCCGCGGCATCCGTTCTCGTCCTCGCGGGCTGTTCGAGCAGCGGGGCGGATGCCTCCGACGGCCGCATCGCGGTGGTGGCTTCCACCGACGTGTACGGGCAGCTCGTCGAGCAGATCGGCGGCGAACGCGTCGACGTGACCTCGATCGTGTCGTCGGCGAGCGGTGACCCGCACGAGTTCGAGCCGAGCGCCCGCGACCAGCTCGCGGTCTCGCGCGCGCAGCTCATCGTCGAGAACGGCGGCGGGTACGACTCCTTCGTCGACGCGCTCATCGAGTCGAGCGGCAGCGACGCCGATGTGCTGACCGCCGTCGAGTTCTCGCAGGCATGGGAGGGTCGCGCCTCGCACGACGACTCCGACGACGGCGAGCACGCCGATGACGAGCACGCCGACGGGCACGGCCACGATCACGAGCACATCGAGGGGTTCAACGAGCACGTCTGGTACGACGTGCGCGCGATGGCCGACCTCGCGCTCGGCATCGCGTCGAGGCTCGAGATGCTCGACCCCGACAACGGGGGCGTCTTCCGCGAGAACGCCGCCGCGTTCACGGCAGAGGTTGAGACGATCGAGGCGCAGCTCGCCGAGATCGACGCGGCCGACGGCGGCGCGGGGGTGTTCGTCACCGAGCCCGTGCCGGTCTACTTCGTCGAGGCAGCCGGACTCATCGACCTCACGCCCGCGGCGTTCAGTGAGGCCGTCGAAGAGGGACAGGACGTGCCGCCCGCGACGCTCCTCGAGGCGCTCGACCTCATCGCGAGCGGCGAGGTGCGTGTCGTGATCGTCAACACGCAGACGGGCGGGGCCGAGACGACGCGGGTCATGCGCGAAGCCGACTCACGGGGAGTGCCCGTCATCGAGTTCTCCGAGACCCTCCCCGAGGGCCAGACTTACCTTTCGTGGATGCAGGCGAACGCGACGGCGCTGGCGAAGGCGCTCGCCGGATGAGCGGAGCCGCCCCATACGTGCGGAACGACGCGGATGCCTCGCCCCTCAGCATCCGCGGAGCCGCTCTGCGTCGCGGCGACCGTGAGCTGTGGAGCGGCCTCGACCTCGACGTGCAGCCGGGCGAGCTCATCGCGGTGCTGGGCCCGAGCGGCTCGGGCAAGACGACCCTGTTGCGCGCGATCCTCGGCCTCGAGCCGCTGAGCGCGGGCACGATCACGGCTCTCGGCGAGCCCGTGCGCGGCAGGGGCAACCGCCGCATCGGGTACGTGCCGCAGCAGCGCCCGCTTCCGCCCGACACCGCCCTGCGAGGCCGCGACCTCGTCGCGCTCGGTGTCGACGGGCACCGGTTCGGGTTCCCGTGGCCGCGCCGCGGCGACCGCGCGCGGGTCGACCGGCTCGTGCACGAGGTGGGGGCGGATGCGTTCGCGAACCGGCCCGCCGGCACGCTGTCCGGCGGAGAGCAGCAGCGCCTCCGCATCGGGCAGGCGCTCGCCGACGATCCGCGACTGCTGCTCTGCGACGAGCCGCTCACGAGCCTCGACCTGGCGAACCAGCAGGCGGTGGTTGGCCTCATCGACCGGCATCGGCGCAGCGGCGCATCCGTCTTGCTCGTGACCCACGACATCAACCCGCTGCTGGGCAAGGTCGACCGCATCCTCTACATCGCGAACGGGCGGTTCATGCTCGGCAAACCGCAGGAGGTGCTGCGCTCCGACGTGCTGACCGACCTGTACGGCGCGCATGTGTTCGTGCTGCGGGCGGGCGACCGGCTGGTCGTCGTGGGTGCGCCCGATGCCGAGGAGTCGCATCACCATCACGCGGACGGCGAGGCCACCGCATGAACTGGGGCGACGTGTGGGACGCGATGTTCGGCGGCCTGCCCTACTACGGCGAGATCCTCGCGCTCGTGTCGAACTCGGTGTGGGCGGGCGCCGTGCTCGGGCTCGTGGGCGGGCTCATCGGGGTGTTCGTCATGCAGCGCGACATGGCGTTCGCGGTGCACGGGATCAGCGAGCTGTCGTTCGCCGGCGCCGCCGCGGCGCTGCTCATCGGGGCGGACGTCGTCGGCGGATCGATCGTCGGGTCGCTCATCGCGGCCGGGATCATCGGATGGCTCGGCGCCCGCGCCCGGGACCGCAACTCGATCATCGGGGTGCTGATGCCCTTCGGGCTGGGCCTCGGCATCCTGTTCCTGTCGCTCTACAGCGGCCGCAGTGCGAACCGCTTCAGCCTGCTGACCGGCCAGATCGTGTCGGTGCAGTCCGACCAGCTCGGGTGGCTCATCGTGATCGGCGCGATCGTGCTGCTCGGCATTCTGCTCATCTGGCGCCCGCTGCGCTTCGACTCGCTCGACCCGCAGGCCGCCGCCGCGCGGGGCGTGCCGACGACTACGGTGTCGCTCGGGTTCATGCTGCTGCTCGGACTCATCGTCGCGGTCGCGGTGCACATCATCGGCGCGCTCCTCGTGATGGCGCTGCTCGTGACGCCCGCCGCCGCCGCGATGCGCGTGACCGCCGGACCGCTCGCCGTGCCGGTGCTGTCGGCCGTGTTCGGCCTCGTCTCGGCGGTCGGGGGCATCCTCCTCGCGATCATGGGCACGCTCCCCGTGAGCCCCTACATCACGACGATCTCGTTCGCGATCTACGTCGTGTGCCGCGTTATCGGCGCACGGCAGGGTCGCGTGATGAGGGAGCGCATGCACGCGTGACGGATGCCGCGGCATCCGCCATGGGAATCGCGTCCAGGCTCGCGCTCAGGCCCCGCCGGTAGACTCCGGGGCATGTCTGATCGGTCCGGAGTGCAGCGCGCCCACGCGGCGCCGGCACCCGCGAACCCGGTTCCGCAGCGCACGACGTGGCAGCGCGAGCGCGTGCGCGAGGCGCTCGCCGACGCGCGCGGCTTCGTGAGCGCGCAGGCCCTCCACGCGACGCTGCGCGAAGAGAACACGGGCATCGGACTCGCGACGGTCTACCGCGCTCTGGCCGGCCTCGCCGCTCTCGGCGAAGCCGATTCGCTGCAGAGTCCCGAAGGCGAGAACCTCTATCGTGCGTGCGAGTCGCCCGGACACCACCATCACCTGATCTGCCGTTCGTGCGGACTCACGGTCGAGATCGAGGCGAACGACGTCGAGCAGTGGGCGCGGCGCACCGCCGAGCAGCACGGGTTCATCGACGCCCAGCATGTCGTCGACATCTTCGGGCTGTGCGAGTCGTGCGCGCAGGCTCGGGCCGGCGAGCGTGACGCGGACTGATCCCTCGGGGGTCGCTGGGCGAGGAGCGCAGCGACGGGACGAAGCGCTGCGACGGGACGCTTCGTCTCGCTCCGCTCGCTCAGCGACCGGAGGGAACTCGGGTCGCTCAGCGACCGGCGGAACAGCCCGCGGGCTGATCTGGATCGGAGTCGGCGTCGCTTTCGTCGCACTCCTGTTCGCGATCGACGCCGTCGCACCGACCCTCTACGACGCCTCGCTTCCCACACGCGCCCAAGACGGGTTGACCCTCGCGCTGAGCGTGCTCATCGAGTCGCTGCCCTTCGTGGTGCTCGGGGTCGTGCTGTCGATCGTCGTGCAGGTGTGGGTGCCGCCGGGCGTCCTCGAGCGCTGGATGCCCCGCCGCGCGTGGGCGCGCCGCATGGTGCTCGCGCTGCTCGGCATGTTCATCCCGGTGTGCGAGTGCGGCAACGTGCCGTTCGCGCGCGGCCTGCTCATGCGCGGGTTCACGGTGCCCGAGACGCTGACGTTCCTCATCGCCGCCCCGATCGTGAACCCGATCGTGATCATCACCACCCATCAGGCCTTCGGGTTCGACGACGGCATCCTCATCGCGCGACTGCTCGGCGGCTACGCGATCGCGAACCTCGTCGGGTGGCTGTACAGCCGGCATCCGTCGCCTGACTCCCTGCTCACCGAGCGGTTCCGAGACACGTGCGCCCTTCGGCAGGCTCAGGGACCGGGTGTCGGCGCCCGCGGTCATTGGAACCGCACCCTCGCCCAGTTCGTGATCGAGCTGCGTGCCGTGATGCCCGCGCTCATCATCGGCTCGGCGCTGGCCGGAGCGGTGCAGGTGCTCGTGCCGCGCGACACGCTGCTGGCGATCGGCTCGAACCCGGCGCTGTCGATCGTCGCGATGATCGCGCTCGCGATGGTCGTGTCGATCTGCTCGAACGTCGACTCGTTCTTCGCGCTGTCGTTCGCGTCGACGTTCACGCCGGGCTCGATCGTCGCGTTCCTGCTCGTCGGGCCTCTCGTCGACGTCAAGATGCTGGCGCTCATGCGCACGACCTTCACGTGGCGCACGCTCGGCGGCATCGTCGTGATTGTGGTGCTCGCCGCCTTCGCGATCGGGACGGGGGTGAACCTCCTTGTCTAGGCCGCACGCTCTCGCGACGCGCTGGCTCGGCGTCGGCCTCGCGACGGTGCTCGCCGTCGTGACCCTCGGCCTCGGCCTCACCGGCCGCCTCGGCCTCTACATCAACCCCGAGTCCGCGTGGTGGGCGATGGGCATGGCCGTCGTGATGCTCGTCGGCGCGATCGCGAGTTTCGCCCTCCCGCTCGGCGCCGAGGATGAGAGCCACGACCACGATCACGGCCACGGTGCCGCCCCGGTCGCCGGGCCGTTCTCGGTCGCCGATTCGTCCCCGGTCGGCGAGCCCTCCCCGGTCGCCGAGCCTGTCGAGGCGTCGACCCTTCGGCAGGCTCAGGGGCCGCGCACGGCTCAGGGACCGCACCCCGCTCAGGTGCGGCACGCCGCAGCACTCGTGGCGACGGTGGCCGGCGGGGTCGTCGCATCCGGCGTCGTCCTGACCGCCCTCGTGCTGCCGCCCGCGACGCTGTCCGCCGACCTCGCGATGTCGCGCGATATCGGCGCTGCTCCTCTGTTCGCGGGGGCGGATGCCGTGACCCTCGCGGCATCCGGAGACACGACGACGTTCGGGGTCGGCGAGTGGGCGACGGTGTTCGCGACGGCGACGAACCCCGAGACCTTCGACGGCGACGCGGTCGAGCTCACCGGCTTCGCGACGCCCTCCGAGGACGGCGACTTCACACTCACGCGCCTGGTCATCACGCACTGCGTCATCGACGCGCAGCCCGCGGGACTGCCCGTCGTGACCGATGCGGCGGTGCCCGAGACGGGGCAGTGGGTGAGCGTGAGCGGGACGGTGCGCGCGACGTCCGACGGGCGCCTCGTCGTCGACGCCCGATCGATCGAGCCGATCGACGAGCCCGGAGACCCGTATGAGTACTGACACTCCGACGCGGCGCACCCGATCGCGCGAGCGCCGCGGACGCTCGTTCGCGCTGACGTTCCTCGCGGTCGTCGGCGCCCTCGCGGTGCTCGGCATCGGCGGCGCGGCGGCCAGCGTGCTGCAGGGACCGCGGGTCACATCGGTCGAGGTCGATCCCGAGGCGGCGGTCGCCGCATCCGGATCCCGGCTCATCGTGACGACGACGCAGGCGCTGCAGGAGGTCGATCCGTCGCAGGTCACCGTCGAGCCGGCGACTCCGTTCGCCGTCGACACGTCGGGCCGCAGCGTCGGCGTGCGGTTCACGCTGCCCCTGTGGGACGACACCGAGTACACGGTGACGTTCCGCGACGTGCGCGGCACCGCCGCGGGCCCGGCGGCGACGTTCGAGCACAGCTTCCGAACGCCGCCCGAAGAGGTGTTCCTGCTGCAGCGCGGCGAGGCGAGCGACACGATCTTCCGCACCGACCTCACGGGAGAGCATGCCGAGCCGGTCTTCACCCACGAGCACATCGAGGACTACCGCGCGACCAACGAGCACCTCGTGATGTCGGTGCGCACCGAAGACGACGAGCCGCAGCTCATCGTCACCGACCACGACGGGCTCAACGAGCGCACGCTGCCCCTGCCGGGCGACGGGTTCATCACGAACCTCCAGAGCGCCGATCGCGGCGACCTCATCGGCTACACGTTCTCGGCCGCCGACCTGGGTGCCGAGGGCGGGCTCGAGAGTGCGCTGTTCACGGCATCGCTGAAAGACAGCGAAGCGGATTCCGCACCCCAGCCCATCGAGGTCGAAGGGGCCGACCCGCGGGTCGCCGAATTCCGGTTCGTGCCCGACACCGACAGCATCCTGCTGCTGTCGTTCGACGGCTCGCTCCTGCTCGCGGCACCCGACGGGCAGGCCACCTCGCTCGGCATCGCCAACGGCATCGACGGCATCGCGCGCGGGTCGTCGCATGCGATCGTCGACCGCGCCGAGGGCGTCGTCGTGATCGACCTCACCGACGGCACCGAGGAGCCTCTCGTCACACCCGACACCGTGCTCGGCCCGGCGAGCTCGATCCTCCCGCTTGCGACGGGCGGCACCGCGCGCTCCTCGGCAGTGCTGACGCCCGAGGGGCTGCCCACCGGGATCACTTCGGTGGACCGCGTCGCCGACGACGGCGTGACCCGCGCGCTCACGTCCGTGTCGTCGAGCGACGGCCTGCTGCAGACGTGCGTGTCGCCGAGTGAACGCCACCTCGCGGTGCTCGTCGCACCCGACGCCGTCGACAACCCCTACGACACGTACCTGCTGCCGCTGCCGCAGCGGGTCGAGACACACGTCTTCGACATGACCTCCGACGATCCGGAGGGTGCGGACGAGCTCGTCGCTCTCGCGGGATCGTCCATCTCGTGGTGCCAGGTGCCGCCCCAATGACCCCGATCGCCACCGGCGCCGACGCCGTGCGCCCCGCCGCGCGCGACGACCTCCTGCCGCTGCCGCTCGAGGTCGCTCCGCGCCTGCTCGGCGCCGTGCTCGAGACCGTCGTCGACGGCGAGCTCGTCGCCGTGCGGCTGACCGAGGTCGAGGCGTACCACGGTCGGGGCACCGGCCCCGTGCCCGACCCCGGCTCGCACGCGCGCATGGGTCGCACTGCGCGCAACGCGACGATGTGGGGAGAGCCCGGCCACCTCTACGTCTACTTGAGCCACGGCATCCACTCGTGCGTGAACGTCGTGTGCGGTCCCGAAGGGGTTGCCGGCGGTGTCCTGCTGCGGGGCGGCGAGGTGATCGAGGGGGCGGATGCCGCAGCCCGCCGCCGCCCGGCCGCGCGCACACCCCGCGACTTCGCCCGCGGGCCCGGTCGTCTCGGCGATGCGGTGGGGCTGCGGCATCCGCTTCACGACGGCATCGACGCGGTCACGGGCGAGCCGCTGCACGGCGCGGTCGCACGCCTGTCGCTGCGCGAGACCCCGCTCGAGGAGTTCGAGCGGGGTCCGCGCGTGGGTGTCGCGGGACACGCGGGCGGACCGGCGTTCCCGTGGCGGTTCTGGATCCCGGGCGATCCCACGGTGTCGGCGTTCCGCTGGGGTCGCGGAGCCGGGCCGGCGGCGGTCGGGGCGGATGCGGCATCCGTGCTAGACTGACTCTTTGTCTGCGCGCACTCCAGCGCGTAGTTCGTACTCACAATCCCCGCATCCGGTCCCTGAGCCTGTCGAAGGGTCGCACGGGTGTGAGTGCAGACAAGGGATCTTGGGTGGGGCCGTCCGGCTTCACGGTACAGAGGAGACAACCACCATGGCAGCAGTGTGCCAGGTGACCGGCGCGGTTCCCGGCTTCGGTCACAACATCTCGCACTCGCACCGCCGGACGAAGCGCCGCTTCGACCCGAACGTGCAGAAGAAGACGTACTACGTTCCGTCGCTCGGCCGTAAGGTCACGCTCAACGTGTCCGCCAAGGGCATGAAGGTGATCGACGCCCGTGGCATCGAGTCCGTCGTGAAGGACCTCATCGCGAAGGGTGTGAAGCTCTGATGGCGAAGAAGGCTCAGGACGTTCGTCCGATCATCAAGCTGCGTTCGACCGCCGGCACGGGCTACACCTACGTGACGCGCAAGAACCGCCGCAACAACCCCGACCGCATCGTGCTCA